>CAXTSZ010000070.1:7811-15128 GCA_964247125.1 uncultured bacterium
CGGCGCTTGATTTTTCTTCAGCTGCGTATTTTCCTGCGCCAACTTCAAGATATCTTTTTTGATGTTGGCCAATTCTACCGTCATCTTTTGGGTAGCGGTGAGATCCTGTTCAAGTTTAGCGATCGCTTGGTTTTTGACCTGCAACTGGTCTGTTAATTGCTGCCATCTTGCTCCAGGCTGACCAGTGGGCTTCGTCGCCAAAGTTACATCCTGACGGGCTTGAATTTTAGCAAAACCCACCCGATCGCAGAAATCACCAAAACCCTCTCCAGCCTGTCGATCTTGCTTAAAGTAGCTAAAGATCGGCGTGAGAAAGGTTTCTAGATCATTGATGTGCATTTTATCGGTGTAGGGCTTGGCCAACCGCGTTTGGTTCGCCGCTCCACCGAGCCACACTTGGTAACTTTCGGGGAAGCTGCCCACAAAAGCCAATTCTGCTAAATAGGGACGAGCGCAGCCATTGGGACAACCCGTCATCCGAATCACCATTTGCTCATCAGCCAGACCAACCGCTGTTAAGGTTTGGCGAATACGCTCATTGACACTGGGCAGCACCCGTTCTGATTCTGTCACCGCCAAACCACAGGTGGGGAGAGCCGGACAGGCCATCGATAACCGCACCAGGCTATCAATTTTCGTCGGATCGGCTGGAACATTAGCCGCTGTTAGTATCTGATCGATCGCCGCCCGGTCTTGGGGATCGATGTCGTACAGCAGCGCGTTTTGATGGGGAGTCAGACGAATAGGCAGCTGAAATTTCTCAATAATCTGCCGCAGTGCCGATCGCAACTGCAACTTCTCCGTGTCATGGATCCGACCATTCTCGATCGATAGTCCTAAGAACAGCTTGCCATCGCCTTGTTCATGCCAACCCAAGAAATCGAGATATTGAAAAACAGGCAAATCTTGCAGCGGCTGGATTTTTTTACCAAAATATTTTTCCACCTGAGCAGTGAATTTCGCCACCCCCCAGTCATTAACCAAATATTTCATCCGGGAATGACGACGATTTTCTCGATCGCCATAGTCGCGCTGCGTCGAAACAATCGCCTTGATTAAATCGTAAATATCAGCTGCATCAATGTAGCCGATCGGATCAGCAATTCGGGCAAAAGTTTCTTCTTTGTTGTGAGTGCGCCCCAGACCACCGCCCGCGTACACATTAAAGCCTAGTAACTCACCACTATCGTTAGTGATTACTACTAGCCCAACATCCTGAGAGAATAAATCAACTGAGTTATCACCGGGCACCGTGATCGCACATTTAAACTTGCGCGGCAGGTAGCGATCGCCATAGATCGGCTCTTCCCCACCATGAATAATCGTGCCATTGCCATTCCTTTCCCGCGCCGCGATCACTGCTGGCGCTTCGGCGCTAACCGCTTTCTCACCATCTAGCCAAATTTCATAATAAGCCCCACTCTGTGGTGCCAACAGATCAGCAATGCGATCGGCATAGTCCCAGGTGTGCTGGTAGGCTTTGTTGTTTTTAAAAGGAGCCGGCGGCGTCATTACATTGCGATTGACATCCCCACAAGCTCCCAGTGTCGAGCCCAAGTTCTGCACCATTGTCTGAATGGTAGCCTTCAGATTTTTCTTGAGGATGCCATGTAACTGAAAACCCTGACGAGTCGTCACCCGCATGGTTTCATTACCATACTGGCTAGCCAGCTTGTCCATCGCTAAGTAGAGTTGGGGCGGTACCAATCCCCCCGGATTGCGGGTGCGCAGCATCATTTGATAGTCTTTTTCCTGACCCTTGGCGCGGTGATCGCGGTTGTCCTGTTGATAGGAACCGTGATATTTAAGGATTTGCACCGCATCTTCGGAAAAATGGGTGGTATCTTGCTGCAATTCCGTAGCGAGGGGTTCACGCAGGTAGTTACTCTGCTGTTTGAGATTTTCTACTTTAGTGAGTTTTCCAGGAGACGTACTGACCATGATGCTTTTTAGATAGCCAAAGAAAGACAGAGCTTTATTCTATCTCAATACTTTCGCGATCAGAATGCTCTTTAGTCCTCATGGTAGTGAAAATGCACAGAACTGGGAAATTTCCTGCCAAATTGGTGTCAAAACATTACCAAGACTGTGATCACTATCTAGCTCGATCAATTCTGCCCAGGGATGAGTAGCGGCGAAATTGCGACTGAGATCGATCGGCACCACCGCATCACTCTGACCATGCAGGATCAAGGTCGGTAAATTGCGCTCCAAATTACTCTGCAAATATTGCTGGGCATCAATCACAAACCGATAATGCAAGGGCACTTGTTGTTGTTCGACATGATGATAAACTGGCAGCGATCCCGACTCTTGCCAGTCGTCTAAAGCCTCAGCACCCAGACGTTCTAACCACAAGCTAGGAAAACCAAAGGCCGGCGCTAATAACACCAATCTTGCTACTTGGTGATATTGCTGGGCTAGTAACAATGCCGCCCAACCGCCCAGACTAGAACCAATGATAGTGACTGGCTCCGTGGCAGGGAAATAGGATAGCGCTTGTTGTAGCTGTCGAGAAATAGTGAAATTGGTAAAACCACCCTGGTTAAAGTCGGGAACCAGCAGCTCGATACCCTGGGCAGCAAACTTTTTGGCTAGATAAATCGCCTTGCGCGATCGCGGCCCCGAAGCAAAGCCATGTATATACAAGTACATAGGTACGACTAGTCGCCTTAAAAATTACCGCTGACAGTGCGAGTTCGCTGTTGCTTGAGTTTTTGGAGCTTTGCCCATTGCTCCGAGGTGAGAATTTCTTTCAAAGCCATCATGTTATCGAACTTCAGATCGTTCAGCTGCTTCTGTAAGATTTTAACCCGATCGCGTTGTTCGCTAATTTTAGAGGTGGGTGCTTTACTAGCTATAAATTCAGCCAATTCCTGTTTAGCAGTATTTAGCAACTGACGTTGCCCCTGCTTTTGCCCTTGAAACTTTTGCCGCACCGCTTTAAGCTGCTGAACTTGGCGGGGCGTCAAGTTCAGTTCTTTAACTAGCTGATCGCTATTTTTGATAGTCGGCACGGACGGAGATGGCCGAGAACCACCAAAATTGACCGGAGATTGAGCGATCGCACTTCCCCCGATCACGCTACTCATCATCATTGAAACTACAGACAACACTACACTACGAAACCAAAACATATGCGATTGAAACTTACAAGGAGACTAATTAACCAGATACACATATTCTGGCAAAAGTTCCTCCAAAGTTCTTACATAGAATTGGTCAAAGCCGGATTGAGATGTTGCCGACCACGACGAATTTTGGCATGCAGTTCACGGAGTTGTTCTTCTAGATTTTGTAACACCTGATCGGCGTAGGCATCAGCATTCTGCTGAATTTGTTGGCATTCCATCAGGGATTGCTGCCGTAACTGTTCAATATCTTGGGTATATTGGGCACGGCACTGATCTAAATCAAATAGGGTCTGTTGGTGCAACTGCTCGCATTCCGATTGCGCAATTTGTTTAATTTGGTGAGCTTCGGCTCTGGCTCGGTCAACAATTCCCAACTCGTTGGCAATTTGAAAAGCCTGTTGATGGGCAGTGGCAATGTGTTGTTGGGCTTGTTGCTCCGCTCCGCGCAAAATGCGATCACGCTGGTGCAAAATATCCTGAGCCGTCTGCAAAGCCTGGGGCAGATTCGATCGGATAAAATCCATCTGCTCTAACAGAGCATCTTCGCCTACCATTGTTTTACCAGTGAGTGGTAGACGCGGACTGTTCAGCAGCAGTTCTTCAAAGCGGCTAAATTCAGATAATAACTCAGCAATATGAGTCTCCGACACAGTACTGTGGCGACTAGGCAAATCACCATCATTCACTGTCAACAAATTTAGAGCGGGGGTGACAACAGTATGCTGTTCTCCGCTGGAGATGCTTGATAACCGGTGGTTAGACTGGCGATCATCGCCGGAGAGGGCGGGGGTGAAGGGAGGTTGACGCATTGAGCAAGATCCAATGAAATATGGGCAGGAACGAGATGACTGACAGAACCACCAAACCTAGCAATTTCTTTTACAACACTACTACTAAGAAAGGCGTATTCAACAGCAGTCGCCAAAAATATAGTTTCGACGTCAGTAGCCAGAGATTTGTTGGTATGTGCCATTTGCTGCTCTTTTTCAAAGTCGGACATAATCCGCAAACCTCTCAATAGGCACTTGGCACCCATGAGTTTGGCATACTCTACCGTTAGTCCATCAAAGCTATCGACAGTTACGCCCGGTAAGTGTTGAGTCGCAATTTGAATTTGAGACAACCGCTGATCGACACTAAACAAGGGTGTCTTGCTAGGATTCCGCAGGACTGCGACAATCACTCGATCGAACAGCTGACAGCTCCGCTCGATAATATCAAGATGACCCAGGGTAATGGGGTCGAAACTACCTGGATAAATGGCAATCACACTAGATACATCCTCATCATAAGTCGCTCCTTTAGAATATTGTTACCAGCATTGTGATATTTAATACAAAAAACTACAAAGATTTCAAGCTCTCGTTCATTCTAGTAGATATAGTATACATGTCCATTGATTTTTTGTTATGCAGGATACAAAACTGCATCTAGTGTGGCGGTGGAGATCTGCCAAAAGTATTGAATTGTAAATAGTTCTTCGGTAACTACCGCCAAAAACTCCTGAACTGCTGGTTGAGTTGGCAACAACTCAGTGGCCAGATCAACAACATAGCTCAGTTTGAACTGCTGTTGGCCGGGAAAAAGAATTACTTCAAATCCGATCGCCTCTAGACAGTCTAAGCCGTAGCGAGCTGATCGGGCGCTCATACCTAATTCTTTTTGGAGCCGTTGCATTGCTAAAGTTTGACCAGTGCGGGCTAAGAACTTAGCGATGCCCAGTAGACGCTGGAAAACTTCGATCGCCGTCTGCTGAGGGGGAGCGGCATAGGTCAAGGCTAGCTGTTGTTGAGTTTGGCTAGCTTCCTCGTATTTATCAATCAGTTCTACCCAAGAATGGGGGCATTCGCTAACGCACAGCATGGGTTCAAATAAACTATCGGTATGAATGCCATGACGAAAATCGAGGATCGGCGGGCGATATTTGTCGGTATTGGTAGTAGCGGGAATGACGGTGGGTACCAGATCGATAATCCGCGCCTCGCAGCGATCTTTGTAATTGTTGTAATCTAGCTCGATCGCTAGATCACAAGACCCTGTAGGGACTTCATCAGAATAATGACCCCACCACACCACCGGAAAAGTCGCCGTGGTGGAGCGATCAGCAACTTGTAATTCCGTCTTGATGTACTGGATTTTATGGCCTTTTAAATCCTTGATATTGGCATTGCGGGCATGGAGTAGCTGGCAGTTTTTGATTAATAGCTTAGGCACCGGATTACCCATGCCACAAGGTTCCAAGACTTTCAACTCATCGAATAGGGTTCTACCGAGGTCAGCGACTGTCACTATGAGATCGATCGCCAATACTGGCGCGGGTAGATCGCCAATAGTTTGACGGAGCTGTTGATTAATAGCTTCGGTAAATAAAGGCAGGTTGTCGGCCAAGATACTCAGACCAGCCGCAAAAGGATGACCACCAAAACTGTTCAATAAATGTTCTTGGGATTTCACTAGCTGATAGAGATCGACGTTTTGAGTCGAGCGCGCAGAACCACGAGCTAACAAAGGAGCCGCCGCATCGCCGTCTTCATCCTGAGCGGTACTGAGCAAAATTGTTGGCTTGCCGTAGGTTTGGGCAATTTGACCGGCCACTAGCCCCAATACTCCCGGCGACCAATTGCGATCGACCAACACAATCACGCCCGTGGTGGATAAATCTAGCGCGGCGACTCGTTGTTGGACTTCGGCCACTACGTTTTTTTGGACTTCCTTGCGGCGGGCATTGGCCTGTTCGGTGGTAGTTGCCAGTTCATTACAGAGCGCCTCATCCTGGCTGGTCAGTAGCTGCACGCCAAAACTGGCCTCGCCATAAATCCGACTGATGGCATTGATGCGTGGGGCAATACCAAAGGAAATATCCATCGGTCGATCGCCCGTCCGTTTGCAGAGTTCTAATAATTTGGCTACGCCTGGTCGATAGCCGGGAAGGTGGGGATTTTTGGTGCTTTGTAGTTGTAATCTTTTGATGCCGATCTGGGCTAAATAGCGACAGTCGCCGCTTAACTGTACCAAGTCGGCCACGAGTCCGATCGCTACTAAATCAAGTAAATATGCTAAGGGCTGCTGCGGCACCGTGGGTAGAGCCAGGTATAGAGCCTCGATCAGTTTGTAAGCAACAGCGACTCCCGATAGATGAAAGAGGGGATGATCGGCGGCCAGATAGCGGGGATTAATAATGGCGACGACGGGGGGACGAACCGGCGGCAGAGTATGGTGATCGGTGACGATAGTATCGATACCGAGCTGCTGGGCATAGGCAATTTCGGACAGGTTGGTGCTGCCAGTGTCACAGGTAATGATGAGAGTGATGCCTTGCTGATGTAGTCGATCGATCCCCGCCAGATTAAGACCATGCGATTCTTTTAAGCGATCGGGGATATAGTAGCTGAGTAATGCGGGAGCCAAAAACTGTTTTAGCCCATCCCATAGCACGCTGGTGGCGGTAATGCCGTCGGCATCAAAGTCACCCCAAATTAAGACTTGCTCCTGTCGATCACGGGCTTGTTGGATGCGGGCGATGGCTAGCGACATTTCTTCACCAAACGCAGCCGGTGCGGTGGGCTGATAGTGATCGGCTAACAGGTAGCCCGGAATGGTAGTGGTGTCCTGAAGTCCGCGTTGCCACAGCAATTGACTGAGATAGCGATCGGCTGGCCAGATGGCGCGCACGGCTTGTTGGAAGTCGGTGGGGATACTAGCGGGTGGCGGTAGCTGAAAGTTGGTCATAGCATTGCACCGAGCTGTTGCATCAATGGGGTGGAAACCACCTACATCATATCACTGGGCTTTCTGCTACCGAGCTTCGCCCAGAATGGTGAATGCTGCCCAATCACTCGGTTTATCGTGGGTTTTCATCACTTCTAACATCGCCTGTCGCATGGCTTGAGCCTTATCCATCCCTTTCCCGTACCAGTTTTGATAAAACTCCACCATTAATTCTTTGGTGGAATCATCGCTGACTGTCCAGAGGGAGACAGCCACACTGGGTGTACCGGCTACGGCTAAGGCGCGAGATAAACCAATTACGCCATCACCACTGAGGTCTCCTTTGCCTGTATCGCAGGCACTTAGAACAACCAAGCTGGCTTGCAGTTTTAGATCGAAGATTTCGTTAGAAGTTAATAATCCATTGGTGAGGGCGATCGCCCCTGGTATATCGCCTCTAACTTTATCTAACAAC
>CAXTSZ010000071.1:0-7925 GCA_964247125.1 uncultured bacterium
AGGTTATTTCTATGAAGAAAAGAGAACGCGATTTTGGGGATATTGTGGTGTCTCACATTTTGGATAGTGCTGACTATGCTAGAAAAATCAGGGAACGTGATGGCCGCAAAACTACGCCCATTAAGATAAGTGCCCGTCAAGCTATGGCTATGTTTGTGCCACTAACTGAACATGGAGCAGAAGTAGCGCTAGCTCACCGGTTTGTATGTCTTGGCTACGACCCCGAGTCGGCTCTAGCACTGGCCGCAGAAGGTATTGAAGCGGGGATGGTGGCATGAAATTAACATCAGAAGAACTAGCTAAACTCGATCGGCAAGTACTCAAGGCAGACTTTCCATTTAGTGCCACTGAGTTGAACGAATGGTTGTTAGAGCGTGGCTACGAAATTAAGAAGAAGACAGCTAATGTCTCTAACAACCACGGCATTACACCAGAAGCCCTTAGAGCCGTAAGGGAACAAGTCTATGGGATTTACGACGAACCCGAAATTATCGAGGTAGAAGACATCAGCGACGATTAGTTGTCAAAAAATCCATCAGCGCTAGCTAGCAGGATTTTGATGGAGTAAGCCTCGTTTAGTCTTTTGCTGGCACTTTCAGCAACTGCCGAAGCGTCTCTCATCACACGACAAATATCAGCCATTACCAGTAAGTCCAAAGCTTCACCAGTAGTGGCTTTTTCGGTGACTCTGGCCAGTTCTAGGTAAACAGCATCCTGAACAAGCCTAACCGCGTCCAACTGTTTCATGGCTATGGATTCAGCTTCTGCCCTATATCTCTTGATACCACTAGAGAATGCTTCGGTGTCAGCGGCATAAATAACCAGCCGGTTGCTTTCTTCTTGCTGGCGATCGTATTCCTTGACTCGCTCATCCCATTTGTACTCTATCTGCCACCGCCTGAAGTCTGGAGAAGGATTCAATCTCTTGCTGGTACCGATTTTCTGCGATTTAAGCCGATTGCTTTTTGTTAGGTATGTGACGTATGCACCGTGTAATGTTCGGGAAAGGCCGATATCCCTGTAGCAGGTGTAACCTAAATACTGCTTGTCCGTCTCTTTCTCTAGTCTGTCTTCCATCTTCTTTGATGCTCCTGGGTTATTTTAGCCACAGCTTTGTTGATTGTTTTCGGTTTCAGGATAGGTTTATTAACTGGAACACTGGTTTCTCGATCGAGCTTCAGGATAGGTGGCAGCGGTTCGGGAATCTTTGACTCTGATTGTGCGATCCTTTCCCAATCGATCGCCTCAACATTGGGATACTCATCGAAAACACCAACCCAATTCCTTGCCGCCCATTTGGCATTAAACCCAACTATCTTAGCCATTGTCGATAACGCCCAGTAAGGCGGACGGCCAGCGGCTAGTACATTGTGAACTAGCCAGCCCGGTTTGTACCCGCGTTCTCGTTGGATGTCTTCTAATTGGGATAAGAGTTTGTTCCAACTGGTTTCTTCCACTACTGGGGGGAAGTCTTGGCCATTACCTAAAGCTGTTAGCTCATCTAAGATTTTGCTCCAACCTGGTGTGATAAGTAAACCTCTCTCCAGGCATTCTTCATTCGACAACACGCTGACTCTTTTGTTCATACTGCTTAGTTTTATTGGTACATCGGTTCGACTAACTCCAATTCATCAGCCTTGAAAGTCCGCCATGCGATCGGTGGTTGCTTCAAATTCGGTTCCAGTGAGATGTTGTTGTCCCAAAGAATTTGAATACCTAAATCGGTAAATGCCTCTACTGCGCCAATATCAGCGGCTCTAACTTGATATTTGTCCAGTAGCGTTACTCGATCGCCAACGTGAAAGGCTTGGGCTGTGGGCTGTGAAACGATCGAGATAATGGCCGAAAGTTTTGCCTTTACATGTCCGGTGTCAGTCATCAGCACCAAACCCTCACCATTGATGCTTATGACCTTCATCGGCTTGCCAGATTTGCCGATTACGATCGAACCTTCGATAATTTGCATCATTGGTTAAATCTCATCTTGATATTCAGACAAGTCCTGTTCTTGTTTCTTGTCTGGGAATGGGGCAAAATTCCCGTCACTCCTGTCACTCCCGTCACTATCTTTACCCTGTAACGATTTCGGGCTGACAGGATCGGTGACAGGAATTTTGCCACCTGAAAAGCTGTCACCGATTTTTATGGCCGGAATCTCATCATTTGAAAAGCTGTCACCATTCCTGTCACCGCCTAAACCTTTGCCCTCTATAGGTTCGTGACCAGGTGACGGGAGTGACAGGATTTTTAGGCTCTTCTGTATATGGATGAATCGGCCTTTGTTTGTTCGGCTTCGGGTAATCTCAATTCCCCACTCTTTCAAGTCAGGAGCTAATCGATCAAGCTGTCTATTCAGTGCGATGGGAGTGCGCGGCCATGCCCTTGACTGAGGAACACCCCTTTCAGCATGTCCTTCTAGCTTTGCCAACAACTGAGAAGCTTCACCTGTAAAGCTTTAAGGGATTGGGTAATCTTCCATCATCTTCATGATGGCCTCAGACAATGGGGATGCTTCTAGTACTACCTGCCGGGACTGCTCACGGCTACGGGTGAATACCTGTAAAAACTCTCCGCTCTTAAGCCCTAGCGCCTCCTCAGCGGCGATCGAGAACAGCGCATAATCTGCCATCCTTGGCAGCTTTTCGGGCTTGGTATTGGGTAGCTCGGCTAGGGTCTTACTGAGTGCGGTTAACATTGCCCCCAGAATTCTAGGTCTAGCTGCTTCCACTTTGGCGGTTAACTCGCCTTGAGCAAGTCTTTTATCCTCTGTAATTTCACCTAGTTGTGCCATTAATGCCCGATCCGCCAAATCGTCCCTATTGACCAGGGCATCGATCGCGGTAATGATTTGTGGTCGGGTAAATTCCAGTGTTGTCTCTTCAGCCGTCGTGTGAAGTGTTCTGGTACTGAATCCAAAATTGGTAGCCATCCGGCAAAGGTCATCGGACTGGTCTGGCGAGATATAACCCACGTTGTCATAGACCAGCAGCCAGCGATTCACAGCCGCCGCGGCTAGATTTCTGATGTCGTTCTGAAGCTTGATCAAACCGCCCTTCCCGGGGTCTATTAGCCCTTTAAGAATCTCAGCTGCTGCCGTTTTCCCGCTGCCACGGACTGCCGATAAGACCAAAACCGGATAAGTCTTGTTCGGGCAAAGGGAGAATAACAAGAAGGTGATAATCAGTACCCAGGAATCGCCGTCTACATTGATTAGCTCTTTTAGCTCATCAAGCGACCCGCCTTCGATCGGTGTTGGCAATGCCAGTAATGATTCTGGTCGGGTGAATCTGATTGGCGGCTCTGCAATGATTCGCCAACCCTGAGCATCGATCTCCACCGCCGACCAGTTAGGCGAACCTAAGTCTAAATAGATTTTGCCGTCGTGTTCCGCTGTCCTTAGATTGACCTCACGGACTACTTTCGATCGAAAGGCTCTAGCATCAAGAACCCCTAGTACTTCGGCCATTGCATTGGCATTAATAGCTTTTTGTTCAGCTTCATAAAATAAATCTGTAAGCCATAGCCGGAATGCTCTCGATCGGATTGAATGAGTTTCCCTAGACCCGTCAATCCTGATGTCTGCATAGGTTGCCTTGTCAGGTGTGCAGAAATAATCAGCGGCAAAGGCTAGCTTTAATACCCGTTCAGCAATGGTTCCCTTGTCCTCTTTGTCTGGCTCATCACTGGCCGCTGGCTTGGCCTTCTGGTCGTTGGACTCACTAACTAATCGATCGAATACTTCCGCGCCTTCGGTCTTGATTAGGTCATCGACACCCTTGCAAGAAGGATGATCGAATAAGTCCCAAGAGATCCGCCCGGTACTCAGTGCCCCCGCTTCTAAACAACACTCGCCCGTCTTTTTAACTGCTGCCCCCACCATCCTAGCGGTATCTGGGTTTGAGTCCTGGTCAAACACAAATAGAATTTCTCTACCAGCAACTATCGATCGCAAACCAGGTATCAGTGAGGGTGGTAATCCTTCAATAATCCCCTTCCGGTAAGCACCCCAAACCCCTGGCAACCCGATCGCTAAATATCCATGAGATAGTAGGCACGCTGCCTTTTTTATACCCTCGGTGTAAAGCAAGGGAATTTGTTTATGCTCGTTCGCCCAAGGCCAGAAACCGGTATCCTCTGAATCGCTGGAATTTTGCCCCTGGTGAGTAATGTATTCAGCTCCTAATCCATATCTCTGTGCAATTTTCAGCCCGATCGAGAATGTTACTCTGAGTGCAAAATACTCGGTTGGGGTTGCTGGGGGATGCTCGTACTTAATTACCTTCCCTTCCACACCAGTCCGGGGCGAGTCGGGTTTAAAGCAGCCCCAATTCATCGGCTTGTTGGTGTTGATGTCTATTCCAGCACCCCACCAGCCATCCCCTAAGTCTTGATATTTTTGGTATTTGGCACTAACCCCACCACAATTTTTTCTCTTGATGTTGGGGCTGTACAGTAGGGCATCGGCAGTGCTCTCTCCATCCAGTGATTCAAAATTAAGGGTGACGATTTGTTGATCGATCGAGCTGGCCTGTAATTCGGCTAGGTGCGGTTCTGTTAGGCGATCAAAAATTGAGAAAGTCATAGGTATATCCACTTAGTTTTTTATGTTAGAAAGTGGGGAATTTTTGCTATACTTATGACATTGCAGTGCATAAGTATTTCGGCCTGAACCCTGTTCCCCCGCAGCAGTTCAGCCATCAAAACCCCTCTAGTTTTCAGGACTAGAGGGGTTTTGTTTTAGGCAGATTTCGGCCTTGGCGCGTACTCATCGGAGCTTGGTAAACTAGCCAAATATTTTTCAACCGCTCGATCGTGAGCTGGTGTTCTTCCGTTAACGAACCAGTCCCTTACTAAGTCACGATTCCAGAAAGTCCGGCTTGGCAAATGCGGGAAATTTGTCCAGTAGATGCCTTTTTTTAAAATGCCAGTGGTTCGCCAATCTTTCAAAGTGTCGATCGATACTCCTAGCTGCAAGCAGAGTTCTTTAGTTGGAATGAACGCCCACTCAATAGCCGGACGTTTTACGGAGGTTGCCATAATATTGACTCCTGTTAATTAAAAAATCTTGGTAGCTTTTTGAAAACAGCACTGAAAGAAGGGTGGCTTTCGGTGTTGTCTTGATAGTCTCAAAAATGAATTTTTTCTTCTTCCTTTGGGATTACAGATTTTCACCCTTCTTTCTGTTCCTGTCCCAGGCTCGTTTACAGCTCAACTCACCACAGTGTGCCCTTAGTCGCCCATTACCGCCGGAAGGGTGTTCGTACCAGTTGTGACAGTACGGGCATTGCCTAGTTCTCTGATAACCCTGAATCCTTTCGGCTTTTGGCAACCGGTAGTTAGCTAGTCGCTTCTCTCGGATACTGCTTGCTTCCGACATCCGTTTATCAAAAAAAACAAGAAATTCTTGTGGGGCATGGTGCCCAGCAAGTAGATCGAACAAGGTCATATAGTTATCGGCAATTCTGTAATCAGGGAATCTGGATCGAAGTTTTTCCTTGACTTCTTCAAACGGAACGGACGCTACCCCAATGTCTTCAGTGGCTTCTAAATCAACACCGTCTTCTTTTGCCTTGTACGCGGCCTTTTTTAGTTTGACATTCACACTAATCAAATCCTCAGTATCAGGGTTTGGCATAAAAAGAGCATCGATATATTCCAACACCGCCAGATGGTACCGAGCAATATTGAAATGAGCATCTTTGAACGATGGTGACAATTTCTTGCATATCGGCATCAGTGCAAGGTTCTCGTCCAGCCCACTTAGTATTCGGTTACTGGCAGACTGAAGCACAAGCTGGGAGTCTAGGTTAGTGGGATGCTTTGTCACCAACAGTTCGGCATTGTTAACATCTACTCCAAGGCAAAGCATCTCCATTAACATTGCTTCAGTTGGAACGGCTCGATCGCCAAACCAAATTTGTATGAATCCATGAAGTATGGGTATCTGGTGGTTCATAATAGTTACCAAGAATTTATTTTTTAGCCCGAAGTTAATTTGCTGTTAACTTCGGGCATTTTACTATTCAAACGACTTCAAGACACTGTTCTGTTGAATGGCATCACCATAATATTTGTGCATGGTATGGGGGTCGTGACCCGCAGCAGCAGCTACTTCGATGTAATTCCCGCCATCAAGTAATGAGTTTCTTACGCAGGTTTTCCTTGTGGCGTAGGGCTTTCTGTAGGGCACTCCAACTTCAGCTAGAACAATTCGCCACAACCTTCTAAAGTTGCCGTTATCAACTGGCAAACCTTCGCGGCTAGTAAATACCAATTCATCGTCAGAAGCTGGCTGAAGTCGATCGCGTCTGTTTTTGAGCATTGAGGCGATCGATCGATCTAAAGTGACAGTTCGCGCCTTTTTGGTTTTGTTGCTAGAGAACCAAACCGAACCAAAATCAGCAGCAATGTGTTTCCATTTGAGATCTCGGACTTCTTGGGGACGAGTAGCCATTGACAGCCGGAAACGAACATAGTCAAGATAATCGGCATAGTGAGGACTATTGCGGAAGCCATCAAGAATCTTTTTAACCTCATCCTTTGAGAAAGCGGGAACGGGTTGCACTGGAACTGATTTAAACCGCTCTGCTACTCCGTCCCATGGGTTTAAAGCTGGCAACTGGAACTTATCCCGTCCCCAGCTCCAGGCGGCCTTCAACAGCCATATTCGCTGCTTGGCTGTATCGGGCTTGATTTTTCGACAAGCCAGGGTGAAATCATCAATTGCAGTGCGATCGATATCAACAACCTTGATGTTTAAATGCTTCTCTAGCATCACCTTCAAATATTTGTAACGAGTCTCAATCGACGCTTTACTAAGTCCCCCGTGCTTCTGTTGATACTGGGTGAAGCGATCAAACAATTCAACTATGGTTATCCCAGTGATGCTCTGGCGCTTTTTTGGCGGTAAGTATTTCACCAGGGAAGGATCGTAATAGCCATTGGCTGCATCGTTCTCAATTCGGGCTTTTACTCTTGCTGCCTCCCCGCGTCCAGTGTTGCCATCATTCACCCCCAAGGCCAGAGTCCTACGCTTTCCGGTTTCGGGGCAGACCCAACGCAACCGTAATCTATTATTCAAATTCTCGATTGTTACTTTCATAGCAGGGCAAAAAATAGGGTAAAAGTGTCATGTCTAAGCACCCCTAACCACCTCTTCATATTGTCCTGATAGACAACAAAAGGATTTCAACAAAGCTGATTAGCTTCGCCGAAACCCTTTTCTAGTGCTGTTTTTTTAACCCCATCGGGATGAGAGGATTTGAACCTCCGCCCCCTGCTTCCCGAAAGCAGTGCGCTACCAAGCTGCGCTACATCCCGTCAGTCTGTTAGTATACATCAAAACCCAAAAGAGCAAAACTCGCCTTCATGCAATCCGCTCCCAGCTTAACCCCCTCCCAACTTGCCCCCTTTCTCCTCAACGTCGCCACCGTCTTACCAGTCTTTATTTGGGGACCACCAGGTATCGGCAAATCTGCCCTAGTCAAAAACTTCGCCGAATCCGTTGGCTTACCCTGTATCTCCCTCCTCGGCTCCCAATTAGCCCCCGAAGACATCATTGGCGTGCCCCAAATCGTCGATGGCAAATCCCGCTTTTGTCCGCCTACGATGATTGCCCAAGACCATCCTTATTGCCTCTTTTTAGACGAACTCAATGCTTGCTCCCAGGAAGTGCAGAAAGCCTTTTACTCCTTGATCCTCGATCGCCGAATTGGCGAATACAACTTACCATCAGGGACAATTGTCATTGGTGCCGGCAACCGCGCTGAAGACGCGGCCATCACTCGACCACTATCATCAGCCTTGATCAATCGCCTACTTCATGTTCAACTACGCGCCTCTGCCAAAGATTGGCTGGCCTGGGCTGGCAGTGCCGATGTGAACGAATTAGTCGTTTCCTATATTAGTAATCGCTCCGATCATCT
>CAXTSZ010000071.1:8025-10433 GCA_964247125.1 uncultured bacterium
TTCTCTATTTTATGACCCAACAATTACGCGATCGACTCATCAAAGAGCTACCCGATGATGAATCCAAAGTCCGGCGCGAAACCCGCGAGTTAGCCAACCGCTGCAAAGAACTGATTGTTTCCCTCGCGCGGATTTCGACGGAGCTAGCTCAATTAGTAGTTACTGAGACCGAAAGCGGTGCTACCTTACCAGCTTGGTACACGATCGAACTTGCCCGTGCCCTGCCCCGCCTAGCGATGAAGAAGTAACCCGATGAGTGCTAACCGCAAACCACCCAAAGAAAACCTGGCGGCGATTCAAGCAGGTCGGGATATTTTGCATAAACATTCGATTTTTTCGTACGTTTATGCCTTTGCCAATCTTGACTATCCCGACAACTTTCCCAAAGATGGTTTTGCGAGGATCTCGATTAAAAATCATCATGATAAGACTCCGCTATTTATCCTGGAACTCAACCACTGGCAAAAAGCGAGTGCTGGCGAATGGGCATACGCGATGGCTCAATGCTATTTACATATAGCCCTCAATCATGTCGATCCTGTGCGGAATGACGAACCCTGGCGGTTTGCTTGTGAATTGATTGCCGTAGATTGGCTCAATCAAATCTCAATTGGTCAACCGATTTATCCGATCACATCCTCACTTCCAGCCCAAAATCCGGCGGATATCGCCAACATCCTCGCAGATAATATGACGGCAGCTAGGTTCGATCGAGGCTATCTTAGTACTGCTGGTCGCGATCAACCAACTTGGATCGTCCATCCCGATGTTAAACCCTTCACTGCTGCTATCCGTCAGCGCCACACCGATGCCTTCGCTAATGGCATTCGCAATGCCGTCATTGAAGCTGTCGAAAAAGCTGGTAATCAAGCTCGCAATAAAGAAGGTAACCCAGATTCGATGGCGGAAACTGCCCGTCGCTGGTTTGTCGCTAACTATCCGTTACTCGCGTCTTTAGCCGCAGCATTTGAGATTGTCGAAGATGCTGAATTGTGCCAACGGCTAGATATTTCACTAGCTGCGGTTAATACCGAGATCCAGCGAATCTACATCAATCCCAAATTTCCTTGGACGGCGAACCAACTCCAGTTTGTGATGGCACATGAGCTGCTACATGTGGGTTTGCGCCACGAAGCCCGGATGCAGGGACGCGATCCGTTTTTGTGGAATATTGCTTGTGACTATGTCATTAATGCGTGGCTGGTAGAAATGGGGATTGGTGAAATGCCTACGCCTTCATTGATGCTGGATTTGACCTTGGGATTTGAGCATGAATCAGCAGAGGCTTTGTACGATCGCATTGTCAAAGATTTGCGCCTAATGCGCCGCCTCCAAAAAGAACGCACCCTCCGTGGTCTTGGTAAAAGTGACATGCTAGGCGATCGGCCACCTTCTTGGTGGACGGGGATGGGCTGCGATCTGGATACCTTCTATCGTCGTGCCCTCTCCGAAGGACTGGATTTACACTTAGCACAAGTCCAGCGCGGTTTTCTACCCGGTGATTTAGTCGAAGAAATTAAGTCCATTTTGCAGCCCCCCATTCCCTGGAATGTCAAACTTGGTCAATGGTTAGATAACTACTTTCCACCGATTACGGCGCAGCGTAGTTTTTCGCGGGCTAGTCGTCGCCAATCTTCTACTCCCGATATTCCCCGGGCTGTCTATATCAAACCACTAGAGCTGATGGCGGCACGAACTTTTGGGGTGGTGCTAGATACCTCTGGCTCAATGGACAAGAATACTTTGGCGCGGGGATTGGGGGCGATCGCTAGTTATGCTTTGAGCCGTGAAGTGCCCCAAGTGCGGTTAATTCAGTGTGACGCTGGCATTCATGATATGGGTTACATCGAACCAGAAAGTTTGCTGGAAACTGTGGAAGTCAAAGGTCGGGGCGGGACGATTTTGCAACCAGCGATCGATCGGTTAGAGTCAGCCGCCAATTTTCCCAAGGACGCGCCGATCTTGATCATCACTGATGGTGAATGTGATTATTTGGCTTGTCGTCGCGCTCATGCTTATCTATTACCCGAAGGTAGTCGGTTGCCGTTTGATACTCGATCGCCAATATTTCATTTCGAGAGTTCAGGCTGACATCATCGTTTACTCTTGGTCATCATAGCTAGTGTAGGCAAGTCGTTAAAAGTTGTCGGGGTCTTCATCTGTTCGACCTTCTAAATGCATTAACCTTCTGTTTAAGCGCCGAATTTGACGGGCACTGTCTTCGCTTTTACGCTCATTTCTAGCTAAGTCAACATCAAGATCATTGATATGTCCCCGGATGAAGTTGAAACCACCGCGCATGGTGGCTAGCAATGTACCTTCCACTACTTCGGTGCGATTTTCTAGACCAGTCATTCTGTTTTCTAGACCAGTCATTCTGTTTTCTAGACCAGTCATTCTGTTTTCTA
>CAXTSZ010000071.1:10533-15020 GCA_964247125.1 uncultured bacterium
CGGTCTACCCCCACGAGCGTGGGGAATACAACATCATCGAGAATTAATTTTTTCTGTTTCATCTGGTCTACCCCCACGAGCGTGGGGAATACATCCAGCGGCGTTGATTAGCCAGTTAGAGCAGGAGGTCTACCCCCACGAGCGTGGGGAATACGTTGTGGGATCTACGCGTAAAGGTTGGAGATTACTGGTCTACCCCCACGAGCGTGGGGAATACGTGAGTATTTGGCGGATGGCGCTTAAGGGATCACCTTCGGTCTACCCCCACGAGCGTGGGGAATACATAGGGGATGGATTCAATGCGCTCCCAAGGAATACGGTCTACCCCCACGAGCGTGGGGAATACTCTTCCAGGATACCCAATTTCTGGTCATTTCATTCTGCGAAAACCTTTTATGTGTTTTTTACTTTTGACGAAGATCGCAGCTTGCAGACATCGATCGCCATCAAAAACAATCCAAAGAAACAAACTCGGAAATGGGGATTCCGCTTGGTGACATGCTGGCACGCCATCATATCAAAGAAATGTAAATACTTGAAAGTACCACTGTCAAATAATCTTGACTAAAAACAGCCCCTCAATATCCACCATGGTTCGGGATGGATTGCCCAAAGTCAAAGCAGTAAAACCTTGATCATTATTAGTCGGATAGAGCATCATGGCAGAGCCTTTACCGAGCTTCTGGCCGATTAACTGCCACAATTCAGCTCTCACCAAAGCCGAAACCCGCCCAGTGAAAATCCCCGCCTTAACCTCAAATAACCAGCGACTGAGTTCACCACGCACATTTGTACGAACATTTTCTAAAATAATTATCACCATCTTATTTACTCCTAATCGCCCCAATTTTTGCCGCCTTCGACCCACTCCAACTGATCATCCCAAAGAAAACAAACAGGCTCTGCTTCATCATCAGGGCTACCGTAAAGCAACAACCGATCGACATCTGCCACCAACCGCTGCATCAAGCGATTTTCTACAAACTTCGCCCGACAAGTTCGCCGTACAGTCGCATCCAAATCCATCACACAACCAGCCACCGACTCAAAAGCGGCTGGAATCGTGGTTTCTGCCTTGTACAGATCAGCCACATCATAGGCAAAAGATAACGGCTTGCCCGTATGAATAAAACCTAGAGCTGGCGAGTAACCCACCGAATTTAGAGCAGACTGACACACTGCATACAAACAACTATTTGCGATCGATAGCGCCCGATTAATTGGATCAGCATCATCCCAAGCAGTTTGCTTATAATCGCGACCCTGCCACTCTACCCCCGTCGCCGCACTCAGTTCGGCATAAAGCGATCGCACCCGCACCCCCTCATGTCCACGAATTTGTTGTAGCGTCAAATCTTCTGGTAAAGTCCCTGGAAATCGAAACTCATACATCCGCCGCACCACAGCTAAACGTTTGAGTGAATCTGCCCAGATACTCGCTTGATGCTGAAGACGATCAGTATTACCAGAAGCTCCCTTACCCCCAGCATAAAACCGCAATACATTTTCACCGACCCAATGCACCTCACAAGCACTCTCCGCTAATGCCTTGATAGCAGCATGAGTAATGCTTGTCCCCGGTCCTAACAGCAATGTGGCAATACTGGCACAGGGAAGCAAAAACTTATCCTTTTCCTTGTAAATCGCGATCGCTCGGTCGTCTTGTTCAATACGGCAATGCTCAAAATACAAAAAACTGATATTGTCGCGGCATTTGGGTAACGTCCGTAATGTAGTCATAAAAGCTCCTAATAACTCAATTTGGATAACGATAATAGACCACACCCATACGATCGCCCCCGCCCAATACCTTGCTGGATCGCCGTCACCAATAACGCCGGATCTTGGACTTTGAGAACGCCCTGAAATAACGCCGTGTGAATTTTAATTGGTGGCTTACCCGCTGCTTTCGCTCCCCACAAATTAGCAGCCGGGATAATATCTAAACCTTCCACACTAAAACCATGTTGGACAGCTTGCCTCCCAAACCAAGCTTCCTGGTCGGATTGAGAATACAGTCCGACTGTTTTCCTAGTTTCCTTGTCCCGTTTGCTGGGATTCGCCTTGAGTCGAAATCGGAGCGATCGATCGACTGGAAATTGACTGGGTTCTGGTTGAAAAGGTTTAGTATGATATCCCGGTTTATCTTGCTGTTGATGAAAGTAGCTAGGTGGTAGTTTGTTCCAATCTGGCTCTAATTCCGACTGCACTAACAGAATATTACTATCAGGTTCGAGCCGAAATAATACCTGCCAATCTGCTCGTGCTTGCTCTCGTTTTTCATCGGGAAATGCCTGCATGATACTTCGGTGCAAGTTGTGAATATTGCTGAGATCGTGATGTACTTTACGATCGCGATCGTTCAAAATTATTTGAGAGAGATACATTCACACCACCTCCAGATATTTTGTCTCTACACACCGACTACCAAATAGTCGTTTTTGCCAATCTAGCGGCACATCTCGCCGCGTATCCAAGCTATCTTCGACATCTAACACACATCGTAATTCAGGGATATTTTTTGGCTTTCTAGAAAAATAGGGCTGTTGCTGAAGGGCGGGGAATAGCTCTGTATTTATGATTCCAATATGGATTGGACAACTAGGAACGAAGCTCTTCCGTCCAAAGTAAAGTTGCCAGCAGGGAGATTCTAGAGCAGCATTGAGGGTTTCGAGTAAAGATCGATCGCCCTCAAGTCCCACCAGATAATCAGCATCAGCCATATAATATCGATCGCTCAACACCGTATCACCCTTACTACCACTAGATTTGATACTATCCATGATGGTGTGATAGTCGCATAACATCACGCCTTCTCGATCAACCCGCACCCCCATTTTCAAACTAGCTAAGTCATCAATTGGCTCCCAGCGCGGACGACCGAGGGCGGCACACAGCAGCCCAATCACGGCTGATTTGGTCGGTTCTCGCCGTGTATCGCGGATGGTGAAGCGGCTATGGTCGCCCCAACTCATCATCGGTGCCCGCATTCGCATTAATAGAGTTGTCATAATAACTAGGCTCCAGGAAATGCTTTGGCTAAAGCGGCGGTTAGCAGTTCTTCAACAGAGTCTTTCTCGTCGCTCTGGAGATTTTTCAAATGAGAGGCTAACTTCGATCGCGTCACCACGCCGACATATTTGGTTTTATTGCCATACATTTTGGTTAGATCTTCCCAATGAGTGTCGATCGCTATTACAGCATTATCGAGCAAGCTTTTATTCCCCTTCGTACTCGGACGCACAGGTTCTTCAAAGGCATCTACGAGAGAGATTGGTTGACCTTTGCGAACGACCATCATTACTAAAGCTGGTGGAGTATGCGCGGCAAAACTGTTTTGATGTCCGCTAGGAATAGCTTGAACAAAGGCTTTAGCAAAAGCTTTGACCACACTTTGGACTGATTCTGTTGAGCCAAGATTTTTGGTTAGTTGCTCGATATCGACATTGGTATAGCGATAATAAGTCGAACTGTTGTAGCCAGTTTCGCCCAAGTGATCGGCTCCTTGCTCATCTTCTTCACGATCGCCCAAATCATCTACAGCTGTAAAGAAATCAAATTCCTGTTGTAAGGTATTAACGCTAATTGCATGTGCCATTTGGACAGCAGCATCAACATTCACGGTAGGTAATGATGCCATCATTCTCCCGAATAGTGCCACATCTCCAGGTTTGCCAGTGTCAGTCAAAGCCTTTTCAATTAGTTTGGGAACATTGGGATCTTTAATCGGTAAGCTAGGTTCTTTTGCTTGAAGACTAGGTTCGATCGCCGACCAATTTTTAGTCAAGATGTCTGCAATTGCCGCAATTTCCGTTCTGCCCAAGAACAGAATGGTCTTAGACTTCACATCTCCATCCTTCTCGATTTTGGCTCCTAGAACTGCTAGCGCAAGCTTGGCAGCAATTTCAGCTTGTGCCTCGGCGATATTTCCATCAACTAGTAATTGCTTTAGCTCTGGCATCCATGCTCGTGAACGTTGAGCAAAATTTGGTACAATGCATGAATGAGATAACCTTTGAGTGGGATTTGAATAAGGCTCAGACAAATGAAAGCAAGCACGGAATATCGTTTGAAGAGGCTGAAACTGCGTTCTACGATCGAAGTGCTCGTGCCTCCTTTGATCCTGACCATTCTCAGGATGAAGATCGATATCTCTTGCTGGGTATGAGTGAATCCCTTCACTTGTTGGTAGTGTGTCATGTGTATCGTCAAAATGATGAATATATTCGGATTATTTCTGCCCGTCGAGCAACTAAAACAGAACAGCAGCAATACCAGAGTTTTTTGATATGAGAGACGAGTACGACTTTTCGCAATCAGTTTCCAATCCTTATTCAAACAAGCTCAAAAGGCATGTGAGTATTCGGTTGGAAGAAAATGTCCTGAACTATTTTCAGAAGTTATCTGAACAAACAGGCATCCCCTATCAAAATCTGGTAGTGCCCTGAAGGAAAGGAAGAGTTAAGGAAGTCCAAGTTTTAGCCGCC
>CAXTSZ010000072.1:0-14602 GCA_964247125.1 uncultured bacterium
CTCACGTAGATTGTCCTGGTCACGCTGACTATGTCAAGAACATGATCACTGGTGCTGCCCAAATGGATGGCGGTATCTTGGTTGTATCGGCTGCCGACGGCCCAATGCCGCAGACTCGTGAACATATCTTGTTGGCAAAGCAAGTTGGTGTTCCTCAGCTCGTCATTTTCTTGAACAAAGAAGATCAAGTTGATGACGCTGAACTAATTGAACTAGTAGAAATGGAAGTTCGTGAACTACTCAGTTCTTACGGCTTCGATGGTGACAATGTGCCCATCGTTCCTGGTTCTGCCTTAAGAGCTGTTGAGCAAATGACTGCTAACCCCAAAACTCAATTGGGCGAAAATGAGTGGGTGGACAAAATCCATGCGCTGATGACTCAGGTAGATGCTTACATTCCCACTCCTGAGCGGGAAATTGATAAGCCTTTCTTGATGGCTGTAGAAGATGTATTCTCGATTACTGGTCGGGGTACTGTGGCTACTGGTCGGATTGAGCGCGGCAAAGTCAAGGTTGGTGACAACGTTGAAATTATTGGTATCAGAGACACTCGTAGTACTACCATTACTGGGATTGAAATGTTCAAGAAATCCCTGGATGAAGGGATGGCTGGGGACAATGCTGGTGTACTAATGCGTGGTATTCAGAAAGCTGACATCGAGCGCGGCATGGTAATTGCCAAGCCTGGTAGCATCACTCCTCATACTGAATTTGAGGGTGAAGTTTATGTCTTGACTGACAAAGAAGGTGGTCGAAAGACTCCTTTCTTCCCTGGTTATCGTCCGCAGTTCTATGTACGGACTACTGACGTAACTGGCAACATCAAAGCATTTACTGCTGATGATGGCTCCGCTGCTGAAATGGTCATGCCTGGCGATCGCGTCAAAATGACTGTGGAACTAATCAACCCAGTGGCGATCGAACAAGGAATGCGCTTCGCAATTCGTGAAGGTGGTAGAACCATCGGTGCGGGCGTAGTATCCAAAATCATTAAGTAGACCTAAGTTCTCACCAAGATAGAGATGTTGCTCCGGCGCATCTCTATCTTTTTCACTGCACCTTGATAATTTAAAAAAACTATGGCTACTATTACTCAGCAAAAAATTCGGATTCGGTTGAAGGCATTCGATCGGCGGCTACTGGATACTTCTTGCGACAAGATTGTCGAAACTGCGGCTAGGACTGATGCGACAGCTGTTGGCCCCATTCCTTTACCAACCAAACGCCGGATCTATTGTGTCTTGCGATCGCCTCACGTTGATAAAGATGCACGGGAGCATTTTGAAACTCGGACGCACCGTCGGATCATTGATATTTATCAGCCTTCTTCGAAGACGATCGATGCCTTAATGAAGCTCGACTTACCAGCTGGTGTGGATATCGAAGTTAAACTGTAAAATTTTGGTTATCAAAAAAACCCTGACGGCGTTTAGCGTGGTCAGGGTTTTTGTCCGTCATACAGTTTTTAGTTCTATTGCGACCCTAACCCAAAGCCTTTTGAATACGCGGCATCGCTAGAGCTTTATGATGCAACAACAACCAAGATTGAATTAAATCTGGCCCATGAACTTCGCCACTCAATGCTGCCCTCAAACTACGCATCACCATCCCTTTCTTGACTCCATGCTCTTTCGTAACCTGACCCAAAATCCCCTTAGCAACTTCTTCGTCAAAGTTCGTTGCGATCGGCATTGCGACCAAAAGACTAGTCAAAATTTCTTTCACCCCTATTTGAGAAATTTGCGCTTGCGCCTCTTCACTTAAGGTTATTTCTGCTGTGAAAAAAGTGCGGCTAATTTCCACAGCTCCTTGCAGCGTTTCTAAACTGGGGCCAATCAGAGCAGTAAGTTGCAGCAACCAAGCCTTGTCCACATTCACCTCAAAACCAGCTTTTTCCCAATAGGGCAGAATTTCTGGCAATAATTCTGCTGGCGACATCGCATGTAAGTACTGGCTATTGACCCAATTCAACTTGTCCCAATCAAACTTTGCGCCAGCTTTGTTGACGCGATCGAACCCAAACTGTTTAGCCGCATCTGCCAAGTCAAAGATTTCTTGGTTATCTGGAGCCGACCAGCCTAACAGCGTCATATAGTTAACCAAAGCTTTGGAGGTGTAGCCCAAATCTTTGAAATCCCAAATAGAAGTTACACCATCCCGTTTAGAGAGCTTTTTACCAGTAGGGCTTAGAATCAGTGGGGTGTGAGCAAACTCCGGCGCCTTTGCACCCAAACCTTGATAGAGCAAAATCTGCTTGGCGGTGTTAGCAATATGGTCTTCGCCACGAATCACATGAGTGATCTGCATATCAATGTCATCAATGACTACAGCCAAGTTATAGAGTGGCTGACCAACGCTATTTTGATCGGCAGCACGGGCAACGACCATGTCACCACCTAAGTCACTACCTTTCCAGCTCACTTGGCCACGCACCAAATCATGCCAGACAATTTCTTGCTGGTCATCAATCTGAAAACGAATTACAGGTTGCCGACCTTCGGCAATAAAAGCGGCTTCTTGCTCGGGAGTGAGGTGACGATGGCGATTATCGTAGCGGGGGGCTTCGTGACGCGCTTCTTGGCCAGCCCGCAGTTCATCTAATTCGGCGGTGGTCGTATAGCAACGGTAAGCTAACTGGCGATCGATCAGTTGTTGAATGCCTTTGCTATAGAGTTCAAGGCGTTGCGACTGAAAAAGCGGGCCTTCGTCCCAGTTCAGACCCAGCCATTTCAGACCGTCTAGAATATTTTGGGTGTATTCGTCTTTCGATCGCTCCAAATCAGTATCTTCCACCCGCAAAATAAATTGGCCGCCGAGATGGCGGGCAAAAAGCCAGTTGAAAACGGCGGTGCGAGCGGTGCCGATGTGAAGATTTCCGGTGGGGCTGGGGGCAATACGAACTCTAACTGTCACGGGAATATGCTGGTAATTAAGGACACTTCTCAATTATCGTACAGATGAGAATGGTTGTTCCGATTTGTGAGCATATGGGACTAGATGGGGTTGAAATCATTATGGGCTGGGAAAATGCTTTTGGTATTAACCTGAGCGAGGCAGAAGTGTTTGAGCTGAGGACACCAAGGCAGGCGATCGATCTAATTGCAGCCAAAGTCGGGGCATCTGATCGAGAACCAGGAGTTTGTTTAGGATTACGTGCCTACCACCGGATTCGCCAAGCTTTTTGTAGTGTGGCTAAGGTACCTAGATTGCAAATTCGATTAAATAGCAAGTTGCGCGTACTGCTGCCCCAGGAACAACGGCAGAATGTCTGGAAGGCAATTTTTGCGCAGGCTGGATTTCCAGAAGCGCCGGCTTGCGGATGGGGTGTCGGAATTATCTTTATACCGATCGCCGTTAAAGATATTGTGGTCTGGTCGGTTGCCTATCATCCCCGCAGCCTGGTCAGTTCCGATGAACGTTGGACTCGTGCTCAAGTGCAAACGGTCGTCCGGGCTGTGATTACAGAAGTTGTCGGAGCAAAGAAATTCAACGATGATGATGATTTCGTCCAAGACATTGGCATCAGTTAAATCTAAACTGGTGCGGCTAGTTGTTTATTTGCCATAGAATGCTCATTGGTTTCGATGTAAATCACCAGAGTATTACTACCCACACCCCAGTAAATCCGTCATAGAAAACAACCGTTGCTGTTCGATCGATTCTAATTTTCGCTGGGCTTCATAGAACAATTCATAGCATTCTTGCTTCCGTTCTGGAGCCATATCAGCACGCTGCCACTGCGCTAAATAATAGCTACGCTGTTGTTCACAGGCAGCCTTTTCTAAGCAAGCCCCCGCCGCTCGAATCACTAGTGTAGAGCGCAGAATTTCTTGAGAAGTGCGCTCGTCCAAATTGAACAAGTGACTGACCTGCGCCATCTCCGATCGATGACTCCCATATAGATCTTGCAAATGACCAGCCAAATTGGGATCAAGGTAATCGATCGCCCCCAACTCCCCTACCTCCAGAATCTTCTGCCAGATAAAACGGTGATGCGACAGGCTAAAGATCAAATCAGCCTGGTCTAAGGTATCAATAATTGTAAGTCTTTGCTCTGGACAATGCAAATATAACCGCAGCAATGCCGCCTCGGCCTGTTCGACCAAGCGCTGCTGTGGCGATAATCTGGCTGGCAGTAAAGTATCATTACTGACGAACTTACTAATTTCCAGCGCCGCTTCACGATCGGGTTCATAAGTATTACGTTCAGCTGGCTGCTGATAGCTAGACTTAGGATTCTTGACCTCACGCTGTTTGCGTTTCAACTCGGTATTAAGGTTCTCGACCAGTAGCGGAATCTGACGAACATCGGTGCCGCTCAGTAGCTGGGCTGCTTTTTGCAGATAATAACTACGAGTATTGGTATCAGTGATTTTCAGGAGCAAGTCAATGCTGTCTTGCATGGCTTGTTGATAACAACGAACATCTTGGAGATCACGCTCAACAATCGCTTTTTCTAGTTGCCAATCCAGCCATAGGGGAGCGTTAGCTAATCTTTCGCTATAAACAGCACTACTGTTTTCTTTTAAAAATTCATCAGCATCTTTGCCAGCGGGAAGATTTAATACTCGCAACTGGACTTGGCCTTGATAAGCCAAATTAGCAACTTCCTCGATCGCTCTGGCCGTGGCTAAATTCCCGGCTTTATCAGCATCAAAGTTAAAGACAATTTGCTTGGAGTCAGTAAAACGCAGGAGTTGTTTGATTTGGTAATTATTTAAAGCCGTACCGAGCGAGGCCACGGCATTGGTAATTCCAGCAGCATGGAGGGCAATGACATCAAAATAGCCTTCGACTACAACTACACGGTCTTCTTTTTTAATGGAGTCTTTGGCTAGATTAAGACCATAAAGAGTTTTTCCCTTATCGAACAATGGCGTTTCGGGGGAGTTGAGATACTTGGGCTGCTCATCACCTAAACTGCGTCCACCAAAACCAATCACCCGTCCATTGATATCCCAAATGGGAATCATTAGTCGATCGCGAAACCGATCATAGTATCCACTACCCTCCTTTCGAGGAATAATTAATCCAGCAGCTTCCACCAATTTAACTGGAAATTTTTTGGTACCAGTTAAAAATTGATAGAGAGTATCCCAGCTGGCTGGGGAATACCCCAGTTGAAAATCCTGAATGGTCTCAGCAGACAGTTGGCGCTGGTCTTTAAGATAAGTTAGAGCGGCTTGCCCTTGCAGTTGCGATAGAGCATGATGATAAAAATTGGCAGCCACAGCCATTATTTCGCCGAGTTGTTCGCGTTCGGTAAGTTGGCGTTGAAGTTCCTGGCGTTTTTCGGGAGCCAGGGTCTTGACCCTGACTTGGTATTGGCGAGCTAAGTCCAAAATCACTTCAGCGAAGGATTGCTTATTGACCTCCATCAAAAAATTAACCGCGCCACCACCAGCCTGACAACCAAAGCAGTAATACATTTGCTTACTGGGGCTGACGGTAAAGCTAGGTGACCTTTCTTGATGAAAAGGACACAATCCTTGGTAGTCTTTCCCTTGTTTTTTCAATACGACATAAGAAGACACGACCTCGTAGATATCGGCCTTGGCTTTAACTTCTTTGATGGTATCGGGATGGAGGGAGGGAACTTCCATGAAGATGGGTATTTTTATCTAGCTAACAGTCAGCAACCACTGGGTAATGCCGCTGGCTAAGGTTTTAGCCATTTGCTGCTGGGCTTGGGGATCGCTAATCCACTGAAATTCTTCAGGGTTACTGATGAAACCCAATTCTAGCAGCACCGCTGGTGCCGCCGCTGGTCGTGCCAAGGCGAGGTTATCCCAAATTACTCCATACTGGGGACGAGCACCCACCTGCGTCACATAAGTATCCAAGAAAGTGGCTAATCCCTGTGCTTGGGCATGGTACCAAAAAACAGAAAATCCTTTGGCCTTGGCTGGATCACTGCCAGTGGGTAGCGAGTTGTAATGAACAGAGAGAGAGAGCGTTGGCTCCAGGCTTTCAATAATTCGCCGGCGCTCATCCAAAGACACCGATTTATCAGTTTCTCTGGTGAGATAAACAGTGGCACCCTGAGAAAATAGTTCATTAGCTAACAGCTTGGCGGCAAAAAGGGTAGCTTCTTTTTCGGTATAGCCATTGGCCCCAACTGCACCCGAATCACTACCACCATGCCCTGGATCGAGGAGGATTTTTACGCCCGCCAACGGTCGGCTGCTTTGTTTCGCGATGGCGGGCGGATGCCGTAAAGACAATATCAAGTTATTGCCATCGTAGCGATATTTGTAGCCCCACTGCTGATGAGATTTATAAGTGAAGGTGTATTCCACCTGCTGCGGCGCAATTGGTTTCCACTCCACTCGATCAACGATCGGATTGTTACTCAGTTTCACCAGGTTATGGGTGGCTGTAGTGTTATAGAGCGTCAGCTTTAGCGTTTTGTCGGCCTGTTCAATGACTAAGGGTACTGGCACCTGCAATGGGAATAAAATATCCGTATTGCCTGGGCGGTTTTGACTGCGGACATTCTGAATTAAGGAATGTGGTGCCACGCCAGTTGACAATTTAAGGTCGGCAGTATTGACCCAGCCGCCGTAATCTAGTTGAATCCAGACCACCTTTTGGCCATTGTTATCACCTTCTTGGCGTTTAACTACAGTGGCTTTAGTGCCTTTAGGGAGTGGTGTTGCCCGATCGTAGCTACTGCTGGGTCCAGTCCGCGCAATTGTATCGTTGGCGCGTACCTCGGCTACTTCCAAATTGGCCGGCGCTAAAGTCTGATTGGGACTAGGGGCAATGGCTACCAAAGGTTTGACGGATACTGGGGTGTTGGACTGTTGTCGGAAAATGGGCTGCTCGGTGGTGCCTGTCGCTCTAGCGATCGCACAGCTCAAATAAAGACCGGCTCCATAAATTGCTGGTGTTTCATCAGTGCTACTAATTGTCGGTGTATTTACGGCGGCAATTCCAGCACAAGGATGCTCGGATACTTTAGTTCCGATGTGGGGTTCACCTTCACTGGGCGGCAGATCTGCCACTAATCTCACCGATAGCAGTTGGGCTGATACTGGAATTGATACCACCAAACAGATTGTTACTAGTACTAAGACGATCGATCGTAAAAACTTTCTCCCCATGTCTCCCACAACGACTAAAGCCGATCATTGAATTCTCGGCTGTTTAATTGATAGATTATAGGATAATTGACCTATCTTGACAAAAAACTCTAGATTAAGTAGGTGTTCGGTCAATTTGGGGCGAAATGCCTGTATCTAAGCCATCAATGCTGCGGCGATTTTTTAGATGCCAATATTTTTTGATGCCATCTATCCCTTTTTTAGCGGCCCATTTTTGGAGTTTAGGGCGCTCGGTTACTGCGGTACAAGTCGGCACCGCGTAGCCACAAGAAGTTTGCAAAGAATCGATCGATAGCATAATGATCTGACGCGCGCCCGGCATCACCGGAAATTCGGCTAACAGATTATCCCACAGGTCATGTAGTGGGCTGATTACCTCCCCTTGACCATACAAGCGCAAAATTAATGGCTCGTCACTGAAGCTACACATCATGATAGTCATGCGACTATTCTCCCGCAAGTGAGCGGCAGTTTCATTCCCACTACCAGTGAGATCTAGGTAAGCTACGTGGGTACGGCTCAGGCAACGGAAGGTATCCATGCCTTTTGGTGACAGATTAATCCGGCCATCTGGGGGTGCGCTAGCTGTGAAGAAAATTTTTTGTTGTTCAATGAATTTAATTATTTCATCAGTTAGCTCTGGATAAAATTTGGACATAGCCGATCTCCAATCAAGATGATTTATTCAAAATTATAATTGCTGGCACTTATTGACCGAAGGCTTACCAAATAGGTGATTGAGCTGTCGTCGATCGAGCTGGCGGCTCCAGTTCACCATTTGCCATAGGGCTTGTAGAGACACCCAGATAAAGCTAACCCGGTTTTGCCAAGTCCACTGTGACCATCCCATGACGGTAGTCATCCGCTGCATTGTCCCCGATAAGCTACTTTTGCCGGGATGATAAGCTAGCTTATGGTTAACCGTTTGAGCTAGCGCGATGTTCAGAGATAATAAAGAAGCTGCGGGGTAAGCCCATACCCCAAAGCCCCAAAACCGCGTCGCATGATTTATTTCATCTGTAGCAATTTCTTCTAACACCTCATGTAAAGCGCCAGTGGTGTGTGCCATCAGCCATAAGTAGAGGCAACCAGCGGCAAATTCGGTAGCTGTGCGGTGTAGACCATGTTTGAACAAATCGTGGTGAGTATCTGCGGTCGGTTGATAAGCACGCACTGTATGCGGGTCAATAATCGGCTGACGGCCAGCTAATTGGCGATAGATTTTTAGAAGGGCAGCGGTGTGCTGGCGCTCTTCTTTTTCCCAGAGTCCCGGCTCGATCAAGCGACCTTGGTCATTTATCACTCCGCCGACATAGGTGGCCATCGGCGGGTATAGCTGGGCGAGATATTGACGGCTAACTTGGGTGTAGCCCCGAATCGGGGCTTCAGTATCCATCGAGCCTTGCAAGATGGCTAAGAAAACTTCGACTTCAATGCCCTGAATTTGGCTGGTGTCGATCGATCGCCAGTCAATTTTGCGCCAGGGACGAGCAGCGGGCTGGTCGAACTGGGCGGGTAATGCGGCCAGACTATGGTTGAGTTGGTCGAGGCTCAAATGGTCGGCAATCGCTTGGTGTAGTCTTTGGAAAATGGCCGGACGGGAGTTAAGTTGCAGCATTTGGACAATGGTTGTTTCGGTGCTGCTAGCTTAGATGCACTGCTGGTCGGAAGTCAGTCGGTGCCAGTCGGGAATTGAGCCGATCGAAGTCGGATTTAAGGTCTGGCTAGCGATCGATCTAGTTAGCCATTAGCCACCGACATGAATCCCTGGCCGGCGGTTCGGGTCCGGCTCTGCTCGTCTAATTACCTCGCGGGTCACCACCGCTGTGTCCCCTTCCCCAAATAGCAAGAAGCGCATTAGGTATTGAATGGGATTGCCTTCCACCCAACCAAAGTAAGCGTGGGGATAGCGATCGCTTTCATTATGATTCCGAATATCAAGCAGAATGGCCGCAATGGTATTGGGCACGGCGGCTCCTTTGGCCCGAAGAATGCGATAGTCGCCAACTTGAACGCCCTCGACCCTAATAGTTTCTACAAACTGGGAAGCATCGGAGATCTGAATTTCTAAAAATAGGACAGAGTCAGTGGCTGGAATATGGTTATCTTCCCGCACTTCTCTTTCTTTTTCATAATATTCATTCTCATCGCCAGCCTGCTTGCGATTAGCAATCAGCCGCACAGTACCGCTACTATCCTGGGTAATGAAGCTGTGCGCCATCTCATCCATCTCGATGTTTTCTACTCGTAACTCAGTCGAGCGCATGACCCGGGATACCAAAGAAGTGATCACGATCGCCCCAATAAATAGTCCCGAAATCTTTAAGCCGTCGGGCTTTTCGTGAATGTTATCCACCAGAGTATAAATAAACACCAGTGTGATTAAGCTAAACATCAGCGTTTTGCCAAGGGATGCGTTGCGGCTATTGCGCACAGAGAGAGTGACAGCAAAGGCGGCTGAACTCATTAATACCAATACTCCCGTGGCATAAGCACTCCCTTGTGCATCGACATTAGCCTGGAAGAAAATCGTGACGATAAAAGAGATGGCGGTAAATACTAAAACCAAAGGCCGGGTAGCTCTAGCCCAGTCGGGAGCCATGCCATAACGCGGTAGGTAGCGCGGCACAATGTTAAGCAAACCAGCCATCGCTGAAGCCCCGGCAAACCACAGAATAGCCACCGTACTGAGGTCATAAATAGTGCCAAAGCCATCTCCCAAAAACTTGTGACTCAAGTAAGCTAATGCCCGCCCATTCGCCGGTCCGTTTATTTTGAAATCAGCGGCTGGAATAAGTACCGTGGTAACCAAACTACTAGTCAGCAAGAAAAAGCTCATGATCAAGGCGGCTACAGTCAATAACTTATAGGTATTCCGAATCCGACCGAGTGGATTATCTTCCGTTTCACCCGGATAACCCGCAACTAAGGGCATGATCACCACCCCTGTTTCAAAACCAGACAAACCCAGTGCTAGCTTGGGGAAAAGTAGTGCCGCAGCTGCCACCATCATCAGCGGACTGCCATGACTTCTGAAGAGTTCCTGCTGCCAATTAGTCAATACCACCGGATTTTGGATGATGTGCTGAATTCCCACTACAATTACGATGAAATTGAGTGACAGATAGACAATCACTAGCACTACCGCTAATCCGATCGCTTCTTGGAAGCCCCGCAGAAATACTCCCCCCAGGAGGGCAATCAATAGCAAGGTAATTAACACTTCCTTACCTGCTGTCCACTGGTGTACTAGAGGATTTTCAATAATATGCGCGGCAGCATCGGCAGCTGATAGGGTGATTGTAATAATAAAATCAGTGGCGGCAAATCCCAACAAACATAGTACAAATAACTTGCCTTGCCACCAAGAAAGCAATTGCGCCAGCATCGAGATCGATCCTTCGCCATGGGGGCTGATAGTTGCTACGCGGCGATAGATAGGCAAAGCTCCAAAGAGAGTGAGCAGTACCAAGATTAAAGTAGCGATCGGCGACAGCGAACCAGCAGCCAATGCTGCAATCCCTGGCTGGTAGCCCAACGTTGAAAAATAATCAACCCCAGTAAGGCACATAACCTGCCACCAGGGGTGTGTTTGGTGGTGTCCACCATCCTTGGGGCGGTGCTCATTTAGCAACCACTGGTTAAGATTTTTGGCGATTGGCATATGGGCTTCAGCTTTTGAGCAAGCTTCGTAAGATTACATTCTTGATGATTCTAAATATCTAGCATTCCGAACTAACCGAAAGCGGCACAATCATCATAAAGTTTTGTCAATCAGGAGTATACTCTAGCCCGTGACCTCTTGCCATGCCAGCCCAACACCGCTAAGAATAAGTTTAAAGATAACAATTTTCTAACTCATTTACCTGGTCGGGAGTCTCGCAAGCATGGCACAACCTCATCAATCTACAGTAATCATCACCGGAGCCTCCTCTGGGGTGGGGCTGTATGCTGCGAAAGCTTTTGCCCAGCGCGAAAATTGGCATGTGGTCATGGCCTGTCGCGATCTGCCCAAAACCGAGCAAGCGGCCAAGTCTTTGGGGATGTCACCAGATAAATACACAATTATGCATCTTGACCTGGGGAGTCTGGCTGGTGTTCGCCAATTCGTGACCGACTTTCGAGCGAGTGGCAAGTCTCTCGATGCTTTGGTTTGTAATGCTGCCGTCTATCTGCCGCGATTGAAAGCACCACTGTATAGCCCCGATGGTTATGAATTGAGTGTGGCGACCAATCACCTGGGTCATTTTTTGCTTTGTAACTTGCTGCTCGAAAATCTGAAGCAGTCTACTTCCCCAGACCCCCGTTTGGTCATTCTTGGCACGGTGACGGCCAATTCCAAAGAGCTCGGTGGTAAGATTCCGATCCCAGCGCCAGCGGATCTCGGCAATCTGCAAGGGATGGCTGCGGGCTTTAAGGCTCCGATCGCCATGATTGATGGCAAACCCTTTAAACCGGGCAAAGCTTACAAAGACAGCAAACTTTGCAATATGATCACCACCCGCGAGTTACATCGACGCTTCCACGATTCGACGGGGATTACCTTTACCTCACTGTATCCAGGCTGTGTCGCTGATACGCCCCTGTTCCGCAATGCGCCTCAGCTGTTCCAGAAAATCTTCCCCTGGTTTCAGAAGAACATCACCGGCGGCTATGTGACCCAAGAGTTAGCTGGGGAGAGGGTAGCGCAAGTGGTTGCCGATCCTGAGTTTAAACAATCTGGGGTGCATTGGAGTTGGGGGAATCGGCAAAAAGCAGGCCGCGCATCGTTTGCGCAGGAACTATCCGCCCAGGCTAGTGATGACGAGAAAGGCCAGAAAATGTGGGATCTGAGTGCCAAGTTAGTGGGAATCAGATAGGCTGCTTTAGTGCTTTAGGTGCTAAAAATCACTTTGCCTTTCTGGATCGCTTGCAGCTTGACTTTCAGTGGTCCTGCTGTGTAAGTATCCCGGACAGCTACGGCTTGCAAGTCGAGCGAGCCGCTTTGCGCTTTCATCTTGGCCAAAAACTGGATAAAGCTAGATACGTTGCCATCGCCTATCTCGATCGCATCCCCCAAAATCCCTACTCTTCTAGCTCTAAATTGTGACGAGGAGAGCAATAAATCTAACTGTTGACGCAATTGGGCATCAGTCATTTTGGTCGGATCCGCCGAGCTAGAAGAAAGAATCTCGCCCCCAGCAAATACTTTTTGGTTTAAGGCCGCATCCGCAAACAAGCGGATTTCTGGGTCATTCACCAGATAATTACTCACGGCGAACAACCGCACGACATACTGCCGTCCATCTTTAATTTGGTCAATTAGTTTACGCTGTTGATCAGAGCTAAGTTGCACAACTTGGCGATTTTTATTACTATCGCCAGGACTAATGGCAGCGAGGGCTGTTTGATTAGCCTGATGCAGCAGTCGATCGATAATTTGTTGCGCCGATTGCCTGGGAGTAACCGCAACCACATCAAACATCATGACCTGATTGCGCAGGATGGCAATGTCTCCCTGCCGGAAATGTTGATATTCTTGCTCTAAGTTGCCAACTTCCTGCTCAATGAAAGCCATTTTTTGCTCGCGGTCTTGCAGCTGCTTCTCCAGCTGAGTCAGCTGACGGTTTAGCAACTGCTGCTGGGAAATGACATCACTCAACTCGTTGTCTATCGCCTGAAATTGCCGAGTTTTTTCTTGAAGTTGGGCTTTGCGCACCTCTAATTTTTGCTTTTGTTTGCTTAATTGCATAGTTAACTGCCCCAATGTTTTGGATTTGGACAGTAATTGGATGGACAACTCGCGGACTTTGGTTTGTTGCTGCTCTACCTCGATCGGCAGTTGTGGGTTAGTCGTTTGTCGTTGGGGGTCATGGAGATTGATTACTTGTTGCGCCAGGCTGCGCAGCCGACTATTCACCTGGGCAATTTCCGCCGTGAGTTGATCTTTTTGTTTCTCTAAAACCAATTGCTTAGTACTGATGTCGCTAATCTGGCGGATGGTGTCATCGACATCTTTTTGCAAATTAATTTTTTGGCCACCCACCTCTTCCAGCTGCTCTTGGACTTTCTTGAGCTGCTTGGCAGTAGTCGATCGCTTAGTCAATTCATTTTTGACAGATTGATTGATCCCCAGCAGCGCTTCTTTCGCCTCGGACTGCTCAATACGTAGTTTTTCGAGCTGTTGTTGAATATAATTTTTTTGGCTGATGGCTTTGGCCAATTCATCACTAGTAAAACTTAGTTTTTTTTGGAGTTTTTGCAAGTCAAAAACACCGGTGCGCAGTGGCTCACTCGCCGCAAATAGAACAGCTAGTACCGATGCCGATAAAAAGGTACCAACAACAAGTGTGACCAGGGTGGCAGTTTGCTTGGGTCGCAGCTTAAAAATCGTCAGGCGCGCCTTACCGACTTTAGTGCCCACTCGATCGCCAGACACCGCAATAATGCCCCCCAAAAATAAAATCACTATAATTAAAATGTAGCCGCTTGTCATAACCAGTACAGAGTTCGAGTCGAGGTGAGTGAGCCAAGGTCACTCTAAATTACGAGAGGAAATAATTTAAAATGCTGGTTGATCGACATTTAGATACGGCAATCGTCACCAGTGCCGACCAAGCTATCGAACCCAGTAAAATCAAGTTGAGCGCAGATATGAGGAGTCACTCAGAATCCTAACACAACCACCCATAAATTACGGCTTTGCCGCCTATCTAGGTTAAGCTAGAACCAAGCGCAACCTGAGGAAAACAAATCATGACTTGGCGTAGCAATATCTCTGGTAATGACCGATTTTTTGGCTGTCTACCCTATCTTCTCCCGCTGATTGAGATTGCGGGTACCTTAACACTGTTGTCAAAATTAGTACCATTTTTGGCTCCTCTAAAATTTTTCCTACTGCTTCTTGCTCCTTTTCTGCAACTCTATGGTATTTTTATTCGACTAGTACCTTTTGGTTTAGGTGCTTTTGCCGTGTTTCTACTCATGTATTTAGCTGTAGTTCAAAATCCTAAAATTGGCTATTCAGTGCGTTTCAATACACTCCAAGCTATTTTATTAAGCGTAGTACTGTCGCTGTGGAACATAGCTGGCCAGTATATATTTATTGGCGATTTAGGCTTAATTCTCTTGCTGGCTATGCCGGTAGTGATTCTGGGCGCTTGTCTTTACTCGATCGGCATGACAGCCAGCGGCAGATACCCGGAGATCCCGAAGTTTTCTGAAAATGTCTATGCGATGCTTCCCAACTAACTTGCCCAATTTGGACAGGTGCTAGCCATAACCTGATATGATAGGAAGCCCTTGCTTTTTGGAAGTCAAAAAGCCGCCCAGTCCAAGAGGAAATAACTTGTGAATCATTACGAATTAATGTACATTTTGCGCCCTGACTTAAATGATGAGCAGGTCAGCACCGCCGTTGATAAATATAAGCAATTGCTAGTAGCCAACGAAAGCACTGATATTGAGATTCAAACCAAAGGCAAAAAGCGTTTGGCTTATCCCATTAACAAAAATCG
>CAXTSZ010000073.1:0-14526 GCA_964247125.1 uncultured bacterium
ACCAGTTCAGAGCTAGCAGATTTAATGGACATCAATGCTAGTGCGGTAACTAGTCGCGGCGATCACTGGGTATGGCGCAATTGGAATGTCTGTAGAGCCAGAAGAGAAGGAAACCAAATTCTTTGGCAGTTAGAAAGAGTAGATAAGGCTACCGAGCAGATCTAATAATCACGAAAAATGTATCACATGATACAGATTAACAAGCGTCATCAATCGCAAGATTATCGCACTATAATGCAAAATCTCTAATCTTTAGTTCTTGGCGTGAGGAAATCAATGCAGTGCTGAAAAAAATACTTTTAATATCTTTAGTCTCTCTCTGGCTCTTAAGTGGCCCTTTAATGGGGAACGCCTGGGCTGATCCGGTAGTTCCTGTTAAAGACCCAGTAGACTCCGGCGATACTGCTTTTATGCTGGTGTCAGCGGCCTTAGTGTTGCTGATGACCCCCGGTCTGGCCTTTTTCTATGGCGGCTTGGTGCGATCGCGCAATGTTCTCAACACGATGATGATGAGCTTGCTCTTAATGGGCGTGGTGGGCGTAACCTGGGTGTTATGGGGCTACAGTTTGGCTTTCAGCAGCCCCCTCGATGCCAAAGGTGCTTTCGATCAAAATTTGGTGAACCCGTTTATTGGTGGTTTACAGTGGCTGGGGCTGAATGGGGTATCGGGAACTGCGCCCGATCCGATCGGCTATGCCGCCACCATTCCGCACCAAGTCTATATGGTGTACCAGATGATGTTTGCGATCATCACGCCAGCTTTGATTTCTGGGGCGATTGTGGAGCGGATGAGTTTCAAAGCATACTTCTGGTTTGTGCTGCTCTGGTCTACTTTCATCTACTCACCCCTCGCGCATTGGGTCTGGGGTAAAGGCTGGCTCGGTAGTATGGGTGCTTTAGACTTTGCTGGTGGGACAGTTGTACATATCAGTTCTGGGGTGTCAGCAGTGGTTGCGGCTTGGGTAATTGGACCTCGTAAAACCTTCCGAACCCAACCCGCCGCTCCCCACAACGTTCCCTACGTGTTGATCGGGATTGGTTTGCTGTGGTTTGGTTGGTTTGGCTTTAATGGCGGTAGTGCTTTGACAGCCAAGGGCGCGGTGATTCCGTTTGTAACGACCATGATTGCCACGGCCTCAGCTGGCTTAATGTGGTTGATTTTGGAGTGGGTGCTGCGTCAAAAGCCCACGGCTGTTGGGATTGCCAGTGGCTTCTTGGCTGGCTTGGTCGGGATTACTCCCTGCGCAGGTTATGTGAGTCCCTTGGCGGCGATCTTAGTTGGGGCGATTACCTCGTTGTGCTGCTTCTTTGCCGTGAGCTTACGCGCCAAGTTACAGTTCGATGACTCCTTAGATACCTTCCCTGTCCATGGTGTTGGGGGTACGGTGGGGGCACTGTTAACCGGAGTTTTTGCCTCGAAGGCTTTCTACGAAATTCCTGGCCCCGATAAAAAGCCGATCGCACTGGGTCTCATCGATGGCAATGCTGGTCAGATCACAACTCAAATTATTGCGGTCGTAGCGACTTACGCTTTCGCGGCCATTGGCACATTCATCATTCTTAAGGGCTTGAGCTTGGTCATGCCCCTGCGGGCTAAAGAAGAAGCCGAGTACCAAGGTTTGGATATTAGTGAACACGGTGAAGAAGGCTACGGCGAAGAATTCGCGGCGGGCTTGAGCTTCGCTGAGAAGGAATAAATTCTCTCTAGGTTTACTTGTTTTTGAAATTAATGCTGACTGAAAAGTCAGCATTTTTTTGGCCGGAGCCGTCTCAATTATCGGTATCACTGCGCAGCATCGAAACTAGCACGCCCAGCACGTTGTCTACTGGCAACAACGGGTAATCGGTTAAGTCGATCGATACCACTTGCTTGGTCAACTGCAAAAATCGCCAGACCGTGCCACTTGTCACCACTCCATAAATTGTCTCTATCTCTTGACCCTTACTGGCATTAAATCGCTGCGCTGCCACCATTTCTGCCAAACATTGACCCAAAGCAGGTTTAAGGTCTTCTTTTTTAGCCTCAACGAGCATGAGCACTGGTGCTTTGATGTAGAGCTGTTCGGATGTCCTGCTCACCAAAAAATCACAGAATCCGTTTAAATCGGCGGCAATATCTACATTAAATTCTTCGCCCGAAAACACTCCCACTTGTCCGCCTAACTGACGCTTGACTTCTAGTAATACCGGATTGATAATTCCTTCCGATCGAGCTTTCTCGCTCCCAACAGCCACCGCCCAGGGTACATTTTCGATGAGGATCTCTTGTAGTAAAGGGGTAGGTATTACTGGTTGGATGGCGCTAAATAGATTGGATTCTTCATACACCGTCAGCTCAAAATCTTCCACAGCCCGGCTGAGAGTAAATTTGCTGTATGGCATGGGTACACTTAGGTTTGGACTGATTTTACCAATTCTGACAGATGCAGGACTATTTTGTGAAATATACCCGAGATGTTAAAAGACTACGCCGCGATATGTTGATCGGACAGGTGGTGTCAGCTCTAGTCAGCTTCATGGGATTAATGCCTATCTGCTTGTATATTAATCCGGCATTAGTTGGGGCTACAGACCCGCAAGGTTATTATCATCACCATAACTGGTTGATTTTTGGCGTTGGTATGCTGCTATTTGGCATATTTTCCGTAATTATCAGTACCACATGGCCACGTCGATTGCTATGGATCTGGAAAAATGTCAGATCGCAGCCGATGCACCTATCGATCAGAATACAGGAATGGTCAGATTCCACAGATTATGAAGCACTTTTGAGTGCCAATACAGACCCAGAAAAAACATGGTCTGTCAGTTTCTATAGTCCATCCTGGAATGTTAAAGATTTGCAAGGAACAACGACTTCAGCGAAAGTTTATTTCGACCCGAAGTCACAGCGCCCAGCCGTGATTGAGACAACGCAGGGCTTACTTTGGGCTATGGCTAGCATCGATCTCGGAAATTGTAAAATCTGACAGCGTTATCCCAATCAAATACAGCAGGCTGATTGGCAAATAAAACCCGGAGCAGATTCCACAAACTAGGGCGAGCCTGTAAGTCTCCATAACGCTGCACAATTTGGAGCAGGTTCTTAGTTCCAATACAATAAATCGGTGGTATGAGCATCCGAAATGGTGCATAAAGAATCGACTTCTGCGGAAAATCGAAAAGGTAGGCATTATGCACAACGCCAATGCCCGAACCCACTTCTAACAGCGAGTTGCCTGGAAAAGCTCCCCATGTCAGTGCTGGAATCGTAAAATTCGCACCGCTCCAAATATTTACTCCAATGCTGCCGTAGCGGAGACGACAGAGAGATTGCTCCAAAATGGTGCGCTGCGATCGCGCCGTCGAGCCATCAATTAGCACTACACAAGATAAATTGCCCCAAATACACTCATTGGTAAAATCCACGGCCTGCTCTAGAAAATCCGCAGCATTGCTAGCATCCAAACTCACCTCCGCCAAGATCCCACAAAAAGCCTCGGTATTGAGAGCCATCTGATTAGCCTGAGCCGGCACATCTGGAATCAGTGTCCAAGGTACCGCTGATGCTGGGCTTCCTAAAACTTCCGCTTGCGGATAGCGATCGAGAAAAGCCTGATAGCGTTCAGTAGCACCAGGATAATAAGCCGTTCGGGGTGCGGCCTGAGTCAACTCCGATCGCAGATAATCCAAAAATAGCTGACGTTGGCTCCAGTCCCGTGCCAATACGACTACTTGAGCAGCGGTACAGTTACAGCTGGCATTATGCACCACCATACTCGCCACATGCCTCGCCTGAAAACGCAGATCTTGATCCGACCATTTTCCGGGTACCACCAACACCGGTGTTACACAACCTAATTCCGAAGTAATGGGTTTCTGGAGTAAGGGCTGATTAGTAGAGCGGCGATCGCGTTGTTCAATAGGCGTAGCACCCCAGACGATCGCATCATGAGTATGGTGAGATCCAGTAATATGCACAGTATCAATACCTGGATGCTGGCAGAGATAGCTACCCACTGCGCCATCACCGTAGACCACTGTCAAGAAGCCATCGGCGATCAAAGGCTGTAATGCCTGCTGGACAAATTCCCCGACGTACTCATTCACCGGATTGATCTTCAGGATCACCACCTGATTTTCAACAAACAGTTTGTGTAAGCTATCTAAAATGCTGATGACGGCAATATTGCCAGCTCCCAATACCAGCGCTACTCGACCGGGAGTAGGCAGTTGACGATCACCTGCTCCTTGAGTTGGCAGCTGACCCGGTTCTATCCACACCTCCCCCCGATAACCTGTCCACAGCAGACGATCCATCCAGTGGTCAGGAAAAACCGTCAGTACCACTTGCCCATGCACATTACGTTGAATAGCGGGGGATGGCTGTCCTGGAGCGGGCAGCGTGCGTAACATTGTCCGCAAATATAGCAGTGTTGCCATCGGACCCACCGCCCATTCTTCGCCGTTCAATAGATCGGCTGGTTCACCGCCCTTGGCCGCTACCGCTGCGGCTACCCAAGCAGCGCCAACTTGCTGAACCGCCACCAGACACTTTTGCAAATAGACCAGCCGCTGGGGCAAGGCCACCGCGATCCAAGCCGTCTGGCGTTGATTGAGGGTATCGATGGCTTGATCAATGGCGGCGCGATCGAACATATCAGCTTAGGTGAAACGCAAGGCGATCGCATCAGTTTTAGCCGCCATAATCAGATCATTTTGATGTAATCCTTGCACCGTATGTGTCCACCAAGTAACAGTGACTCGCCCCCACTCAGTCATCAGGACTGGATGGTGAGCAGCAGCTTCCGCAATCTCGCCCACCGCATTAGTAAAGGCTAAAGCTGTGACAAAATCTTTAAATACATAAACTCGCTCAATGCGATCGATCCCATTTACCTGAAATTGACACCAGCCCGGAATCTGGGGCAAAAGAGTCGCAATTTCGGCGGGCGTAGCAGCCACTTCGCTGCCAGAGCAAGGTACACATTGGGCTTGCGAGAGGTTAGTCATAGATATCACCACTGGAGTGTCACAATCATTGTAGCGGGGAAAGAAGATGATGCTACTAGAGAGATGTCGATCGCCAATGACCGGGTAAGCTGCTAGTATCGGCATTGAATCTTACTCAAATACATAGTTAAGTCATTTAGATATCACTATTTAGACAGTTTAAATATACAAACTTGCCATCACCACAGAGAAAATACTGGTTATGAAACAATTGGTTCTATTTGAAAAAATTTTTACGATCATCACCCTCACTCTTTTTACAGGAGCGCCATTAGTAGTTATTTTGTCTGGCGGAGCCAGTCAAGGTGAAGGAGGCGGTGATACTGATTTTGTTGTAATAAACATTATATTTATATTCATCTATTTCATCGCATTATGTTTACTTGCTTTGCGCTGGAGAAAAGCAAGTGAAACCTTTTCCCAGGGGTGGTTGCTCTGGCTCCTCATGGGACTTATTATTCTGTCTATTTCTTGGTCTTCTATTCCAAATATCACGTTTAGCCGGATTATTGCGATGTTTGGCACCATGATATTTTCACTCTATTTTGCTAGCCGTTACACCATCAAAGAACAGATTGAGTTGGTGGGGTGGACACTAGGTATTGAAGTAGTAACAAGTATATTATTTGCGATAGCTTTGCCCCAGTATGGGCAAATGACAGGTGTTCATAATGGATTATGGCGTGGGGTCTTTTCTCATAAAAATGTTTTAGGTAAAACCATGGCCATCTCTATTTTTTCTTTTTTGATACTAGCTATGCGGGAGCAAAAACAAAGATGGACTTATTGGGGACTATTTGCTTTATCTATACTATTATTATTCAAGTCTAAAGCATCGTCACCATCACTGAATTTAATGATTGTGATCATGGCTTTCTTTTCGTTGCAAATGCTACGGTGGCGATACTCTCTACTAATTCCAATCCTAGCGGGAATATCATTAATTAGCGTAGTACTGTACTCATTTATCACTACCAATGCAGATCTGATCGCAGGTGTCTTTGATAAAGATCTCACCTTTACCGGGAGAACAGATCTATGGCCATTGGTAATCGATAAGATCGAGCAACAACCTTGGCTAGGATATGGATTTGGCGCATTTTGGAATGGCTTGGATGGACCTTCTCGCTACATTTGGTCGGCCATTAGGTTTGATGCTCCTAACTCCCATAATGGTTACCTAGATCTTTTACTGGAACTAGGAATAGTTGGTTTTTTAATATACATTGCTCAATTTTTAATTTGTTGCTTCCGGGCAATCAAATACATCAGATTTAATAGAACAGCCGATGGTTTGTGGCCATCACTGCTGCTTCTTTATATTGTCTTATCTAATCTCACGGAGAGTGGTCTACTGTTACAGAACAACTTCTTTTTAGCTCTCCAATTGTCAGCATTCCTATCGCTGGGGTTGGTAGAGAACAAGTATCAGCCAGAATTAATGGAAGAACAGCTTTTTTAGGAGAGAGCCTGGGCTTCTTGATGCGCGACTTCGCGCAGGTGAATGACATCCTGGCGCGGGTCTACAAAAGTGACTTGTACCTGAATGCGATCGCCAGGATTGATCCAACGATTAAAACGCATGGCTAGCTCCAAGCCCAATTCTTCTAACAAAATCAAACCCAAGCTATCGTCTTCTCGCAACCAGCGCAACATCAGAGCATCCCAGGGCTGGGCACTATTGCGATTGAGATATTCTAGTGCCCAATAGCGATTGGTTTGCCGCTCCATTAACTGGCCTTCGTAGCTGGTGGCTACCATCACCTGCATGATATTTTGCAACTGCTCAGCATCGAATGGTAGTTCACCACCCCGAAGGTGGGCTTTAATCTGAAAATGTGCCAGCATATCGGCATAGCGGCGAATGGGAGACGTAACTTGGCAATAGGTATCTAGACCCAAGCTCGCATGGCGAGCTGGATTTACCCACATTTCACTGCGGGGCATACAGCGGCGAATGGCACAAAACCGCACTGGCCCTGGGGGCAGTAACATTAATTCTTCGTCAGGGGGGAGTTCTGGTTGGGGCTGACCGCGATAGGGCAATGGCAAGTTATGATCCTGGCCATATTTCGCGCCCACTTCGCCAGTCATGATCATCATTTCGGCGACTAGTTGTCGCGAAGGAGAATCTTCGATGATGGCAATAGAAACTTCATCGCCATTTACCTTAATAGAAGCTTCTGGCATACTGATGTTGATCGAACCTTGCGACTGTCGCCACTGGTGACGGAGTTTGGCCAGTTTGAAAAAAGCCTCCACCTCTGGCTCATTCTGAATCCCTAATTGCAACATCTCATCGACATCTTCGTAAGTAAGACGGTAGGTCGGCTTAATCAGAGAAGGCGTAATTTTGTATTTGCTGACCGCCCCTTGCTCATCTAGGATAATGCCAAAGCTGAGGGCACAACAGATTTTTCCCTGCACTAAACTCATCGGACCAGTCGCCAATGAAGTGGGAAACATGGGGATCATCCCGGTCGGCATATAGATAGTCGTCGCTCGTCGTCGGGCTTCTAAATCTAGCTCATCACCGACATTGACAAAGCGAGTCGGGTCGGCAATATGCACCCAAATTTGACAGCGACCGTCGGCGAGGGTTTCTAAAGTCAGGCCGTCATCAATTTCTAGAGTACTTTCATCATCGATCGTATAAACCTTCAAGTGGGTAAGGTCTAGGCGGTTGGTGTCTAGATCGGCAGGAAAGTCTGTTAACATGCGATCGACCGCCTCCGTAATTTTGGGAAGAAAATTAATGGGAACTTGCGACCGCCGCAAAAAGAGATTTTCGTGCGGTGTCCACCAGCCCATTGTCACTAAAAAATCAAAAATCTGCTGGCTAGTTTGAGCCAAATTGAGCAGTGCTAATAATTCAGTAATACCTTTAGGCGGATTATCTGGCTGCAAAACATATTTTTCGAGAGTTTCTAAGCGCAGTCGATCGACCTCTGACCACACCACTTCTTCACCTTGGGTCTTAGTCCGCACCCGTTCGACAAAGCCGCGCTGCTCTTGTTCTTTTTGTTCTTTGACGGCTAGCTGATGCTGCATCTCGCTAACTTGAGTGCGCGATCGCGGTTCATAGTTTTGTTCTTTCTTGTTCTTAAAATAGACTTTGTCGGCGGATAGCAGGCAGTGTGCTGCGTAGCATAAGGCTGGGGTTTGCTCGGCATAGAGTAAATCGGCCATGGTGGCTGGATCGACTAACTCAGCATCATCTACCAGCATTTCCCAAGCTACAGATAAACTAGCCGGATCGAGGTTGGGAGTGACGACGGCTAAAAATTTTTCAATTTCGGCGGGTTGCTTAAAATTGACACCCGCTACGATGTAGGTAATGTCTTTGGTGGGATGGAGATTGTGCGATTGTTGACGCGCATCAATAATGACCCACAATTTTTTGCCTTCTGGTCGATCGCAAATTCCTAAGCGTCGATCACCATTATGCCAAAATTCTACTAAAGTACCTTTCTCCACCCAGTTAACTACCTTGTGATGTGATGATGCAGGCGGCGATGCCTAGCTTTTATTTTAGCTCTAGCTAGGCATTCCTATCGATCTGCACGATCAACTGAGCTTAACCTTCAGCGTTGATGAAAGGCATCAGCGCGATTTGCCGGGAACGCTTAATAGACAGAGTTACGTCCCGCTGCTGTTTGGCAGTGAGTCCAGTAATGCGGCGGGGCAATAGTTTGCCGCGCTCGGTCACAAATTTACGGAGTAGTTCGACATCTTTGTAGTCGATCGGATCGCCCGGTTTAATGGGAGAAAGGCGCTTGCGAAAGTAAGCCATGATAATTAATTAAAATTTTAGTGAGTTGGTATAAGCGGTGGTACCGCTAATTACTTGATTTCTTTGTGTACAGCGTGCTTATTGCAGTGCGTACAGAATTTTTTGACCTCTAACCGGGCAGTAGTGTTGCGACGGTTTTTGGTGGTCGTGTAACGAGATACGCCCGGTGAGCGTTTCGCCAGATTAGTCCGACACTCGGTACATTCGAGCGTGATGATAATCCGAACTCCCTTTTTGGCTGCCATAGATTCCTCGATCCCAGAAAGGATGAAAATTAAACACAATTTTTTATTATGTCACGAGACAGCCTCTGGCGGCAAGAGAACTAGTCGCCCAATCTATGTCGGTAAGCTAGAAATTGTGGGCATAATGAACATGAACAGTGTACAACTGGCTTACCGTATGACTCCAAATTTCGCCTACTTGTCTCAGGGCAAACTTTATCTCCATAATGCTACTCACCGCCAAGAGGTGGAAAGCGACTTTGGTCGGACAGTCCAAGTCCGCAGTTTGCAAATGCAGCGCCAGAAAGCCTGGAAAAACAAAAGTTTGAACGAGATGGCCATGCCTGAGGGCTTGCGGCAAAAGCTGGATCAAGCGGCAGAATCGATCGTCAATATTGCCATTACTAGTATTTGTCAGGTGACGGGCGGACAGTTAATCTATGCTCTCAGCGCGGGGGATGTGTCTGGTTTATTTGCCTATAGCCCGGAATCCGATCGAGAAGATCGGATTTTTCACAATTCTGAGTTTCAGGTGCAGGATATTGATTTTCATGCCGGCCATAACTTGATTGTCTGTACCAAGACCCACCGCACAGGCATTTCTAATATTGCGACCATGCCGCGCAACAGCATCAAACTTCAGGAAATCACCGAGGGTGACTCGTTAGATCTTGCACCGCGCTGGATTCCAGGTCAACGGAAGGCGATCGTTTATCAGTCGGCGGGGATTGGCCGGACTAGTGATGGTTTTGTGGGCGATCGGGCCCCCTTTACGATCGAGAAATTAGATTTTGAAACGGAGGCCATGAGTTCGCTAGCGGCTGACCCCAAATCGGATTTAGTAGCGCCGCAAATTGGTACAGATGGAATGCTCTACTATATTCGCCGCCCTTATAAATTCAAGCCCAAGATGGGTTGGTGGCAAACCATTAAAAGCATTTTGCTGATGCCGGCGCGGTTGATTTATGCCATTTTTCAGTATTTCAACTTTTTTACTCAAATGTACACAGGCAAGCCGATGCTGCGCACCGATCAGAACCAACCGATCGAACCCAAAGGCATTAAAGCTTGGGGCGAATATCTCACCCCCGATCTAATGAAAGGACAATCTTTCAGCGAGCCAGATGCTCCTTCGTTGGTACCAGCTACCTGGCAATTAATCCGCCAAGCGGTGTCGGGTGGTGAAGCGCAAGTCTTAGCCCAAGGGGTGTTGTCTTACGATCTCAGTAGTGATGGGGCGATCGTCTATACCAATGGCAGTGGCATCTATTGTTTGCAACCAGATGGTACTTGTCAGCGACTATTGGTGAGTAGTTTAATAGAATCGGTGCGAACGCTATAATACTCAAAATCTGCTCAATATCTATCGAAATAATTTTGATATTTCGATCGAGATATCTGGAAAAGCAAGTGGTGAAATTGCGCCGCTCCGCCAACAAGTTTCCGATCGATATTCATTGGCAGTGAGATTTCTAAACACTACTAATTCTAATGTTTGCAAGTTCATCACCCAATACTCTGGAATGCCCGCCTGAGCATAAAGCTCTCGCTTCACACCCAAATCTTTGGCAAGAGTAGTATTGGCAATCTCGATCAACCAAAATACATCGTCAGGCAGCGGATGACGATTTTGGTACAGCGTATCGGGAGTTCTTAAAATGGCGATGTCTGGCTCTGGTTCCGAGTCAGGCGATACAACAATGGGGTGAGCCTCACTAATTTCTGCCCGGTCGCCTAGCATTAGTCGCAGATATTTGGCTGTGCCCCGACAGTAAAAGGAGTGAGATACACCTTCTGGCGACATTTGAATAATTTCCCCATTAATGAGTTCTAGCGATCGATTGTCTAACAATCCTGATTCAATCATTTGATGGTAATCATCGAGATTCCACTGCGCAGCAATTAGAGTCATGGATTTTTCCAAATAACCATACAAATTGTAGCTTTTTTTATTTAAGTGAAAAAGTCCCAACTTTTAGGTGAGACAATATATCTGGTAGGTTCTGTTGAGATATATTGTGAAATCGGCAGCGTATCACTATTGAAATTAATACTTTAACTGAAAATATGTTTGCTACTATCCGCCGCTTGATAAATCAGTTTTTTAGAAAATCCCGATCGGTCAACAATAAACCCCTCAACGCTGCCAGCTTATGCGTGGTGGTCTTCATCGATCTTTTTATCTTATTCAATGTTTTCGCGGGGTTGGATAATATTAGTCAGTGGCATATTAGTCCGACGCAGGCTTATCCCTGTGCTACTGAGTGGCAGAGCTACCGCGAGGCCAAAGAACCAAACAATCAGAATTATCGGGTTCTGGCCGCAGTTTTAGATCGCGATCCCAACCTCTATCGTCCGCCAGGTATTGCTCAAAGTACTGAAAAAGACCGTCTGGGAGAGGTTTCGCCCATTTGCTCGAACTATGCTGAACTGCAAGACCGGGTGAATAGTCCAGAGAATCGCCAGACCCAAAAAAGTATTCAGCAAAAAAATGGCAAGATTGCCAGCCTAGAACAGGCGAATAGTAGTATTCGATCGCAATACGACTCCACGCTACTGGAAAAAATTGCGGGTCAAGGTGCCAACCAATCGATTAACAATGTCAGTGCCGAGAAAGCAAAACAGACCTTAGAGCAAAACAAGGTTAGTATTACTGCCCTGAAAACAGAAATTTCGACCCTGAAAAATGGTCTGCTGAATAAGCCAGAAAGTATTAGTCTCATCAACTTAATCAAAGATGATGCCAAATATCAAGTCCTCCAGGCGGGCTTTAAACATGCGGCTTTTTGGTATCCCAGCATTCAATTAGCTTTTCAGGCACTGTTTCTGTTGCCACTGATTGCGATCGCCTACCTCGTTCACCGTTTTGCCCTGCGTAAAGGAGCCGGATTGATTGCCCTCATCAGCTGGCATTTGTTAGCGATCTTCTTTATTCCGTTGCTCCTCAAGATTTTTGAGTTTCTCCAGATTGGCGTACTCTTTCAATTTTTACTGACTATAGTTACCAGGCTTTTTGGTGGATTACTATTTCTGGTTAACTATCTCTATATTTTGCTGATTCCGTTGGTGGGTTTTGCCATCATCAAACTCTTGCAAAGGATGACGCTGAATAATAGATCGCAGGAGGTTTTTCGATTTCACAATCAGTTGTGTTTGAGCTGTGCCAAAAAGATTCGGCCGCAAGACCCCTACTGTCCACACTGTGGTTATAGTCAGTACACCGCATGTCATAACTGTCATGAGCTTACTTACCAACATTTAGACCACTGCAAGCAGTGTGGGCATCACCAAGATCCGATCGTCTGAATTTGGGGTCTCCCCAGTAGGCGATCGCACAACACCTAGCTCAGGTAGACTAAAATATCCTCAGCCCAAGACGAGTAAGCTCATGAACACCCCTAAAACCACTCCTGCACTATCCCTCCAAGAAGTCTACCTCACCCTGCGGCCAGAGCCTTTGACCACAGATGCCGAACTGGCGGCATTTTATCGGGAAGAAATCAATGCGGTGCGGGGTGGCGATAAAGTCCAACGGCTAGAGCAGGGCTTGAAAAGGGCTCACGGCAAGACTTACTTTAAAGCTTTTTTTATCGGGCATCAAGGAGTTGGTAAATCTACGGAACTTAGTCGCCTTACTAGAAAAATAACATCGCAATTTCGGATAATTCGCTTCAGTGCCATTAATAATCTCGATCCGCGTAACCTGAAGTCGCTCGATATTGTCTTGACGATGATGGCGGATGTGGCCGAAAAAACTAGCCAGCCGATCGAGAATGGTGGAGCTGGCCAAGCGCCGCCAGAAGCCCGCCTCCGGGAAATATGGGAATGGTTTGCCACCGAAAAAGACACACAGGAGCAGGCTACCAATACGGCACTGACGATCGACGGTGGGGTGGGCGTGAAAAAAGGTTCTTTATGGGAAAAGATTCTGGGTTTATTCGCTAACCTCAAGGGTGAAATGAAGTTTTCTTTTAATCGCAAGAAAGAAGTAACAGAGTACCGGTTCAACCGACTACCCGCTTTGATTGAAATTGCGAATCGACTTTTAGATGACTGCAACAATCTCCTCAGCACAGTCACTGGTCATGAGTGGTTATTTATTGGCGAGGATTTTGATAAAGCGGGGATTCCTAGCCCAGTGATTGAAGAGTTATTCATTAACTATGCTGATATTTTTCGGCAGCTGCGTGTTCACATGATTTTTAGCTTACCGATTAGTTTGTATTACTCTGGCAAAGCAGTGGAATTACCGTTCCCCACGAGTTTTATCTTGCCAGATACGCCCATGTTTCATCAAGATCATCAGCCTAATAGGGGAGGACAATGGGCAGTTGCCGATGTGCTGACGGCCAGGATGCTTTCTAGTCTGTTTGCAGCTGGTCAGATGGATCGGCTGATTATTGCTTCGGGGGGGAATCTGCGCGATTTGTTTACGTTGGTGAGTTATGCCGCCGATACTGCCGATCTCCGGGCGGACACGATGATTAATGCTAGTGATGCCAATGAAGCGATCGTCAATTTGCGTAGTGACTACGAACGACGGTTGGGAGAAAGCCCCTACGATTCGGAAAAGGTGACTTATCAACAAAAGTCCGATCGCTTGCTAGAAATTTATCATGGTGATCAATCTGCCCATATTCCGGATGAGGTTACTTACTCGCTATTGCGATCGCGAGCAGTGCAAGAATTTAATGGACAACGCTGGTTTGGAGTGCATCCGCTAGTGGTGGATATTTTGGCTAAACAAAAGTTAATTCCTCGATTGGAGACTGGCGGAGTACCGGGTGGAACAGATTAGAGCTACGCAGGGCAGTATTGTGGATGTGCGCGATCGTTTGTTGTTGTGGGCTGGTCGAGCGCAGCAAAGTCTGGCGCGGGTGGAATATGCAACGGAGTTCTCGCGGCAACGGGTGGTGGATTATCTAAGATCGAACTTAGCAGCGCGATCGATTCCTTTCCATGAAATTATTTTGCCTCGGCAACAAGAACCGATCGCAGTGGTGGCGGGGTTACTAGAGCAGCTGGCTGGCCTAGAATCGGGGGTGGTGTCGATTGTGGGTTGGACTACTGCTTTTACTAGTCGGGAGCCGATCGTGGAAGCGATGCGTGTCGTGAATTTCAATCGCGATCAACTAGTAGCTAACGGTTTAAATCAGATCTGGTGGATGACTCCGGCTTTTTTGCAAATGTCGCTCCAGGCGATGCCTGATCTGAATAGTTGGTTTATGGTGCGCTTGCAGTTGACGGAGTATCAATTGCCGAATGAGGCCGCCCAGTCAGCGACGGCAGCTGGCACGGAGCGAAGTAGCTATGCCAACATTGATGATGCCCAACGACGAGTATATAATTTGTTGGAGCGGATGCAGCAGGCGCGGGCGGCGGGTACGGCGGATTTGGAATTGCTGGAAACTTATTTGTTGCCAGCGTTGGAATCATTAGCTGAGGTGGGTGCCCAAAAAGGTTTGCAAGATTTATCGTTGCAATTTGAGGGAATGCTCGGACAATTGCAGTTGCCAG
>CAXTSZ010000074.1:0-14471 GCA_964247125.1 uncultured bacterium
ATTCCCCTCGGCGGTCAACAAACCAATTCCCAGTACCAGCTTACTGTTCAGAGTTTAGATCTCACTGAACTGCGGAAGTATATTCCAATTCTGTTAGACAAAGTTAAAGCCATCCCTGGCTTGCGCGGTGTTGATAGCGATCTCCAGCTTAGTACTCCCCAAGTGAATGTAGCGGTTGACCACGACAAAGCCGCTCTGCTTGGAGTTAGTGCAGCGCAGATCCAACGCACGCTTGGCAATGCTTACGGTTCCGGTCAGGTTTCGACGATCTATGGCACGAGCAACCAATATACGGTTGTGATGGAACTCAAACCCGAATATCAGCGCGACCCCAGTGCCTTATCGTCGCTTTACGTTCGCTCCACCACGGGGCAGGTCATGCCGCTGAGTTCGGTGGCGACGATTAGCCAAGGCATCGGCCCACTCACTGTCAATCACTTGTCAGGACTACCCTCGGCGACGATTTCCTTCGATACTCTACCTGGAGTATCTCTGAGTGATGCGAGTGGGCTAATCAAGCAAGCTGCCAAACAAGTACTACCCAGTACGGTTACGGCTAGCTTCCAGGGCGCGGCTCAAGCTTTCGATGATTCTTTTGGTAGTTTAGGCTCATTATTAGTGGTGTCGATCGTCGTAATCTATCTAATTCTAGGGATTCTTTATGAAGATTTTATCCACCCGCTGACTATTCTTTCTGGTCTACCTTCTGCTGGTTTCGGAGCATTATTAACGTTGCTAATATTTGGAGTGGAGCTAAATCTTTACTCGTTTATTGGCATTATCTTATTAATTGGTATTGTCAAGAAAAATGGAATTATGTTGGTAGATTTCGCGATCGAACGTCAACGCCATGTCCCGAATATCCTTCCTCAGCAAGCAATTTATGAAGCTTGTCTAGTCCGGTTTCGGCCGATTATGATGACCACAATGGCGGCATTAATTGGGACAATCCCGATCGCGTTGGGGGCTGGCTCTGGCTCTGAAGCACGTCGTCCGTTGGGGATTGCGATCGTAGGTGGCCTTTTGTTTTCACAGGTTCTCACGCTATATCTCACTCCAGTTTTTTACATCTACTTGGAGTCTTTTCGCCAATATCTTGGCCGGAAAAATTTTAAGCGCGTTTCGAAAAGTCTTTAAAGAATTTTTTCGAGTCCATAGATCAGCGACTGACTATTCCTAGCAATCACCAGCGACATCTAATTCCTATTCAATAAATACAGCATTTTTTGTTAGTTTCTCATTGCCAATAAAGCTTAGATCAGTAGGGAACTGACTTGGTAAAAGTAGCGATCGATCTGAAGCCACTACCTCAATGCACTGATGAATAAAATCTTCGATCGCCTGGTGCATTCCTGTATAGTCCTCCGCAGTGATAGGACTAAAACCATGAGCAAACAGAGATTCATTGCGTTTTCTCAGCACCTTTTTAATATCCTGTTTGTGCTGTTGATATAGCCTGCCAATTGGCTCTAAGTTCATCTGGGTTAGTAGCTGATAACTTTTAAAGAGTCCTAGTTCGTCATGGTTTTCATACCCGCCTTGAATATTTCCTGGTAGCTTAGACTTATCGAGGCTGCCAGTGCGAATTCGGTATTTTTGCCAGAGTCGAACCTGTGCTAACAGTTCTAGGGCACGATATAGCCTACCAACTGCGTCATCATAGCGATCTTGAGTGGCACGGCGATCGGCGTTTAGTAACAGATCTTGCACAATTTCGTAGCCATGTCGCTCGTCTGATAGTTTAATTGGAACCTTGTCATCGATTTCTCTCCGGCTATCTATCACTTTTCGCAAAAATATTACTCTAGACTCAATTTCAGGATATTGTCGATAGTTTTTTAATGAAGTCATGGCCGCTGCATGATCAAACCGATCCCAGGCTTCAAAGCCTTGGCAAATATCTTTGAGGACTTGGATTGTGCGTTTTTGACCAGAGGCGATCGCGCCAATGGAGGGGAGCTGGGTGAGTTGAGTGATGGCTCCGGGGTAGTTGTATTGCTGCAAAAATACTGGTAGGTAGTGATCGATCGTTTGCTGTACTAATACCGGGGCAACTTGCACTCGATTGGTCATTTCGCCTTCTTCAACTCGGATCAAGTCCACACGAGTACCGGTAGTAAGGTGTAGCTCTACTTGGTAATGAATTGCCGCAATTGCCAAGCTAGCAGTCATCGTTTTGGTGCCACCAGTGTAATCGGCTTTAATTGTGGACAAGGGAGAAGTGCGCTGAATTTCTTGGATCTTGGCCACAATTTTTTGATAGCAATCTGCGAGGTTGTCAAGATTATCCAGAACCACTAAATCAGTGGTAGGTTGAAATTTGCTGCCAAGATTGGCTTGGGTGGGGATATTGGGGAGTCGATCGACTATTTCGCTACCTTTGCGAACTTCGCAGGGAGTGCCAGCGCCAATTACCAGGGGTATGCTGCTTTGCTCGCCTGCGGAGCAAATGAAAATTACTCGATCGGGTTTCAGGGTTTGGATTGCTGTGACAATCGGTTGGTGAGAACCACCAACAGTAACAAACAAAATTGTAGTCATAAATCTATTTTTTACTCATTAGTTTCGCTAAAAGTACGTTGAGTTGGCAGTCGATCAAAATCACTGGCTAACAAATCGATACCATCAATAATCAAATCTGGTCGATTGATCGCCATCGATTGATAACAGCGATATCGCCAATCACTATCAGCCTGAAATCGATCGAGAGCTGACATCAAAGTTGGGATGACTGAATAAGCATCCTCAGCCTTAACCACCGCAGCACTCGGCATGTCTGTGCCCAACCGTAAAGCACTCAAATCAATTAAATCCCGAGATCTCAACCGTTCATCATTCCAGCGATCGGAATTAGCCAGCAATTTTTCTGCCCAGCAGTCTACCAATGATAGACAAGGAACTGGTGACCAATCTGGATAACTCGGAGCATCTAATACAATCCGCCCTTCAACAATGATTTCCAGTTTGATAGTCATACCATTAATCACCACAGGAAATCTTACCCCATATTGATCTGCTTGGATCGATCGAGGAAACTGCAAGAGATCAGTACTGAGAAACAATGCATCATAGCCTCGTTCTTGAATATTCTTTCTGAGCTGCCGGTAGCCCCGACTGTTAGTGATTAAGTCTATATCCTGACTTAAACGGTGTTCTCCACATAATAAACTGACTAATGTGCCACCGCCAAAATAAATTTCCCACTCTTGAAAAAAATCTACTCGTAAACACTGAAGAATAGCCAGAATTGATTCGTGCCATTGATGTTTCATTACAGGATATTGCCCTAAATCTAGGCTAGCTTGCAACCAAGAACCATGCTCGGTAGTGAGTGTGTGAATCAATTGCCATTCTTCATTACTGGGTTGAGCAAGAATATCTAGATATCGCCAACCACGTTCATAGGTTTGTAAGATTTCAGTGGGAGAGAGGTTTTCGATATCGGTTATTTGCCAGCAAAGAGCTTTTAAGAATGGCAGTTGTTTATTCATTATGATTTCCCATAATAATTAAATACACTATTTTTTATTGCCATCTTGGTAGACCAGCATCAGGAACTCCATTATCATCAACTAATGAATCTAGAGAATATTGTCTATCTTTGTTCGGTACTTCGTTGGCTGTAAACCATTTGAAAGATTCTCCGTCTGGATGGGGTGCTTGGGTAACACGGGGATAGTGAGTAGGTTTTTTGTCATCAAACCCACGGGCAGCTTGCAGAAAAGCTTGAATAAAATTATTTTCTGGATAGCTGTCACCAACAGCGGCTTCAAAATCTGCCTTGAGTTTTTTATGGTCGCATTTAAGCGGGGCGGTTGTCTGTTGTAAAGAACTATAAAATTTTTGCCAGTCTTGGCCTAATCGTAGATCACTTCTTGACCAATCGATCGATAGAGCAGCACTCCCGAAACCGAGGGGTTTGCCATATCCTAAGCGATGATAGTGATTGTCGGGCAAGGATAATAGCCAAATCAATGCTCCTAGTTCGATCGAGGAAAGGTTAGTAATATCAATTTTGAACTCAAAGGTTACATTGGGCTTTACCCAAGCAGTGATCGATCGATTTTGATTATCTCGCTGTTCTTGTCCATTTTTATCTTTCGGTCTTCGGTATTCTGTAGAAAGAACACTGGATTTTTTTAGTATAGGGCGATCGACCTTTATTTTTCCTGGTGAATGGTTAATTACAGGCTGATCCCAATATTCTTTGAGTAAGCCTTGGTGATGAGGATAAACCTTCCGCCCACGAATACCTTGTCCTGCTTGATAGCAATCAGTTTTGTTAGCTCCTATTGCTAAAGGAGTACCAATAGAATTTTGGGCGATGTAAAATCTGGCTTGTTGTTCTTTGGGCTGTCCTAAAATTGCCAAGGGCAGCCCTTGGCCCAATTTCTCAATGGGGTTTGAGGTTATGCAGTTAACACTATGAATACGCAAATTTCCTCGGTAAGAATCTCCATCGGGATTTATACAGCCAAAAACTCGATCTGCTGGAGATGGTTTTTTACTGTCTTTTGCTGGATGTAGGTTTTTAATGTCCTCTACTGGATGCAGAGATACATCTAATAGAGATTGGGGATTGATTGAGTACAAGCGACGAGAAATAGTTACGGGGATAACTGCAACTATTTTATTGGTTTTCGCATCAGTTTTCTTGTCTAGTTCTACATAGCAAAGTGTTCCAGCATTTAAATCTTGTATTTTGTCAATACCTAGGCAAAGATGTCGTGAAAATCCAGTCTTCCCTATTTTATCTCCCAAGTAGTCTCCTAACCCAATTCCATCCTCATTTCTTTGGTCGATTTTCTTTTTATTTGCACGATAGTAGTCCTTAATTAGTTCTTTCCATAGATCTTCAATTTCGGAATCAATAGGAATTCGTAGATCTTTGTCCTTCTCTAAAAAAACTCTTTCATATATTTTCCCATTGATGTTAGCACCTGTAATATAAACCCAACCCTTATGCCAATTATCATCTCCCAGAAGGTCTGACTCTGCCCCTCTGAGCCTAATTCGTGTAACTACCATAACATCACTATTATTTGAATTGATTCTCACCCATACTTTATCTCCATGTTGAGGGCATTCATCAGAATCGTGATACTTGAGAGCTGCTGTACTAGCTCCTTTGTCCAGATCGGCTTCGACTCCGTTATATTTTTTGTATCTGGGCAGTCTTCCCACATTGTTAACAGAAGTTAGTATTTTTAAAACTTTTTTATCATGATTAACTTCTACAATTGCTGGATAGATGTTTTGATCTGTGGCTGGAGAGCGATAGGCTAAACGATCTACATGGCCAGCAAATATTGATAGTCGAGAATTCGTAATCATTTCATAAGATGATCGCAACATTCCTTTAATTGAGGTCGGGGGTAAATAAGGATGCTTATCTGTTAGTTGTCTTATACCGTAGGTTGGATGCTTGTGTTTATCTTCACTGAGTGATGGCGAAGCCGCTGGAATAATCAAGGGAGTCTGAGTGACTAGTTTAATTTGTAGGTGGCCACTCCAATGATCTGCGGCATAGCGATCATGAGAAATTGGTGATCGATCGCCCAGTTCACCAGTTACGTTATTTCGTGGTAATGCGGGTACAAAGTTATAAGGATTATGAAAATCGCCTGGTTTCCTAGGTTCTTCGGACTTCTGCTCAGATTGACCAGGTTTGATTGGTCGCTGTGTGGCCAGATTTTTTGTAGTCATATTTATTCTTGGTTAATTAATTGAAAATAATTCATTTTTAGTCGTCGTCAGTTATAGAACTTTTCAATAAACTAATTAGCCGTTCCTCAACAACTGCAACATTCCCATGATCATCACACTCATCAAAATATTCTTGAACCTGTAAGGCAACTCGGTCTTTTTGCCTAATGTTACTTATCGGCACTGCCAACTGACCAATTCGCGCCTCTGATAGATAGCTCCAGCCATTAAAAGCCGTTCGCGTAGCGTCTCTGGAAGAGAATCGACCAGTGCCTTGCCCCCACAACAAATATTCATGAGAAATACTGTGAATAGCTTTAATCGGATCTTGGTGTTCATAAGCTTTAGTGACCTCATTGGATTCAAATATCAACACTGCTTTACCATGCCCTGCGGAATGTTGTAACCAGCGCAGTTCAGCATTTTTATTAAAAATTCTGGCCTCAAAAACTCCAGTTAAATTGGCAACCTCACCATGCTCATTAGCAACAACATTGCCCCGCACTTCCCCAAACTGACATTTAACAGGACTATAAAAAAGTCCTACAGCAATATCAAAACATTCTTGATATTTGGCTAAAGCCTCTGACAAAGTTATAGAATCTGTTAATTGGCTATAGAGATTAACGGCTTCATTCATGGCTCTGCACCTCTTGGGGATGGTTAATATGAGTGATCGCTGACTGCCAAGCAACATCTAAACTAGCTAGCAAAGCTGGATCTATGCCTTGAAAAGATCCATGCTCATCGATCGACCACACAAAAGGTTCTTCCGAGTCGGAAAGTAATCCTCTACCCTTAATTTCAATATTTTGCACCGATATTGCTCCCAACCCTCGGTTGACTCCATAACCGATCGGAATACGCTTTTGAGATAAATCGCGTAAAAGCAATAATAGCAAAGCAATCGCGCTCAGTGGATCGGTAGTAAGACGGGCTAAATTTATCCCTAGTTCTATCGGAGACCAATCAATCCCAAAGGGTTCTAAATTGCTATAAAGCATATGCTCGGCGGCTCCACCAGTCCAGCGATCGATCGCCACATGAAACGCCTGTTGCGCTGTCGCCAAATTAGCATTGGATAATAGCGGAATTAGATTGCTTTCTTTGTCGGCTTGCACTACTTCTTGCCAAGCAGATCGGGAAGTTTGTTGTGTACTGTAGCAATCTTCGACAAATAATGCACCTTGGCCGAGTTGGGTTTCTCCTTTCCGAGCCGCAGCACCAAACAAATTTTGGACGATCGGTACTTGTACCTGCTGCCGAAAGTCTTCACTGGTGACGATCGATGGGCAAAGGGTGCGCACAATACGTTCAGCCTGAGAACGCAAGGCTCCTTTGATCGAGCTACCCGGTATGACCAAGGCCAAGTTTTCGCCATTAGAGCTAGTAAGAGGTAATATATCAATAGCATTACCTTCGATCGCGTCTTTGACCATTACGGCACCTACTGGTTGCCAATTAATAGTTACTTTAATATGACTAGACACTAGATTTTTATCTTTTGGTAGGGAATACTCCTTATAAGATTTTTGATCGGTTGGTGGATTTTGTAGCGCTGCTAAAATTCCTGCTTTGGTATTAAGGGTGTGGACAAGCTCTTGACAGTTTGCCAGCCTGACGCGCCCTAGTCCTCGGGTTTTAGCGGCTCCCAATCGAATATCACCGGCTGCCAAGGCACCTAAAAGATGCCCTAAACTAGCATGATACGATGCGCTTTGTTTAGAATCTTTAGGCAGATCTAAAGATATTTTGAGTGCTAGCCTGGTGCCTTTGGGAATAATTGCTCGATCGAACTTGCCTTTGTCGGCAGCAGTGCCCCACCGTCGATCGATCTGTACTCCGTCTCGTACTTCGGTAACTACAATCGCTTCATCGGGCAAATAAGTATCTTCGATCACCATAAAACTGGCATGACCCTGATTTTTTTCTTGATATCCCCAGAGATCTGAACGGTTGGTAAAACTGCGCAAGGCTCCGGCCATACTGGTACCAGGAATATACAATCGTCCATTGCCGTCCACCGCCAAAGCTAGATCGATCGTGGGATCTAGGCTCAAGCCACCTACATGCAGTGGGCTTTCGGTCATTAGATCACCTTTGATATAAATTCTTTGAGCAATTTTCCTAGCCATGTTGCTCACCCCGGGTTTTTTCTATAGCTCTTTTGTGCGATCGAATACTATCGATCACTGCCATCCGAATTGTTTCTGCCCATAGCTCTGTTTTCATTAGTTCAAGGCCATTATTAGTAATAGTTAATTTCTGTAATTCTTGGTCGATTGCCAGAATTTGCCAAATTTGAGTGGCATCTGTCAGTAGTTTTTCTACTGCCGCCATTTTATCTGGCCATTTATCTCGAATAGATGAGGGGATTTCGGCCATCCAGCTTGCTGCGTCTGCGGCTAGGTTTTGAGCTGCACGACCCATCACAATCGATCGCAAATTACTAAGCTGACTCATGCTAGGCTCTGATTTCTCGATATTAACTCCAATTAGTTTTTGTCGCTCTTGGGCATTTAAGCTAGCTGAACGACGCTGAATTGCCGATCGCCAAGCAGCTTTTTGAATGACTTGGGCATATGCTTGCTGCTGTTCGTCGATCTGGTTTGCCAGAGGTTGTGGTGGTGCATCCTCATCATCTTTAGTTAGTGTTGGCCTTGGCTTCATCAATAAATCATAATTAAAACAAAGCTGACCATAGCCTTCAGCTCGACGTTCTCCGATCCCACTCTGCTCTAATTGTTGCAAAATTGCAGCAGAAACTGGCTCTTTGGTTATGAAGGCAAAACAACTACCAGCCTGGAAACCGACTAAAGAAGGACGGGGCAGATTCCAGCGAGTTTGCCATGAGTCGGTGCGTCTAGATCGGGCAAAGCTAGGTTTATCGGAAAACTCTAGTTTTACGCCCAACTCCGACTCTAATAGCCGCAATAAGTCTTGGGGATTAGTACTGGGGCGCAATCGATCGTCCCGTACCAACACATCCGACAATAGCCAAACTTGCAGTTTTTGGTCAGCAGCGATATTTGGGCGCTCAGATTTGGCTGTGGGTGAGGCTTGGATAGATAAGAACTTGATAACTCCATAGTCATCTTTTTTAGACCGACCAATTTGGATTGATTTTGACAATAGCTTATTTAGTGCGACCAAAGCATCGGCAGTGCTAAGCGAGGGATCTTGAATGCGGACAGTCGATCGAAACTTAATACCCGCTTCAATTGCCTCATAGCTATATACTCCGCCCACCAATTCATTGGGGCGTTGCTGCTGATCGTCAATTGTATTGTGGGTATTGATTGTGGTTTCAATAGTGCGATAATTCCCAGATTGGTCTAGATAACCATTGCGCATCCCTTTAAGCTGATGAGTCTGCTGATTGGAAAGGTTATTTTGATTGCAGAGTTGATTATAAATCTGATTCTCGTCTTGCTTTTCTTTGAAGAAGGCAAAGGGCATTGGTAAACTGCGCTGATCGGCAATGGCAATGGTGGCATTGGAGATGATTAGTTGACCATTGCCGATGGCGGAACCTACATCGATTAGAGGGGCGAGAGCTTTAGCGACAATTGGTAGGAGGTAGGTGCCAGGAATATAGTCTAAGGTTTTGACTAAGTTACCCAGGGTGCAATCATGAATAATAATTGGTGAATTGGTGACAAACTCCAGCTCAAAAGATTGCCAGGGAGTTGATTGGGCTTGGGGTGGCTGAATTGATACCGATAATGGTTTGATCTTTGCTGGCCATTGAGGCGGGGCACAGTTGGTCAGATGCTCGATCGCCTCCTTCAAATTTAATGATAATCCTGACCAAGAAACCTGGCATTTTCCGGCTCCACGCCGCCGTTTAGCTCCTAAGCGTTCGGTCATCGCACTACCGGCGACCAATAAAGCCACCACCGATTTTTGGCTGTCTTCGGCGAGTGCTGCGAGATCTAGTCGGTATTCAGCTTCTAGGGTGCAGCCACTCCGAGCCATTTCCTCGAAGCGCAGACAGTTCAGTTCGGCGGTACCAGTTTGATCATCGATCTTGACCCCCGGTTTTACAAATGTCATAGCAGATTTTAGCTCTGTTCTTCCTTGCAAAGCCGATCGCAAAGAAGCTGGTAAATGTGCCGATCGAATGGCCAGAGCTGCTGGTATTGGTGGTTGTAGTCCGCCATCTAAATCAGCCAGAGCTGGCTGACTGCCAAAGAGGTATTCGAGGCAGTCATGCCAATCGCCACTATCTCCTTCGTCTAGCCCGGTGGCAACCAGTTCACAGCCATCTCGTAAAATGCCGGTTAAGGTTTTGGCGGGAATATAAGGGAGTCCCTCAGTGTCTTTTTGGATTAGTCGATCGACGCTGCCGGGGCGACCAGTGCCAGAGCCAACGTGCCAGTCACTAAGCATAGTAACAGTTAAAATCATGGTTTTGATTCTCCCCAAAAGTCGGCGGCATCCATGGCATCGAGCAAAGCAGTGCTATAAACTGTGGTGGGCTGATTATCTTTTAACTCGATGACTTCTGACCAAAAGAGCGAATTTGGATCACCATCCAAGGCTTGGATTTCCTTGTCTTGATAACGGTGACGCATTCGCTGATAGCGACTATCGGCTCCGGTTTGACCCAGGAATAGTCCTTCGCGTAGGTCATGTATTTGGCTATTGGGTAAAAGATAGCGATCGTCGTCATCTTTGGCGAGTAATACTTGAATGCGTTGCTCTAAAATTTGCCAGTGGTGGCGATCGATCCACTGATCCTCGGGATACCATGCTCTGGGAGAAACTATATATGGACGGTTGTAAAGATAGCTAGCAGAATTTTCAATATGGAGTTTTGCCCGGATAGATTTTAGTGTGACGCTACTACTGTCATAGAGTATGTGGTAATCGATCGCCGAACAAGGAATTGATTTCTTGTCGCTACTTTTAACGATTTTTTTGACGGTCTTGGCAGATTCCATCAGATCTACAGCTAAGGTGTAAGCCACAGAAAAGGGGAAATGATTTTTGACGATCGCTACGCCAGCACAGGCTGCAAGCCTCTTTGCCGGTAAGTTTTCATCAAACTGTTTCAGAATGATACCAGACTCAGTAAAGCCATCAATTTCTTTGCTAGTGCGCTCTTCAAAGTTGGTGAGAAATTTTGCTGTAAATTGTAGGGCATATTCTCCGGCACAGATAACCGTGAGGTCGTCACCGCCTAAAATTAGCGGACGCATGGGAATTTTGTCTAAGCGATCGGCAAAAACAGTTTGAATGGCATCAAGGAAGGCTTCTTCGGTACAAATATCGATCGCGCAGGAAAATTGGCGGTATTGCTCAATGTATTCTCTATACTTGCCGATACCCAAATTTTTACCGAAATCCAAAAAAATCTGGCCTAAACCATTTCCATCAGCATGGATAATAGCTTTCCATGCAAAATCTTGCTCAAAATCAGAATCGTCAGGGACAAATTTCCAAGTGTTATCGCGGCGTTTAAGTAGTCTTTGAATACGCTTAAATCCCTGATCTCGAGCTTTTCTTTTGGCATCACTAACAGCCGAGGTAATGGTGATTTTATCCCCGGCATCACGGATGGCTTTGGTGGCTGGCATTCCGCTAGTGGCGCATTCGGCGACTATGGGTAGGCGCAAAAAGCGACTCTCTGGCCCAGGTCGCTGGGCACGAATGCTATCGATTTTTTGGTGAAGCTGTTTGTTGATGGTACTTAGCAGGACGGTATCAATATTAAATTCTTCAGAAATGATTCCGCAGATATCTAGTCCAGGAGCTTCGATCAAGGCTCTTTGGGTGACTTGGCGAATAACCGATCGAGCATCTTCACGCTCTTCGGCCAGAAATAAGGCTTTGCCGGAAGTGGCTAAGATAATTTCGATTTTGACTAAGTGGTCTTCAATCGATCGATTTTTAGTAGGATCTAGCAGCCAATCACGCAGACTACCACTGCTCTCAAAAATTGCCTGGTTGTTGATAGGTGTACTGTTCACAGCCGCGACGGCATCTACGACCCATTTACTACCAACAATATAAGTGAGTTCGGAAGCGCCAATATTTTCGCGCAACTTGTTGGTAGAAAAGATGAATGACTGGTTACCGGATGTTTCGAGCAGTGCTAGGTACATAAAGATACTAGTACGTATTAGTTTTAGTCAGTATGCCAAAAGACACACCTATTATTAGCTATCTCAGAAATTTCGATCATTAAGTTATTTTAATTTTTTAATATAATTACAACTTTTTTATAACTAAACAATTTTTTGTGTGAGCCTAATCTGGTAATTCTGTAGCAAAAATCAAGGATTGATATTGCAATGATCAAGAAAAGCAAGGGTGGCAAAGCAAAGCGGAACAGCTGGCTGAAGCTGTTTAGTAGCCAAGAAAAGCAAGGCACTTCAGTTCAGAATACACAAGAAGACCGACTTGCTGCACAAACGGTGTCTGAAAGCACAAATAGAAACAAAATTTCTATGGCTGCAATCTTGTTAGGTCTATGCCTTGTCTATGTTGGCTCTTCCTTAAAAGAACTAAGTCAAACTATTATTGTTAATATTGGCTCTAACCTCATAACTACTGGCTTCTTTTCATTATTAATACTTGATAGAATTTCTTCGGGAAGAGAACGTGAAGATAGAAGAAATTTAAATGCAGCTCTCGCAAGAAATCAACAGAAAATTGAGGTTATTTTTGTTGAAAAAGAATCAAAAAAAAGTCATTTTTTGCCTCTTGAAATGATTAGGGAGGAATTTAGTCGAGCGGAGGTTCTAGCAAGAATTGGAATGTTGCCAAAAATAAAAAAGGGAGATAGATTCTCGATTGAATATACGGGTGAACAAGAGTTTTTACGTGGAATTAATGCTGTTTTAGCCTACGAAACCACAAAACTAGTAATTGAGTGTGCAAAAGAAGAGCTTGAGCAATTCACAATGTTTGCCCCTACTAAGCTTGATAATATTGTAGATACGACAAGTCAAAAAAAGATCAGGATTTTTCTTGTTGAAAAAGAATCAAATAATAGGTTTGAATTGCCTCTCGAAATGCTTAGGAAAGATTTTAACCGAGGAGAGGTTTTGGCAAGAATTGGAATGTTACCAACAGCAAAAGAGGGGGTTAGGTTCTCGATTGAGTATACCGGTGAGCAAGAGTTTTTATGTAAGATTAATGATATTTCGATAAATGATGGCTGCAAAGATTTGGAGATTGAGTGTACAAAAGAAGAAATTGAGCAATTCAAAATATTTGCCCCTATTAAGCTTGATGAATGAGATCGCAACGGTGATTTTTGATAGAAAAGATTCCAATCGAGATATTAGGCTGTAAATTTCATGCTTAAATACTATTGAATGCAGCATAATAAATGTCAATTAATGAGCTTAGCTGGATTTGTTATGGATCAAAATAAAGGGATTGAAATCGCATCAAAAATAGCCGATCGCCACAGTTGTCTTAAGCATTACTCAATCTTATGAAGGATGGGTTAAAATGATTGTGAGTGTTTATCAAGGCTGATTTGTATGACAACTTCGCCACTGGTTCAAAGTCCTAAACCCAACGATAAAGCAAACACCACAGCAAAGAAGAGCAACCCCACGATCGAAGACTTTAAGTTTCGAGATGGTTTGCCCACAGCAGAAGAGTTACCTTGTTCAGACGGTGCAGCGGTGGATAGTGAGTTACAAGAATTGATCCCCGGATTGCTTAAGGCAATTTTGCTGGATATCTGGCGCGATCGAACTGATTGGTTGTTTTCGATCGATATGGCTTTTCACTACCATCCAGACAAGCCTCATATTGCTCCTGATGGTCTGTTAAGTTTAGGAGTAGAACAGGCTCTTGATGAGAATATGCGATCGAGCTTTGTTTTATGGGAAGAAAATGTCTTACCGCTGTTTGCCTTAGAAATTGTCTCCAAAACCCTGGGCGGAGAAAACACTACCAAATTTGATATTTACCAAGAAACTGGCATTTTATATTATCTAGTCTATGCACCTTTACGAAAAAGAAAAGCCAAGTTTCAATTATATAAATTGATTGATGGCGAATATATTCTGCAAAGCGATGGCCAACGGCCCTATTGGATGCCAGAAATAGGGCTGGCGATCGGTGCTGAAAGACAGGTATTCAGCAACAGTCAGCGTGAATGGTTGTACTGGTATGACAAAAATAACACCAGGTATCCCACCCCTACCGAACGAGCTGACACTGAAGCTCTGCGGGCAAAAGCTGAAGCTGAGCGAGCTGATGTTGCGATGGCTGCGCAGAAGATCTCAGAACAGAAAAATAATGCTTTGCGCCAGCAGCTTATTGCATTGGGGGTAGACCCCGATTTGATTACTGGAAGTGCAAACGAAGCTTCGGATTAGTTTTCTAGAATCTTGCCAACTCGATGGTTGTGCTGGTAACGAAGCCGATAGCTTTGATTGCACCAGAGGCGATCGGCGATCCACCCCAGAAACCCTCCCCAATTATTAAATTATCTAAAGTTGGCTGGTGTTTGCCAAGCTCATCTGCTCTAATATGCTTTATAGAAATTTGGTATCAGATGTTGATACATTCCACGGATATCCCTACGCACCTTGAAAACCGCATTATTCCGTTGACCTCCGTGGAGCGCTTGTTCAGTATGGATCATAGCCTCCATTTTTGAGCAATTTTTAGGTTTTGGCTCTGCTTTTAAGGTCAAAAACTAACCTCCGTGGTTTTGGCTTTTGAAACCAACGCTCAGTAAGCCCTCCTAGAAGGTGGGTTGCAAAGACTAATCCCCGCAAGGGGACTGAAAC
>CAXTSZ010000075.1:0-13944 GCA_964247125.1 uncultured bacterium
GATTACGGCACTCTCCGGGCTTGACCTTCCATCAAATCTGTCCGGACTATTGCTCCAAGGCATCCCGAAACCAATCCTCCGCAGCACAGGGCAACTCCAACCGCCCCCGCTCCTCAGCTAGCACGATCTCATAACAAGAAATCGGTGAAATTCCAACCTGTTCAGCCACCTCAATTTCCTCCCGCCATCCAGCCGGAAACCTCTGCCAGTCCTGAGTAACCAACCAAAACCAAATATGAGTATCTAGAACAATCACTTTAGACATTCCCAATCTTGCTCATCAACAATCGGACTGACAATATCCCCTAATGTACGTCCTTTGCCAGCGATCGAATCAGGAGCCGTCCGACGTTTAACAACAGGCGTAGTAGCATCTGCCAACACCGTCACAATAATCCGCGCAACAGCAACCTCTGGCTGCTCCTTCAACCAATGAATCTGTCCATTTTCCATTGTTGCTTCATAGCTTTTTAGCATCTTTAAAATTGCTCCTCAAATTAATAAATCCAATCCCCACAAAACCTTAAATTCCGCTATCTCTAATTTACCCGATAATCCCCCGCAATCCCTTGGGGACGCACATGCATCATCACTACCAACAATACCCCATATAAAATCAACCGTAAATTCGCTGCGATCGCATCGGGAATCGCCGCAAACCGCAGTAACTCAGGAATCATCACCAATAGCAACGCCCCCACCAATGGCCCCCGAAAATTGCCAACACCGCCCACCAACACCATACACACCATCAACACCGATTCATCCAAAGAAGCTGTACTGGGGTCGATATAACTCACATAGGCAGCATAAATCGTCCCCGCCACCGCCGCCATTCCACAGGAGATTGCAAACGCCTGTATCTTCACCAACTGGGTATTTTTCCCCAATCCCTTCGCAGCCAACTCATCATCCCGCATCACTTTGAGTAACCTACCCCACGGCGAACTGACTAGCAACCAACAGATTCCCGCACAGATCGCCAGTAGTACTAGGGCTAATCCTGCGATACTTTCGATCGATTGCAATTGCCACCCCAATATTTTAGGTTTAGCAATTCCCGACAATCCAAACGGCCCATTTGTCAAATTCTGCAACGTTCCTGGCTCCGCCCCCGTCGAAGTCCAGTTATAAAACAGACTAAATAACAACGTCTGCACCGCCAACGACACCATCACAAAAAAATCACCGCGAAACCGCCCCGCCGGAAGCGAGATTGCCAAACTCAACACTGCTGCTGTGAGGATTCCCGCCAGCATCGCAGGTAAAAAATCCCAACCTAATTTCAGGGTGATCAGCGCGTAAACATAACTGCCGATCGCAAAATAACTGGCATGGGCGAGGGTTAATAACCCACAATAACCGATCGCTAAATTCAAGCTCATCGCCACGATCCCATACATCGATAGATAAATCGACAAGTGCAATAGATAATTCATTCCTCCGCCTCCAATCGCATTTTTTGACCGAATAACCCTTGAGGGCGCACGAACAGGCACAATGCCAAAATCACAAAAGTCACCGCCTCCTGCCACCGTGCCGACAGAAACCATACAACCTCAGCCCGAACCACTCCCAGTAAAATCCCCCCAGCAATCGGCCCCCAAAAAGACTGCTGCCCACCAATAATCCCCGCCACCACTGCCAGCAACACCACTGCCAATCCCCCATTCGGATCGAAACCAATATCGTAGGCAACCAATAGCGAACTCACCGCCCCCATCAACCCCGACAATCCAAACGCCAGCAACCGTAATTTCTGGACATTGTAACCACGCAGGGCAAACTCCTTCGGATTATCTGCCAGTGCCCGAAATTGCAACCCTAACTGACTAAATTGCAACCACCACAAGAAACACCCGATCGCAATTGTAGACACGATCGCCGCTGTAATTTGGGCATAGGTAAGCGTCACATTCCCCACTTGCCAAATTCCATCCAATCCCACCCGCAATACCTTCGTTTCATTCCCCCAGACGAGAGCCACCGACTGGACGATGATGATGTAAATTCCCAACGAAGAAATCAAATGCGCTCCCGAACTCGCCCCCTGTCGTTCCAATCGATCGTGATTGAGCCATTCACACAGCAGCGAAATGCTCACTCCCGTAACTATCCCCGCACAGGCAGCTAAATACCACGGCATCCCCGCCTGAATCATCGCCCAAGCCACAAACGGCACCAGAGTATAAATAGCTCCCAAAGCCAGATAAAACACCCGCAGCGGCAGATAAACTACCGTAAAACCTAACGCTAATACCGCCAGTGTCAAACCAGTAATTAAGCCATTGATGAGTATTTGCATGGGTTCGAGTACTAAGCTGCCAGATATATATCTTATAGAGTTACAGGAATCGATCGATCTAAAGCATGGAGTACCTACAACCGAGTATCGATCGACTAAATTCAGTTCGACACCCTTAATATTCACTGAAACTGGGTTACAAGCCAAGCAATGCATCGATCTTTCAGATAACTTCCACTTTGCACCTGGACTGATTTGCAATTTTCAGCAAAATACTAGAAAGAGGACTTTCTAAATGAGACTTGGCCGGAAATTAGGTTGCTGTGGGACTGTGGGAACACAATTGATTGTTGTTTATTTAAAACATAAATAGTCCAAAAGCCTGTATTTAGACTGATGGACTAGAGAAGACATTGCAATGTGATTTTCACATTATTCAACAGTTACCGACTTGGCTAAATTACGTGGCTGGTCTACATCTAGCCCCCGCATTGCCGCAATGTGATAAGACATCAACTGCATCGGAATTACCGTTAATACCGGCGACAACAACTCATCCACATCGGGTACTGGTAAAACCTTATCAAAGATCTCCGCCGCATCTTTATCACTAGCTGCCACTACGCCATACAGATGCGAATCCCGCGCTTTCGCTTCCTGGGCATTAGAAATCGCCTTCTCATAGACCTTGCCGGGCATCGCGATCGCCACCACTGGCACCTTCGAGTCGAGCAACGCGATCGGACCATGCTTCATTTCCCCCGAAGGATAACCCTCGGCATGAATATAGCTAATCTCCTTCAGTTTTAAAGCTCCTTCTAGGGCGATCGGAAAATTAATACCGCGTCCTAAGAAAATCACATCTTGGGTTTCCAAGAAACTGTGCGATAGCTCTTCAATATATTTTTCTTGGGTTTCTAAGATCACTTCAATTTGTGAAGGTAACATCTTCAGTCCGGCAATGATTTCTTGCATCCGCTCCGGTGTAATTGTCTGCCGTTGGTAAGCCAACTCCAGCGCTAAGAAATAGAAAGCCATCAACTGACCCATAAAGGTCTTAGTCGCAGCGACCCCGATTTCCATGCCAGCATGGGTATCAATCACTGTACCAACCAGACGAGCGATCGCACTATCTGTGCGATTCGTGACCGCTAACAACCGGGCAGCATACTTGCCATCTTGACCCAGCCGCCGCTTTTGCTCAATCTCGATCGCCGCCAAAGTATCCGCCGTTTCTCCCGATTGGGTAATGCCGATCGTCAGCGTATTGGCCATCAAAGGTGGTGGCGAGTAACGGAACTCCGAAGCATATTGCACAAAAGTGGGAATTTGAGAGATGTCTTCCAACAGATAGCGACCAACCATGCCCGCGTGGAGACTAGTCCCACAGGCCACAATTTGGATATGTTCTAAGTCATCAAACAGCGCCGCTGGTAAGTCCAACTTAATCGGCGATTTACCACTCTCCGGAGTCCAAGACAAATCTAGATAGGCTTCCAGGCAAGTCCTGACTACTGCTGGTTGTTCATAGATTTCCTTAGCCATAAAGTGCTTAAAGCCCTGTTTCTCGACCGCGATCGGATTCCAGTTCAGAGTGCGCGGTGTTTTCCGCACTTTATCGCCTTTAAAGTTAAAGACCTCATAGCCCGCCGTGGTCAACCGGGCAATTTCTTCATTCTCTAGCTGCACCACCGTTTGGGTATATTGCACCAGTGCCGGGGTATCGGAAGCACAAAAGTATTCGCCATCGCCCAAACCTAGCACCAACGGTGCTTGCTGTCTGGCGACAATCAATTCGTCCGGGTAGTCCGCCGAGAGGACGGCGATCGCAAAGGCTCCCTCCAACTGATGGACGGCTTTTTGCAAGGCATCCAAGAGTGAAGTCGCGCCCTGCTTAAAGCATTCTGCCAAGAGGTGCGGAATTACTTCGGTGTCAGTCTCGGATCTAAATTCGTGGCCTTGAAACTTTAATTTATCGCGTAATTCTCGATAATTTTCGATGATGCCGTTTTGAACAACAGCGATCCGGCGAGCGGTATCGGTATGGGGATGGGCGTTATATTCTTCGGGTTTGCCGTGGGTTGCCCAGCGGGTATGGCCAATGCCGATTTGGGACTGGTTCGAGGAAACAGCGAGCTTCTCGCGCAAATTTTGGAGCTTGCCCTTGGCGCGGATGCAATCAATTTTGTCATGGTCGATCGTGGCAATCCCTGCCGAGTCATAGCCGCGATATTCCAGCTTCTCTAGGCCAGATACCAAGATCTGCTGGGCTGCTTTTGGGCCAATGTAACCAACGATGCCGCACATGAGATGCTCCTCAAACTTTAACTTAGTTCTAGTATGCCGCTGTTTTTGGTCAATCTATCGTGCCGGATGTTACTGATGTGATAATTAGTGTCTTGACCTGCGCCAGCATCTTGGCGCATCAGTGGCTAGGATGAAGGATAATCAATAGTTCATCACCAATACTTCATCAATTTTCCCTCTTTTCTGGGCATTAGAATTAATCGATCGAGCGGCGGCGATCGTCTCAATCCGATAGTTTTGATAGAGATCTAAAATAAATGGGGTGTGGGAATTACTTAGCAACACCTGACATCCCCGCTCAGATAAATATTCAAAGGTGTTTTTGAGTCTGATCTGTTCGGACTGATTAAATCCATTGGCTCCATAGCCAGTAAAAGAGGCCGTTGGCGAAATCGGGTCATAGGGAGGATCGAAGTAGACAAAATCCCCCTGGCTAGCTGGCTCTACTACCTGCTGAAAGTCTAGGTTCAGAATTTGTACCTGGGCGGTATTGAGATAGCAACTAACCGCTCGCAACACAGCCTCGTCCAAGATTTTTGGTGATTTGTATCTACCCAAAGGGGCATTAAACTGTCCTTTGGTATTGACTCGAAACAAGCCATTGTAGCAAGTTTTGTTGAGAAAAATGATCCGGGCAGCGCGCTCGATCGCCGACCGGTCAGTATAGCCTGGGTGGCGATCCCATTCTCTAATTTGATAGTAGTAATCTTTCTCATGACAGGCCACACTTTGGTGAGAACGCAGGCGGGTAATCAGATCCTCTACCGAATTTTTAATTGTGAGGTAACAGTTAATTAATTCTTGATTTTTATCATTAATCACCGCTGCGCGGGGACACAGATCTAAAACCAGCGCCCCCGCCCCCACAAAGGGTTCATAGTAAGTGCGGTAATTGCTAGGCAAGTACTTAGCCTTGATTTCCGGAATCAACTGTCTTTTACCACCTACCCATTTCAAAAAGGGTTTGACCGAATTATCTTGAGCCATCTAGTATCATCAATGAGGGAGCAGTCACTTTTGAGCGGCAAATGCTATAATTTGCCTCTAGTAAATTTTTATCGATCCAGTTAGTCTTAGTAACATTAAGAATAGGCTCTATAGTCGCTCCTCACATGACTAAACAGAATTTGGTAGTTGTTGGCAATGGCATGGTTGGGCATAAGTTTCTAGAGCGGATGGTCGCCAACGGAGCGATGCCCGATTGGAACCTGATCACATTCTGTGAAGAGCCGCGAGTGGCCTACGATCGAGTTAATCTGAGTGGCTTCTTTGCCGGCAAGACAGCCGCCGATTTAACACTAGTAACACCCGGATTCTACCAAGATCATGGTATCCATGTTTATCTGGGTGATAAAGCCGTGGCGATCGATCGAGATGCTAAAACGGTGACTTCGGCCAATGGCGTGGTGACACCCTACAATAAACTTGTGTTGGCCACGGGTTCTTACCCCTTTGTGCCACCGATTAAGGGCAATGATGCGATCGGTACTTTTGTTTATCGCACGATCGACGATCTCGAAGCCATGTCCGCTCATGCCACTAATTGCCAAACCGGGGTGGTGGTCGGCGGCGGTTTGCTGGGCTTAGAATGTGCCAATGCCGTCAAGAACATGGGATTAATCACCCATGTAGTAGAGTTTGCCCCCCGGCTCATGCCCGTCCAAGTAGATGAGGGCGGTGGTCTGACGCTCAAAACTAAAATTGCCGAGCTGGATGTCACTGTCCACACCAATAAATCCACCACCGAAATTGTCAGCGCTCATGGTCAAGTTCATAAAATGCTATTTGCCGATGGCAGTGAATTGCAAACTGACATGATTGTGTTCTCGGCAGGCATTCGCCCCCGCGATGAAATGGCGCGCCAATGTGGACTAACCGTGGGCGATCGCGGTGGCATTGTGATCAACGATCACTGCCAGACCTCTGACCCAGATATTTATGCGATCGGCGAATGTGCTGTTCATCAAAATCGCGTCTATGGGCTAGTAGCACCCGGTTACAATATGGCCACCGTCGCCGCCGACAACATCTGTGCCCCAGCTAGCAATACCTTCCAAGGCGCAGACATGTCTACAAAGCTGAAGCTATTGGGTGTGGATGTGGCGAGCTTTGGTGATGCCTTTGCCACCACGCCGGGAGCAAAGGAGATAATTATCTCTGATGCGATCGCCGGCACTTACAAAAAACTGGTGATCAATGCAGCGGGCGACCAGTTACTCGGGGGCATGTTGGTCGGTGATGCCAGTGCTTACGGTAATCTGTTGCAACTGGTACAAAACCACATTGTGTTGCCGCCCCATCCCGAAGACTTGATTTTGCCGGAGCGCAGTGGTAAACCGCTAGGACTGGGGGTAGCTAGTTTCCCGGATAGCGCTCAAATCTGCTCGTGCAATAACGTCACTAAAGGCCAACTTTCTACAGCGATTCAAGAAAATTCCTGCACTGATGTGGGCACCTTAAAAAAACTTACTACCGCTGGCACGGGCTGCGGTGGCTGTATGCCCCTGGTCACGGATCTCCTCCAGCTAGAGATGAAGAAAGCCGGGCTAGAAGTGCGGAACAATCTATGTGAGCATTTTGCTTACTCCCGGCAAGATTTGTATTTGCTAGTGCGATCGCAGCAAATCCACACCTTCGATGACCTATTAGCCCGCCATGGTGTTGGCCGGGGCTGTGAAATCTGCAAGCCGGCGGTGGGTTCGATTCTGGCTTCAGCCTGGAACGATTATGTCTTAAACCCGCCTCACATTGGTTTACAAGATACGAACGATGCTTTCTTGGCCAATATTCAAAAAGATGGCACCTATTCAGTGATTCCCCGCATTCCCGGTGGCGAAATCACACCAGATGGCTTGATCGCAATCGGGGCAATTGCCAAAGAATTTGGTCTCTACACCAAAATTACTGGAGCGCAGCGGATCGACTTGCTCGGTGCCCGGGTTGATCAACTACCTCTCATCTGGCAAAAATTAATCGCGGCGGGTTTTGAATCCGGCCATGCTTATGGCAAAGCCCTCCGCACAGTTAAATCTTGTGTGGGCAGTACTTGGTGTCGCTTCGGTGTCCAAGACTCCGTCAGTTTGGCGATCGACATCGAACTCCGCTATCGTGGACTGCGCGCCCCACACAAATTTAAATCCGCCGTTTCGGGTTGCACCCGCGAATGCGCCGAAGCCCAGGGCAAAGATTTTGGGATCATTGCCACCGAAAAAGGCTGGAACCTCTATGTTTGTGGCAACGGCGGCATGAAACCCCAACATGCTCAATTGCTAGCCGAGGATCTCGATCGGGAGACCTTGATTAAATATATCGATCGCTTCTTGATGTTTTATATCCGCACGGCGAATCGCTTAGAACGCACGGCCACTTGGTTTAACAAACTGGAGGGCGGTATGGACTACCTCCAACAAGTTGTGATTCACGACTCTCTCGGCCTCTGCGCTGAGTTTGAAGCCGAAATGGCTAGCCAGGTAGCAACTTACCAATGTGAATGGCAAACCACCATTGCTGACCCCATCAAGTTGCAGCGGTTTAGCCACTTTGTAAACAATGACCAGCCCGATCCAAGCTTGGTACGCGTAGCCGAGCGGGGACAAACTCGTCCGCCCACTAACCAGGAAAAAACCTTGGTGCCCTAAGACGCATGGTTCAGACTACTAGCCCCTGTTTTATCACCGATTCCTTCAACCTATGACTTCATTGTTAACCATGACCTGGACTACCGTTTGCCCACTTAGTCGGATCTTACCGAATACCGGTGTTTGCGCCCTGGTGGGCGATCAGCAAGTGGCGATTTTTCGGGTGGGTGAGTCGGCGGTGCATGCGATCGACAACTACGATCCTTTTAGTGCAGCTTTTGTCCTGTCACGAGGAATTGTGGGCGATCGCCAAGGCATCCCCAAAGTGGCTTCGCCCATTTACAAGCAAAACTTCAATTTGCTCACTGGTCAATGTTTCGATGACGAAACTGTCCGGGTAAAAGTCTACGCCGTGCAAGTGGTAAACGGTGAAGTACAGATCGGTACAGCCCCATAAGTTGGTCGGTGCGGATGAGAACTCTGTTAGTACTAGTTGCGATCGGCATCACTATCACTGTTATCCAAGTTTATGCCCAGGGACGAAAGTATGACCCGACGGCGATCTATCGGCAGGAAATTGTGCAGGGTTTCCGGATTCTGATCAATCCACAGGTTTTAGAACATCCAAGCGACGCTCGCTACCTGCGGCAAGAATTGAGTTCACAACTTGCCCAGATTGTTCGGGTCATGCCAACCCAGCCCCTATCTGCTTTACGAAAAGTGCGGATCTGGGTGGAATGGGATCAAAATCCGCAGGGGGCAGCGGTATTCCACCCATCGGCGGCATGGCTGCAAGCCAATGGCTACAATCCGGCTAAAGCCGGTTGTATCGAACTGTCAAACACCCGCAACTTCGTCAAATGGTCTCGGGCTGAACAACACTGGATGGTTTTGCATGAACTATCTCATGCTTATCATTTCTTGGTGCTCGGTGATAACTATGCAGAGATCGAGACCGCCTACCAGCAAGCTGTACAAAAAAGACTATATGATGCCGTTGCTTATATCAACGGCGGCCAGCGACGAGCTTATGCTTTGACGAATGCCCGAGAATACTTCGCCGAGTTATCAGAAGCCTATTTTGGCAAAAATGACTTCTATCCTTTCACCCGCGCCGAATTGAAAAAACATGATCCGGTGGGTTATCAGCTCATGGAAAAAGTTTGGGGAAAAATTGCCACGCCAGCCTGAGCAAACATCCACCGCCGCATCTTAATCAACTAGCCTTTGATACAAATGAGTTGCTTGAGAGTGGCCACCACCTCCACCAAATCGCTTTGATTGGCCATGACTTGTTCGATCGGCTTATAAGCTCCAGGAATCTCATCAATTAGCTCCGCGTCTTTGCGACACTCCACCCCTGCTGTCTGAGCAATAAAATCATCCAGTGAATAAGCTTCCTTGGCAGCGGTGCGGGACATTAACCGACCAGCTCCATGTGAGCAACTACAAAAGCTTTGTACATTGCCTTTGCCCTTCACAATATAAGATTTGGCACCCATTGAACCGGGAATAATACCGTAGTCACCAGTCTGGGCACGGACGGCTCCTTTACGAGTAACATATACATCTTCATCAAAATGCCGCTCCCGTTCGGCATAGTTATGATGACAATTCACTACCAACAGCGGCTTCATTTTTTTGCCCCCACCCAAGTGTTTTTCGATCACTTTTATTAACCGTGCCATCATGATTTCACGGTTGGCACGCGCATAGTCTTGGGCCCACTGCAAATCGTGCCAGTAGGCATCAAATTCTGGGGTGTGCGCCACAAAATAAGCGAGGTCTTTGTCGGGTAAATGAGTTGCCGACATTTTGGCTAAGTCCCGAGCAGTGTGGATATGGCATTGGGCTACTTTGTTACCAATAAAGCGAGAACCAGAGTGTAGCATCAACCACACCTGCTGTTCGGTATCCGTACAAACCTCGATAAAGTGATTACCACCGCCGAGGGAACCCAATTGTTTAATTGCTTTTTTTTCGAGGTCGCGCACCCCCCGATGTAGATCACCAAAACTGCGCCAGCCCTGCCAATTTTGCACTTCCCGACTGGTGACTTTGTTATCGCCAAAGCCGCTGGGAATGGCTGCTTCGATATCCAAACGAATTTTTTTTAGCTTGTCGCTGAGTTTTTCTACGGAGTAAGGCGTTTGGACAGCCATCATACCGCAGCCAATATCTACCCCAACTGCGGCTGGAATCAGGGCGGACTTAGTGGCAATAACTGAACCAACTAAGGCTCCGCGACCCATGTGGACATCGGGCATGAGGGCGACATGTTTGTAGACAAAAGGCAGAGAGGCGACGTTTTTGGCCATCGCGGTTTCTTGATGGCCGAGGGGGTGTCCTGCCCAGGATAAAACTGGCGCTGGACTAGAGATCTCTAGTTGTTCGTAGGGCATATAGTGATTTTTGAGCTGTATTGAAGTAAATTAAACTTCTGTTTCGTAAAGCTTTAGTGTCGTTCTTTTTGTGTGTTAGTTGCAACTCTCAACAATTCGCTACAATCACCAAGATTGGTAATCCTGCGCCAACAACAGTAACAATTGAGTCACCAAAAATCAGCAAGATAGTAGCCAACGCAATCGAGCAATCAAAAATCACCCATAGCTACGATCCAGCTTATGTAAAACTCGCTTATCCTGGCGGCGATGTGTCAACAAGTACGGGGGTTTGCACGAATGTGGTGATTCGGGCATTGCGATCGATTAATATTGACTTACAAAAAGAAGTTCACGAAGATATGCAGCGTAATTTTGCGGCATATCCCCGCAATTGGGGTCTGGCAGACCCCGATGCCAATATCGATCATCGGCGCATAACAAATTTGATGGTGTGGTTGCAGCGCAAGGGCAAGGCTTTACCTGTAACGAATAATCCCCAAGAGTATCAACCAGGTGATATTGTGACTTGGGATTTTGGTGGCGGACAGCAGCATATTGGCATTGTCACGAATATTCGGGCGACACCAGACAGGTTTATTATCGTTGATAATGCTGTTTGGGGTACGAAGGTGGAGGATATGTTATTTGTATGGAAACAAATCGGGCACTATCGATTATGAAAATCTCTTTGGCTTGTCTATGTCTCGGCTGGTTAGGTTGCTGGTTTGTGCCATCAGTCGCACTAGCCAAACAGCCAGTGACTAATGCGATCGGCAATATTCAGAATACGAAAGAAATCCAGGGTGCGGGTTGTTCACTGCAACGTAAAGGTAAAAAAGGCTATGTATTTTGGTCGGCATTTGAAAAATCAGCACTGATGAATATCGACGGCAAGGATCGCCGACTTCAATTGGTAGGTGAAACTTCATCTAAAATTAGTGGTAAAAGAGGAAGTCGATCGACTGAAATCTATAAGGCTGGTAAAATCATTGTGCGGATCGATCGAGTGGCGACGCGGGTTTGTCGGCAGGGAGATCAGGAATGTGAATCAACTTCTTATGATGGCAAGTTGAAGTTAAATATTGGCGATCGGCAACAAACTATCGCGGTTGAAGGTGAATGTGGGAGCTGATTTTAGGAATCTATAAATTCAACCAGCTAAACATTTGGCCGATGGTTAATTGCATAGATTGAGCAAATTCTGGTACAGGTAAAATTGCAGTTGGTTCGTCGATCACATCAGCATTCTGACCAATCCGGCTGATGATGACAGATCGATCTTCAGGGTCGATTAACCAGCCCATTTGGGTACCGTGAGCCAGACAATGATTGATGTTTTTCAATACTTTATTAGTGCTTTGTCCAGGTGACAGGATTTCAATCGTCCAGTCAGGCGCGATCGTAAACACGTTTTCAATTTCTCCGGCATGATTTGGAACTCTAGCATTTTCAAACACTGCCAGATCGGGCACGATTGATCGATCGCCAAATGTACAGCGCAGTTCTGGAAAAGCGGTCGCAATTCCTTGCCGTCGTAGTGTCAGACTTATTTCTGTGCCAAGTTCCATTTGAATAATGCTGTGATGACCTTGAGGCATAGGTTTCTGAATAATCTGACCATCGATGTATTCACTAGCTGGCTTTGTGTCTGGTAGGTCTAGAAATTCTTCTAGGGTAATCTGTTTGACTGGGGTTTGAACCATTGGTGTCATGCTCCAACAAATCTGTCTTTATGGTTATATCGTAACTTGGGATTCGATTAATAGTCGATCGAGCTTTGAGCCTGATTTCTAGACGTTTGGTGCTTTTTATGTCACGATCGAATTAACTTGAACTTCTGTTTAGTAATCTTATGGGATTCTTCGGTGATACTTTAGCTAGATTGGTAATAACAGAAGTTTTCAATGCTGGTATTGCTGGGATGGAAGATCGGTTTCAAGAAAGTGAAATGAAATCGATCTTGGCGAAAGCAGAAGCAAATGCAAATAAGACACAACCAGAAATTGGTGGCTTGTTTCGGCGGATCGATCGAGATGGTGCGAATGGATACCAAAAGTTTTTAAAGTTCTTTGAGTCGGGTGAGGTGCAAAGAGAGTTACAGAAGCCTTTGCACGATCGCGGTAAGCCGGATGTAAATATTTTGGTGGTGGCGTTTAGACAGTCAGCAGCGGGGCATCCAGACGTAGAGGATTACCTAGCCGATTTAATGCCGTTGTGGATGGATGTGTTTGTTGAGAGCTATTTCGAGCAAATTCAGGGAATTTGCTTTCAGGTGGTGAAGGCGCAATATTTAGAACAAATGGCAGAACAGGTTGATGATGTGAAGTTCGTTGGAATTGCAGTATCTGGGGAGGAAGAAAAAAAGGCTTTAGCACAGATTTTTGTGATGCCAGATGTGCGAGAGGAACGGAGTAGGAGTTCTCGAATCGGTCGAATTGTGCAGATGGATTGGAACTCATCCGATACTCAATTTGATTGGGATCGATTCGGTTCACCTAACGTCATATTGCCAGATTCTAAAACTCACCAATCAACTGAATATCAATATACATCGCCATCATACGAATCCAGCCAGCAGAATATTCTTCTGAAAGAACAAAAATTATGGGCGATGCGAGATCGATCGTCTCCACGTATTCTCGCTCCTAAAATTCTAAACCAAGCCCAGAAAAAAGCAGTAGTACTCGGCGCACCAGGGTCGGGGAAAACCATGCTGGTGAGTTATTTTGCCTTGATGCTATGCGAAACCGAGCAAAGCGATCTCACTCAAATCGGCTTTGAAAAAGATGATGATTATTTGCCTGTAGTGGTGCGGATTCGGGATTGGATCTTGCAGCCGAAGATGGGATTGCTGGAGTACTTGGAATATTATGCCAAAACTAATTTATGTACCAAAGAGTTACCCACCGGATTTTTTGAGCATTGGTTAGAGCGGGGACGGGCGTTGATCTTGCTCGATGGATTGGATGAGGTGGTGGATGAAGCGCAGCGGCGCAAGGTGGCGGAGCAGATCGAGACATTTTTGCATCGCTATCAATCCAATCCAGCGGTGATTACCTCCCGCCCAGCGGGGTATCGGTGGGACTTTTTCAATCTCGATGAGTTTCCCCACTATACGCTGGAATCCTTTGATGACAAGCAGGTGGCGACATTTATCGATCATTGGTATAACAGTCGGCTCAAGGACGAGCAAGCGCAAGCAGAGCGGCGGAAGGCAGATTTACAGAAGGCGTTTGCCAGAAACGAGCGGATTCGGCTGCTGGCGAAAAATCCGTTGTTATTGACGATTATTACCTTGATTCATCGCTATCAGGCGGAGTTGCCGAGACAGCGGTGCAAGCTCTATGAGAAGGCGGTGGAGACGCTGTTGACGAGTTGGGATAGTGGCAAGGAAATCAAGCTGTACTCGCAGGTTTTGCTGTTTCTCAAG
>CAXTSZ010000076.1:0-13746 GCA_964247125.1 uncultured bacterium
TATGAGCAGGAGAAACAGATGCGTTATGTAAGTTCGCTCGAGCTGATGGCTATCGAAGATACTCAGATTGCAACTGCTATAAAAATGCTAGAAGATGAAGTTCCTTTGGAAACTATCGTTCGATATACAGGACTCTCGATCGAGAAAGTCACTGAGCTTCAATCTCGGCAGGGAGCTGTCAAATAAAAATTTTGGACTGAATGAGCCTAGCTAAGAGTTTAATGCTGCTTGAATTAAAGGATTGCCTATAGAAGCTACAAAAAAATACGTGTCGAAATTAAGATAATTGCATAAAACATCAGTATTTTGGGAACAATATTTGAGACCCCTATTTTTTGTATGTCAAACTCACAAATATGAATCGTAAAAATTTAATCTCGGTCTCTACTCTACTGCTGTGATAGTTCTGGCTGTTGTAAGCGCTAGCCGTGCAAATGCTCAAGAAAAGCGATTTTCTGTTGGACCTGCGATCGAGTTTAGTGGCGGCGGTACATCTTTTGGAATTAAAGGGCGGATCAGCAATCCAGGTACGCCAGTATCTGTGAGACCAATTGTGTTATTTGGTTATACGCCAAATGTAAGTGGTGCTAATTTTAGTCAAGCTGTATCAAACGGCTCAGGCACTTTAAGTAGTTTTTCTGTGCTTACTTCTGAGCAGAAAAGAGCACAAGTGAAATTGATTTATGATGTTGCTTTGACTGATTAACAAGCCGATGATGTTGCCAAGCAACTGAGTGCTGCTTTGACCACCGCTGATGTTAGTCGGACTACTGAGCAGAGATTTTTGATTTTTAAGGCTCAGGATTCTATTCAAAGATATGACATTGAGACTTTTAAGACCTTAACTCCAACACAACAGAGAGCGCAGGTAAAGCTTTTCGCTCCTCTTAATACTACTGATGTTAATATTGATGCTGCTACGGCGGCCTTGAAATTGGCTGTAGAGGCTCCTGCTGCCGCTCGCACTTCTGCACAGCTGCAAACGATCGCAGATGCCAGAGCACGTCTGAATGCCGCAGATTTAAGTGTTTTTTCAAGTCTTAGTGCCGCACAGCAAAGAGAAGAATTACAGATTTTTTCTAAAACCCTTCTGACTAATGCCCAAGCTGATAACTTCGCAGACAATTTAACTTCGGCTCTGAATACTCCTGCTGCTGCTCGAACTGCTATGCAGAACGGCGTAATAAGTACTGCACAGCAGAGTGTTGCTTACATTTCAACAACACAAGCTGTTGGTTTTACTCCAGGCTACGGTACCGCTTATGGTGCAGCCGTCACCTACGATTTTGAATCCGCCGACAAAAAATTCAGCGGCTATGTCGGCCCCAGAGTGTTATTTGCATCCGGCTCCAGCAAAGTTGGTAACTTTGACACCAACACCAGCGAAACCAGTATTGGTTTGTTGGTGGGTGCCGACTATGCCATTACTCCAGACTTAACTGCTGGCCTTAGTGGTACCTACAACTTCTCCAAGACTGGCACATTGAACGTATCCGGCGCTGGTGGATTTAATGGTAGCTCGTCATTTTCTGGCAGTAGCTTTGATGTCGGCATCAACTTTGGCTACCGATTCTAAAACCTCACAACTGTGAGTTGTTTCTCCTCCTAGCACTTTTTCTTGAATTCCCTGGACTGTAACGGTACCAGGGAATTTTTTTGGATAGTTCTTTTAGTTAACAGCTAAGATGAGGAATATTCTCTAACCATCGGTATTTTTCCAGAGCCTTGGATCAAACTCAAACGACTGCGGAGACTCCAATCTAAACTTCGCAAAGTCTGGATTCAATGGATTTACCAGATAATTGTATTCCATCGGAATCACGACCGAAGGCACCGCTAAAATTGCTGTTGCTCCCGACTTAAACCATTTATCACCCATCTCTGCCAAAACAGCAGGCGCCGGAATATTGCGCCAATCTATTGGCAACTGAGCCATATCCAAATAATCAATATTCACCTCCGCAGGCACCTCTATACGGATACCAGCCAACATCGTCAACACATCTTCTACTTCCATATGAACAAGCACTTCTAACGCCGCCAGCGAAAGCGTTCCAGAAGTGTAAACCATCCCCTGTCCACGAGAATTCCAGCGACCGCCGACTCTTCTGGCACCTTCCCCATTAAAAGCAGTATCGGCATACTTCCGCTTGGAAATACGCCACAGAATTAGGCCCTGCCCTGAGCGGAGTCGAATGGTCAACTGTAAACCCCATACTCAATTCGATCGAGTAATTCCGCTACCTGTTCCGTTCCCGCATCTGTATCCAACAAATCGATCGGAGGATGACCAGCCAAAGCTCGATTTGGTCTTTTTAACCAGTTAGTCGCCGTTTCCGCACTCTCAAATACATCCTGCGCTTGAGCCGCAACCCTCGCTAAACGATACAACCGATCAGACCAAGTGGCATTCAGAGGCTTTTGCTCCTTCTGGAGCCTGACAATAGTTCGCACCGAAGTCCCCACTACCTTGGACATTTGAACATCAGTTAGTTGGTAGTAGCCTGCGACGCGCTTGAAAGACGCGATCGACAATCCCCGCCGAATCACCTCCGCACTATCGATCGCTGAGGGCGAATCAGCAATTCCCAAAATATCTCGTAACTGCGTTGATGAAGTCATAACATGACCCAACTTTAGGTATTTGTCTTTATTTTAACGCCAAATGTCTAGTTAGCCAACCAACCAATCGCTATCGTCATTCGCTAGCGCAGTACTCATAACTTATGCGACAAGTTTACTTTAAGTATTTTTTAATTACTGGCCGAAATTTTGTCTAAAGTCATTGAAACTGAGTCAGAGTATGATCCAGGGTAAGCGCGGGGTTGTTTCAACCACAAAGTTCTTATACAATGCCACTATCTCAGTAATGATATGGTTTATTCTTGTAAAATTATTATGGTTGCCGTAAAAGATAATTACCCAATGTTTACTCCTGAAGAATATTTTTCTTGGGAGGAACAACAAATATGTCGCCATGAATTCATCGGTGGTAAAGTGTATGCGATGAGTGGTGGGACTAAAAATCATAGCCGAATATCTCTAAAATTTGGTGCCTTACTAGATAATCATTTAGGAAATAGTGAGTGTGAGACAGCCAACTCCGATCTGCGAGTGAACATTGTTAACTCGACTGATTATACTTATCCTGATGTGAGCGTTACTTGCGACGAACGAGATAAAAATACCACTCAATACATAACCTATCCATGCCTGATTATTGAGGTGTTATCTGCTAGTACTGAGGCTTACGACAGAGGTAGTAAGTTTAGAATGTATCGCCAAAATCGGATTTTGCAAGATTATGTATTGGTGAGTTCTGAGAAGATCGAGATCGACTTGTACCGAAAAACTGAAAGTGGAAGTTGGGAAATTATTAACTATCAGGTGGGAGATACGATCGAACTTAAAAGTATCAATTTAACTTTTCCGATCGAGCGGATTTATGAAAGTATTGTGTTGACTTCAACAGAATCTTGAATGAACTAGGTTAGAGGATTTCACAAATTATTTCTTGATTATCAGGTTAGTCATGGCAGAGTTTTTTCAGTTTGAAGCCGATTTCGTGCAGTCCTTGCGTTGCATTCCCATGCAAGTGCGCTATCACCTAGACACCTGTGGGATTAAGCTCAAACTGCCCCAATGGGAAAAATTTGATTTGACCGATCGACAGCAACTAGCCGAACACAACACTAATAATGCCGCTGAAATCCAGCGATATCGGGAGTTATTGGTGGAAATGATTCGATCGAGAACTGGTGAAACTGCTACAGAACTGGCGGTGGAGCCAGCCCCGGCCTGGTCAGACCTGACTACAATCCCCGCTCCGATTCAATCGCGCTGTCGTAACGCTGGCCAAGAAATTAGTTTAGAGCAGTGGGCGCAGCTATCATCCTTGCAGCGCTTTGCACTTTTTAAGCTCAGTGGTTCTAGCCACGAGCAAAACAATTTTCTCCCAGCTTTAGATGAGTTTGGTCTGTAGATAAAATGGATTGTAAAGGGACCAGAGGATTTTTTGTGTACAAATGTGCATATAATAGGAAATATGTCATATCAATGGGACGACTATAAAGCTGTTGCGAATCTAGAAAAGCACGGTATCGATTTTGCCGATGCTACCTCCGTGTTTTCCGATGATTTGTCCGTAACAGTCTGTGATGAACGATGTGATGAGGAACGTTTCATTACCATTGGTATGGATGCTTTTGGTCGAATTCTTGTGGTGATATATACTTGCCGTGAAAAAGAGATTCGGCTAATTTCAGCTCGGAAAGCAACGCGATCTGAACTAACTCAATATGAAGAGGGATAAACAATGGACACTGAGTACGATTTCAGCCAAGGAAAACGGGGGGCGATCGATCCGCTGCCAGCTGGTAAAACGCGTATTACCATTCGGTTAGACGATGAAGTCCTAGATTGGTTTCGGGAGCAGGTTCATGCTGCTGGTGGCGGCAACTACCAAACCTTGATTAATGAAGCTCTTTGCATATATATTCACCAACGTCGTGAGCCATTGGAAACAATCCTGCGTAGGGTTTTACGTGAAGAACTAGAGCGCGCCAATCAATAGGGCAGGGTTAGTAACCCTGCCACTGAGATCCAGCGCTAAAAGAATTCGGGCTATTACCTGCGAATTACAGCGTGTAGGTAAAATCTGCGATTAGCATCCCTGGTACCAAGCTGCCGCCCAAACTCCGGCGACCGTAAGTATCGGTATCTGCGGCATACTCCGCGAAATTGGTGACAGCTAGTAAGTTATTGCCCCAGAAATTATATAAGCTCTCATCAAAGCGCAGATTGTTAATGGGAGCGACGATTTCGCCGTTCTCTACCCAAAAACAGGCATATCTAGTCATGCCCGTAATGCGGCCAGTTTGCCGATCGCTCCAATTCAAATAATGTAAATTGCTCAAATATAAGCCAGTATCTAGTTCTGCCAAAATCTGTTCTCGGGCTAAATTGCCCGTACTAACTTCTGCCGCTCGCAACGATTCCCCGGCATTAGCCTGGTTAGAAACTTGCTGATACTCCTGAGCCGTGCGGGTATTTACCAAGGTATTCATCAATTGGCCAGCGGTGATTAAAGGCAATTGCTGGGGGGCTATCTCTCCAAGGTGGTTGAACGGCGGCACTAGGCCAGGGCTGAAATTCTCCTGTAGTGTAAATAGAGCCGATAACTGTTGACCCTCGCGCAACTGCGCTAGACTGCTCTGTCCCTGCTGGATGTCTGATTCACTCAAGCCGCCCCAAGACATCATGCCTACTAGATCGGCCACTGCTGCTGGCGCTAAATAAGTGCGGTACTGACCACGGCCGATCGAAATTGGTGATTGGGCGAGCCGCGCTAGTTGCTGACGAGAAGTCTCGATTTGAGCTTGATATTTTGCGGGTAGCCATTCACTACCAGCGATCGTCCCCTTAACCGCCTGACCATCGCTAGTGAACAGTGAGTAATCGAGGGTAAATGTCTCCGTCGCAAACCAATGTTGTTGGCCACTGCTATCGGCATAGCCGCGCACAACAGTGCCACCCGCATAAATACCGGTGAAATCTAGATCTTTGACTGGGCCGAGGATCGCTGCTGTGACTTGATCGGTTGCTAGTAGCTGGCCTTGTTTGGTCTGATGGCTGTGGGCTTGGCCAGTTGGTAATACTTGGTAGGGATCGATCGGTACCCCCGTAATTTCTTTTCTCAATGCGCTTAATACTTGCTGGGCTTGCTGCCTGTCGATCGCCTCCCCCGTGCAGGGAAATTCCCGCCAGCAATTTTTCTGCTCTTTTAATAAAGTCATTTCGTAGCGGGCATCCCGGACGGTGCCCGACTGTCTGACCTGAGCATGGTTGAAACGAGTAAATAGGCTATCTTCGCCATGCAGCCGGAGGATGAAATGCTCCTGGTCAGCTAAACTTTGCCGTAAATCTTGGACTACTTGCTCAAAACCAGTGGCTATTTCTGCACTGAAAGTCATAACGAGATACTCTTGATTCTGGATATTATTGGTGGTTAACCGCCGCCAAATACTTCGACCTGGTTAAAAGCGGCGACGGGCGAACCATGACCCACCCAGATCATTTGATTTGGTTCACCCTTGCCACAGTAGGGCGAACCATAGGTTTTCCAGGTACTGGGGTCGCCGACCGCGACCAGATTTCCCCAAAAATTGGGGGTGACATCACGGTAGTTGGGATTCCGGACGGTGGTGGTGAGCTGGCCATCTTGAATTAATTTGGCATATTCGCAGCCAAACTGAAATTTATGTCGTTGGTCATCGATCGACCAAGAGCGGTTCGATTCCATATAAATCCCGGCTTCAATGCCACCGATGATCTCCTGAAAACTAGCGTTGCCCGGTTCTAAATTGATATTGGCCATCCGATCGATCGGCGGACGATTCCAGTCGCAGGCGCGGCTACAGGCTACGCCCGGTAAACTCGATCGAGATTGACTATCCACGCTCCCCAAGCCGCGTAGGAGCTGACCGGCTTGGATTAAATATTCTTTCTGTGCCGGTGTGCCGCTGTCATCAAAACCATAGCTGGCAAACTCATGGCTGACTGTCGGGTCAAAGGTCACGTTCATCAGCGGCGAACCGTATTGCAGCGTCCCAAAATCTGTGGGTTTGATAAAGCTACCCCCGGCATAATTGCGTTCATCGCCTAGAATGCGATCGATCTCCAGGGGATGACCAATGCTCTCATGGATTTGCAACAGCATTTGATCGGAATCTAATACCAAGGTGGTAGTGGTGTTTGGGCACTCGGGCGCAGTCAATAGCTCGATCGCCTGTTCCCCAATCTGCTGCACCCTTGTCCACAAGTCGGGGGTGACAAAATATTCCCAACCGCCCTGGTAACAGTGGCTGCCTAAGCCGCCGTCACTGCGGGTTTGTACTACTCCATTGGCTTGAGCGGTGGTACCGTAATCACTAACAATTAACCTGATCTGCTGATGGATATCGCTACCATTGCTGCTGACATACCAAGTTTCAATATCTTTGGTGGTCACCGATGCTTGGGTTTGCACAATGCGATCGTCAATGTGTAGTGTCTGACAGATTTTAATTAATAAATCATTAATTTCACCTACCGCTAGTTTATCCAGCGGTTGGGCGATCGGTGAGATATATTCTCCGACTACTGGCGGGCGTTGCGCGATCGACCAGTTGTGTAACCTATCCGCACCAGTGGTTGTTGCTTGTTGAACTGCTTTATGCGCCGCAGCTTGTAAACCTTGGGGGGTCAATAAATTAGTAGCACCGTAGCCTATTTGACCATTTACTAATACTTCCACCATGGCCCCCCAGTTCATGATGCTGCCGTTCGTTTGGGGTTTGCCATCCCGAGCCGATCGCACTGTCGCTGTTTCTTGCACCAGCCGGATGCCGATCCAATCGGCGGTTATCGTCAGATGATGCAGATGGCGCAATAGGTGAGCTGGTTGAAGAATGTCGTGGGCAAGCATAGGGTAAGGAGAAAAGTAATGGTAAGACTCACTACAACCGTGACTTTGGGCTACTTTTTGCCACTTTTGGCCAAAATGGAGCCATTCTTCGGAACTAGCACAGAGTTCTGATGGTCTTGAATTATATATGCTCAATCTTAAACCAGATCTCCATGATTAAATCTATAAGCCGAAGTGGATGGCTGTGCCTGGTGGCTTGTTCTGTCGTGATATTGGCCGCTGGTAGCCCAGCCTTAGGGCAGTCTTCTGACTACGACCAGCCGGGAGATGCTCCTCCCAGCTACGACCAGCCCATCAATGACATGTCTTCTACTACTAATTTTGAAGAACAGCTCGCTCCCCACGGTCGCTGGATTGATACTGCGGAGTATGGTCGGGTGTGGATCCCCAATGTGGATGCCGATTTTCAGCCCTATGCGACGAATGGCCACTGGGTAGTGACTCGGTATGGTAATACTTGGGCTTCGGACTATGAGTGGGGTTGGGCGGCTTTTCACTATGGCCGTTGGTATCGTGACGATCGCTTTGGCTGGGCTTGGGTGCCGGGTCGGATTTGGGGACCATCTTGGGTTTCTTGGCGATCGGGGGATGGTTATTATGGCTGGGCACCACTGGCACCGAGAGTGAGTATCAATATCAATATCCCGCTGAATTCCTGGACTTTTGTACCCCAGGCTTATATTACTAGTCCGCAGATTTATAGCTACTATCTGCCCCGGCCACGGGTGGTGAATGTCTATCGGAATACCACTGTGGTTAATAACTTTTATCGATCGAACAATCACAATTATGTCGCTGGCCCCCGCCGCCAAGAAATTGAACAGGTGACCCGGCGGCGGGTGGATGTACGGCAGATCGATCGCCTCAATCAGCCCGGTCGATCGGTAGTTACTGGCCAGACTGTCGGCATCTACGCACCCAGGACTACTGACCAGCCGTCCCGCCGGAATGGGGTGGGCCGCAATGGTCAATCTCAACCCAGAGGTTTCAATTCTCCCTCTGGTCAAACTCGACCAGCTCCAGAGCAGCGTCCAGCCAATAGCCCAGCGGGAATTGTGCGTCAACCTGCTACCCCACCGGCAGCTGGCGAAAATCACCGTGATAAAAAACAGCGCGAGTCTGATCGACCGGAGCGGTTTGATGACGGTGGTCAGCGGCGCGGCGGTCATCGGCGGTGATTTTCACTAAGACTGATGGGAGTCCGGCTTTTGTGATAGCTGTGAATAGTAGAAGCTAGTAATTAGGGCAATCATCAGCCACCACAAAATGTTGATTACTGGTCGGTACCAAACGGTGTCAAAAAATCCTTGCACCGCCAAGCCGATCGCTCCCGCTAAACCACCTACTAACCAAAAATAGTGAGTATCGCCGCTCTCCCGTAGTCGGAGCAGTGGTAATATTCCTTGTACTGCGGCCACCAGCATCATCCATAGTAATGAAGCCAGACCTAAGAATCCTGTTTCTACGATGGTTTCTCGGTAAATAGAATAGCTACTGAGAGCAGTGTATTTAGGATTGATTTGGTACTTGGGATAAACTTTTTTGAATACTCGATCGCCATAGCCAATCCCTAAAATCGGTTGATCCTTGATCATTTTGTCGGCAGCTGCCCAGACATTGATCCGGAAATTATTACTACTATCGCCTCTGCTGGTGAAAATACTCGCTAACCGCTCACGGATAGTTGGTGACGCTACTACTGCTCCTCCGACCAGCATAATCGTGGCCCCAGCGGCGATCGGTAGTAGCCATAACTGCCAAAAGGGTGACAATCTTGGCCGATACCAATAATAGATGCCCACTACGGTGACCACCAACAACACTAGTGCTGCAATCCAGCCGCCCCGGCTCTGGGTGGCATACATACACCAGCTATTGATGACCACCATGAAAATTGCTAAGGCTTTGGGGAGTTTTCCCTGCCAGATAAAAGCAGCAGCAATGCTGAGGGCGATCGCGGGCAGCAGATAACCGGCGAGCAAGTTAGGATTATTTAAATAGCTGTAGGCCCGAGTGGTTTTAGCCAATGGCGATTCTGGATCGACCCAAGTAGCCAGCGCCTTAGCACCATAAATTGCCTGATGCACGCCAAAAATACTCACAAACAGAGCTATATGTAGGTAAACTCCTAAAATCCAGGAGCGCAGCCGCGCCGATCGCAATAGCCTGGCCAACAGGGCAAAGAACAACAAATACAGCAACAGCTTGGAGATCCCATCGCTGAAAGCTAGCATCTTTAGTCCCTTTAAACCCAGGGCTTTCTCGGGGGCAAAGGCAGAAGCTAAAACAGCGATCGCAAAAAAGACAATTACTGTTAAGTGAATTGGTGTAAATCCCTGGGGACCATCATCAGAAACTGTTAGTAATAACCAAAAAGCAGCACTGACTATCAGGAAAAAAGCTAAGAACTCCGTGCTGAAAATTGCGACAAACGGACTCATCCCTAAGATTGCAACTGCCATTAAGGCGCCGATCGACTCGCCCCATTGCAGCAGCCAACTGCTGCCGCGCCATCCTTGGACAGCCCCAATCCACCGCGTTAGGTAGCTGTGCTGTTGCCATTGGGGCAGCGATACATCAGTGAGGGTAATTTTCTGCCAAAGGGAATTCATAGAGTCAGCTACGCATCGTTGACCCACATCATATCAAATGCCGGTCTACTACTCTTCCAGGCCCCCCGTTATCAAGGGTAGAACTAGGCGGTAGCCGCCATTATGTAATGCTAAGGAACCATTATGTACTTCCGTCAGCACTTGGCTAAGGACTAATCCCAATTGGGCATGGGTACTATCGATCGCCAGCGTATTGCCCCCCGGCAAAATGCGTAAATTATGCACAGGGATCGGCTGGATTTCCATAATTAGTTGATCGGGAGCCGTCAGCACTTGAAAATGAATCTGCTGGCCGGGATCAACTTTTTGGAGGGTACTGAGCAACACATAGTAAATAATCTGGCGTACTTTCTCTCGATCCAATAAGCAGATGCGCTGCGGGCTAGCCATCACCAGCTCTACCTGCTGGCGTTGTTGCTTCAAAACAGTCTCTAAGTCTCGAATGGACTGCTGGCAAAGCATTTCAATATCTACCGGCTTTAAAACTGGTTTGCTATCGAGCTGATCTAGTTCTCCTAGGTTGGTTATTTCGTTCACTAGAGCTACTAATTGTTGGCCGCTATGGTGAATGATATTGGTGTAACTTTGCTGCTTTTCGTTGAGTGGTCCGTATAGCTCTCTTTGGAGCACACTGGTCATACCCACCACTGCCGTTAAGGGAGTCCGCAGGGCTTGGGATAGATGAGTAAGTAAATTAAACTTGGTGGCTGTTTCCAGGGATTGATCTAGTCCAGTGGTGGATTTGCTTTCTGGTAAATCGAAGAAATTGGCCACCTGCGCTTTGAGCAGAATTGCTCGTTCTAGCTCACACATTAACCAACAGCCAATCATATCCAGAATTTCTTGATCGAGCGTGCTAAAGATGCGTACTTGGGTATCCATAACTGCCAAGGTACCGACACAGTCACCCGCTCTGGTCAGTAGTGGTACACCCAGATAGGACGTGATCAGTACTTCTCGGTCAAAGTATTGACTGGAGTTGCGGACATCGCTAATGGCTAATTCTTGATGGCTGTACTCCAAGTATTGGCTACAACCCTGAATGCCTAATGTTTGTGGAGATACATCGAGGCTAGTCAGGGGCAGTGCTTCTAAACCAACTGCTACTGGAATAGTTTCAGTTTTGCCGAACACCGATAAAATGGCGATGGGCATTTTGAGCAAGCGGCTCGCTTTGTTCACTGCCTGCTGATAGGTCGTAGCTAAACTGTTTTTATGGAAGCTTTTATCCGTCACGATTTGTTGATGTTTTTGCGATCGCACGCGGTGGCTATTCTTAGTATTCAGTTGTGAAATATCTGAATTCAACATGTGACCGCCACTTAGCTGTGACATTAATTTGAAAAGTGTAAGGTGAAGTACCTAATAATCAAGATGCCCTCGAATGGCCTAGAAGTAACACAAGCTAAGGTTTTGGGTCAGATCTTGACCAGTGATTGACATCACTATTCCGGCATCATTTGGATCATTGCCAAGCTGGATGGGCTAACAGGGCAGCCATCGATCGCACGCCGCGCAACTGATTAGACAGGGGCAAGTGACCACGGGGGGCATTCAGATCCCAGGTAAAGCTGCCGGGATAGCGCGTCCAGTAGATGCCATCTTTCCAACCAATCTTTGGCCAGAGCTTGTCCCAGTTCTGGCCGACACTCAGCCACAGGTCTCGTTGGACTTTAAAACCAAACAGACCTTCAGAAGATGTCCACCACAGTCGATCGATTGTTTGCAAATCAATACTGGGTAGCATATTGATATCGGTAAAGTATAGCCACTGGCGCTGGAGGGCGATGGGACCAGCTAGTTCACAGAGTTTGAGGTTCGTGAGTTTATCGGCGGCTTGCCAATCGCGATCGGCTAGTAATGCTTGCAGATCTTGATATTCCACGCCAGCAGAGGACTTGAGCGGCACAATACCCGTCGGGAACTCCCGCTGTAAGAAATCGGTGGCTAGCGGCAGGGGTGAGTCGTAAAGCAGTTGATAGGCTTTACCCTGCACCAGAGTTGGCCAGCTGCTCACTGGCTCGGTTACCACCGTTTGCAAAAACTCTATCGCAGCAGGATCGACATTATCAATCTCTGTTAACAGTGGCAATCGATTTTTTTCAGGGGCAGCATCAAATTTTTGTTTAAACGCTGAAAAAGTTAGCGCAGCGGAAGAATCACTCATTAAAATAGAACCGGACACAGAAGCCACTCATCATTCTAACCAAAAGCTGGGGGCGATCAACACAAAAAATCCCCGCAATGACGGGGATTGGCCTGCTTAAGTAGTAAATTTACTAAATATTTACTTATTCGGCTGGGGAGTCATCCGTAGATAAGGCTTAATTTCTTTGACTCCTTTGGGGAATTTTACCTGGGCATCAGCGGTGGAAATGCTTGGTACTACGACACAGTCATCACCGTCTACCCAGTTTGCTGGGGTAGCAACGCTGTAATTATCGGTGAGTTGCAGTGAATCGATGACGCGGATAATCTCATCAAAATTCCGGCCAGTGCTAGGCGGATAGGTGATAGTTAAGCGCAGCTTTTTGTTATTGTCGATCACAAATACCGATCGCACAGTCACCTTGGCATTGGCGTTGGGGTGGATCATGTCGTAAAGATCCGAAACCTTTTTATCTGGATCGGCCAGAATTGGATAATTCAGCGCCGTGCCTTGGGTTTCTTCGATGTCACCGACCCAGCCGTTGTGGGATTCCACATCATCAACACTGAGCGCGATTGGCTTAACATTACGTTTATCAAACTCGGGTTTGAGTTTGGCTACTTCCCCCAGCTCAGTGGTGCAAACCGGCGTAAAGTCGGCGGGGTGGGAAAATAGGACAACCCAGCTATCATTAGCCCATTGGTAAAAATCGATGTCACCATGGGTGGAAGCTTGGGTGAAATTCGGGACGGTATCACCTAGTCTTAACTGCATAAAAGTAATTGGAAAGAGTTACATAAAGCAAAGATTCATGATGCCACAAAAACTCTGGCTTGTCCTGTCGATGGCTGCTTTTGTTAATGTATCGATATCTAAATATCTAAAAAAAGATAGCTTGCCCAGCAGGCAAGCTATCTCTCTTCTGTAAATGGGCAACGCCGGACTCGAACCGGCACGCTTTCGCGGATGATTTTGAGTCAACTGCGTCTACCAATTCCGCCAGTCGCCCTTATTCACAATTTTGTTATCATAACCTGGAGCTGGGCTTTTTAGCAAGGAAGAATATTCGTTACTCTGTGACCAGAGTTCGATTTCTTTGGCGCGTAGGACTGGTACCGGATGACTGAGTGGTTCGGTTTGGGCGGTGCGTAGGGCTTTGCTTAATTCTGAATTATTACTGACTGATTCGTAAGCTCGGGCTTGCTCTAGGAAAGCCTCCACGTTGAGTAGTGGTGCCAATGCTGGTGAGCCACCGCAGAGTTTCATTAGCAAAGATGCTACTACTTTGGGATCTTGCACTACTAGCAGCGCCGCTCGATCGCAAGAGAATTCGGCACAGCGCAGCCATTGCAACATTTGTCCTTGCAGTGCTTGTCCGAGAACGGGAATCAGGCTACCAGCGGTGAGTACCAATAAATTGGCCATCGTTAAGTAGACTCCATGCTCGCACTTGAGGTGCCCAATTTCATGGGCAATGACGGCCTGGAGTTCGATGGGCGTGAGCAAATCTACCAGGGAAG
>CAXTSZ010000077.1:0-13680 GCA_964247125.1 uncultured bacterium
AAGGGATGGATAAAGCCCAAGCCATGCGACAGGCGATGTTAGAAGTGATGAAAACTCACGATAAACCGAGCGATTGGGCGGCATTTACTATTCTGGGTGAGGCCCGGTAGCAGAGTTGATCAACTAACCCAATCGGGGGTAATTTACTGGTGGCAATAGGGCTTCTAACTGTGCCGCCAAACTAATCAACTGGGCTTCAGCTCCCAAGTTACCCACCAACTGCACCCCGATCGGCAGACCAGTAGTCTCAACGGGTATCACGATCGCCGGTTGACCAGTCGCATTGAAAATCGGACAGGGTAAAATCCACTCCGTAATTTTCGCCATAATTTCTGCTGGTGCTAAGTTTTCCCATTCCCCAATTTTGATCGTCGGATGTAGATAAACTGGGGTCAGCAACACATCAAAATCAGCCCATTTAGCCACGATCTGTCTAGCTATCCCCTGCATTTGATAAAGGGCATTTAAATATTCGCCAGCACTACCCGATCGATTACTCAGCCACTGATTAAACTCACAGAGCGCCGGCAACGGCAGACCAGCTAAGGCTATGGCAGTCTGCCACACCGTTGTAAAAGGATCAATTAAAGCTCCCACTTCTAGCGTTGTCACATTGACTTGATGACCGAGGTTACTAAAAATATCGGCTACTCGATCGATCGCTGCCCCATAGCTAGCATCCAAATTAGTGAAAGGCGGAAAAGACTTGCAGACCGCAATCCGCAAAACTCCGGGTGCTTGCTGCGCAGCTGCCCAAAAAGAAGTTACTGGCTCTGGTAAGTAATACAAGTCGCCAGGGAGCCGCTGCGATAAAGCATCAAGCAGTACAGCCGCATCCGCCACGCTACGCGCGAGCGGACCATTCGTCGCAATGCCACTTACTCGATCGCCAGTCGGTGCATCCGAAACCCGACCACGAGTGGGTTTAATCGCCACCAGACCACAACAGTGTGCCGGTCCGCGCAGTGAACCACCGCCATCCGAACCCACCGCGAAGGGTAACAATCCTGCGGCTACGGCGGCAGCAGCGCCACCACTGGAGCCACCGGGCGTATAAGCCAAATTCCATGGATTCCGGGTCGGCGGCCAACCAGCGGGTTCTGTGTAAGGAAAGGAGCCTAACTCGGCGGTAGCGGTTTTGCCCAAAATGTTACAGCCCGCTTGTTGTACCAAGGTGGCAATGCCATCGTCAGTCTTAGCCAGCTGCTGCTTTAAAGCGGCGACTCCATAACTACAAGGCAACCCCGCCACCGGGTTTAGATCTTTGATGGCGGTAGGCAATCCGAACAATAGTGGTAAGTCTGATGACTTTTGCAGTTGCTCAGTTTGCGCTGTGGCTTGCGCAATCGCTCGATCGACGGCCACTACAAAAAAAGCATTGATTTGAGGATCGATCTGGGCAATGCGATCGAGATAGAGCTGGGTTAGCTCTAATGGGGAAATTTGCTTAGTACGAATCAGCTCGATCTGATGCAGAGCAGCAGTAAAAAACAGCTCAGTCATAGGGCTAGGTCAAATTAACACCAAGACGCTGCAACATATTGGTACGCGCCTGATCCGCCAAACTGTCATCCAGTGGTATCAGATCGATATCCTCTTGATACTTATTCTTAATGGCCGTCTTAATCATCCAGTCAGCAATGAAAGGATTCTTGGGAATCAGGGGGCCGTGGGAGTAAGTGGCGATCGCATTTTGGTAAAAAGCGCCCTCCGTCCCATCTTGAGCATTGTTACCAAAGCCTTTAATCATCGTCCCGAGCGACTCGGCTTGCTTACCCAAAAAAGTCCGACCACCGTGGTTTTCAAACCCGACCACAATTGGCTTGCGACCATTCAACATCGCTGTTAATTCGGCGGCTAACCGCTTGGCCGTAATTTCAAATACGACATTGCCAATACAGCGCGGCGCGTCAATACCCGGATGCTTACTCTCTAGGTCAATAATACCCATGCCATCAATCCGCTCACCCAAGCCCGGTTCATAAAATCTGCCCAGCAATTGAGGCGAACCACAGGTGAAGACTCCCGGCGCCCCAGCATCAAGTTTGGCGCGGATGGCCTCAGTTTTAGCACCCTTCAAATCCCGCATCACAATTTCTTGCTGACGATCTTGGGCACCGCCACCAGCAATAATATCTACCTGGTTTAAAACCGCTGGATCACTACTCTGATCGTAAGGAATAACCTCTACCGAAATTCCTCGCCACTGTGCTCTTTGCTTAATGGCAATGACATTACCTCGATCGCCGTAGGTACTCATGAGTTGGGGATAAAGCCAGCCAATTTTCAACGAATAAGGAGTAGTCATGAAAATCTATTTTTTAGTACGCGCCCTGAAGGACTTGAACCCTCGACATTTGGTTTTGGAGACCAACGTTCTACCAACTGAACTAAGGACGCATTTTAGAATGATCAGCTCAACTTAGATTTAACCACGATTGAGCTGAACTTGTACAGCTAGAGAGCTGTTTTTGCTATTTATCTCGATCGAAGCGTTGCTTCACCCGAGTAGCCTTACCAACCCGGTCGCGGAGATAGAACAGCTTGGCTCGGCGCACTCGACCACGACGGACAATAGCAATATTGTCAATCTTGGGAGAATGCAGGAGAAAAACTCGCTCTACACCAACACCTTGGAAAACTCGGCGGACAGTGATGGTTTCGTTAATGCCGCCGTTGCGTCTGGCAATAATTACGCCTTCATAGGGCTGTACGCGCTCCTTTTCTCCTTCTTTGATCTTTACGCCAACACGAATCGTGTCACCGATATAAAGTTCAGGCAGGTCACTTTTGATGAACTCTGCTTCAACTGAGCGAATAATTTCTTGGACGTTCATGGAGATTACAAAAACTCACGAATTGTGATTGTAGCAAAAAAAACTTTAGATGTCTATCCCCAATGGCCAAGCTGACTGGAACATACGATATTATTTGAGAAAAATTGGGAGAAAGCCGCAAAGTGTTGGAACAATAAAAACAATTAGCAGTCTCATTCTATTAAAATAGCCATTTCTTAGGGTTTATTGCACCAGCGAGGCCGAGTCACGCCAAAAGACTGAAGGTTAACCGAGCCGAAACCGCATAAAATGGCCTTTAAGAATCATGCTAAGAACCAATCACTTTAAAACTTACTTATGAATACTGCTAGGTTCAACAACTTCCTGCGTCGGGTATTTTTGTTCAGCTTGAGCTTATTGCCCGTAGCCATGTCATTTGATACGGCTCAAGCCGCTCCAGCGAAATCTAAAAGACCTACCCAACAAGTCGCTCCTAGACAGAATCGGTTGGATTCATATCTTTTGGGACCAGGCGATCGCATTCGTATCGATGTTTTCAATGTGCCAGAGTACAGCACCGAGTACCCCGTACTAATTGATGGCACCATTAACTTACCAGTGGTTGGCACTATTCTAGTCAACGGTTTAACTTTACCCCAGGCTTCGGCCTTGCTCTCCAATCAGTATGCCCGTTTTGTGCGGAACCCCTTGGTCACAGTCGGGTTGGTTACTCCCCGTCCGATTCGGGTAGCAATCGCTGGAGAAGTCAATAAAGCTGGCTCTTATACCATCGGTCTGGAAAGTGGTCCTGGTGGTGGCGGTCGCCAGTTCCCGACCTTGAGTCAAGCTGTTCAGCTAGCGGGTGGCGCAAGTCAAACTGCCGACCTCCGACAAGTTAGAGTCCAGCGCCGGGGACGAGTCTCGACTCTGAACCTGCTCCGGGTGCTCCAGGGAGCAGATGGCACTCAAGATATCACGCTCCGCGATGGTGATACTATCTATATCCCCACCGCCACTAGCGTCAATGCTACCGATATTGCCCGGGTTTCTGGTTCTAACATTGCCACCCAAGATACGGCATTGAAGGTTGCGATTGTGGGTGAAGTTACCAAACCTGGTACCTACAGCATTAAAGGTGAAGCGTCTTTGGGCACCAATGGCCGAGTGAGTCTCCCCACTCTTACCGAAGCTTTAAAGTTAGCTGGTGGCGCGACTCCTTCCGCAGATATCAGTAAAATCCGAGTCAGACGCACTACCAAAACAGGTAACTCCCAAATGATTGGGGTGAATTTGGTGCGGCTACTAGATAACGGTGATACGAAGCAGGACTTGGTCTTGCAAGATGGCGACACCATTTATTTACCATCTGATCCAGTAATTGGTTCTTCTGCTAGCCGCCGCTTATTGTCTTCTAGCTTTGGGCCGCAGGTGCAAAACCCGATCAAGGTAGCGATTTATGGCGATGTCAATCGTCCTGGTACCTATACCTTGAAAGGGGAAGCGAACAATGCTACCTCCGTTAACAATCCCAACAGTAACCTCAGTCCACCAACTGTGACGCAAGCCATTCTTAGTGCTGGCGGCATCAAGCCCACTGCCGATATTCGGAGCGTTGTGCTACAACGTTTCAATCGTAGTGGGCGCGGGCAATCGGTTAAGGTTAATCTTTGGAACCTGCTGACTCAAGGTGATCTGAGTCAAGATTATTTGCTGCAAGAAGGCGATCGCATTCTGGTACCGCAAGCCGCTCAGATAAATCCTAGTGAAGTTGACACCCTCGCTAATGCCCCCTTTGCGCCTTCTCTAATTAAGGTAGGAGTAGTTGGCGAATCTGTCCAGAAAGGCCGCTTAGAACTTCCTCCCAATACCACTTTGAATCAAGCTTTGCTAGCTGCTGGGGGCTTTGACCCTATCCGAGCCAATAAAGGCGGTGTCGATTTGATTCGTCTCAACCCTAATGGCAGCGTTACCAAGCGGACTATCGGAGTAGACTTTGCCCAGGGGATTAACGAACAAAATAATCCCACGCTCAGAAACAATGATGTGATTGTGGTTGGTCGTTCTGGTACTACACGGGTTGGTGATGGTCTGGCTTCCGTCTTTAATCCTCTCGCTCCTCTGTTAACTATTTTTAGCCTATTTAGATAGCTAAAGAATAGATTTAACCTGTGTTTTATGGAAAAAGGGCAATTTCTAATAGTTGCCCTTTTTCCGGTGTATTTTTAAATCTAATTTTAAAAAAAGTGAGTATTTTTACTCATTTAAGTACAAGAAATGGCACAGTTTACGATATGATCTTTTGACACATTAAATTTATTTTATTAAGCTGTAGAGGGCACAGACCTGTGATTAGAGTTGCTATTAATGGCTTTGGGCGAATTGGCCGTAACTTCATGCGTTGCTGGATTGGCAGAGCAGAGAGCTTTATTGAAGTTGTAGGTCTAAATGATACTTCTGATCCTCGGACTAACGCTCACTTGCTAAAGTATGACACCATGCTTGGTCGGTTCAATGCTGATATTAGTGCTGATGACAACTCCATCACGGTCAATGGCAAAGTTATCAAATGCGTTTCCGATCGCAATCCCGAAAATCTGCCGTGGAAAGAATGGGGTGTGGATCTAGTAATTGAATCTACTGGAGTATTTACTAGTAAAGAAGGGGCTAGCAAGCATCTGAAGGCTGGTGCTAAAAAGGTGTTAATTACTGCCCCGGGGAAAGACGACGATGGGACATTTGTGGTAGGAGTCAATGATGATCAGTACGATCATGCCAAGCATTTCATCATTAGTAATGCCAGCTGTACTACCAACTGTTTAGCACCGGTCGCTAAAGTATTGAATGATAAGTTCGGCATCATCAAAGGTACGATGACCACCACGCACAGCTACACTGGCGATCAACGCTTGTTGGATGCCTCGCATCGCGATTTGCGTCGCGCCAGAGCGGCAGCCATGAATATTGTACCTACCTCTACTGGTGCTGCCCAAGCGGTAGCTTTAGTCTTGCCAGAATTGAAAGGTAAATTGAATGGTATTGCTCTACGGGTTCCAACTCCGAACGTCTCTGTGGTGGATTTGGTAATTAACGTTGAGAAAAAGACCTTCGCTGAAGAAGTGAATCAAACCCTTAAAAGTGCCGCTGAAGGTCCGATGAAAGGGATCTTGGAATATAATGACCTGCCTTTAGTTTCTAGCGACTATAAAGGTTGTGATGCTTCCTCGATTGTGGATGCTAGCCTCACTATGGTGATGGGCGACGACATGATCAAGGTGATCTCTTGGTATGACAACGAATGGGGTTACAGTCAGCGGGTTGTTGACTTGGCTGAAAGAGTTGGCAAACAGTGGGTTGATTAGTTTTAACTGATGCCTGGACTGGGGATGAGCTTTTGCCCATCCCTTTTTTATTTTTTGGTCGTCCACACATCGCTAAACATCATTAGCATGGCACCAATGACAATCACAATTGCTAGTCCACCGGCGATCGCGCTTAAAACATCTTCGTTAGGCATGGTTCTACAGCAGTTATTTTCTCTCTCTAAGATATCAGCCTAGACAGCATTCGTGGATCGCAGGATAATTGGGAGAGACCCGAGACTCAATCATTAACTAACCAATGGATATTAAGCGCGGCTTCATCGAAGCGATCGGTAACACTCCCCTGATTCGGCTCAATAGCTTCAGTGACGAAACTGGCTGTGAGATTTTGGGGAAGGCCGAGTTTCTGAATCCGGGTGGCTCGGTGAAGGATCGAGCGGCTTTGTATATGATTGAAGATGCCGAGCGGCGGGGCTTATTAAAACCGGGTGGTACAGTAGTTGAAGGAACAGCAGGAAATACCGGAATTGGCTTGGCTCATATTTGTAATGCCAAGGGTTATCGATGTTTGATTGTGATTCCCGAAACCCAGTCAGCTGAAAAAATCGAAGCATTGCGTACCCTGGGTGCCGAAGTGAAGACTGTGCCAGCAGTACCCTATAAAAATCCGGAGAATTATGTCAAAGTCTCGGGTCGTTTGGCAGCCGAACTGGATAATGCTGTCTGGGCGAACCAGTTCGAGAATTTGGCCAATCGTCAAGCACACTACGAAACTACTGCTGCCGAAATTTGGGCGCAGACTGATGGCAATGTTGATGGCTGGATAGCAGCGACTGGCACGGGTGGAACTTTTGCGGGGGTGGCGATGTTTTTGAAAGAAAAAAATCCGATGGTTCAGAACGTATTAGCCGACCCTTGCGGTAGTGCTCTGTACAGCTATATCAAAACTGGCGAACTGACAATGAATGGGAGTTCCATTACCGAGGGCATTGGGAATAGTCGCGTCACGGGCAATCTAGCCGGGGTACCGATCGATGATGCTATTCAAATTGATGACCAAGAATGTCTGCGCGTGGTGTATCAGCTATTGCGCCGTGATGGTTTGTTCATGGGTGGATCGGTGGGCATCAATGTGGCGGCAGCAGTGCAATTAGCAAAACAAATGGGACCAGGCCATACAATCGTGACAGTACTTTGTGATGGTGGGGCGCGTTATCAATCGCGGTTGTTTAATGCGGAGTGGTTGGCTATGAAGGGTTTATTTGTACCGGTTTGATGATTTGTTCGCTAGCTTTGCTTCAGCCCTGGGCTATCGCTATTTTTTAAAAAATACCTCGCATCATGAAAGAACTTTTGTATCTAGAAATTCCTACTCCTGATTTAGCTGCGGTGCAGACCTGGCTTCAAAATGAGTGGCGATCGACGGTGGGTGAAACTGACATGACTACGACTGGGGTGAGAATTCGCTGTCCGCAGGGTGAAATAGCGATCGTCCTCTGGTCTTTACAACGCACTACTTATCTGAAGGTTTTTCGGTGGTCAGAACAATTGATTGCTGGCGAGCAACCGATCTGTAAACAACTAACTAGTGCTATTCGGATCGCTTTTCCCTACAAGTACCCAGAGCTACCAGAGCATCAGAATGAGTCTATTTTCACTTCCTTGGCAGTGGCTTATCCCAAAACGGTAAAGTACTTCCAGAAAATGCCCAAGGGCGAAGCCGATCTGCAGCGGGTTTATTGGTGGGAAAAGCGTTGGCGGGAAAGTGTCCGGAATCCGGAACAGCCACAGCAAGTGGTGTTTCCGGTGGATAGTGCAGTAACGCCGGCTTATGACTTGATTTATGTGGGTGGTGCTTTAGGGGTAATCCATGCGGCGGTGATGGCTAAACTGGGTTATCGGGTGCTGTTGTTGGAACGGCTGCCCTTTGGCCGGATGAATCGAGAATGGAATATTTCGCGGGATGAGTTTCAGTCTTTAATCGATCTGGGACTATTCACTCCCAGCGAGTTTGAAAGTGTTATTGCCCGGGAATATCAAGATGGTTTTAGTAAGTTTTTTGATGCTAATAACCCCGATCATCTCAAAGCCAAGATTTTATCGACACCCCAGGTTTTAAATATCTGTATTGATACGGAGATTTTGCTGCGACTTTGTGGGGAAAAGTTACGGTCAGTAGGCGGTGAGATTTGGGATGAAACCGAGTTTCAACGGGCGGATGTGGGTCAGAATGCGGTGTCGATCGCAGCCAAGCACCTCAAAACTGGTGAGGAAAAGTCGGCGACTGGTCGACTACTGATTGATGCGATGGGGACGGCTTCGCCGATCGCTTGGCAACTGAATGGGGCTAGAACTTTTGATAGCGTTTGTCCGACAGTAGGCGCGGCGATTGCGAAGGGCTTTGCGCCCGAGGTGTGGGATGCCAAGTATGGGGACGTATTATTTAGCCACGGAGATATTTCGCGGGGCCGGCAGTTGATCTGGGAGTTGTTTCCCGGCGAAGGTGATGAGATTACGGTGTATCTGTTTCATTATCACCAGGTGAACGCCGAAAACCCGGGTTCGCTCTTGGAAATGTATGAAGACTTTTTCACCATATTGCCAGAATATCGTCGCTGTGATGTGGATGAATTGGTCTGGCGAAAGCCGACTTTTGGTTATATTCCTGGACATTTTACGGTGAGTAGTAGTGATCGATCGATCGCGTTCGATCGGGTACTCGCGATCGGCGATGCCGCTTCGTTACAGTCACCTTTGATATTTACTGGATTTGGATCACTGGTGCGGAATATGCCGCGCCTGACGCATTTGTTGGATACGGCGCTGAAACATGATTTATTGCGAGCGGCGGATTTGAATCGGGTCTGTGCATATCAAAGTAATGTCGCCGTGACGTGGATGTTCTCGAAGGGAATGATGGTGCCTACTGGTCAGTATTTGCCGCCGCAGCGGGTGAATACCATGTTGAACAATTTCTTTGGCCTGTTGGCAGATGAACCGTTAAAAGTAGCCGATATGTTCATTAAAGATCGCACAGATTGGTTGACGTTCAATCGGTTGGCGATTAAGGCAGCACGGCAGAATCCGGCGTTGTTGTTGTGGATTTGGCAAATGGCCGGCACTAAGGATTTATTGCGGTGGTTGGTGAGTTATGTGAATTTCTCGATCGCGGCTCTGGCCAACTTCATATTTGGGAGTTGGGTACCCAGTTTGGGTTGGCGGTGGCAACCTTATTTGGAGAGTAATTATCCGCGGTTGTGGTTGTGGTTGTTGGCTTGGATTTATATGTTGCGCGGTGGGAAGACAACAGCGGTGTCGGTGAATCGGTGGCAGATTCCGAGGAGTTTGGATGCAGATTTGTCTCGGAATCTATAAATGGTATTTCCACTATTGATTTCCAGGCTGCTCTCCAAGCACCAGAAATCGATAGTGTTTGCTGAGTAATTTAAGATCAGCAGTCCGCAGTGTAAAATTACCCTCAGAGTTAGCGCCATCTATAAGGACATTGAGTAAATGACAACCGCCACCCCAGCATTTTGCGAAGGCATCAAATATTTCGCCGAGACCCAGCCCGGTTTCGAGACCTACGGCCAAACCGCTGCGATCGCCACTGGCCACACCGCCATCAGTGGTGCCGCCGATCCCGCTGCCGTTTTCCAAACCATGCTCTACGCCGATGCCCTGCGCTATCTCACCCTCCAAACCTGCGCCAGCAAAGCATCAGGACATCCCGGCGGCTTCGCCAGCCAAGCCGAAGCTTATGCTTCTTTGGTAATGCTTGGCCACAAAAACATCATCACTGAAGTTGGCCATCATGCTCCCGGCTTCTACAGCGCGATGTTTTTGGATACCTCCCTCGAAAAAATGGGGATTAAAACTGTTCAGAACTTAGGCGATCGCTTCCGCGAAAAAGATGGCTTAATCGGTCACCTCTCCGGCTTTATTCCTGGCATTTTGGCACCAGCTGGACCCCTCGGCCAGGGTCAACATTTTGCCATGACCGCTGCTCGGCTCCATCCTGGTACTCTTTTCCCCTTCACCCTCGGTGATGGTGGTTTAGGCGAACCCTACATTATGAGCGGGATGCAGCATTTTCATACCGCCTATCCCCAATCGACTAACTTCTTACCTATTTTGGTGTGGAACGGCTACAGCCAAGAACACCACAGTATGGTCTCCACCAAAACCAATGCGGAAATGTTGGCCTACTGGCAAGGAAATGGCTTTGCCGAGGTAATTTTAGTTGATGCTAAAGACTTTGACGATCAAAATCAGCCCGCTGCCTATGTGGATAGCACTATTTTCTCTTTGGAAAAACGTCTAGCATTTACCCAGGCAGTGATTGCTGGGGTCGATCGCGCTGCTAAATCAGCCTTAGGCGGTCGGCTCACGGTGTTGATCATTAAGCAGCTCAAAGGTGCGGGTGTTCATGCCAAGGGTTCCAAATCCCATAACCTGTATGCTCACCATACGATCGACAATGCCGATATTATTAAGGGTCTGCAAGATCGTGCCTTAACCCCCGCTGCTTGGGAATTAGTGCGCCTTAACTGCCTTCGCGCCGGTGGTGGAGCTGCGGCGCAAGTTGTCGTTACCGAGTCGATTTTAGCTAACCCTGATTTAGGCACTTTGCCCCTGGAAGAATATCCCGTAGGTGGTGATGCCAAAGTTTCGACGACAGCGATGGGGAAATTAGTTGGTTATGTTGGCCAAAAAGATCCCAATTTTGTGGTGACTAACGCTGATGGCAACGAAGCTTCGGGGATTGCCAACATCAATCAGGCACTGAAGATTATTCACCCCACCCAAGATGATCTGTATTTCCAAGCACCTCAAGGTCAGGTATACGAGCCACTCAGTGAAGATGCCTGCGCCGGAATGGCGGCTGGCACTGCCCTCATGGGAGCCAGGACATTATGGTGTTCCTATGAATCCTTTGCGATCAACGGCTTGCCAATTTGGCAAACGGTCACCCAGGGCATGGCTGAACTACGTCGCCCCACTCCTTCTACCATTACTCTCTACACCGCTGGTGCTTTAGAGCAAGGTCGCAATGGCTGGACACACCAACGCCCTGAAGTTGAAGCTTACTTTGCTGCGATGATGCGCAACGGCAATGTTTTCCCGGTCTTCCCCCCAGATGCCAACAGTATCCAAGTCTGCTATGACTGGGCTTTAACAACCAAAAACAAGGGGATTGTGATTACCGCCAGCAAATCACCGCTACCCATTCGCACTACTTTTGAGCAAACTCGTCAGGGTTTAACTAATGGCGCTGTCGTTCTGCAAACCACCGCTGGTAACAAAATAGTCGTGTTAGCAGTAATTGGGGATATGACGCTGGCTCCGGCTTACGCTGCTGCCGAACAATTAGCGGCCCAAGGGATTGGCAGCAAGATTGTGTCGATTATTAATCCCCGTCGTTTGTATCGCCCTACTGATGTGGCTTGGCAGACTTGCAGTGAACCAGATGATGGTTTCTTGGCTGATGCCAAGTTCCAAGAAATGTTTGGTGGTGATGTCCTGATTGGTATTACTGGTGGCGCACCAGCGATGCTCGAACCGATCATGCTCCGATCGATCTCGCCCCGCGATACTTTTGCTTGGAAACGGGGTGAAACTACTGCTACTGCGGGTGAACTGATGGCTTTTAATGGCATTACGGCTGAAGCGATCGCCAACCGATCGATCCAACTATTGGGTTAGTGAAGTTAAGCTGTGCGCCGTCTAACCACCTGCTGGCGGCGAGCGCACAGCCTGATAACTTATAATGAACAGGTAGCCGTTTGCTCAGACAGTACCTGGCAATAATTGGGTCTATTTTTTTATGAAACTATATTATTAATCATGACTGAATCTGCAACTGTCGTTAAAAAAACTATTTTAATCCAGCCCATTCTGGGCTCGCGCCGTTTTAGCAATTTTTTCTATGCTGCTATTGTCACCCTCGGCGGTGTCGGATTTTTGCTCCAAGGCTTATCGAGCTTTTTCCATCGCGACTTCTTGCCTTTGATTGATAATGCGATCGATATGTCTTTTTTACCGCAGGGCATTGCGATGTCCTTCTATGGTGTGGCTGGCACTTTGACGGCGCTCTATTTGTGGAGTTCGATCGCCTTGGATATTGGTGGTGGTTACAATGAATTCAATCAAGAAACTGGTGAAGCTACTATTTTTCGGCGGGGTTTCCCGGGTAAGAACCGCCAAGTAGAACTAAAAAATCCGCTCAAGGACATCCAAGCTGTCCGTGTCGATATCAAAGATGGCATCAATCCGCGCCGCACATTGTTTGTCCGCATTAAGGGCCGGCAAGATATCCCCTTGACCCGCGTGGGTGAACCAGTAGCCCTAGCTGAGATTGAAACCCAAGGTGCAGAATTGGCTAGGTTTTTAGGTGTACCCCTCGAAGGCTTATAAAATCTCCATCAATCCCATGAACTGTCCCCACTGTCAGCGCCTGCTCTACAACCGCAAACTCAAAAATTGCGGTTTTTGCGGTGCAGAATTGCCACCAGAATGCCTGTTCTCCGCAGCAGAGTTGGCCGAAATTGATACTGCAATGGATGCGATCGAGCAGCAGTTTCGGCAAGCACAAAGTGCCGAGAATATTACCCAACAATCAGAGTAAAACTATTAGTAAATGGTCAGATTATGTTAGTAATATCCATTGTTCTGGCCTCGATCGCCATCATTATTTTTCTTCTGCCTTATTGGATAATTCCTACTGCCAAATTCCCGCATCCCACAGGTAAATGGTCAGTAGGCACCTCTAATTTAATTTGGGATGCCCCCCAGCAATCTGGAATTATGGCGCAGGTCTGGTATCCCACCGATGTCAGCCCTAATGGGCGCAGTCCTTACTTAGGGAAAATGCGCTCGAACTTGGCGGCCAATAAATTATTAAATCTGCTATTTCGACTGATATTTAGTAAAGCTTTACTCGGTCGAATTACCACCACAGCAGCAGTTAATGTCAAGCCCAGCAACTGTTCAGAGGGTTTTCCTGTCGTCCTCTTTTCACCGGGTTTTAGTGGGATTATTTCGCTTAATACCTTTTACGCTTTAGAATTTGCCAGCCACGGCTTCATTGTGGTGGGGATGAATCATCCTGGTTCCTGTGTCGGTACCATGCTTACCGATGGCACTCAGATCGAATTTGCTGATGTAGATCCGGCAGTCTTTGCTGATATCGATCGAGTGGAATTGATGGTGCAAGAAGTTACGGCAGAGCAAGCCCAGAATATGTCCAAGGTTTTGGATAAACTGATCAGTCTCAATGATACTGCGGACGCACTGTTGTATCAGAAAATCAATGTTCATCAAGTTTTTGCGGCCGGACATTCTGCCGGTGGAGCCTCTAGTTTTATTGCCTGTGGCCAAGATAGTCGGATTACCAAAGGGGTTAATCTGGATGGCTACTTTGTGGATGTGCCAGGTACTAACTATGATCACAAAGAATTGTTGCTGATTAATGCCGATCGCGATAAATATCGACCTAAAAACAAAAAAAACCGCGCTCGATACGATTCATTCGCGGCCAAGGATCGATTGCGGATCGAGAAACTAGCGACTAAGGCTAATTT
>CAXTSZ010000078.1:0-9062 GCA_964247125.1 uncultured bacterium
CTGCTGCGCTCGATCGTCGCCGACCAGCAAAGGCTGATTGTGGCTCAACTATTAAATATCCTAGAACTGTTAGCCGATGACCAAGTAGCACCAGAGATTGCCCGCACCACTAGCTTGCTCGCTTATGTGGTAGTGAAAGAGCTAGTGTCAGCCCACCAACCGCGTCTCTTACCCCAAATTCATCAAACCCTGATGACCCAGTGTCCTACCACCACAGCGGACATTAAGAGCACACCGTTAAGCGGTGGCCTGCATGTAACAGTGATCAGCGAAAAAATGTCGCAAATCACCCGGATTGGTAGTCAATCGATTCCCCAAATCAGCCTCACGGCTACTCTCCAAGATTTGCTCCAGGAGTTCGATCCGCTAACGCAAGCCGCCAGTTTACATGCGTTGAACCAAGTGGCACCGCAGTTAATGAATCACATTGCCGGAAATTTAGACGGGGTGAGCCATCCGCTGCTGCAAGAGGTGATTGATCGAGTGTTGCTGCGCCCTGCCGTGACCATGTCCCTCGCGATTCCCCAAGAGCAACCCATCACCACTCTCGAAAAACTGCTGTGGTTGACTGCTAGTCCGCTGTTTCAGTCTTTGAGCTGTCCCAATTTACTCGCCATCGCCCGCAATAGTAGCCTCCTGGTCTACAGTCAAGGTGATGTCTTGTGTCGGGCTGGCGAACCGGCCTCGTCCTTGCTGCTCTTAATTGCCGGCATCGCCCAGAGCAATAGTCACAAGTTGGTTTCTGGCCAAATCATTGGGGAGGTGGGGATCCTCACCAAAACCACCTATTGTGAAACGGTGATTGCTAGCAGTCCGAAAGTGCCGGCCTTGGTCATTAAAGCCGCTAGTTTTGATGAATTACTCGATCGCGAACCACAAATTGCGCGTTCTTTATTAGTGTCTATTAGTCAACGATTACAACAACCGTCGGAATCTCGCCATGATTAATCTGCGTCTGCTTGACCCGCAAAACCTCAATGACTTCCAGGATCTGCCCCTGCGACCAGAAGTCATGCCCGATCAAAAATGTACGATTGGTCGTTCACCCACCGCCGCTGTCGTCTTAGATAGCCAAGAAGTGAGTCGCTGGCACGCGGAGATCACTTTCCGGCAGGGTGCTTACTATTTTATGGATACCAGCAGCTCGGGCGGTTCTTGGCTCAACGAAAGAGCCGCTTTTGCCAAACAGGAATATCAACTAAACACTGGCGATGTGCTGTGCTTGGGGCGGTTCACCCTTACTGTCACCCAAATTGGCGATCTCGCCGCCGCGACCGTGGTAGATGACCAGCTAACGCCCGAGCAGTATATGCCCGTAGCGACGATCGCCCCCGAGCAGCTTGGTCGCTGGCAAAAAGGGGATTTAACCTTGCGCTGCGCCGAAGTAATTGATGAAACCCATGATGTTCGTACCTTTCGCTTCGTGGCCGATCCACCCCTGCTGTTTAGCTACAAGCCCGGTCAGTTTATTACTCTCATTCTTGAAATTGCTGGTGAGGAGGTTTTACGCTCTTACTCAATTTCTTCCACGCCTTCTCGTCCGCACAGCCTAGAGATCACCGTGAAAAGGGTGCCACCAGATAGCCTCGATCATCAGCCAGGAGTAGTGTCCAACTGGCTACACGACAATATGAAGGTTGGCATATCAACCAAAATCAGTGGTCCAGTGGGCAAATTTTCTTGCTTTCAGCATCCGAGCCGCCAACTATTATTTATCTCGGGGGGTAGTGGCATCACGCCGATGATGGGCATGTCGCGCTGGCTCTGTGATACGGTGGCCACCTGTGACATAGTCTTTTTTCATAGCGCCCGCACCCCCGCCGATATTATCTATCATCAAGAACTCACCTTGCTAGCGGCTCGCCACCGAAATTTTCGGCCACTGGTGACCGTCACTAATTGGCAATCGGGTCAGGGTTGGCTGGGCTTAACGGGCCGGCTGAATTCCCACATGCTGACAGCGAATGTCCCCGACTTCTTAGAACGGATGATTTTTGTGTGCGGACCAGCCGCCTTTATGGCCGCGACCAAAGAAATGATCGCGGGTCTGGGTTTCCCGATGGAACGCTACCACGAAGAAAGCTTCGGCGACAGCCAGGCCAAAAAGAAAGTTATGCCGGCTGAAACTCCACCGCCAGATGATATTGCCTTAGAAACCCAAAACAACTGTAGTCTGCGGGAAATTTTGCGGCCTCAATCGGAGCCAGATTTGTCCTTAGCGACCCCACCTATTCCAGTTGTGGCACCAGCTGTTAGTCCGACTATACCCCCGTCACCACTAGGAGTGCAAATCTCGATCTTCTTTCAGAAATCTCATCAGCAGGTAAATTGCGATCGAGATGAGTCGATCCTCGATGTCGCTGAACAACATGGGATCAAGATTCGGAGTAGTTGTCGATCGGGTAACTGCGGCACCTGTAAGAAAATGAAAGTAGCGGGCACTGTCAAAATGAGTGATTTTGACGCGGAAGCTCTTGACCAGAGCGAACAAGAGGCTGGTTATATCTTAACCTGCGTCGCTTTTCCGCAGGATCTGGTAACTATTGATGCCTAGACATCATATTTATACTTACTATTTACCGCCAATTGCCGACCAAGACAAAAGGTGCCCAATAAAAAGGAGACCGATACTTGGGGCTATGGAGTAGCGATTGTTGAGCCATTTTTAAGGATTCCGCTTTATCCAAATTATTAGTAACTAAGTTTTGGTAAAGATGCGACATTAATACTTGAGTGGCTTCATCGCTGACCGACCACAAGGAAGCGATCGTACTTCTGGCCCCAGCCCGCACCGCAACGCCGGCCAATCCTAACGTTGCTCGATCGTCACCACTGGCCGTTTGACAAGCACTGAGTACCAACAAATTAATCGCTCTGTCCGATCGACTCCCCCGATTTTGCAACAGGTTATTGAGTTGCGTTAGATCGATGCGATTATCCCAAGTCAACAGGAAGGTATCCTCGGCTTTAGAACTAAATTGGCCATGCGTGGCGAGATGGACGATTTGGGAATTATTAGTTTCCAAATTATTAGAAACCAATTGGCTATTAAAGTCGGCATTGACTAGGGGCTGATTGGGAATCAACTTACCGATCGATTCAATCTCCGGTTGCACCCCTGGTAAGGGCACAAAGCCCTGGCGGGCAGCGGTAATGCCGCCGGAGAAAATTCTTAATTGCCCGCGCGCCTTCACCCCCTGCGGCGGTAAGAGCCGGAGTCCCGGCGTGAGAGCCAAATTATATTTTTCCACCAAATACTGATGACCGTCATACAGAGCCGACATCGGCATATTGCGCAGCACCCCATCCAAAACAAATACCAAAGTTTTGGTGTTATTGCGCTGTAAATCTGCGGCTAGGGGTGCCAAAATTAAATCGTAGATTTGTTGGGATTGTTGGTGAAAAGCTTGTTCTTGTGAGGGCGTAAACTCGGCTCTTTCTACTCTGACCCGCAGCTTGTTGACGATCGATTCCACCGTGCCAGCAGCTATTTTCTGGGGCTGGCTATAATAGCGCAGTGGCTGGTTGGGAATGGCAGCAATCACCGCCACCCGATCCGGCAAAATAATCGGATAGATCACCGCTGCCGCTCGATCGATTTGATCAATTTGGACAGTTTTAGTATCAGCGTCACTATCAATACAACCCTGGTGCAGGAAACTTTGTAATTCAGCAACTTGTAGCGCTTCAATGAGGTCACGGGCAGCGGCCAAGGAAGAAGCTGGCGCTTTTTCACCATCTTTCAACAACAAACCAACTAGCTCGCGATACACTGGTTCTACACTATTCCGAAAGGAAAATTGCACATCCGCGTCGAGGGTGCTTAAATCGTTACGCAAAGATTGTAAGTGGTTAATAGATTGCTGATAAGCAGCGATCGCCGCCTCTTGTTGATTGGTTTTGCTGGCGGTCAGAATTCTGCCGAGCTGCCAATGAAACCGATAGGCTAAATCCGGGGCGGGTAAATTCTCGGCCAACACTACAGCTTGCTGGGTTAGCTTTTGGGCAATATCGTATTGAGCCGTGAGTTCATACAAATTCGCTAAGTAACCGATCGCTTGGGTAGTACTGCGCTGATCTTTAATGGTTTTGGCTTGAGCAATCGCTGTCGTGAACAGCTGGGCAACTTGCATTAATAAATTGCGATCGGTAGTCAGGCTATCTGCCTGATTTTTCTTGATGGTTTCGGCCAAGTTCAAATAGGCATAAATGGTGCTGCGGCTAGGTGTCAAGGGATCTAAATCTTGTCGGACTTTTGTAATAAAATCTGCGGTCTGAGAGGCAGATTCGGCAGTCGCTTCCAGCCGGTACAAGTTTAGCTGCGCCTGAATGCGGAGCAGCGGGGTTGGGGCAGTGGCTAGCTCTCGATACATTTTTGCTGCCGTGGGCAACTGCTCGGGTCCCAGTAATTGGAGAGTATTGCCCAAGCTGAGTTTAATTTGAGCCGCCGACTCTGCGTCATGGAGGTCATTGGCGATCGCCAGGGCTTGGCGCAAGGTTTCTTTCGCACCCAATGCATTCCGAGGCGCAGTTAGATCGGCTTTTTTCTCTAACAAGCGCAGCGCCCGCAGCGCGTTCCCCAGACTAAGCAATCCTTGCACCTTCACCACTGAATCTGGTTGTTTTTGCAGACTGGCATTGACCGCTTGCAAAGCAACCAGAGATTGACGATAGAATCCGAGTGCTTGCAGCGCTTGGGCTTGGTTGATTTGGGTCCCAATGATCCCGGCAGAATCGCGAGCTTGAGTATAAGCCCGATGAGCCTGTTGCCAACTTTTCAAGGCCAGATCCGCTTGGCCGATCGCCAGATATTCAGCACCTTTTTGACTGAAGGCTTGCGCTTCTTGCAGGAGTGATTTATTGCTAACCCCCGCACTACTAGCACTGAGGGCGGACACCCGCAGGGTGGTACTAAGCGGCAAGATCGTTATAGTCATCAGGCCGAAGAGCAAAGTGGTGAAGCGTACCGAATAGTTGTGCATGGCCATAACTAGTAAAATTTGTAGTGGAATTTAAAATGAGAGGTTATAGCTGAGAGAAAAGTAAAACCCTTGTTCTTGTCCAGTCCGCCTAATTGCATTCGTATCAGCGGCAATCAAGGGAATACCATAGTCCAGTTTGGCCAGAAAATTATTATCACTCTGATAGCGCAGCCCCAAGCCGATCGAGGCAATATTATTAGAGGCCGTACTGAAGCTAGCTTGGTTGTTCCAAACGACGCCGTAATCAAGAAAAGGCACAATTTGGAGTAGTTGTTTACTGCCCGCAGAACGCCAAACTGGCACCCGCATCTCGGCACTGGCCAGCAAACCATTATCGCCTAGTAATAAATCTTGTCGGTAACCGCGCACAGTATCTTGGCCACCCCAGCTAATTTGTTCTAACGGTACGAGGGGGCGATCGGCCAATTGACTATCAAGTTTTAACACCAAACTACTATCTGGAGCTAGCACCCGCACGTATTGGGCTTGTCCCCGCCAACTGAGGAATTGCCCATCAGGCGAGGTAGGATTCACCGTCGCCCCCAACACATTTAGCCCCACGCTTAACTGCGAACGCAGGGCGAAGACCTGTTGCGTATCCCTAGCGGTAAAGTCTTGGAAAAAACGCGCCGCCGTCACGCTGGTGCGCCCATTTCCATCGGCGCCGGGTGAGGGAAACCCAATGCGGCTACCAGTCACCGTGGGCAGATAACTAATATTGCTCTCGCGTTGCGTCAGAGTCACGCCCATCGCTAGCTCTTTGGTGAGAGTTTGGATCACTGGCTGGCGGTAGGTCAAAGCCACTTCTTGAGCGTTGGCATTGATATCTAAGGGTTGAAAGGGGGCTTCAATTACCCGACTGTTGGACTTACTATATTGCAACCGGATGGTGCCATTATGCGGATTGAGGGGAACCGTATAGTTAAAGTCCAGAACGTTACCCGCCTCGGTGCCGCCAGTGGTAATCCCGATCGCATCACCACTACCCAGTAAATTACTTTCCCCAAAGGAAATTTGCCCTTGAATTTCGCCAATGCTGGGGGTGCGATTATTGACGAGATTAAAACCAACGCGCTTGGTCGGTGCTTCGGTGACATTTACTTGAATATCACTCGTCCCAGTTTCTTTACCCGTCACTAATTCCGCCGAAATATTGGCAATCAGGGGATCGAGTTGGAGTAATTGCAATCGTTCGAGCAAGCGATCGATCTTTAAGGGGGCTGTCGTACCCACCGCAATCCGGTTCCGAATATAGTTAGCATCCAGCCGCTGGTTGCCCGTCACCACAATATCGGCAACCCGGCCTTCCACAATCTGGATTTTGACCACCCCATCTTGAGTAGTAAAAGATTGGTTACCCGGAATATAAGCACCGGAGCTAGCATAACCAGCCCCGACATATAGCTGGGTAATATTGCTGGCCACTTGGAGCAGTTGGGCAAAATCCAGCGGTTGATTGGTGGCTGGTGCTGTAATAGCAGCCAGCTGGGCAGCAGTAAAAACAGTGCCGCCCACAATTTCAAAGCGCTTCACCGTAATTTGAGCAGGAAAGTTAGCCGGATTTGATGGCTGGCCAGTCGGCGGGGGAGCGAGGGGCACCGGGAGCAATTCCTGGGGGGGTGGCAACAGCGGTCGCGGTGATTCGACAGGTTGGTCACTGGGCAGGGGAGCTGGTCGCTGAAAATCGGGACGCGGTAGAGCTTGAGACAGCAGCTGCGGGACTACGGGGAGATCGGTAGTGGCGCTGGCACCAGTGGTGATCGACTGGGCTACGGCGATCGCGGGGAGGACTAGAGGGAGCAGAAGTGCGATCGCAATTTGACTCAGATAGACCATCACCGAAGAAGTCAGCACACTGATTTTTAATTCAAAGCTAGTCATGATCTGTAGTTAAGTTAATTATCTGAAATCACCGAGGTGGCTACGCCAACGATCGATCGTCAATCACCTAGCAGTCAGGGGTATTTCTATCAGTTTGGGGGAGGGCAAATAGCTTTAGCACCGATCGAGGTGTCCGCCGACTGGGCGGCCAGGAGCGCAACATTGCCTTGCTGATCCAAGATCCACCCGACGGCTGGTGGCGGAAACTTACTAGGCGGCGGCGTACTATTATTTTGCGTCACTGGCTGACCACTAGCGACCCGTGGATCGCGCCAGACCACATCACTACCCAGAGGTTCGTTAGCATTGGGAGGTAATCCCCCCCGCCCGGTGATGGTAAGCTTACTATTACCAGCATCACAAGCCTGGACAATCCGCTGCCGGTCATTGGCGAGCAGTGCCACCCGTCTGGCCCGCAGATTAATCGTACTGTTAGAGCCAAGTTCACCTGGTGTAACTGGCTGAGTAATCGGTTCCCGAAAACGAATCGGGGGGGCTGGCTCGTTGGGAGACCGATTCACAATGCGCACGTTGTTGGCATCGATATTGATGTTACTGCCCTTGGTGGTGGCATTACCAAAGAAAAATGTATTGACATTGCCCACTGGTTGGCTGGTGGCAACTGCCACCTGTGCCCCATCAATGAAAGTGACATCATTGCGGACGAATCCAGAAGTGCTATTGTTACTAGGCTGATCCACCGCCCCATAGTTAAAGCCAGCAGCATTCACACCAACTGTGCCCGCTGACCGCAAACCACCAAGATCTACCCGTCCACCTGGCGCCACAATATTACCGCGACCAGCGCCAGCATTCAAAGTAATATCTCCACCAATCAGCGCAATATATTGGCTGTTGTTATTAGTTTGAATCGTGCCATAATTCACGATCGCCCCATTGCCGCCATCCAAATTCAGGCGATCGACATTCAAAGAAACATTGGGATTAACCCTTAATAAGGGAGCATCATTAATATTTTTTGTGCCAAAAAGATAAATACTGCTTTCGGCACTATTATCAGTCAAATTCGCACTATTGGCAGTACTGGTCACGAAGGCTTTACCAACATTCAGTTGTGCTCCCGGGCCAAACACAACCCCGCTGGGATTGATCAAGAAAAAATTTGCTCCTTGAGTATTGACAATTCCATTAATATCGGAAGATACGTTGCCAGTAACGCGGGTAATAATGGCCTGAGTCCCAGTGGGACTAGTAAAAGTCGCACTGCCACCAGTGGGTACCGAAAAGTCTTGAAAGCTATGCAAGACGCTTTGCCCCCGCGTTAGTCCACCAGTGATATTGAAATTGTTATTTGCGCCTGTTACCTGAGTACCAAGTGTATTATCAGCCACCGGAATGCGATTGGAAGGCTGATAAGTTTGGGCATAACTTGCTGGGGAATACAACAGGACGGTCATCAGCAAACTTAAAGATATTTTGGCAGTCATCGAACAGGGGGATGAAGGGGACATGACAATCTCAAGTTGGAAATTAAAAATTAATGTTTATTAAACTGTTTCAGTTGTAGCATCGCCTATAATACGACTGGTTTTAGTATAGGAGTGTGACATTTAATATTACTTCACTTCCTACCGCTCTAAAATCTCGATCGATACCGATTTTAAAATCAACGTTAATATCTTCCAGCCCCGCCGAATTCTTTTAACCCCCACCCCTACAATGGCTGCTACCCCAACTTCCAGCAATGGCTTAAATGCTTTACTCAGTGAAACCGGCAAAATTTATTTATCGGTTGATGGCAACGGCACGACCAGTACCACCGGATTTATCCAAGTTTTAAAAAACTCCGGCGCAACAGTTCGTAAAGCTTATTTAATCGGGGATGGCACTAGTGCGATCGGCACCAGTGCGACAGTCAATGGGACAAGTATTCCTTGGGAGCGCATTGAATCCATCCCCTATAGCGGGGGTAATTTTTATAGCTATCTCAGTGACGTGACAGCCACCCTCAAATCGACGATCGATGCTGCTGCTGCCGGAACATTAAACATTGCAGTGGATGAAGGATCGGAATCAGTCGCCTACGAAGGTTTAGCGCTGGCCGTGGTATTTGACGATCCCAATCAGGCAGTGGATCAAAGCGTCATTTTGTACTTTGGTGGTCTGAGTCCAAGCGGTGGCACCGCCACCATTAACTTTGCAGCGCCAGTGAATACTCGTTCCACACTGGCAGCCACT
>CAXTSZ010000078.1:9162-13394 GCA_964247125.1 uncultured bacterium
GTCAACCCTTCTAATGACGATCATATCTTCTTTGCCCATCTCACCTTACAAGGTATCACTGGTACCGCTGCCACCAATGTTGTGCAATTGGCTATCGCCCCAGCCAGTGTGGCCGAAGATGGGACTGACAATTTGATTTACACCTTCACCCGCAGTGGTGCCACTACCAATCCTTTAACCGTCAGCTATACAGTCGGGGGGACGGCAGAATTTATTAATGACTATACCCAGACGGGCGCTGCTAATTTTACAGCAACGACCGGGACGGTGACCTTTGCGGCTGGTGCCGCCACCGCGACGGTGGTAGTCGATCCGATCGCCGACACCATTGTTGAACCAAATGAAACAGTGACACTGACCCTCACCACTGGCGTTGGTTATGCCGTCGGCACTTCTACCGCCATCACGGGTACCATCCTTAGTCCCATTACCAATCCGACCAACGCTGTACCGGTAGTACAACTGGCCGTGTCCCCGGCGGGGGTGAGTGAAGATGGCAATGGCAGTTTAATTTACACCTTTAGTCGCAGCGGTGCCACCACCAATCCTTTAACTGTCAGCTACACAGTCGGCGGGACAGCGGAATTTATTAATGACTATACCCAAGCTGGAGCCACTAGTTTTGCAACGACGACCGGGACGGTAACCTTTGCCGCTGGGGCTGCAACCACGACAGTAGCCGTCAAGCCGATCGCCGACAATATCGATGACCCCAACGAAAGTGTATCCCTGACCCTCACCACTGGCGGTGGTTATACCGTAGGCACTGCCACCGCCGTCACGGGCACCATTCTGAATCCCGAGGTCGTCCCTAACAATCCGCCAGCGCCTAATGCTTTGAATTTGCTGGGAGTCAACAACTTGGATGTGGGCGCGATCAATAGTCTCACCAACAATACCTTGACCGCCAACCCCAGCGATATTATTCTCACAGGTAATGAAATCAATCTGGTGGGAGGCAATAACTCCATTGTCGATCCCGGCCAAAATTTGACTATTCAATCTTTTGCCCCCAATCAAACCATCCAAATTGGTGGTTCAGACAGTGGTAGTGCCAGCATTTTGGATTTAACTGACACCGATTTAGCGGCGATCGCCAATGGTTTCAAAAAAATTATTTTTGGCCGCGCCGATGGTAGTGGCAGCATTAATATCAGCTCCAGTGTGTCTTTCCGCGACCCGGTACTGTTGCGATCGCCCAATGGCCAAGTCAATATCACAGCGCCTATTACCCTCACCGATGATGCCACACTCGATTTTGAGACCGCCAGCCTCCTAAAATCTGGCGATAGCACCCTCACTCTCAACGGCAACACTGCCACTACTCGGATCGGCAGTACCACGATTAGTGGTGGCATCTTGGCCTTAGCGAAAACCAGTGGGGTAGAAGCACTCAATAACGCCCCCATCTTGCTGACAGCCGGGGTGCTACAACTAGGAAATAATGAGCAAATCAACAACGCCGCCGACCTGACCTTGAATGGCGGTACCTTCAATCTCAATGGTTTTAATGAAACCCTCGATCGCTTGCAAGTGAGCGGCAACTCGATCATCGACTTTGGGAACAGCAGCAGTGATGTGGTGTTTTCTGATAGTAGTACGCTGGCTTGGACGGGGGCATTGACAATTAATAACTGGTCAAGTAGCACTGGTGAAACGCTGCGCTTTGGTACCACCGCTAGCAGCCTGACTACCGCCCAGCTGAATAATATTCAATTTGCTGGATTCAGTCGTGGTGCCGGGATTAGTGCCACGGGATTTGTGACCCCCCTCAGCGCATCTGCCCCGGTAGCAGCAGTAGCGACAGCAGCGGCTCTGGCTAATCCGCCGGCGGACACCGACCAAGATGGCGTAAATGACTCGATCGAGAACCTAGCTCCCAACAATGGCGATGGTAACCGGGATGGCATTCCCGATCGCCAACAGGGTAATGTAGCTTCGGTGCTCACCAGTGGGAGTGCGACCTCTGACCATATTGCCACCCTGGTAACCAGCCCCGGCACCCAGATCGTGGGCTTACAACTGCTCCCGAATCCGATCGCCACTAATAATTTGACTTCCCTAGCTAATCCCGCCGAATTTAAAGTTACAGGTCTTAAAAATGGGGCGGCCACGACAGTGGAATTTCTGATTGCTCAGGCCGATCAAAACCGGAAGTATAATACCTACTTAATGTTTGGGAAAACAGCCGACAATCCAACGACTCACCTGTACGAGTTTTTGTATGATGGCAAAACCGGGGCGGAACTATTTGATACCAATAATGACGGCTTTACCGACAAGGTAATTGTGCATTTTATTGATGGCCAGCGCGGGGATAGTGACCTAACCGTCAATGGTGAAATTCAAGATCCCGGCGCACCGGGCATCGCGAACACCACTATTAGCTTAAGTAAAGAAGCAAATAATGTAATCCAGGTAGCAGGAGCAGCCGGCGGGGCAGTGGCCAATTTCTCCTTGGTTGCTAATCGCACCCAACAGGTGGATGAGGTTGGTTTCTTTAGAATCGATGCCAATAATCAAGTCAATGGTTTGGCTCCCACTGCTAGTGGTTATGCGCAGGCCGCCTTGCAAAATGGCCAAGTAATTTTTAGTACCCTCACTGGTAACTTACTAGCTCCTGCCGATATCTCACGCCAGCTGTCAGTGGGGGCTGGCGATCGCTTAGGGTTTTATTTGGTCAAAAACGGTAGTGTGGATACGGCTCTCCAAAAAAACGATTTTAGTAATGTGGTGTTCTCGATCGATCAAGCTAACCCAGGAGGTACTAATTACCTGCAAATTAGTCCCGCTGCTGGCAGTGGCTATCGTCTGAAATGGGAACAGGGCAATGTCAATGTCGATGACGACTTGATCTTTGACTTTCAGCTCAACAACGCAGCGCTCAATAATCAAAACTTGCTAGCGGACTCCCAAGGCGATCGAGAAAGTGAGCTGTTAGATTTGCGGGCTTGGCGTGGCCAGCAGGTTCAGGTTGATTTTACGGTGCAACGAGAAGCAGCCTATAACGACACGGTCGGGTTTTATCAAATCGAAGATGCGCAAGGCACAGTCATTAGTCTCACTGGTGCGCGGCTCACTCCCGGACAGGCGGGCTATGCAGCGGCAGTTGTACAAGGACGCGTTACAGGGCTAGATTTAGCGGTCGCCAATGGCGGCACCACGACCACTAGCAAAACCTTACAGGGCGGGGCAATTTATGCACCATTTTTGATTGCTAATGCCAGTCCGACCAGTCTGAACGGGAACTTTAGTAATGTCTACACCCCTTATACGTTGGGGAATGGGGATACAACTGACCATATCCGCTTATTGGGTAATAATAGTTTTGGCTTCGAGGATTTGGTGGGCGGCGGCGATCGAGATTTCAACGATGTCGTATTGAAGGCTGTCTTCCGAGGCACCGCCCCACCTTCGGGCATAGCTTAAATATGCTGGACTATTTCGGACTGGGGATAGCGCACCTTGGGCATCACGGCATATTTATCATCACTGGCGCGATAACCAGCCGGGCAGACTAGTACCGACGCGTAGCCCAGTGCGGTGAGACCCAAAATTTCATCGTACTTGGCGGGGTTAAAACCTTCCATCGGGCAGGTATCGATGCCCAACATAGCGGCGCTGGTCATGAACTGGCCGATCGCAATATAAACTTGGCGAGTTGCCCATTCATCTAGGGTGAAAGCTTTATTAGGGTTGGCCATAAAGCCTTTGATCATCTTGGCCAAACCAGCGAGTCCTTCGGGGGGGACATTACGGGTATCCGACATATCCTGAATATAGCGATCGACATCGACATCACTCATATCCTTTTTAATGGTCAGCACCACTAGGTGCGAGGCTTCCACCACCTGAGGTTGATTCCAAGAATGTTCCAGCAATTGTTGACGTAGCTCCGGGCGATCGACCACAAAAAACTTCCAGGGCTGCATCCCAAAAGACGAAGGGCTAAGAACGAGGCTCTGTTCTAAAACATTCCAGACATCACTAGGAATTTTTTGGCTCGGGTCAAATTTTTTGACGGCATAGCGCCACTGTAACTGCTGAAGAGCTTGCGTTGGGGAAATGGCTACACTACTCATAAATTTTGCTCTTATTTTGTAAACACCTCGCTATTATTACCGAAAAATCACCACTTTTGATAATCCCCAGCCTTAAAAGGACAGGGATTCTTAAACTGACTTTTCCTGCTAAGTTTGGGTAGCCAGCTGCCAGCCTTCAACCAAGTCATG
>CAXTSZ010000079.1:0-13316 GCA_964247125.1 uncultured bacterium
TCCCAAACTTACCCCCGCAGAATATCTAGACTGGGCAGAAAAGCAAGAACTTCGCTACGAATACCTTAATGGCGAAGTTTATGCCATGACTGGCGGCACCATGAATCATAGCCAGATTGCTGGAAACTTTACAACCATTCTAAACATTCACTTGCGCGGTAGCGGCTGTCGAGTACTCAATGCTGATGCCAAAGTACAGATCGCAACATCTAATGACTATGTATATCCTGATGTTAGTGTTACCTGTGACGATCGCGATAAAACTGCGACTAAATTTATTGCTCATCCCTGCTTAGTTGTAGAGGTTTTATCACCAAGTACAGCGGCTTACGATCGGCGCGATAAGTTTAATCTCTATCGACGCTCTGATAGCTTACAGGATTATATTTTGGTCGATACCAATAAAATTGAGATCGATATTTACAGTAAAAACGATCGGAGCAGATGGGAAATATTGAGTTATGTAGCTGGAGACATTATTGAGATAAAAAGCATTGATTTAACTTTCCCGATCGAGCAAATATTTGAAAATATTATATTTGATTCAGAACTAGAAAGTTAAAGCTTAAGCCCAGCGAAGGTCTAGAATAAAAGCGGCGACTATATATCTAGGATCATACTATGACTATTAATGGCACCATGATGCAATACTTTCATTGGTATACAGCCAATGATGGCGGTCACTGGCGACAGCTAGAAAAAAATGCTCAAGACTTGGCCAAAGCTGGATTTACCGCATTGTGGTTGCCACCAGTCTACAAAGGCAGCAACGGTATAAATGAGGTTGGGTATAGCACCTACGATTTATTTGATTTAGGGGAATTCGACCAAAAAGGCTCAGTGCGTACCAAATATGGCACCCGCGCAGAACTAGCAGCAGCGGTCAAATCAGCGCAAGCAGCGGGTATTCAAATTTATCTAGATACTGTTTTTAATCATAAAAATGGTGGTGATGCCGAAGAACTAGTCGATGCGATTCCGGTCTCAACAGATAATCGGAATGCCGACACCGGAGCTGTAGAAATTATCAAAACCTGGACGCAATTTGATTTCCCCGATCGCGGCGAGCAATATTCTAAGCTGAAATGGAACTGGCACCACTTTGACTCCGTGAATCACAATATGTTCAAACCAGGAGATAGCACCATCTATCGCTTCAAAGCCAAGCAGTTTGAAACTGGTGTAAATCCAGAACATGGCAATTACGACTTTTTGATGGCTTGCGATTTAGATACCAATGAACCCGAAGTGGTGGATGAACTCAAGCATTGGGGCGAGTGGATTATTGAAACATTAGGAATAGACGGTTTCCGTCTGGATGCTGCCAAGCATATCCGCGCCAGCTTTTTTCCCGACTGGCTCTCCCACCTGCGCCAGCGTACCCACAAAGAACTTTTCACTGTCGGGGAATATTGGTCTAGTGACATCAATGATTTAAATGGCTTTCTGAGCAATACTGGCGGTCAGCTTTCACTTTTTGATGTGCCTTTGCACTATAATTTCCACGCAGCTAGCACTGCTGGAGGCAACTATGATATGCGTCAGATCTTTGATGGTACATTGGCACAGCAGCAACCCACCTTGGCCGTTACCTTCGTTGACAATCATGACTCCCAGCCTCTGCAAGCACTAGAATCTGTAGTGGAAAGCTGGTTCAAACCCTTGGCCTATGCTTTAATCTTGCTGCGCCGGGCGGGTTACCCCTGCGTATTTTATGCCGATTACTATGGCGCTCAATATGTCGATCGCGGTCGCGATGGTAATAACTATGAAATTTGGCTAGATTCCCATCATGAAATTCTGGATAAGTTGTTGTATGCTCGCCAGCATTTTGCCTATGGTGATCAGCTTGACTATTTCGACCACCCCGATGTGATCGGCTGGACAAGAATGGGCAATACCGAACATCCGCAAAAAATGGCAGTGTTACTCAGTGACGGACCCGGGGGTAGTAAATGGATGAAAGTAGATCAGCCTCTGACTACTTTTGAAGACATCACTGGCCATATAACGCGCCAGGTAATCACCAATGCCGATGGTTGGGGTGAGTTCTATTGCGGTGGCGGTTCAGTTTCGGTGTGGGTCACGGAAATTTAATATCTTAAACTACAAAACCCTGATTTCTTAGAAATCAGGGTTTTAGAGCAACGGAAAGGGAGGGATTCGAACCCTCGATACGGCTTACACCGTATAACAGATTAGCAATCGGCCGCTTTCGACCACTCAGCCACCTTTCCGTACAGGTCGTGAGCCATTAGGCACATCTCTATAACCATACCATAACCCTTTGTTTTCCGGCAAGGGCTAACGCTCTTCTATTGATTGGTAAGCTAAATCATGACTGCCAGTATAAATTTGGGTCGGTCGGAAGATCCGGTTTTCACCCAGCTGTTCCTTCCAATGTGCCAACCAACCAGCAACGCGGGCGATCGCAAAAACCGGGGTAAACAAGTCGTCGGGAATACCCAGTTTGCGGTAGACCAAGCCCGAATAAAAATCCACATTGGGATAAATGCCTTTGTGGCCGTAATATTCTGCGGCTACTTTTTCTAGCTCCACGGCAATGTCGTAGTATTTATCATGACCAAATTTAGCAAACAGCTGTTCAGCCAAGTCTTGGAGAATAATGGCACGTGGATCTTTAACTTTATAGACGCGGTGGCCAAAGCCGACCACTTTTTTCTTTTGAGCCATACAATTTTCTAGATAGGGCCGGACTTGATCGACGGTGCCAATTTCTTCCAACATGGCAATTACGTCTTCGTTCGCGCCACCGTGCAGCGGACCAGCTAAGGTACCCACCGCCGAAGCAATTACCGCATAGGGATCAGTCAGCGTCGAAGCCGTGACCATCGCTGAAAAAGTAGAAGCGTTAATTGTATGCTCGGCATGGAGAATCAGACAGGTATCCAAAACACTAGCTGCCAATGGATCTGGCTCTTTTTCGGTGAGCATATACAAAAAGTTGGCGGCGTAGCCCAGATCATCGCGCGGCAGTACTGGATCGTTGCCTTTGCGCATGAGCTGAAAAGCGGCCACCATCGTGGGGATTTTGGCAAGTAAACGGGTCACAGCTTCCCAGATATACACCGGATCGGCGAGGGCGCGGCGCGAATAGAAAAGACCCAAGGCAGCGGCAGAAGCCTGCAAAGCGTCCATCGGATGGCCGGTCTCTGGGAAACACTTCATCATGTCTTTGATCCGGTACTTAATACGCCGATGGGAGTAAATTTCCTGTTCAAATTCAGCTAGCTCGATCGAACTAGGCAAGCGTCCCCAAATCAGCAGATAGGCAGTTTCGACAAAAGTACTACGCTGCGCTAGCTCGCTGATCGGGATGCCGCGATATTCTAAAATACCCTCTTGGCCATTGACATAGCTAATGCTGGATTGAGCAACTGGTACCCCTTCTAATCCAGGTTTGTAATCGCTACCGACCATAAGTTTTCGCTCCATTCCACGATGGAAAAATTATAGCCCTAAAGCCAGAGTTTGGGCGGTATTAGCCAATTAAGATGGCAGTTACCGATGGGCGGGGTTGGTGCTGGCCAATGCAGAGCGATGATTCCAGCTTTTTTGAGCTGCAGGCGCTGAAAAACTTGATTGAATAATAGCATCTCCGCCCAATTGCTTAAATTTGGCTCATGGCCAACCAGCGCAATACTTTGAGCCAGCGGCTGCCGAAACTGATAGTCTTGGAGCCAAGCGACCCATTGCTCCAAATTACCTGCTGGAGCTAAATCTGAGTGAACTTCCGTAATTTCACTTAAGCCTTGGTTTACCAGCAGCTCAGTGGTTTGCTGGGCACGCACCAACGGGCTAGAAAGAATAATATCAAATTCTACATCAAGGCTGTGCAGACTGGTGGCTACCTGGCGCACTTTTTTAATGCCCTGCTTTGTTAAACAGCGGCGCTCATCACTCTCGGCCTCGGTTGGCTCCACCGCAATTCCATGACGGATCAAATATATTTCCATGGCTAGATATGGTCGGTGGGATTCACCAGCTTGCCCAATTTTTGCTTGATTTGATTATCAAAAACTTCCCACTTCATTCTGGCGAAGTCTGAATTTTCGTTGAAACCACCCAAGAAACCAGCCGGAATCTCGAAGCCGCCAGCGGTAAACCGGCCACCACCAAAAAACCGACCTTGGCAATCGCGACCAAAGGCTTCTTTGATAAACTCATCGGGGTCAAGGGTGAGCTTGGATGTGCGCAGAGAGCCAATCACAATTTCTACTTCTTCTTCGTCATCATGAACGATACCGTAGACTACTGCGGTATGGACATTTTCTTCGGTGACCAAAAAGTCTGCCGCCTGGGGGATGGCATCGCGATCGTCATAACGTAAATAACCGACACCGGCGATCGAAAAATTATTTTGCAACACCCGGTTAGTGAGCGATTTTTGAATTACGTCCATGACCCGCTTGGAACGGTATACCTGTAGTACTGCATTGAGTAATTGAGCATCATAGAAACGACTCAAATAGCCAGCGGCCAAAAAGTCTTCTTCCTGAGCCTGCATCAGTCGGTTCGTATCCGATCGCAACCCATGCATCAAGGCTGTCGCACACTTCACATGGTCACTAATACTACTGTCTAACTTCAGCAAACCAGCTTGGAGATATTGGGTGAGAATCGTTGCCGTGGCTCGCGTCGAAGGTCGAATATCTACGAACTCTGCTGACAACTCATCCTGCTGACTGTGATGATCGATAATTACTGTAATTGGAATGCCAGCCTGTTGAATGAGTTCTAGCAGTTGGCAAGTGGTGCCCTGATTATCGATTAAGACACAGCCTTGATAGACGGATAAATCTTTTTCCTTCAGTGTATTCAATGGCCAGCGCTTGGCCGGTAGACCAGTCAACTTGACTAAAGCAATATTCTCTTGGTGACTGAGCGTCCCGGCATATACTAAATCACACTGAATATTATACTGCTTGGCGATCATTTGATAAGCCCAAGATCCAGACAGAGCATCAGGGTCAGGAAAATCTTGGAGCAGCACTAATTGCCTTTCACCGCGATGCTTTTCCAGGGAAGCGCGTAAACCAGCTACTCGACTATCCATCACCTCTACTAGGGACGGTTCAGTGGTTGGTCGGGAAATTGTGTATGTCAAAACTTCGTTATTTATCTCTAATTTGTTCGAGAGTGACACCGGACTTTCTCCAGCTAGCTCGGATAAACCCGTTAGGTTAACTAGCGGTAAAGGATCGGCGATCGTGGCTGCACAATTCGAGGAATGAACTGAGTTTGAGGACATTTTACCCAAGGTGTTTTGCGATGTTAATTACTCTGCGACTACTATTACCAGTTGCAGGAGTATAAACTAAGTGAATTTTCAGATTATTGGTGATCGTTTCCGATCGGTATCATCAATATTTTATCAATTCTGTTAACAGATTGCTATCAGCTATTCGTTCGGTCATTGCCCTCTAATACCAAATTGCTGGTTTAATATTATTTACCATGACCATCGACTTATCTGCGTCCATGCTACCTAAATGCTTCTCAATCCGCAATCCCTAAAAATACGGAATAATTCCGGCGGGTAACCGCGCCCCCTTAAGCACCAATCACGTATTTCTGCCATTCTAAGTGTCTACCACTTTCAATCTGTCTGGTTAATTCAAAATGTAAACTACTGTAAGGCTGGCGCGGTGATGATAACAATTCCATCCCAGCTTCACGCGGGGTGCGGCTGCCCTTCCTGACATTGCAACGCATACAGGCGGCGGCCAAATTCTCCCAACTATCCACCCCACCGCGCGAGCGGGGAATAATATGGTCAATGGTCAAGGCTTCGCCGCTGTATTTACAATACTGACAACAATGGCGATCGCGATTTAAAACGTTCTTGCGAGTGAGGGGAATTTCTTGGTACGGAATACTGACGTAGTGGCGTAGCCGAATCACTGTCGGCAAGGGTAAGTCCGCCAGTAAATACTGACCGTGGTGTTCTAATCCCTCAGCTTTATCTTTAAGCATCAACACCACTGCTCGCCGCCAACTGGTAATGTTCAACGGTTCATAGGAAGCATTTAACACTAACACCTTGCTCATAGAGAAGTTATAACCTGGGTAAGAAGGCTCTTTGTGTATGATGCTAACATAATTTTTTTCAGGGATAGTTAGTCTTAACTAGTTTTTGGGAAACATAGGTCTGTATAGCCGTCTATAAAAACCTGTATCTATGTTTGAACAAGTTGAAAGTGCGCTAAACCGCCAAGATTTTCGTACTGCCAGAAACTTAATAAAGACGCTGGTGCATAATCAACCGAACAATGATTTGGTTCATCTTTATGCTGCCCAGTTGCAAGAAGCTACTGAGCACTTTGACAATGCTGAGAAAATCTATCGGCGTTTGCTGGTGGAGTCGATTAATCCCAAAGTCATCAATGATTCGCGCGTTGGCTTGCAACGGATACAAATGGCGATCGATGGGCGCAAGCAAGCATCTTTAAATCAATCTATGCAAATAGCTGGTGGCCAGGAGCCCGGGTTGCTTATCTTAGAACCGATCAGTACCGAAGCAAAAGCGTCTTTGGCTCCCCAGCTAGCCCAGATCATGAACCTAGATATCTATACTGCACGACTCCATTTGCCTAGTCGTGGTTGGCGACTCTATCGTTTTGGCAGTATGGGAGAGTTGAACTTTTATCAGCAGCAACTACGGCAAGCTCAAATCCCGGGCTTTTGCGCACCCCTCAGAGCATTGCAAACGATCGAAGTGGTTAGTGTTAAGCTAATTTCCGAATTCAAACCGCAGGCTACGCTTAACTGTGTGAATGACCACGGCGAGGAGCTATGTATGGGGTTTGCTTGGTCAGAGGTCAAACAAATTGTGACCGGGCTGCTCCCAATTTTCGAGGAAATTACCGAGGTTAGTGCTAGCACCACCCGCACGACTGTCAGCCACAAGCCTAAAGTCTTGGACTACGTGCAAATGTGCGATTTGCATGTTCCCAGTAAAAATTTAATTTTTCGCCTCTGCAACCAAATCTATTCTTTTCAAAAGGAAGTGGGCGAAAGAACTGGCGACCTGACCGTTCTGACTAGTCGAGAAAATTGGCAGCGGCTCTTGAGCCAAATTCACGAAAAAACTAGCCAAGCTAAACTCTGGAGCGATTTTAATCCTTTCGCCGAGACCGCACTGGCCTACCCCGAAACGCTCCAAAAAATCACTTCTCATGTACAGTTAATGCGTCGCGAACACAGCTTGTGGGATCAAGCCTTTCAGATGTATAGCAGTCTGATTTTTGTGAAGGATCAACTCAGTAGCGAGATTGCTGATCTCGCTGATCTGAATTAGTTCCCTTTGGCACGTTGGCCGGGACTCTTCTTTGTTTCGACCTGTCTGGCCATATCCATGAACTGTTTCATGTTTGCCCCTGGCCGGCGCCGATTGCTATTACTAGAAGGCTTGATTAAGTAATCAGTGGCGAAGTTGGTGATTGTCGGTTCTGAAGATATGACAACGGCCACTGGGGTGGGTGCTTCTGCTACTTTCTTCGCATCTTTTTCTGGTTTGGCCTTTTTTTTGTCTTTTACGGATGTTTTTTTGGCCGAGGGTGCATCCGCTGTCACTGGTGATTCAGCCTCATTCGCCGGGATAGCGACTGGAGCGATTTCTACGACGGGCACTACGGTTGCTGGTGCTGCTGCTAATGGTGCTGGAGCTTGGGCTTCTTCAGCCTGCATGTAGAAGCCATCATTTTTCTTGCCGAATAATCTTTTAAACATATGGTTAAATGGTTGATTTTAGATTCAGTGGCGAGGTCGTCCCTATGAGACTGAATTATCAGTGGCGCTGGGATGAGGTGGCAAGTTGCTCCCATAAACTTTCACAAAAGTTCATGATTTTTTTAATTTAGGGGGCAGCGCGGCAATGGCGGTGAATCCAGCCTATGATTTCAGATAAGATACCGACTAGGCTTTTGCACCATGTCTCATGCGATCAATCCAGTCATCTTGGTGCATGGCATCAATGACACTAGCGCCAAACTGCGATCGATCGCCGATCGCCTGCAAGTTTTAGGACGACAAGTCCACAGTATTGATCTATCACCCAATGATGGCACCGCCTTACTGCAAGTATCGGCTAATCAACTCCAAGAATTCATCGATCGCCAGGTACCAGCCGACCAAAAAATCGACCTGATCGGTTTTAGTATGGGGGGGCTAGTATCTCGCTACTATGTACAACGCTTAGGTGGTATTGACCGAGTGGAGCACTACATCACGATTTCAGCTCCTCACCAAGGAACGTTGGCCGCTTACTTTACCCAAAAACCTGGTTGTGTCCAGATGCGTCCCGATCATCCTTTTATCCAAGACCTTCAGCAAGATGTGCACATGCTGGCACAGGTTAAGTTCACCTCGATTTGGACTCCTTTTGACCTAATTATTTTGCCATCTTCTAGTTCGCAAGTAGCAGTGGGCGAAGAAGTGCAATTGCTGATCGCCATTCATCCGTGGATGGTGGAAGATCAGCGCTGTATTAATGCAGTGCTGACAGGTCTGGGGATGAGTAAATAGCAACTAGACAACAAAGTTATTTGTCAGTGATCAAAATCATTAATAACTCTCGATGGCCATCACGGCCTTTTTTTTGTGGGTGACCGACAATACGGTCAATGCAGGGTAGTGAAGAATCTCAAAATATGGCAGTTAGTAAATCGATTGAACTCATCACGACTACGACTTAGCGACTTTTTAATTATTGACCATGATTGGGGAACATTTAGAACAGGTGTAAACCAAAAATTTTCAAATGACTTTCATGAATTGGAATTTTAACTTCAGGGATATCGCAGTATCTCGATCAATTTAGGGATTGTAAGCAGTTAATGATAAAAACCCTGGCGTATCCAGACACTGTTGGTGCCGATTCTCTGCCGGAGAATCTACCATCTCGCCTTTCGACGATCGGCCTAGAGTCTCCGACAGCCAAAGAACTTCAAGCCGATTCCTCCGGGGAACTCAAGCAACAGACACTAGAACTTTTAGGCACTTACCGTCAGACTGGTCGTTCTGCTTTACGTGAGCAGATTGTACGGCTCAATCTGGGTTTGGCCCGCAAGGAAGCCCACTATTGGGCGAGTCAATGTCCAGAGAGCTATGAAGATCTCTTACAAGTAGGTTCGATCGGCTTGATTGCGGCGATCGACAAGTTTGATTTAGCGAAAGGATATGCGTTTAGTACTTTTGCCATGCCCTATATTCGGGGTGAGATTCAGCATTACTTGAGAGACAAGAGTTCGATCGTTCGCGTCCCTCGACGTTGGTCAGAACTCCTCCAAAAAGCCAGTGTTGTCAATCAAAGCTTCCAAGCTGAACATCAGCGACTGCCTTCGGAACAAGAACTGGCTCAAGCGCTAGAAATCTCCCGCGAAGAATGGCAAGAAGTCCGGATGGCTCAACAAAATCGGCAGCCAGTTAGCCTGGACTGTCCAGTGGGCAATGAAGATGGTAGTTGCATGTTAGATATTTTGCCAGATCAACAGCACCGCAGCTTTCAGCTGACCGAAGATGATCAGCAGCGTCTGAAGCAAGGACTCGTCACCCTCGAACAACACACTCGGCAAATCATAGAATTCGTTTTTTTCTATGATCTTACCCAAAAACAAGTAGCCGAGAAAATGGACATAAGTGTCATTACTGTTTCTCGGCATGTCAAAAAGGGAGTGGGTTTACTCCAGTCCTTTTTCAAGGAAAACAATTGACGCAATGGTAACTATTTGCTTCGCAATGGGCAATATAAACCTAACAGCTATTTTTACGTAAAAAGCTGATTTGTAAAATACGAATTATATCTGAATAAATCAGCTGTTCTCAAACTTTCTCTCTGTGGTGATTTTCACCATCAATTGGCAACTATAACTAGAAGGCGGTAGCAAGTGTCACGCAACTCTCTCTCTTACATTATTACTTTTGGCTGTATCTCATTGTTGGTTTCGGGTTGCGGTGGTGATGCACCTAAACCTAGTAATAGTGCTTCGCCCGGTTCAGCTGCCAGTGTGGCAGCCCCCACCCCAGTAGCCAGTGGACTACCATTGGCAGTTAGCCCTGGACTGACCCAACCACCACTAGTCGCCAAGACGATCGATGGTAAGCCAGTAGGCACACCGCCTAGCTTTAGTGGCGATATCGCTGCTGGTCTCATTCCAGCATCGGATACCGAAGCGGCTACCAAAGCTGTCGCCAAGGGACGAATTGATCCGTTCTCTGCTGTAGTAATTGCCCAGCCTGTGGCCGGCAGAAGAATGTCCCCATCTGATGTGGTGATTGTACCTCGTGGGGTAACGCCGCGATCGATGCCCGCTACACCTCCAGATGTTAGCTTCGGTTCTAACTTGGGTGCGGCTAGCGTAGCTGGCACGTTAGCAAAGAAATCAACTGGTGTTAAACCAGTCCGCATGGCGATCGTCCCCAAGAACATTATACCCAAGGCTATTGTACCGAAGGCCAGCGGATCTAATAGTAAAAATCCGGTTAGCCCGACAGGCAATAAGCCGCCGACAGCACCCCTTGTGCCCGTCGAAACAGCATTGCTCACTCCGCCATCAGTAGCTCCCGCTCCCCTATTGGCGCGAGCAATTCAGGTGTCTGGGGTTTCGGAAATCAATGGCCAAATCCAAGTTGTTGTCAAGTTACCAGGGGAGTCATTCAGCCGCTATATCTCGGTTGGTGAGAAGGTTTTGAATGGCCAGGTTCTCATCAAGCGAGTTCAAGACCTGGGTGCCATCACGCCAGTCGTAGTATTAGAAGAAGCTGGGATCGAAGTCTTGCGCCGCGTGGGTGAAAAACCCCTGGTGGCAATCAAAGATGCGGCCGAGCCAGCTAAATAAATCTGACAACTAAAATCATCATCATCACTTCAGACATACTCCGGTATGTCTTTTTTGTGTGGCAGCAGTTTATGATGGATAAACAGCAACCCGATTTCGGCGATTTTCTTCATGCCTTTAGCTGCTCCTAACTTTTCGATCGAGCGTCCCCAACTACCCCTGGCTATTTATCTAGAAGTGGCGGCACATTTGCAGCAGGTGGCGGATATTCAGGTGCAGATGCGCCCGCAAACTGCACCTGAATTCGATTATTTGCAAAGCCAAATAGGCGGTTTATTAATCGACTGTCGGGCAGTAACTACCGCTGACCAATCCCGGGTGGCAGAGATTTTGAACTACTATGAGCGTCGTTATGGCGCTTGGACAATCATTCCCCAATAATTATGCCTGCTACTACTCCTGCTTTGAATGCGCCGACTTGTTACACATTGCCTAATGGCCTGACAATTATTGCTGAACAATTGCCAGTAGAGGCCGTGAACCTCAGTCTGTGGCTGAATGTTGGTTCGCGCATTGAGACCGATAGCATCAATGGCATGGCACATTTTTTGGAACATATGGTGTTTAAAGGTACGCCTCGGCTCAAAATTGGCGAGTTTGAGCAGCGGGTGGAAGCGCATGGCGCAATTACCAATGCTGCGACTAGCCAGGACTATACGCAGTATTACATTACGACCGCGCCGCGCGATTTTGCCGAGTTGGCACCGCTGCAAATGGATGTAGTGTTGAATCCGAGTATTACCGAGGCCGATTTTAACCAAGAGCGAGCGGTCATCTTAGAAGAAATTAATCGATCGGCTGATAATGCCCAGCAGCGGATTTATCAAAAATCGATCGAGGCGGTGTTTCGGCGCTTGCCCTATCGACGACCAGTTTTGGGTACCACAGCGGTGGTAGAAGCTTTAACCAATCAGCAAATGCGCTATTTTCATGCGACTAACTATCAACCGCGATCGATGACAGCGGTAGCCGTTGGTAATCTACCAGTGCAGGAACTAATTGATGTCGTGGCCGATGGGTTCATGGCTTACAGCAATCATGATGACTCGCCGCAGTTTGCGGGCGTGAATAAATTGCCGCAGCCGGAACCGGCCTTTAATGTAATTATCCGGGATGATTCGATCGACCCAGAAATTCAACAATCCCGGCTAATTTTGATGTGGCGCGTGCCAGGGATGAATGATTTGGCGGCTACTTATCCCTTGGATATTGCCGCAGCGGTGTTGGGACAAGGACGCACTTCCCGGTTAGTAAGAGATTTACGAGAAGAGCGGCAGTTGGTGACCGGGATTGGGGTGAGTAACAGCAGCTATGCTTGGCAAGGAATATTTATGATTAGTGCGCAGTTACCAACGGTCAATTTGGTGGAAGTAGAGCAGCGCATTATCGCCCATGTGGCTAATTTGCATAACACCGAAATTAGTGGGATGGAGATCGATCGCGTGCGCCGTCAAGTGGCCAATCGCCATATCTTTGCGAACGAAACGCCCAGCGCCCGCAGTGGTTTGTATGGCTACTATCAAGCGGTAGCTGGTAATTACCAAGCGGGGATTGACTATCCACAACACATTCGATCGATCAATGCAGCGGCGATCCAAGAATCAGTGCGGACGCATCTTTCCCCGACAGCCTATGGCGTGGTCATCGTCAGATCTGCTGACTAGGGGCAATCCAGCGTTTCACGGGTATTGCGACCAGTTTTGGGGTTGGTGCCTTTGGCCACTTTACAAAGAGTGAGCTGTTGATCGCGACGCAGCAACACATCAGTAAAGTCGGCACCATCGATAATCGCCCCTTCAAATTTGGTGTTGGTCACAAAGACTCCCACCAGAATAGCGTTGGTGAGGTTGGTCTTAGTGAGTCGGGCGGTATCCAGAGCGCCACCAGTGAGATCGATGTTGGTCATGTCAGCACGGGTGAGGTTGGTGCCAAAAAACCGGGAGCCGCGCAGGTCGGAGTCGCGGAAGGTGCTGTCGCGCATGTTGCTTTGGCTAAAGTCGGAGTCGCGCAGGTCTTGATGGGAAAAGTCGGCTTTGACTAAGGTTTGTTTGTCATGAGCCAGCGCCCAAGCGGCGTGGGGTTGAGCCACTAAGAGTGAGGCTACTAGACAAATTCCGACGATGAATCGCTGCCACCAAGTACGCATATTTTTAAAATTAGATAAATATATTCCCTAAGACTAGCTCAAAACTGAAGAAGATCTATTCTGGATAACCAATATTCTTGTCCTGGCGATCCCCCCGACAAGATGCCCGACATCGAACGGCTCGAAAAACTCTTCGAGCTGTACACCAAAATGACAATCCAGCAAACACCACAGAAAAAGTCTGTTAAGGGTAAAACTAAGTCACAGTCCCTTCAGACATAATAAATAACATCAGTTCGGGATAAGGTTGGAAGCCAAAAAGGGGCAAAACAAGTAGTCTGGAGGTACCAACCAACCAATTCAACCTGGAT
>CAXTSZ010000080.1:0-13114 GCA_964247125.1 uncultured bacterium
TAACAACTGATTGGACTGAATCTATTCCGCCTAATACCCCAAAACAGGATGTTAGATAGAAATCTTTCTGCCTAACACACCCTTACAAGGGGATTAGACGGAAACACGTCAGCCTAACACCCTTAATCAGCATATTAGGCGGACGAAATTCAGCATAACACGCTATCCAGGAGATCGAGTAGCAATGGAAGCTGTTGGCGAAGTCAAGGCTGAAGTTAGATCAATATTTGGAAAACAGAGTTGTAGGGCTGGAATTATCTCTCAACAAACTTTTCAGAATTACCATCCAAGAGGTAGTTTTTAACCATATAAATCTGAAGCTCTCTAGCCATTAGACCTCTTGCGAAAGTTCTAAATCAATCGACAGAACGTATGCTTATCAGTACATTCAGCCAATCTTTTATGATTAGTAAATAATCGCTGGAATGGTTGCTGTTAAAGGATCGATCAAATACTTTCGCAGGAGGTCTATTGACTTCTCTGAGTTTTAGACACAACTAGTTTTGTCAGAATGAAGCATACCCTAACCTGATGTCAGGCTTAGAGCCTTTTTTGCGTCAGAATAGGGTTGTTTCAGCCTTTTTCTGACACAATCTTTTGCAGGTCTAGGAACCTATTCTGACGCATCCTTCTTTTGGATAGTCTTTCTTTCTGCTTCCGGTGGCTGATTGGCGGAATAATCTAAATTCATCCAGAACTCATAACGCTCTTGAGCTGTCATGTGGGAGCGATCGCAGACTGTTATTATATCTGATGGAGATTCTGTGTAAGCAACATCATCTAAGTCTGATGGTTTCTTCATATTTGGTTTTGGTTCTAATGTTTGTGTTTATAAGTTTTAACCGATCGGTTCATTGTCCTCAAACCAAGCCCCAGCCTCTTTTTGCATAGTCTCATCGCCTTTCTCAGCCCAGACTAGATACTTAGCCGCTTTGACCAAATCATAGGGCGGCTTCTTCCGCCGCCACTGCTCCTGTAACTGTTTGCGGCGTTCAATAATTTCAGGTAGCAGTTTTACGGAAAGCGGTGCTTGGGGTTTTGATAGTTCTTCCACATCTTTTCAAGCCTTTAGCTTGGCGGGTTAAGTCAATCTCAGAGAGGATTTGAGAACATCAAGCAAGCTCGAAGACTACGCCCCAGTGGTCGCAGAGGCATTTTCTTTTAGCCATTTCTCCAGATCCTTGACCTTTTTGAATTTCAGTAAAGCATCCCCTAGTGCTTCTAGCTGATCAAGCGGCAAAGCAGTCACCTCTCGAACCAGCTCAATGTTTAGTTGTCCACAGTTTCGGCCAAGTTGTCGGAGAACCATGCTCAGGTTTCCTTTGGCAAAAGTATCTTTGTAAACACGAGTTTCTTCAAATTGAATATCTAGCATTGCATCTATCTCCTGGGGACTTTGATCAATGAACATGTACGACATTACGCGAGTGACTAAATCAACTATTACCTCATACTGCTGAGACTGCTCTCTAGCACGGGCTAAGATGTCTCTCGCTTCTGCTGGAGCCTTCCTGGGTGGTACTGTTGGCAATACTGCCAGAGAAGTTGTTAATGGTAAATCACGGATATTACCCAACTCATCTAAGTATATTATTTGGACTTGATCAGACTCTAGCAAAGCTCGATAGGGATATGTAATCTTCTGCTCTGTACTACGAGAGAGGTAAATCATCACACATTGCCAATCGCTGTAAAGCTTCCGCGATCGATAGAACAAGGCGAAAAGCTCTGCAAACGTTCGCTCACAGAGAGCTTCGTCTAGCTGCATTTGAACTTCAGCTAAATATAGTTTACCAGTCCCGTCCAGTACAGGCGGTTCAAAGACTCCATCGATTGTAAAGGTTGGCTCCTTCACTTCCACCGAACTAAACCTATATCCAGCAGCATTTTCAGGAGAATTACCAATCAGCTCGAATAGTAAGCCAGGAAACTCCTTGAATATCCGGTAGAAAAGCGTGTCTCGTCTCATTTAGTCCTCTTTTCATCATGATCTAGCTTTGACCTTGCCCCTGATGTGTGGGCATCTGTATTTTAGATTACGTCAAGCTTATCCAAGATTCTCAGCAACATCTCCCCGCGCTGCCATCAACTTAAATCGGGAAAGGATCAAACTCCACAAAAGCAACAGTAGAAAGTTCCTCGATAGCTTCGCTTGCGCCTCAGGGAGTTCTTTCAGTCGAAGGTGCTTATCGTCTGGTATCCGATCGATCAAAGTCGCCATAGACTCAACTCCCAATGATTTACTCTGGTTTCAAAATCGATACAATGGGGGAAGGCCAACTCAGGCGATAAGTTCGATGAGTAATCTATCTGGGTAGGTGAGCCTGCGCTTCACCTCATAATGAAATTAAAATTGCTGCGATCGAATGCTCAGGATGTAGAGTCGGTAAATCGATCGATTAATTCTTGACGGTTCAGTTGCAACAGCAGCGACGTAAATTCAACAGGGGGCAACTCAACAATGTTGGGAATCGTAGCCGCCAACTCTTCATCTAGAACGCCAAAACGATTTAGCATCAAACCTTCCACCACAGATTGAAAACTCTCAATCCGAGTTTTAGCGTTAACCCGCTCCATATATTTAACAAACAATGGTGATTCAGCTAGTCTCATCATCAGCTCCGTTTCATTAGGTTCACGATCATTGCGACTCTCTAGAGTTATCTTGAGCTTCACAAACAGCTTTAGAGTTTCATCACGATAAGGACTGTCGGCTGGCAGAGACTCGATTTCGTCAATTGCAGCTTGCTGTACTTTGCCGCGCCCAAGTATCCTAATCCACACAGTCTCAGGGGTGATAAAAATACTTCCAGAGCATCTTTGGCAAAGATGTCATGACCAAACTTGGTCATCTAAATTTTCTTCTATGGTGGTATAACTGCGCTCTCGTTCCTCTGGCTTAGATTTAACACTGACCTCCACATCAAGATCAAGAGCATTCAAAAACTTGAACAACCTTTCCAACGAATACCCCCGAAATTGCCCCCTGATCAAAGCCGATACCTTGGGTTGATCTATTCCCAACACTTCAGCAGCTTGATACTGATTTAAACCCTTGGCTTTAATCGCCTTACTCAATAGCATTACCAAATGTGCCTTGAGCAACATTTCCTCTGGGTTCTCATATCCTAAATCAGCGTAAACATTACCACTGCTAGGAGTTACGGTGTTTTCTAAATCTTCGGTTAGAGCGTGGTTGTGGTTAGTTGTCATAATTATTCTGATGATGTTCAAGAGCAGCTTTGAGCCTTTGCTCGACCAACTTGATATCCTGTTTTGGGGTTGTTATGCCGCTTTTAGACTTCTTTTGGAAGACATGGAGGACGCACACCGTTTATTCATACCGAGCTAATCGCCGATCGAATCCAATTTATCCAAGATTTTCAGACCCTCAGAAACATCTCCCCGCGCAGCAATCAACTTAAATCTGGCATGAGTATCAAACTCCACCAAAGCAACAGTAGAAAGCTCCTCGATAGCTTCGCTTGCGCCTTTGGCGATCGCCTTATTTACACTGACCCCCTGAGACTCAGAAAGTTCTTTTAGTCTGAGATGCTTATCGTCTGGGATCTCAACGATCAAATTCGATCGATCCATGCACCATCATCATCCCAAGACTTCTGGAGTTTCCTTGGTTCTTCGTGTCATGGTGTGGCGTTGGCCTCCAGGAAGATCGCTGGACTTGGTGGAAGTCTGAGAATTGCTGAGGGCTTGGGGTTTTGGTGGTGGCTGTGATTCAGGGCTGTCGATCGAGCTTAGTAAGAGGCAAGGTTATTGTGGAGTGAATAGACTTTCAATCGATATAAAATAGAAACAGATCAGGTTTTGCCCCTGCTTAACAACTGGAGTGCTCTAAATGAAAGCAATTGAAACCACTGCAACGATTAATGAAGTTGGTGAATTCATTCTCGACGAATCGCTCGGAAGGCATAGACCGCAGCAGGTTCGCGTTATTGTCTTGTTTTCTGAGGATGATGAAATTGATCCAGATGAAACACCAACAGCAGTTGTGATCGAAGGTATCTGCCAAGGTTTGCATGAGGCATTGACTGGTAAGACTATTCCCTTATCGAAGATGTGGGAGGGCATACATGCCGAGTGATCCATCATCGATCGAGATTGCTCTGACCCCGCGCTCTTGATGGAAATTCTGAGTGAACAGGCTCATGACCTGAATGATCCACCCTTGACCGTGCCAGAAGTGTTAGAAGTGTTGGCGATCGCCAGCACCAAATTTTGTTAAAAAAATTTAAAAATATGAAACCCACGATAGAACGCATTATTATTGCAGTAGTGATAATTATCATCATTATTGCCCTCAGTATCAAAGTCGTCCCTTCCGGCACAGTCGGTGTGGTTTCCACTTTTGGCGTAGTGCAATCACCACCGCGACAACCCGGTTTGAATTTCCTGATTCCCCTCGCCCAGACAGTCCAAGAGATTTCTATTCAAACCAAGGCTATCCCCGAAGAATTTACGGTGCAGACCAGAGATTCGCAACAAATTAAGGTGACAGCCACAGCGACCTACGCGATCAATCCGCCCAATGCTCCGGCGATCGTGGCCAATATTGGCCGCACCGAAGATGCCGTCAGAAATGTAGTGATTCAGCCAGTCCTGATATCTTCAGTGAAGCGAGTGGTGACGGCCTATGCCATGCAAGAAGTTATTGAGAATCAGGCGCGGATTAGTGGTGAAATTCGGGAAGATATCATTAAGGAGCTGGACAAGCAGGGCTATGTGAATTTTCGCGATTTTGCGGTGACTGGGTTTGTACTGGATGTGGAAGTGCAGAAGTCGATCGAACAAAAGCAGATTGCGATTCAGGAACGGCAGCGGAAGCTGACAGAGTTGGAAACGGCGCAGATTGAAGCGCAGCGGCTGAAGACTTTGGATGCGGTGTTGTCCGATCGAATTCTTTTGAAACAGGCGATCGATAAATGGGATGGTAGTTCGATGATTCCGCCGATGGCTGGGGGCGGTAATTTGAATCTGTTGCTGTCTCCCAAGAAATAAGTTAGGTCAGCAATTCAAATCTGTAATGCTCTCATAGTATAGCTAGCTCATCCAAAAACTGCCTGAGCCGGATAGCTTACCGACCGGAAAATTAAGTTATTGGTGATTTCTCTGGAATTATGGGGAATACTCTTGATATAAATTACTAATAGTTGAATAATTCATGCCAACCCAAGAGCAAGAAATAATCGTCTCAGAACTATTGGGATCCTTAAGTATGCACTTCCGGCGCGGTGAGGCTGCTTATCAAAACCTCCATACCGATGGTCGGCAGTTTCTATTTGCCAAGATTCTGAGAGACAATAACCGCGAAATCCGGAGCTTGATCCTCGCCAAAGGTCATTTATTACCTGTAGTGCAGCAGCAAAATGCGATCGATCTAGTTGCCCATTTAGATATTTGGCTAGAGCTGTGGGAGCAGCTGGCCGCCACGAAAATTCACAAGCCTGAAGATAAATTTAGTTTTGAAAGTTGTAAATATCCCCAAGCAGCTGCCACTGCACTGAAAGAATTTTGTCTCGCATCTTGTAGTAAATAAATACATTCTAAAGAATTATTCAATGAAAAATAAATTAACTGACTCTGTGCTGTTTTTAGGTAAAAAAGATGACGAATATTGCAATAGAGCATTGCAATTTGTCGAAGATAATTTTGAAAATGTCACTTCCTACTTTTCAGCATGGGGAGAAAAAATGCCGGAAGAAATCCGGGACTGGAGTGGAGATTATCTTCTTTCATACCTATGTCGATGGGTGGTGCCTTTATCGGTAATTCAATCCGCCGCGCAAGGCGCGATCAACTTTCACCCGGCATCACCAGACTATCCCGGCATTGGGTGTAATAATTATGCTCTCTATGACAATGCCACCGCATATGGGGCGACCTGTCATCATATGGCTAGCAAAGTAGATACTGGTAAAATTATTGCGGTCAAACGGTTTGCTGTTTTCCCCACCGATGACGTTAGCTCGTTGCTGCGCCGCACCTATGAGTTTCAGTTGGTGCTATTTTATGAAATTGTCGGCAAAATTATTAACGACGAACCTTTACCCGCCGCTGATGAACATTGGACTAGACATCCCCGCAGCAGAAAAGAATTCAATGAATTGGGCGTGATCACCCCAGACATGACCGATGATGAAGTGGCTCGGCGGGTTAGAGCGGTCAGTTATGGTGTTTTTCAACCAACAGTTAGTATTGGCGGACAGCGCTTCGAGTTAAAAGTTACTAAATAACTCGCACTAACTGACATGAATTTAAGTCAACGGTAACTTCTGCCACAGCTGACCAGAGACAGATAGATGTGTTTGCCATTCCACCGCCGCTTGGGGGAAATCTGCCCGGAAATGTCCACCCCGACTCTCTGTGCGCAACAGCGCACTGGTCAGAATTAAGCGACCAATATCCAATAAATTACAAGTTTCCGCCCAAGTCCGCAAATCTTCCTGGGTAACAGTGGCTGGCCAAGAAATTATTTGATGGGGCTGAAAATTCTCGATCGCCTGCGAAATTGGTAACCGATAAAATTCTTGGCTCCATTGTTCCACCTGCTCAATACCAGATTGCAACTCATTAGCCTGTCTCGCAATCCCGGCCACCTGCCACATCACCTTTGGTAACTCCTGCCGAATATGCTGACAGACCTGCTGTTGCTGCGGCCAATTCTGCCAAATTTGGTCATGATCGATAGGACTAATTACCGCTGGTGGCTGCTCCAGCGCTAGCGGCGGCATCTCGATATGAGCAAACTCCGCCCCAAATACCAGGCACTCCAGCAATGAGTTACTCGCCAGTCGATTGGCACCATGCACCCCAGTACAACTGACTTCACCGACGGCATAGACTCCCGGAATCGAAGTTTGGTTCTGGAGATTAGTGGTGATGCCGCCCATCCAATAGTGCGCCGCTGGGGATACCGGGATCGGGGCGGTAAAAACATCAATTCCCCAACTTTGACAGACCTTGATGATGTTGGGAAAACGATGCTGAATTTGAGCGGGGGGAATCGATCGCAGATCCAACCACACATTGGCTGTCGCTGGATCGGGGGCAGTTTTTTGTAGGTGGGAAAAGATCGCACGGCTGACCACATCCCGAGGAGCCAGCTCCCCATCCGGGTGATAATTAAAGCAAAATCGATCGCCAGCAGCATCAATCAAATGGGCACCTTCACCACGCACCGCCTCACTGATGAGAAAACGCGGCGCACCCGGTACTTTCAAAGCTGTGGGATGAAATTGAAAGAATTCCAAGTCGGTCAGTTGGCCACTGGCGCGATCGAGCATCGCCACCCCGTCCCCCGTACTCACTGCGGGGTTGGTAGTTTGAGCATAGACCTGACCGCCACCACCAGTGGCTAAAATTACGGCTGCCGATCGCAGCCAGCTAATTTGCTGCTGATAAATTAAACTAATTCCCTGACATTCGCCCTTTTCTAGCCACAAATCCAGCGCAAAAGCCGGACCCAATAGCACAATATTCGAGCGCAATTGCACTTGAGCCAGCAGAGTCTTCATCACCGTCCGCCCGGTAGTATCAGCCGCATGGAGAACGCGCGGGCGAGAATGAGCGGCCTCCAAGGTCAGAGCTAATCGCGGCTGTCCTAGACCGACACCAGCGACGCTATCAAAATCTACGCCCATCTGGATGAGCGACTCGACACAATGAGCCGCATTTTCTACTAAGAATCGGACTGCTGCTCGATCGCACAGCCCGTCCCCAGCTCTAATTGTGTCTTGAATATGTAGTTCTACTGAATCTTCGGGACTAACTACCGCAGCAATGCCGCCTTGCGCCCAGTTGCTGGCCGATGGTGGCGATTCGGTTGGTTCAATTTGATCTTTGCTAATGATCGCGACGCGCAGGTGTTTTGGTAAACACAGCGCCGCATACAAACCAGCAGCACCTGCCCCCACTACGATCGCATCATAGCCAGTAGACAAGTCATCAAACGGGGCAAAGTCAGTCAAGAGGTAGCTGATAAATATTGGTACCTCATTATACCGAGCTGATTGCTAACACTGCATTTTGGCCACCGAATCCAAAACTCCAACACAGAACATGCTGTAGCACAGTGGGGCGAGCCGTTTGGACAATATCTAAAATAAAATCTGATGCGCGGCAGCCCACCGAGGGCGGCAAAATTTGGTGGCGGAGAGCTTGGCAAGCAAAAGCCACGCCCAACGCCGCCGAGGCACCCAGGGTATGGCCGATCGCCCCCTTACTGCCACCGATCGGCAGTGACTGCGGCCACAGTTTTTGGATTAAGGTCGCTTCATGCTGGTCATTCAGCTGGGTCGCCGTACCGTGAACATGGATGTAGTCAATGTCGGTAGCTTGGAGCTGGCTAGCCTGAAGGCACTGCTGGATAGCTAATACAGCGCTAGTCCCCTGGGGATCGATCGTACAGGCATGGTAGGCATCGTTGGTCAGGCCAAAACCGCAGAGCCGACCATAGATTGTGGCTCCCCGCTGCTCGGCACGGTGACGCTCTTCGAGGGCAAAAATAGCCCCGCCTTCACCCAGAACTAAACCTTGACGCTGTCGATCGAAGGGGTAACAGCCCTCACTGGCCAAAACTCCCAAACGCTGAAAGCCAGTGATCGTCAAAGGACTGATCGGTGCTTCTACCGCTCCGACCAGGGCTTGTTGATACTGACCACTGGCAATTAATTGATAGCCGCGCTCGATCGACCAAATACCCGTAGAACAAGCGGCCATCGGTGCCAAAATCGCTGCTTGCGATCCAATCTGCTGGGCCGCCTTCAGCGCTATCATGTGGGGTAAATAGTCTAAAACAGGAAAATCAGCGCCGCTCTGCTGAAACTGCTCCCAGATGGGCTGATACGCTCGACTCGAACCAACGACCACCGCACAATCTGGTAGTGGCGCTGTCCATTTGGCATCTTGGATCGCAGCGGTGATCAGCTGTGGAGTTAAGACGTTGAGCTGTTGGGGGACAGTGGCGATCATCGCGACTGGCACCGCCGACAATTCTAAAAAAACTTGCTGCATCCGAATACCTGTTTCGGCGCGGAGTAATTTTGACCAGCTTTGCTCTAAGTCACCCAGAGCAGACTGAAGACCAATACCAGTGATCACGACTTCTTTCGTCATACATTGCCATACCACCAAAAACAAAAGACGCTTATGAAAGCGTCTTCTTTAACTATTTAGTTACGGGATTGACGGGACTCGAACCCGCGACCTCTGCCGTGACAGGGCAGCGCTCTAACCAACTGAGCTACAATCCCAAATTTTTCGGACAAATTCCATTATTACTCAAATTCTCCGAACTGTCAATAACTTTTTTGCAAGAGAAATTATAGTGACCGAATGCCGGCGGGAGCAGCAGCTTAAATACTACCCCCACTGGCATCTTAGTCGCTCAGGCGCTAGCTAGTGTAAAAAATGACGTTTGCCAGTAAATACCATCACTACACCTAGTTCATCTGCGGCGGCGATCGAGTCTTGATCGCGCATACTGCCCCCGGGCTGAATAATTGCCTTAATGCCCGCCGCTGCTGCGGTGCGCACCGAGTCATCGAAAGGAAAGAAACCATCACTGGCGAGGATAGCATCCTGCGCTGCCGCCCCAGCTTGAGTCAAAGCAATGTGGGCTGAACCAACGCGATTCATTTGGCCAGCGCCTACTCCAATTGTCACCAAATTCTTGCTGAGGACGATCGCATTGGACTTTACATGTTTGGCGACCTTCCAAGCAAATAATAGCTCTTGAAGCTGGTCAGCAGTGGGTTGTTGCTTGGTTACTACTTGCCAGGTATCGGTCAATTCCACGGCATCATCGGCGGCCTGTAGCAAGTAACCGCCAGCGATCGCTTTAATTTGCAGCGGACTTTGTATTACTAGATCAGCGAGAGTCAAAACCCGCAAGTTGTTTTTAGTAGCTAAAATCGTGCGGGCTTCTGGGGTGCAGTCTGGTGCGACAATACATTCCAAAAAGGTTTTACTCAAAGCCGTGGCCGTAGCTGCATCGATCGATCTATTTAGTGCCACAATCCCCCCAAAAGCCGAGGTGGAGTCAGCAGCATAGGCTTTTTCGTAAGCTGCTAGCAAGCTATCACCCAAAGCAGTACCGCAGGGATTGTTGTGCTTAATAATCGTAGCCGCTGGCTGGTCGGGAAACTCCATAATAATTTGCCGAGCAGCTTCTAAATCGACCAGATTGTTGTAGCTCAGTTCTTTCCCTTGCCACTGGACAGCGGCAGCCCAGCCCGTTGGCGCACTGCCCGTTCGGTACCAAGCCGCTGGCTGGTGCGGATTTTCGCCATAGCGCAAAGTTTGGTGCTGGTGACCTGTCGGCGGCTGATAAGTAATGGGTAGCGGTGTTGCCGCCGGCGGTGCAGTAGTTTGAGCTGCTAAATAGGTGGCGATCGCTTGATCGTAGCTAGCGGTGTGTGTAAAAGCGGCTAGAGCTTGAGCTTGCCGAAACGGCAGCGGGGCTTGACCATTACTGGTGGCCAATTCTTGCAGATAGTTGGGGTATTGATCAGGATTAGTCAGCACAGTGAGATGGGCAAAATTTTTGGCAGCTGCCCGAATCATAGCTGGGCCACCAATATCAATTTGTTCGAGCGCATCTGCTAATGTAACGTTCGGCTTGCTAATGGTTTCTGTGAAGGGATAGAGATTCACAACTACGAGATCGATCGCCCGGATGCCTTGGGTTGCTAAATCGGCCAAGTCGGCGGCTAAATCTTTGCGTGCCAGAATACCACCATGAATTTTAGGATGCAGAGTCTTAACTCTCCCCCCCAAGATTTCGGGAGCGCCAGTATAGTCGGCCACCTTGGTCACCGGAATGCCAGCAGCTTTTAAAGCTTGGGCGGTACCACCACTGCTAATAATGTCAAATTTAAACTGCTCCACTAACTGCCTAGCAAATTCGATGAGGCCAGTTTTATTAGAAACACTCAACAGCGCCAAAGGTGCCATAAATTCTACAACTCTCAAAATCAGGAAATTGTATTATAGGGGAGTATCAAGCGCTAAGTATTGGCGATCGATCAAAAAAGTCCCGCGATCGAACTCTACGGCCCAATGATCTCCTGGTAACTTGTCGATCACTGTTCCCACTGCATCCAAACCTACCAATTGAGCTGGTCGTAGCATAGGCATCGGATCGGCGGTTTTGATATAGGGTGGCAATATAATAACTTTCACCTTGGATCCGATCGTAAATTCTTCAGCCATTAGAATTGTTTTAGTAGTATTGGCAAAAAATAGCTTTAGTTATCTAAAGAGGGGAGATGGGCAGCCGGGGATGAAATAGTATACCCCTGATAAATAATCTGCGCAGATTGTCGAATTAACTCCGCCCCTTGGTCATTATCACTGGGTTTTACCACCATCGCGGCTACCACATACTTTTGGCCGTTAGGTAATTCAATCAATCCCACATCTGCTGTTAAATTAGCGATTTCACCAGTTTTGTGAGCAATTTTAGTTTTAGGGGGCAAACCCTCTGGGAGCATCGTATTACGCTTAGTTTTACCCAAAATCTCTAGTACTCGTCGTCGAGAACTGACCGAGAGCAGCTGACCTTGATCAATTCGTTGCAACAAAGTAGCAAGTTCGCGGGGGCTAGAAACATTAGTACCCGAAAAATCGGGCAAAGGATTTTTCATAGTGGTGGTAATCAGTCCCCAGCTATGAAACTGGGTATTTAATTGGCCTTGACCACCCAGCCGCTTAATTAATAAATTAGTGGCCGTGTTGTCGTTATTAGCAATCATTTTGATGGCACTATCCAACACCGTAAACTTTGTGCCCACGGGTTGTTCAGCCATATCACCATTACCACCAGCAATCATCGTTTTTTCGAGAGTCAGTAGTTCACTTAGTTGTAGCTGATGGCGATCGAGCTGCTGAAAGAGCGCAATCAGAATCGGGATTTTAATAGTGCTGGCAGCGGCAATGGAGCTGTTAGCTTGTAAATCCACATATTCTCCAGTTACTAGATTAATCGTCAGCAGATGTATCTGAAGCTGGGGATATTGAGCGGCGAGCTGCTGAAGCTGTTGCTTCAATTTGATATTTTCGGGCTTTAGAACCACTGGACTTGGTCGACTTTTAGGCACAGTCCGGGGGGAGGATTTGACGATTATTGGCGATCGCGAAAGTGGCTGCAACAGCGATAGCACAGTGCCAGCAATAGCACTCGCACCTAATGTCACAATTAACAACCGCACCAAATGGATGTAAAAAGGGACTCGGACAGTCGGGGGAACGGGCTGTTCTCCCCAAAATGCAGTGTGAGCAGTGGTGCTGGCCTGACGAACTTTCGTGCGCTGTGGACGATTGCGCCGCCGCAGCAACCGCTGCCACAGCGAATGACGAATTTTGGGAGCTGGGAGACGACGCACCATTAAGACCGTCCGGCAAAGAATTAGCTTTTTAGCTTATCACCAAAAGATGACTCAAGGATGTGTAACGATGGCAAGCGACGATCAATCTCAATCTATCGCCCAGATGTCAAGAAAAATACTACTATAGATATAGTTCTCATCCCGCCGAGCTATTTACTATTAGCAATAATATTAGGAGCAAAATTGATGTCTAACGTTATTCTTGATGCTTTTCTTGCCTTGATTGAAGAAAAATCGGAAGCGATCGAAGACTGCAATGACCTTTATTTGCAGATAGTTAATTGGTCTGAGAATGTAGAGGAGTTATCAGATAGCGTGGTGGATTATTGCAAAACTCATCCACTGTTTGATGCATCACTTAGATCTTTAGTGATCCCAGGTGATGGAGATCGCCTACCAGGACGCGGGCCTGTAATTTCAGCTCCGCCAATCCGAGCAGAAGACTATAAATACACAATTTTGAATACGATGCATCTGGTTTTGGGAACGCCAGCACCAGATAAAAAGCCTCAGTCATGAATCAACATTCTCGTCCTGTGCCAGCCCTCGATCGCCCAAAACTGATTCTGCAAGCTTTTCACCTGTTTAAATCTCGTACCAAGGTCGAAGATGCTGAAGTTATCTGGGATAGGCTGGCGGATCTAGCCCATCCGTTGAATATTCCCGATCTTAAAAAATTGCCAAAATTGACCCAGCCCGAACGGGATCGA
>CAXTSZ010000081.1:0-13084 GCA_964247125.1 uncultured bacterium
TATTCATAGGCTTGCCATAGCGATCGATCGGATTTGGATAGATGACGCAAGTTAATGGGCGAGCGCAGATTAATTAAATTGCTTTGGTAAAAACTATTGTTATTTTCATTCAAGATCAGCTTACTCGAATATCGTAAAGAGCTAGGATTTTTATCGCCCAGATAAGTACGTTTCAGAATCTCTTGTCGTTCTTGATTGTTCTCCCCATCCACACCTGCCAATACTAATTGGCGAATCTGCTCAATCACTCCAATCACAATGGTACTGATAGTTACTAAGCGCTGCTGACCATCAATGACCTGAAACTCTCGATCGCTGTCTGGGGCATTTTGCAAAACCACCGAACCCATGTAGTGACTAGGTTGCTCGCCACGAAACAAAGCCAAAATATCTTCCCATAGGTCACTCCAGTTGTCTTGATCCCAAGAGTAATCTCGCTGAAATTTTGGCACAGTATAGATCTTCCCATTTCCCAACAAATCGCCAAAGTTGGCGGTTCTAGTATCTAGCAAGTTTACTTTAGCCATAATTCTTTCGGAGATTAATCTCTTGTAATTCTGCCCCAACTAACCAAACTTGATCTTCAAGTAATCATCTTCCATCTTCGCCCCAGCCGGTTGAAGAGCCGCCAAAGCCTGCGGTAGCACTAAATTACGGCGGTGATTGCCAATCCGAATATTTAGTTCATCGCCACTCTTATTCAACTGCACCTTATCCTTAGCCACCCCCGGCAAATAAAGCTCCAGGTTGTACTGATTATTCCCCTGAGATACCACCCGCATAGTGACTTCCTTGTAATAAACCTGAGCAGGATCTTCGTCCGCCGTGTAAAGAGTGTCTTTCAATCTTTGCAGAGCATCCATGCCACACATTTCCTCCGAAAATAGCGGCACTTCCTTCACTGGCAGCGGACTGAAATTATCATGTAATTCTTGCCGATACTTCTCTTGGCTTTCCTTCCATTTTTTAAAGAAAGGATCGGTAACTTCTGCCGGAATAATCCGATTAGCAATTACCAAGTCAGTAGAAACATTGTATAGACTCAAGTAAGCATGAGCACGGAGTGATTCTTTGATCACCATTTTCTCTGGATTAGCTACCAGCCGCACCGAAGTTTTGGCATTATCCATCAAAATTACTTGCAGCGCTTCAATTTGCTCATAAAATTCATAGGGCGCATCCATTACTTCCTTATCGGGCAACGAGAAACCCACGATCGGACGGAAAAATGGTTCCACCAGTGGTCGCAAGGCAACAGATACCGCCTGAAAAGGTTTATAAAAACGGCGCATATACCAACCACCCACTTCTGGCAGACTCAACAAACGTAAGGCTGTCCCAGTCGGCGCCGAGTCAATAATCAACACATCATAAAAGCCTTCGTCGTAATGGCGCTTCATCCGCACCAACCCAAATATCTCGTCCATCCCCGGCAAAATGGCCAGTTCTTCTGCTTGGACTCCTTCTAAACCCCGCGCTTGTAAAACTTGAGTAATATAACGTTTAACCGCTCCCCAGTTGCCTTCTAGCTCCATGAGAGCATCTAGTTCTGCCCCCCACAGGTTGGGACGCACTTCGATCGGCTCGTGCCCCATTTCTGTATCAAAGCTATCGGCCAAGGAATGCGCTGGGTCAGTACTGAGAACTAGGGTTTTATGACCCATCTCCGCACATTTTAGACCAGTAGCAGCTGCTACAGAGGTTTTGCCAACACCACCTTTACCGGTCATTAAAATTAAACGCATAGTAATTTATTTTTTCTAATATCGAAGAATAATCAAATATTTCATTTAGTGTAACGACAAATATTGCAGTCCGGTAGCTTCAGAATCCCGTTATATGCAATTAATAGATGAGACATTCCTAAACAATCAAATGAATCAGCGCATATTTCCCCATTGGATAGCGATCGCCAGCTGTCTCATCTCCGTTATTGGGTTGACAACCACAGCAACTAGCCAGCTGGTAGTTGCTGTGCCCACGCCCACGATCAAACCCACTAGCCGCCTACCTTTTTATTCGCAGGCTGGGCGTTTTTCAGTTAGTTTCCCTAGCGAACCAGCGACCAGCACTGAAAAAGGTGAAAATGGAACTATCACCTATTATTTTCGGGCAGATGGTGATCAGTCATCTTACCAACTCAGCTACCTAGACAGCTCCGACTTGTCGAGTCTTTCGCGCGCCCAAACGAGCCAGCTCCTGATCGATTTAAGCAATGCTTTTATCCAAGGAGCCTCAGCAAAACTCCTGAATGCCAAAAGTATTCAAATTGGCCAGAACCTAGGCCGCGAGTTCAATTTTTCCATTCAAGGTGCCACTGGTCGTGGTCGCATCTATATCGTGGGTGAGCGGGTTTATGTCATGGTGGGCGCAGATAGTTCTCCCTCAGCAATTGCGGCTTTTCTCAATTCTTTTCGCTTACGGTGAGCGATCGGAGTTAGCATTAACTAGCGTATATTTTTTGCTAACTCCCTCATCAACAAAATGATTTCAGTGCCATTGTCTGCTCGCCAATACTTGCCAGAAGCGATCGATGCTTCTCCCAACCAACAAATTTTGCCGCTCACCGCTCAAGTAAATAGCAAAGATTGCTTGGAAATTGGTGGCTGTGATGTAACCGAGCTTGTTCAGCAATACGGCTCACCGCTCTATATATTAGATGAGTCATCACTGCGGACGGCGTGCCAGCAGTATCGAGCGGCTTGGCAGCAATACTATACGGGTGAATCGCTAGTTATTTATGCTTCCAAAGCTTGGAACTGCTTGGCTATTTGTAATATTGTGAGCAGTGAAGGCTTGGGCGTAGATGTAGTCTCGGCAGGAGAATTACTTACCGCGCTCCAGGCGGGTGCCCAACCGCAAAATATCTATTTTCATGGCAACAATAAATCGGTAGCAGAATTAAAGCTGGCGATCGAGAAAAATTGCAACATCGTCGTCGATAACTGGCTAGAAATTGAGACCCTGAATACACTAGCTACCAGTAGACCAGTACCTGTCATGCTCCGTCTCACACCGGGCATTGAATGCCATACCCATGAATATATTCGGACGGGACACTTAGATAGCAAGTTTGGCTTTGACCCTAACAGCATTGATGATTTGTTTAAATATCTCAGCGCCCATCCCAATTTGCAATGTATTGGCGTGCATGCCCACATTGGTTCCCAGATTTTTGAACAGCAGCCCCACCAAGATTTAGCGGGGGTAATGGTGGGTTGGTTTACTAAAGCTCAAGCCTATGGATTGCCGATCGCCCAAATCAATGTTGGTGGTGGCTTAGGGGTTAAATATACCGAACATGATGATCCACAAAGCATCGACACTTGGGTGCAAGGTGTAGCCCGAGCTTTGTTATTAGCTTGCGAAGAAGCTAAAATTGCCCCCCCGAAAGTTATTTCTGAACCTGGTCGATCGCTAGTTGCCAATTCTTGCATAACGGCCTACACCGTCGGCAGTAATAAAGAAGTTCCTGGAATTCGCAAATATATTGCGGTGGATGGTGGCATGTCCGATAACCCTCGCCCAATCACCTATCAATCGGTGTATCGCTGCTTACTGGCCGCTAAAATGTCTGCACCGATGACCGAAACTGTCACCGTCGCTGGCAAGCATTGCGAATCGGGGGATGTCTTAATTCGTGATGCCCAGCTGCCCGCCGTCACCACTGGTGACATATTGGTCGTACCCGTTACCGGAGCCTACAACTACAGTATGGCTTCCAACTACAACCGCATTACCCGGCCAGCAGCGGTGCTAGTAAAGGGTGGGAATGCGGCGGTGATGATCGATCGCGAAACAGATGAAGATCTAATGCGCTTCGATCGACTCCCCGCTCATCTCCAACATTAAAACCATTTACATTGAAACCATAGAGGATGAAACCAGTGACCCCATCTACTAGTGCTAATCGCAGTATTGATAGTGAACTGAGTCCCAGTTACAACATTTCGCTGGTGATTATTGCCGCCACCATCCCACTGGTATGGTGGCAGATTTGGGTAGCCTTCGTTGTGGGATTATTTGGTCTATTCTTATTGGTACAGACCACCCTAATCAGGCTAAGATTTACAGCTACAGCTTTAGCAGTTTATCGCTCGGGACAGGAAATTCGGAGCTTCCCTTATACTGAATGGGAAGAATGGCAGATTTTTTGGCAGCCAGTGCCGATTCTGTTTTATTTTCGCGAAGTTAACAGCATTCATTTCTTGCCGATGCTGTTTGATGCTGGACAGCTGAAGAGCTGTCTGGAGCAGTATTGCAATCCTCAATAGTTTTACCCATGAGTTCTTCCGAATCAGCAGCACAGCCATCTGAGCAATTAGCCAATGAATTAGCTAGTCTCCAACAACAAATTGCTATTGCTCAACAAGAGTATAGCCAGATTGCTCATAAAATGCTGACTGATATTGAACAGCGCCATCAAAATTTGGTGGTCTCGATCGAACAGTTAGAACGCCAACGCGATCGGATTCAGGCTGAAATAGACCAGAGTTTTGCTGGCTCTTCCCAAGGAATTGCCATTCGCATCCAGGGCTTTAAAGACTATTTGGTGGGCAGCTTACAGGATTTGGTATCGGTGGCGGAAGAAATGGAATTCCCTGATGCACCACCCCCAGCAGTTAAGACGGCCACTGAGGTGCCGCCACTATCTACCCCCATACCAGCACCGCTGACTCCCCCAGAATTTGCCGAACCAACATATAAATCCAATGCCCGTCGGATTCGCGAGCTATTGACCAAATATCAAACTGCCCCAGATTATTATGGTGAACCCTGGCAGATTCGGCGCACCTTAGAACAAAATCATGTCGATCGAGCGGCAGATTGGTTTTTGCAGCAGGGCGGGCGGGGCGCGATCAAGTCTCTCAGTGGCCGCTTACAAAATGTGTTGGTGGCTAGTGCCAGTATCTCGGTGCTGCGCGAATTATATGGCGATTATTTGCGGGTGTTGATCTTGGCAAATACTCCCGAACGGCTGGGCGAGTGGCGGCGTGGCTTGCAAGATTGTCTGGGATTAGAACGTAGTGATTTTAGTCCCAATGGCGGTATTATTTTGTTTGAAGCACCAGAACCGTTAGCGATCAAAGCTGAAAAGATTATGGCTGAACGAGACATGCCTTTGATCATTATGGATGACTCGGAAGGCTATGTCAGCCTGTCGCTGCTGCAATATCCCATCTGGCTAGCCTTTGCCCCAGAGCCCAATCCCTACCCCAACGATTACCGTTATTAATAATGCTGTTTGCTGTTGTTACCCTCCTGCTAGTTGCTGCTTATTTATTGGGTTCTTTCCCCACTGGCTATCTCACAGGCAAAATCCTGAAAGGCATCGATATTCGGGAGCACGGTTCTGGTTCCACTGGCGCGACCAATGTTCTGCGCACTCTAGGCAAAGTCCCTGGATCGTTGGTGTTTCTCGCTGATGTCGGGAAAGGTTTTGCCGCAGTGAGCCTGGTCGCCGTAGCTAATTATTTGTTTCCTTTACCAGCTGATTGGCAGCCTCTATTAGTCATCGGGACAGCGGCGCTGGCTATTTTAGGTCATAGCAAGTCGGTATGGCTGGGATTCCAAGGCGGCAAGTCGGTAGCCACTAGCTTGGGTGTATTGTTGGCAATGTATTGGCCTGTGGCTTTGCTGACCTTGGGTACTTTTGGGGTAGCGATCGCCATTACCCGCATTGTCTCCATTAGTTCGATTTTAGGAGCGATCGCTGTCACCCTCTTTATGCTGGCCTATCAGCAACCATTGGTCTATGCTATCTTCACCCTGATTGGCGGTGCTTATGTGATTTGGCTACACCGCGCCAATATCCAAAGATTGCTAGATGGCACTGAGCCCCAACTTGGTCAGGCCAAAACAGAACAAATCACCCCTTCTTGATATATCGAATTTTTATCCTAACGATTGCTTGTTCTGAATCACCTTCAGCATGCGGAGCGTTTCATCAACACTGCGCGCAAAATCAAAATTATTCACAGTCATATGCTGAATAATTCCGGCAGGGTCAATGATAAACAGACCTCGTAAAGCCACTCCAGCTGACGGCTCCAGCACATTATAAGCAGCACTAATCTCCTTGGTAATATCCGAGACCAGCGGATAACTCAAATCACCCACGCCCCCCGACTGGCGATCGGTCTGAATCCAAGCCAAATGACTATATTGACTATCCACTGATATTCCCAAAACCACGGTATGCAATGCTTGAAAAGCCGCATGCTGATCATGAAAAGCCATTACCTCTCCCGGACAAATGAAGGTAAAGTCCAAAGGATAAAAAAATAGCACCACATACTGTCCCCGATAAGCAGAGAGCTGCACCTCGGAAAATTCTTGATCAATCACCGCTGCTGCGGTGAAATCTGGCGCAGGCTGACCAACTCGAAGACAGTTAACATGGGGATAGATAATCATCAAATTGCGCTGGGGTAGAACTTTTCCACCATAGCCACCTCCAGAACTTCAGTCAACCAACTAGCAGATGCGTTATTCTATAGGCGTGTTTTTTTATTGTTTGCATGAGTGACCAGCCAGTTCTTGCCATCCAACCGCTAGCTTTGTTCGTATCCGACCTCGACCACACCCTGGTAGGCGATCCAGTGGCGCTGGAGACTCTTAATCTGTTGCTTACCAAGTTGCGTGATGAGCAAGGCACTAAAATTGTCTATGCTACTGGTCGATCGATCGTTTCCTATCAAGAATTGACCACCACCGAGCAACTGCTGGTTCCCGATGCCTTAGTCACATCGGTAGGCACCGAAATTTATCTAGATGGGGCAGAAATTTGTCAAGAATGGCAAGAAAAACTGACAGCCGGCTGGCAGCGATCCGCCATCGTGCAGATTGCCAAGCGTTTTGCTGATTTAGGCTCTCAACCGCAGTCCGAACAGCGCCCCCATAAAATCAGCTATTACTTAAGCGAAGCAGCAGCGATCGAAGTAATTCCGAGGCTCCGTCAAGAGCTAAAAAAAGCAGGGCTAATCGCGGAGATTATCTATAGTGGTCATAAGGATTTGGATATTATTCCCAAGGGCAGCAACAAAGGTGCGGCCTTACAATTCCTGCGTCAATTCTGGTCAATTCCAGCCCATCAAACAGTAGTCTGCGGTGACTCAGGCAATGATATCTCATTATTTAGCTATGATGCCGAGTACGGCATCATAGTGGGAAACGCTCATACCGAACTAAAACTTTGGTATGAAATCAATGCTACCGAGCGTCATTATTTAGCCCATAGCAACTGCGCCCAGGGCATTACAGAAGGATTGGACTATTTTGGTTTTATCTAGTTAGGGGTGCGCCGATTAAATAGACTAGTCATCGTCATTCCAGTTACTAGTAGACCAATGATTCCTAATCCATTGAGGATCGGGTAAACTGCTTGCAGATGAAACAGCTCACCAGTATGAAGATTGCGTAATAGAGCAGCGGGCATTCCCACTTGCCAATGCCATTCTTCGGTAATAGTGATTACCATCCCCGTCAGCGCGGTTAAGACCAGCGGTAGACAGAGAAGATGGTACTTGCGGAATGAGCGTTTCATTGGCGTAGAATGGCTGTAGATAAGGTCATATTAACAGTTTTATTATCGTGAATTATGACAGATCATCAAGCTAGCTTCCAGCGCTCGGCGCGATCTTATGCCGTGCTGTCGATCGCAGCAGCGGTGGCGACTATTGCCCTCAAGTTTACGGCCTATCACCTTACTGGTTCGGTTGGTCTGCTCTCCGATGCTTTAGAGTCGATCGTCAATTTGGTAGCAGCGGTAGCGGCACTGGGAGCGCTAACTTTTGCGGCCAAGCCACCGGATTCTGGTCATGCTTTTGGTTATTCTAAGGCTGAGTATTTTTCTAGCGCCCTGGAAGGACTACTTATTTTGGTGGCCGCGATTAGTATCATCATCACGGCCGTCCCGCGCCTCATGCATCCACAACCGTTAGAGCAAGTGGGTTGGGGACTATTGCTATCGATAGTAGCGGCGGCAATTAATGGCGGCGTAGCGTGGATATTGCTGCGGGCTGGGCGCAGGCTGCGATCGATCACCCTCAAGGCTGATGCGCATCATTTGTTTACAGATGTATGGACTTCGGGCGGGGTGCTGGTCGGTTTACTGGCCGTCCAGATGACGGGCTGGTTAATTTTAGATCCCCTCATTGCGATCGCGGTGGCTATTAATATTGTCTGGGCTGGATTTCGGCTATTACAAGAAACTGGTTCTGGTCTCTTAGATGCCGCTTTACCAGCAGCTGACCTCCAGACGATCGATCAAGTTCTCAGCAAATACCAAACTGATGGCATTCAATTTCATGCTCTCCGTACTAGAGTTGCTGGTGCGCGGCGCTTTGTCTCTTTTCATGTTTTAGTGCCAGGGAATTGGACAGTCCAACGGGGTCATGATCTGTGTGAGCAAATTGAGCTGGCGATCGGACAAGTACTGCCGGGCACTAATACTATTACTCATCTAGAGCCTGCTGAAGATCCGACTTCTTGGGAAGATCAAGAACTCGATCGATAGAAAGTAGATTTTATAGTGTTTGTTGATTTTCGAGCTAGTATTTTTTGTTGTAGTTTTTGATGTCTAAAGTTGGGTAGGATGAATTTAGTGCTACTGAAATAGTAATTGCTAATGTTATCGCAGCCAAATTTTCCCTCGACCAACTTTAGTCATTTGCAAGGGTATAGCGAACAGTTGCTGCGGCTAGGAATGCTAGCCGAAAAGTATTTTACCGATGATCCGAATACTTGCTTACTCAAGCTGCGGCAGTTGGCAGAACTTTTGGCGCAGATGGTTGCTGCCCAGGTAGGGCTATTTGTGACATCCGATGAATCTCAGTATGAGTTGCTGCGCCGCTTGCAAGATCAGGGAATTTTGCCGCGTGAAATAGCTCAGTTGTTTGGAGAGATTCGTCGATCGGGCAACTCGGCAAACCATGCGTTTAATGATGACCATCGCACGGCGCTAGATAATCTCAAGATAGCTTGGCAGCTTAGTTTATGGTTTCATCGGACTTTTAAGAATCCGGCGTTTAAGTCTGGAGCATTTATCCCGCCAGTTGCACCAGTAGAGGAAAGTGCAGAACTGCTATCGGAACTGGCCAGATTGACCCAGATGCTGGAAGTTTATGCGGCAACTCAGCAAGAAACCGTCCAAAACTTGGAAACTGTGCAAGCTACTTTAAAGACTGCCCAAGAAGAGCAGTTATTTTGGGAGCAGATGGCGACCGAGGCTGATCAAGCCAAGGCTGAATTGGCCAAGCGGTTAGCAGCACAACAGGCTACGGCGCTAACTCAGTCCAAAAGTTCACTGAAGACTTATATCAAAGCCTCTAACCAAGCAGCGGAGTCGGTACAACTAGATGAGAGAAGCACTCGGAAGCTGATTGATGAACAGTTGCGGCAAGCGTGCTGGGAGGTAGATTCTGTGGAGCTTACCTATCAAAAAGGTATTCGCCCAGCCAAGGGCAAAAATCTGGCGATCGCTGAATGGCCTGTTAGTAATGGCCGGGCAGATTATGTGTTGTTTGTGGGGTTGATGCCATTGGCTACCGTAGAAGCCAAGCGCCAAAATACCAATGTATCGGCAGCCTTGCAGCAGGCCAAACGCTACAGTCGAGATTTTCGGTTGGAGGCTGAACAGCAAAATCCGGGCGGGGCTTGGGGGGAGTATGTAATTCCTTTTGTGTTTTCAGCTAATGGTCGTCCCTATCTGAGACAGCTCGAAACCTTTAGTGGTATTTGGTTTAACGATGTGCGGCGATCGGAGAATTTGGCTCATGCTTTAGATGGTTGGTATACCCCAGAGGGCTTAGTGGCTTTGCTGAAACGGGATGTGGTGGCGGCTCATCAATCTCTGCTGGCACAGGGGTTTGACTATAATTTGATACTGCGGCCTTATCAGCAGGATGCGATTCGGGCGATCGAGACACAGATTGCAATTGAACAGAGGGAACTGTTGGTGGCCATGGCTACCGGGACAGGTAAAACTAAAACTTGTATTGCTTTGATTTATCGGTTGTTGAAGGCACAGCGGTTTAAGCGAGTGTTATTTTTGGTGGATCGATCGGCTTTGGGTGAGCAGGCGGCCAATGCTTTTAAAGATACCCGTATGGAGAATTTGCAGACTTTTGCGGATATTTTTGGGATCAAGGAACTGGAGGAACAAAAAGCTGATACGGATACTGCTGTGCATATTGCCACAATTCAAGGGATGGTGCAGCGGATTTTGTATACCAGTGAGAATGTGCTGCCGCCTGCTATTGATCAATATGATTGTATTATTGTGGATGAATGCCATCGGGGTTATTTGCTCGATCGAGAAATGGCTGATACTGAAATGACTTTCCGCAGTTTTGATGACTATATTTCTAAGTATCGACGGGTTTTAGATTATTTTGATGCGGTGAAGATTGGTTTGACCGCGACTCCGGCGCTGCATACCACGCAGGTTTTTGGGCTGCCGGTATATACTTATAGTTATCGAGAGGCGGTGATTGATGGCTATTTGGTAGATCATGAGCCACCGATCCAGATCAATACGCAGCTTTCTACAGGAGGTATTAAGTGGCGGGTAGGGGAAGAAGTGAAGCTCTACAATGTGCAGCAGAGTCAGTTGGATTTATTTACGACTCCTGATGAGATTCAGTTAGAGGTGGAAGCTTTTAATCGCAAGGTAATTACAGAGCCATTTAATCGGGTGGTTTGTGAGTATTTAGCGCAGGAGTTAGATCCGAATTCGCGACAGAAGACACTGATTTTTTGTGCTAACGATGCTCATGCTGATTTAGTAGTTACCTTGTTGAATCAGGCATTTCAGGAATTATATGGCAGCGTAGATGACGATGCGGTAATTAAGATTACGGGGACTGCCGATAAACCGTTGCAGCTAATTCGGCGCTACAAAAATGAGCGTTATCCGAATATCGCGGTGACGGTGGATTTATTGACGACGGGGATTGATGTACCGGAAATTTGTAATTTGGTGTTTTTGCGGCGGATTAATAGTCGGATTTTGTATGACCAAATGCTGGGAAGGGCGACGCGATTGTGTCCAGAGATTGGCAAGGAGGCTTTTCGGGTTTTTGATGCAGTGCAGCTTTATGACGCCCTAGAAAAGGTGACGGCGATGAAGCCAGTGGTGGTGAATCCGCAGATTTCTTTTGGGCAGTTGGTGGCCGAGATGCAGACTGTGGGGGGTGATGAGGCTCGGGCGTTAGTGCGCGATCAATTTGTGGCTAAGTTGCAGCGCAAGAAGCGACATTTGAGTGAGGGTTCATTGCAAGATTTTGAGACGGTGGTGGGGATGTCGCCGGAGGATTTTATTCGAGAGCTGCGCCAGATGCCCTTGGCAAATGTGGCGGCTTGGTTTAATCAGAATCCTGATTTGGGTGAGATTTTGGATCGACAGAGTACTGGCAATGCACCGATGATTTTTATTTCGGAACATGTTGATGCTTTGCATAGTATTGAGCGAGGCTATGGTACGGCGAAGAAGCCGGAGGATTATTTGCAGGAGTTCAATGAGTTTATTCGTAGCAATAGCAATACGCTGCCAGCCTTGATGACGGTGTTAACTCGTCCGCGAGATTTGACCCGTAAGCAGTTGCGGGAGTTGGCGTTGGAGTTAGATAAACGGGGTTTTACAGAGACTAATTTGGCAACGGCTTGGCGGGAGATGACGAATCAAGATATTGCGGCGCGGATTGTGGGCTATATTCGGCAGGCGGCGATCGGCGATGCTTTGGAACCCTATGAACAAAGAGTCGATCGAGCGTTGCAGAAAATTTTGGCTTCACGGGCTTGGACTACGCCCCAGCGGCAGTGGTTACAAAAAATTGCGGCGCAAACTAAGGCAAATTTGGTGGTCGATCGAGATGCTTTAGATGATCCTGATTTGGTGTTTCGGCGCGAGGGCGGTGGTTTTACGCGGTTGGATAAAATTTTCCAGGGGCAACTGGAGCAAGTGTTGGCAGATTTTAATGATGGATTGTGGCCAGCGGCTTGATATAATGTATTCAGAACGTGGAAATCAGTCCCGAAGAAATCGTCGGATCTTCAAAATATTAACAATAAGGCAACAGTCATGAAGCGAACTATTAATCAAGTAAAAGTTAGTGAAATTTCTGATGTTATTCAAAGTATGAACATTGATCGAGATATGATAATCAACATCACAATCGAGACTATGGAAGATGATTTTTTGACGGTATTCGATCAAATCGGGAAAGAGGCACAAGATAAAGGACTCACAGAAGAAATTTTGGCAAGACTATTAGCTGATGAGTCTTAAGTTTATTGTAATCGATACCAATATTTTTATTAGTGCAGCGTTAAGTCCGAAGGGGACTGCGTACCAGGCATTTGCCTTAGCTGTCCAAGAATTCACCATTGTGCAAAGTGCTGAAACTTATCAAGAAATAGCACAACGTCTTTATAAGCCTAAATTTGACAAGTATGTCTCTGACGAAAGAAGGGAGGAGTTGCTAAATCTCATTAAGATCAAAAGTCAATTTGTCGAGACAAAATCCAGCATAACCTCTTGTCGAGATCCAGATGACAACAAGTTTTTGGAACTAGCAGTTGATTCTAATGCCCAATTTTTAATTACAGGAGATCAAGACCTATTGACTCTTAAATCTCAGCCTGAATATCAACATCTCATTATTAGTGCCAGAGACTTTTTAGAACTTTGAGGTCGGTTTTTTACACGGTTGGTTAAAATTTAAATATTTCAATGAGGTAATTCTAACCATGACAGAGAAACGTTTGCATCGTGGGCGTAAACGGGATGAGGCATCCTTCCCGATCGCGGCTAATCGAGCAGAGCTACCGCAAGAATATTCCGATTTGTTGGAAGACATTAAAGCCAAGGTGGATGGTTCTCGTCTGCACATAGTAATTGCTGCCAATTCAGCGATGGTGATTCTTTATTGGGAGATTGGGCAACTAATTTTACATCGCCAAAAGCAAGAAGGTTGGGGAGCCAAGGTGATCGATCGACTGTCTCATGATTTGAGGGATGTTTTTCCTGATATGAAAGGATTTTCTCCCCGCAATTTGTTGTTCATGAGAGCTTTTACTGAGA
>CAXTSZ010000082.1:0-12990 GCA_964247125.1 uncultured bacterium
ATTCACCATCGACTGCTAGCCTGGGGTTTTTCGCAGGGACATTCAGCCGTGATTTTGTGGAGTGCGACGCTGATCTCTAATTTGGTAGCAATGTGGCTCCAGGGTACTCGGCTAAATGCGATTGTTACTACGGCGATTGGCATTATGGGTCTGTTGATAGCCACGGTTTGGCTCCGAATGCAGGCAGTGAATGCCGCCAAACAGAAAGCACAACAACTGGAACAATTAATTAATTCAGATCCAATGGAGCTGGAAAAACCAGAACCATTTACCGATGTGGAATCTTAGGGCTGGAGCCGATAGGCGATCGGCATTCGCCAACCTGTGCCAAAAGCTCGATCGGTAATTTTTAGTCCTGGGGCTGCTTGGCGGCGTTTGAATTCAGATCGCTGCAAGAGCTGGGTGATTTTGGCCACCACGGCTGGCTCGAAACCTTGGGCAATTAGCTCGGCAGTCGATCGATGCTCGCAGATAATTTTTTCCAGCAAATCGTCCAAGATTTCATAGGGCGGCAAGGAATCTTGATCGACCTGTCCCGGCTTTAGTTCAGCGCTGGGTGGTTTATCGATAATATTGGTGGGAATTATTTCCTGCTGGCGGTTGAGCCAGCGACAGAGAGAGTACACGCGGGTTTTCGGGACATCGGCAATCACGGCCAAGCCGCCATTCATATCGCCATAGAGGGTGCAGTAACCAACCGCCATCTCGGATTTGTTGCCAGTGGATAGCAGCAGATGACCAAACTTGTTCGCGATCGCCATCAACAGATTGCCCCGAATCCGCGATTGGATATTTTCTTCGGCAATACCAAATTCTGTACCCGTAAACAAGGTCGCCAGAGTGCGATCGAAGCCCGTCATTAAATCTTGAATGGGCAATTGGGTGGTTTGAATACCCAGATTTTGGCCGAGGGCGATCGCATCAGTAATGGAATGGTCGGAGCTATAGGGCGAAGGCATTAAAACCCCTAATACTTGATCTACGCCCAGCGCGGCGGCAGCGATCGCCGCTACCAACGCGGAATCAATGCCACCACTTAAACCCAATATCACTTTACTGAATCCACACTTTTGCGCATAGTCACGCACCCCCAACACCAGTGCCTGCCAGATTTCGGCATCTAGATTAGCGATCGACTCAGCAATGACACCAGACTGTAAATTACCCTGACTGAACTCCACCACGGCTAAATCAGTCACAAAAGATGGACTGCGGGTGATGAGTTGGCCTTGGCGATCGAACCCCAAGCTGCCCCCATCAAAAATCAAGTCATCATTAGCGCCTACTTGGTTGACATACAAAATGGGCTGCTGGTGGCGCTGGGCAGCATGTTGGAGCATGGCCTCGCGTACCTGTTGTTTACCGACGGTATAAGGAGAAGCCGAAAGATTCACAATTAAATCTACCCCTTGCGCGGCTAACTCCTCGATCGGATTGACCAGATACTGGCGCTTGCCCCAGAAATCGGCATCATTCCACAGGTCTTCGCAGATAGTTACCCCTATTTTGCAATCCTGGAGTTGAAAATAATTGCTACTTTCCCCAACTTGAAAATAACGATTTTCATCAAAAACATCGTAGGTAGGCAGCAGCCGCTTGTGGAAAAGCTGCTGAATCTGGCCATTGAGCAGCAGCGCCGCACTATTAAACAGCGGTTTACCATCCAAATGCGGATTCGGACTGGCCAATCCGACCAAGACCGCTAAACCTGTTGGTAATTGAGTAGCCAACTGTCCCAATTCCTTTCCCATGAAGGTAATGAAGCCCGGATTTAGTAACAAATCACGCGGTGGATAGCCACAAAGTGATAACTCTGATGTGATCATCAGATCGGCTTGTTGAACTTGAGCCTGTTTAGCCATGAACAGAATCTGAGCAGCGTTGCCAGCTAAGTCACCAACGATCGGATTAATTTGAGCTAATGCAATTTTCATAAAAGTTCTCAGAGAAAATATTAAATGGTTCTGCCAAACTAAAAACCAAAGAAATTATCTTTAAATTCAAACAAAAACCAAAGGTCGATCGCGCAACGGTTCAAACGCCACCGCATCAAACCGATACAAACTAGCTGGCCGCCCACTCCCCCGCACCGCCTTCACCCCCGTCTCCACCAAAAAACCCAATTTCAACAACTTATTCCGAAAATTAGAATAGTCCGAGAAATCCGCCCCCAAAATCGTCGTATACAACTGGTAGATATCACTGAGCGTAAAAGACTCCGGCAACACATCAAACGCGATCGGGCTATATTCCAACTTATTGCGCAAACGGCGATCGCCATAGGCCAAAATCTCGCGGTGGTCAAAGGCCAGATCTGGCAGATTATTCACCGGATACCAGGCAATCCCACCCACACCCGTAGCAATCAGCTCCGCTGCCTCGAACCGCACCAGGGCAAAATAACTCACCGATAAATAGCGCACCCCATAACTGTCGATCGATTCCCTTGGATCGCGCCCCGGCCCACCAAAGCTATATAGCTGCTCCAAATATAGATTCTTGACCTTAATTTTCTCGGCTAAAATGCGATCGGCAGCAGCTTCTAAAGATTCCCCCCGCCGCACGAGCGTTCCGGGCAAACTCCACTGCCCCAAAAACGGCTCCTCACTGCGCATCACTAGTAATACCAGTAAACGATTTTGAGTGGTATCCACCGAGAAAATAACATTATCGACACCGACTTTAAAGTCCGCCAATGCCTCAGCCTCTCCAGATTTTTTTGAGCTTCGTTCGGCAACCATAAGGCAATCAGCTTCTCTTATTTTTCAAATGATATAAATCCAGTCGATCGATATAAGCGGCCACCGTTGGTGTTAAAGCTTGCAGATCGGCATCCCGCCGCACCGCCGTCGAAGAAATAGCCAATGTGTCTAAATCAGTAACTAATTGCACCCGACCGCCCAGATTTTCCAGACGCTGGAGCGCCTCGGGTGGTAACGACCAACCGGGACGGGGCACTACCAGCAGTTCAACTTGGCGAATTAGGTCAATGCCGCCCTGCCAGCGATCGATCTGACTCACTAAGTCCCCACCAATGACTAGGCTGAATTCGGCCCTTGGCCATAGTTGTCGGGCAAACTTCAACGTCTTCACGGTATAGCGATGGCTGAGTTCTTGATAAACTTGCACATGGGAATGCTCCAAACTGGCCACCAACAACTCCAGCATGGCAGCCCGTTGTCCTAATGTTGCCCCATGCACTTTATCTGGATTATCTGCCGCCCATACGGCAATGCGGGGAAACCTCTCGCTTAACCAACACATAATTTGCTGGTGAGCCAACGTCGGGGGATCGGCACTGGTGCCAAATAAGGCTATTTTCATAGTTTATCTCAACTCCTGAATTAAAGCCGCCAAGTCTGGCGCAATGTCGGCGGTGACTGTCACTGGTCGATCGATATCGCGTACCGCCATTGGTAAACTAGCCACATTCTTTTTGGTGCGATCGCGAATCTGCGCTAGGTTGTCGGAAGAAATCAGCTGCTGGCCACCAGCCATCACCAGCTCTAGCAACCCTGGTTGCTGCGGATTGGCCAAACCCAACTGATCGCCTTGCCACTGACCGTGATCAAATCGACGATAGATTTGCTTTTTGCCGGGATAAGTTTGCTTGCCAGTAGCTTTCTTCATGGTGGCGCGACCATCAATTTCCACCAATTTATAAACCCCATTCACCGGCTGACCCGTTACTAGTTTAGTGCCCAGTCCGTAGCCATTGATTTTAGCCCCAGCTGATCGCAATTTGGCAATTTCCCATTCATCCAAATCACCACTAGCAAAAATTTCTGTCCGGGGTAGGAGGCGATGAATGAGCTGCGACAGGGCTACCAAATCACCCGAATCTAAGCGAATACCTGGTACTTCCATCTCACCAGCGTTAACTTTAACGGCTAGTTGTTCCACCGCCGCCACCGCATCGAAAGTATCTATTAACAAAGGCGACTGCGGGAAATACTTCTGAAAAGTAGTGAAAGCCTCTTGCTCACTGCCGTTGATAGCGGCAATTGCCATCACCAAAGAATGTGACATGGTGCCACTGGGTAGCACGCCCAACTGCAGTGCGGCCAAAACATTAGATGTCGTATCTAGTCCCGCTGCGATCGCCGCTCGCGCTGCCCACAGTGAAGCTTGCGGACTAAAAGCCCGGCGAGTGCCAAATTCTAATAAGGTAGCTTCGGCTCCGGCTACATCTCGCAACCGGGCGGCTCTGGTGGCAATCAGCGTTTGATAGTTAATAGTATTTAGCAAGAATGTTTCCACGATCTGGGCTTGCCACAGTGGTGCCTCAATCCGCAGGATGGGTTCATGGGCAAAAATCGCCGTGCCTTCTGGTACGGACCACACATCCCCGGTGAATTTGGCTACCGCCAATAATTGCCAAAATGCTGCTGGCGCTCGATCGAACATCTCTAGCTGCTGTAAGGCGGCAATTTGTGCTGGGCTAAACCGCAGATTGTGCAAATATTCCAAAACCTGAGTTAGCCCCATCGCAATTAAATAACCAAATGATTTTGGTAGTTTTCTGACGAATAGCTCAAAACTGGCCGGTCGCTGGTCGAGCTGCTCCCCCACATAACAAGCTGTCATAGTGAGCTGATAAAGGTCAGTAAGTAAGCTGTAGTCAGCTATCTGTGGTGACATCATTAATGTTGAAGGTGCGGCTGAAGATGGTGTGATAGTCATGAACTGACCTGAAATTTTTCTTATATTATGGTGTTAATTACCATAATATGTCAACCAGCTTATAGACAATCTTGGCAATACAATGAAATATCTGCTGGACATACTTCATCTGTATGAATGATAATTACTTCCATTCATGTGCGACTCAGTATGTATTCTATGTGGCGATCGATCTTGGGCAGCAGTTGGAGTGGGCGAAAATATTGGCAATTTGCCATAGTCATGTTGTTGACGACTGTTTTGGCCGTCAGTACGGTTATTTGGTGGCCACAGGTCACCCTGGCTCAGCCCGCTTTTTGCCCAAAGGGCGGTGGACTGCGGCCAAAAGCAATGGTTGGCAACGTTAGTTGGCCAGTCGTTGAGGTGGTGAAGGAGTTGGGCATTGCCAGAACGGGTCCGCATGATGACTGCGATCGGGTAACACCTTTACCGCGCGGCACCCGGGCGCGAGTGAGCAGCCGGACAACTGGACCCGATCGCTTTAAAAAAATTGTGTCTTGGTCACAGCTAGACTATGGTGCTTGGATTGAGACTTCAGAGCTGACCACCGCTACTGGCTCTGTCCCTGTCCAATCTCGCCTAGAATCGGTCAGTACCACCGTGCTACCAGAAACCACCGAAATTTCTTTTCCGTTGTCTAGTCCCACCCCGATCGAGATTCAACAAGGCAATCGCTCTTTCAGTTTGACCTTTCACAATGCTGTGGGGGACATTAAAAATTTGCTGGAGTCAACCAAACAACAAAATTGGCCAGCTAGTCAAATGGTGTCATTTATTAATCCAGTGGTGACCCAAGCCAGTTGGCGACAGACTACGCCTACTACCGTCAAGTTCGATTTTCAGCTGAAGCCCCGTCAACAATGGGGTTATCAGATGCGCTATGTCGGAAACAAGTTGATACTGTCTTTGCGCCAGCCCCCCAAAATAGCTGGCAACATTCCCCAACCGCTCAAGGGAATTAGAGTAGTCGTCGATCCAGGGCATGGTGCTGTCGATTCTGGAGCAGTAGGCCGCGCTTACGGCGTGACCTACGAAGAAAAGATGCTGAATATCAGTTTATCCAAACTGCTTCAGCAGGAATTGCAAAATAGAGGCGCGATCGTAACCATGACCCGCACCACCGACGTAAATCCATCTCTAGACGATCGACAGGTGCTAATTAATCAAACCAGTCCGGCGGTCTCTATTTCTATTCACCATGATGCTTCTACTCCAGGCCGAGCCAAAGGTGCATCAATTTATTGGTACCATCCCCAGTCCCAGAACTTAGCAGCCTCGTTGCTCAATTCCTTTAGCAAAAATGGTAAACGCTCGATCCTGAACAACAATGGAGTAATTCAAAGAAGTTTTGCGGTCGTGCGGCCCAGCGGCGCCCCAGCTGTTTTGCTAGAAGTAGGCTTTATGACCGATCCACAAGAAGTTACGGAGTTGTCGCAACCCAGTACCCAACAGCGATTATCTAAAGTGCTAGCCGATGGTATTACCCAATGGGTCGTCACTCAGGCCGTAGCTTAGAGAATCCACTCGGAAGCGCGATCGCCCAGCTCCAAGGGAATACTAATGGCCTTGCCCAGCCTGGGCTTTTCTTTGGTTACTTCAATAAAATCTCTGACCTGCTGCACGCCACCCATGGCACTCAGATGGGCGGCAATCGCATCCAAATGAGCCAGATATTCTTCCTCGGTCAGCGGGAAAGAAACCTGCTCTAAGTATCGCCACATTACTTGCAAATAGATTCTGCCGGGCAGCTTCCGCAGCTGGACATCGTAAGAATAAGTCCATTTGCCAATAATCAGTTGTCGTAGTTCTACTCCAGTCACACGCTTTCATCCTTACCCGATTCAGGCAAAATGCGATTTTCGCCGCTGCAAAAAAATGGCATAATAGTTCGATATCCTAGCTACTAGTCTTATACATAATATACTTTCAACCAAAATCTAAGTTATGGCTCAACTTTCTGCTGGCTCCAGTGACGTACCGGATCTCGGTCGTCGCCAATTTATGAACTTACTAACATTTGGCACTATCACCGGTACAGTTTTGGGCGGCGCGTACCCTTTTGTTAGCTATTTTATTCCCCCATCTAGTGGTACAGCCGGTGGTGGTGCCACTGCTAGAGACGCTAGCGGCAATGATATTTTGGTTAGTCAGTTTATTGCTGGCAAGCAAAAAGGCGATCGAGCTTTAACTCAAGGTCTCAAAGGCGACCCCACCTATCTAGTGGTTGGTGACGGCACTGTTTTGGACTATGGAATTAATGCGATCTGTACTCACTTGGGCTGTGTGGTTCCTTGGAACGGCGCTGAAAACAAGTTTATGTGTCCTTGTCACGGCTCTCAGTACGATGCCGCCGGTAAAATGGTGCGCGGACCAGCGCCCAAATCTCTACCTTTGGCTCACGCAGCGGTGGTAGACGATAAAGTTTCATTTACTCCTTGGACAGAGACCGATTTCCGCACGGATGAACCAGCTTGGTGGGCTTAACTCGCTATCATTACAACTTATTTTCTCCAATCTCCCACTGTTTAAAATAATGAATCTAGTTTCTTTTCCCCGGCTGATCGTCAGATCTGTGCTGGTATTCTTAGCCAGTATCGGCTTGCTGCTCTGTGCCCCGCAGCCTGCGCAAGCATATCCCTTTTGGGCACAACAAACCTATCCCGAAAGCCCTCGCGAAGCCACTGGTCGGATCGTTTGTGCGAACTGTCACTTGGCCGCCAAGCCTACTCAAATAGAAGTACCCCAATCGGTACTGCCCGACACCGTCTTTGAAGCGATCGTCAAAATTCCCTACGACAAGAGCATTCAGCAAGTCACTGCTGACGGTACCAAGGGACCATTGAATGTCGGTGCTGTCCTGATGTTGCCCGAAGGCTTCAAGATTGCCCCCGACGACCGCATTCCCCCAGAAATGAAGGAGAAAATTCAAGGTCTGTCCTATCAGTCTTACGGCGAAGGCAAAGACAACACGGTCATTATTGGCCCACTCCCTGGCGATCAGTACGAAGAAATTATTTTCCCAGTCCTGTCTCCTAACCCCAAAACCGATAAAGGCATCTACTTCGGGAAGTATCCCATTCATGTGGGTGGCAACCGGGGACGCGGTCAGGTTTATCCTACTGGTGAGAAAAGCAATAACACCTCTTACAGTGCTACTGTGGCTGGCAATATTACCGAAATCACACCTGGTGACGCTGGCGCATTGACAATTACTATTCAACCTACTAGCGGTGCCGCTATCATTGAAAAAATTCCCGCTGGCCCCACGCTCTTAGTAGCTGCGGGTGATACCGTGACAGTTGGTCAGGCTTTAACTAGTAACCCCAATGTGGGTGGTTTTGGCCAAAAAGATGCCGAGATTGTGCTGCAAAATCCTAACCGAATTTACGGCTTAGTAGCTTTCATCACTATGATCATGCTCTCCCAAATTTTCTTGGTGTTGAAGAAAAAGCAAGTAGAAAGAGTACAGGGTGCTGAATTAGAGTTTTAGACTATACCTTCACCACTTCAGCTATCGGGGATACCAATGGGGTATCCCTTTTTTGTGGAGTAATTTGGCAATTTCCAAAAGTCATGACTAAGTACTGTTGACAGCCCTACTCCCAATGCTATAATCTCTCTCCATTACATAAATATACTTAAATTATTATCAGCTCTTTACGATAACTTCCGTGTTCCTGCGGAGTGCAAGTAGTAGTCTCCCGTACTAGATTAAGTTATCGATTGCTGGAAGTTACCCGCCCATTCCGTAAAATAGCGGATCGGTCTTGATTCTTTATCCGAAGTCTCTGAAGGGCATTAGTAATCTACGGAGTTTATATTTCAACATAAGTAAAAAAATTCAACAGGAGGTGCAGCCGATGATGGCTTCTACGCACTTAAACAAATTGATTCGATTTTTAAAAGAAGATTTATCCCTTTCCACTGCTTCCATGGATATGGCGCTCAAGCAAATAGAAAGTAACCCTGGTCCATTGCCAATGATCTTATGGCAGTATGGCTTGGTCACGATCGATCAACTTAACCAAATTTATGACTGGTTAGACAAAGCATCCTAATTAGAAGATGATCTGTTCGGTTCTACCCGGCAACTAACTTCGGTTTTACACAATGACTAGCGGTGTAATTACCTGTTAGATTCTGAGTATGTATATGAAGTTAGCATTTTTTATAGCAGCCAACTATCGAGGAAGCAAAGGGTAAACCGATGAACAATATGACAAACCACACATCCGAGTTCTTTGAAGGCGATGGATCAATTGCTACTAGCGAGGATCTGTGGCACTATATTCAGTCTATGAGTCCTGAGACTATGCGTCAGTTATCTCAGCCAGTTTCTCCCGAGATATTGCAGGTGATGGAACGCAATATTATTGGGATGCTGGGCAGTCTGCCCTCGGGCCAATTTGATATGGTAGTGACGACTAGTCGCGAAAATCTCAGTCGCTTAGTAGCCTCGGCTATGATCAATGGCTACTTTTTGCGCAATGCGGAACAGCGGCTGTCTCTGGAACAATTCATGGACGTTACTGAGGAACAAACTTAGGTGACTGTGACCACTCCACCATTTGCCCATAAGTTAGTTGGGGTAGGCATTATCTGGGATGCTGATCGGCTGTTGATCGATCGCCGCAAACCAACCGGGTTGCTGGGTGGCTACTGGGAATTCCCGGGCGGTAAGCTGGAACCGGGTGAATCGATGCCAGCATGTATTGCCCGTGAGATTCAGGAAGAATTGGCTTTGCAGGTAGCAGTGGGTGCCGAATTAATTACCATCAAACATACCTACAGCGAATTTGATGTGACGTTGGTCGTCCATCACTGTACATATTTGGGTGGTGAGCCGCAGCCTCTCTCTTGCGATGAAATTCGCTGGGTAAAGGTAACCGAGCTACATGATTATCAATTTCCAGCGGCCAACCTCGAAATTATCACTGCGCTGGTAGCTTTAGCTTAAACAGCCTTTTCTATTTTTTGTCTATTGCCCTATTATCAATGAACGTGGTTCTGAGTAGGTTAATCCGTTTTAGTGCTCGTTTTTAAGTAAATGACAATTAGTACGCTTGTTTGTTCTCTTCTTCTCTCAACCGGACAAGTTAGTTGACATTTAACACAGAACCCATGCCCGTGCTTTACCCGGGGATAGAGCTTACAATTTCAAGCCATTCTATCGAGGTAGTAAAGTTAGTGTTATTGGCGCAATAACAAGCTCCAAGGTTTTGGCTGTCATGACGATGCATGATTCAATGAATGCCAATGCCTTTGAGGTTTATGTGTCGAAACTCCCCAGAGTTCAATCCTATTGAGCATTGGTGGTCTCAGTTAAAAGCCTTCCTTCGACAGTTTTCACCGACGAACTTCAAGATGGTTGATGTTTTGATTGCAACAGCGATAGATTTAACTAATTCTGAGCATCTACGCAACTGTTTTGCTCACTGCTGCTACTGTCCCTAGGGCAATGCTACCGATGATGAGATTTGCACCAATAAATAGCAGCACTGCTAACTCTTCCATCGCTCCAGTCATACCGCGTTCGACTAGGTGTAAGGACGACAGTGCTAAAGCGGAAATGCCGAAAGTGAACGCCCAGTAAGATGCACCAAAAGGTTGTTGGCACAACCATGGTATTAACCGCAGTAGAATCAAAGCCTGCAACAGACCATAGCCAAACAGGATCTGAGCGAATGCATCGGGATGACCACTAGTGATGCCTAAGTAAGCAACACAATCGACGGCTGGTGGAGCCAGTTGAATTCCCAACGTCGAACGCAAAGGTTTGGGCAAGGCTTCTAATAAGAACAGGCGATTCATAATGATCGATTCTATTGCCAGCCATGAAAACAGCCCCGCTCCAAAAAATAAAATACCCCAATCTCGATAGCCGAGGGCACTTGCCACGATCGAACTGACAAAGCTACCCGCAACTGTCGGCAGGTATAGAATAGGTGTGGTCATTTCTGGGCTGCGTCCGCCCATCCAGAGCCGACCAGAACGATATACGCCGAACCCCAATTGACCGATCGCGCCAACTGCGAATAATCCTACAGAGATTGCACGGGAATAAGATCGATCGCCAATGCGACTAATACCGTAGACACAGGCACCAAACCAACAAAGCAACACAAAATGGGATGACTAAATTCAGCGAGGGCATCTGCTCTCGCCCATAACCATTTGCCAATGTAGGACAAAATCAATGCGATCCAGACGACAACGGCAATTAGCATAATCATCTCGCCGATCCAGCTTGGCAAGTGCCAGATCTTGGTAGCCACTCGCCAGCAGTTTCCCAGCCCCACTAGACCTAGAATTATCCCGAAAAAGGAGACGGGAATATTAGCTTTCAAGATGGAGAATTTTCGAGGCGATCTCTTCATGATCGAATTCCTTATAAGATAATAATTGAAATAACCGATTCGGCGAAGCCGACGCTATGCGATCGAGTGGACAATTGAGTTACTCACATCTTGCACCAGCAGCTCGCGCTCTGGAGGTTCCCTCCAGATTGAGCGAGACAAGACAATACATAAAGACTAGTAAAAGCAGAGATCTTAGGGTGCCCCTTGTGGGTACCCTAAGATCTACGCCAAGCAATAGTGTATTTGAACTGGTGCAAGATGTGAGGTTATTTATAGCAGTACTCGATCGATTAAAGGTGTAATGACTGCGATATGTTCAACCAAGTCATCACTGAGCGAGAACCGCTGTTTTAAGTAATTGGGATCGTTCGTTGTAACTCAGCCACACTTTCCCATCGACTGCTTCCCATGCCAGTGCCTTTAGGGGTAAATCTAGAGCGATCGTTGGTGCTTCCACCATCAGCGGCGTTCCAACTTGAGGATTACCAAATAGTAATAGCTGGGTTGGACAAAGATTTAGACCAACTTTTTCGGCTTCAGTCTGTTGGTCGATCCGCGCAAAAATAGTGATGCCTTTAGCCTGAAGGATGGCTGCTAATCGATCCAGGGTTTCAGTCACTGAATACGGACTGGGCTGGCTGATAATACCGTTAGTTGTATTCATAACAATGAATTCCTTGACGCTTTAGATTGCAAACGAGATTTATTGTCCACACCTATAAATCGATGGCGATTTTGATAACGGCTGTGCAAGTTTATAGATGCCGAGTTTCAATCGGGGTCGATTCCCAGTTGTTGTTGCGCCCATCAGCATATCTAATTGGGGCATTAATCAGTTCTTCGGGACTGACGTTATCGAGGCAGGCTAGATTAACACCAACGTAGTCACCACCAGTACTCTCTAAATATCCCCGCTCAAACGATCGCACACCGCAATGTTTGCAGAAGAGTTTGTGAATACTTTTAGTCCCAAATTGATAGTCGGTTAGCTCAGATTCTCCCGCAAGAAGACGAAAGGCATTCGGTTTCACAATTGCCCGCCACCATCTGGTCTTAGTACAGAATGAACAATTGCATTTACCTGTGCCAGCATTTAGATCGATGTCGGCTTCAAAAACAACTTTGCCGCAGTGACAGCTACCTTTGTATGTCTTGTTCATAAGTTAATCTCCGTAAAGTAGTTTGTAGGGTTGCCCATAAATTTTCAAGCTCTAATCTTTTCTGTTAATGACTGAAAAAGCAAAACTGGGCGAGATCCGTGAAAGCAGAGCTAAACTTTTACTTTTTCCAACCTGGATCTCAAACCGATCGCGCTCTATTCCTTTCAACGTTTCAACCGCAACTTGCTGGGGTGTAATCTTTGCCCCAGCACTTTTGCTCAATGCTGTATCAACCATTGGCGGAATCACTTCAAAAACTTTGATGTGAGAATCTTTAAGCTGCAACCGTAAAGACTGAGTAAACGCCCGTAACCCAGTTTTGGCAACTACATAAAATGGAAATGCTGCATTCGGTGCAAAGACTAAACCAGTGGTCACATTTACAATTGCTGCTGATGGTTGTTGTTTCAGGTGCGATCGAAGTTGAATCGCCAAAAGAATTGGAGCGATGCAATCGATCTCAATTTCGCTACGCAGCATTTCTTCGAGCTGTTCGGCAGGGGTATCACTCAAATTAATACGCTGCGAAATTCCAGCATTATTAATTAATAAATTCAAGTTGGGCAAATGAGCAAGAGCATCGGTGATGAGTGCTGTCCGACCTTCTGGTGTAGAAACATCAGCCTGGATTGTTTTTACACCAGGTAAACAAGCACTCGCTTCATCTAGCTTGTCCATATTTCTACCACAAATAACAACCTGGTTTCCTGCCTTTAAAAAAGCATTTGCTAGAGCAAAGCCAATACCTGTAGCTCCACCTGTGATGAGAATTTCATTCCCTGTGATTT
>CAXTSZ010000083.1:0-4703 GCA_964247125.1 uncultured bacterium
ATCGCTGGGTAGCTTTCCTCGCCACTCCCTCCCAAAATTGTCCGGACTATTGTATATCCGTAGTCATTTGATATTCTCTTCAAAGTTTATCAATAGTATCCGTCAGCGGATAAAGTAACGAGTATCGCCGAAGGTCTTAGAATCGTTCCCGGCAATGTAGCGAAACGGTCCGTCATCTGCACTGATCAAAATGAGACCTGGCATACCACGGATGCGACCCTTTGGAGAATCTATACCGAACCAGCCAGTAATTTGACCGGTCCATGTAATCTGCGGTTCCGAACGAGGGGGTTCGGATGGACCGAATACGACACAAGCAATGTGTTCAGCGTTGAACGAACCACTGAGATCAATGGTGATCGCATGCATGAGGCTCCGATCGATTTCCAGCAATGCAGTACATGTCCATTCGACTGGATTGTACAAGCCAATAAACCGCACCCCTCGATTACCGCTGCGCGCAATGCGTACTGCCGAGATTCTGCCTGGGAGAGAACCCCCGAACAATACTATGAAACCCTCGACACCGGCGAACCTCTCAAGTTGTTCGACCCCATGACAGTTAATGAACTGAGTTGTCGGTTCCTCGATTTGTTGCGGTGCCGTTTGTTCGGCAATGATAGTGACGTACTCCCCTAACGTGAGATTTGGAGCCGAGAACGTGCAATCAATGAAGTCGGCTCGAAACTGCGGAGCCAGATGGCTGATCCCCAGAGGCTTGGCAACTGAGTTTCCCTTCTTGAGATCGGGATGCAGGGTAAAGCGACAGGAATGGAACGTCGTTCGGCTTTCTTTGATAACTTCTAAGCCAGCAAACTCACAATTGGTAAAAGTCCCTGACACATTGGCAATTTGGTTCACTCGTTCCCCAAAGCCGTGTTGCGCCAGCGACACAATATTGCGCCCGGTAACTAGAATCGGACGATCCGAGTTTCCCGACGACAGTCCAAACGACCCCCGGACACGCATGTTTGCCAACGATATCGAAGAATTCTCCGCCGTCGACGTACGCGAAGGCTCATTCGCGAATGAATCACCATCAAATCCGTCGATAGCGGTGTGGACGATCGGAACCAGGCTCAAGGAGATATCAAACCGTCGCCGCCGATTACGCCCACTTGACCGAAAGTCCGTCACCACCAGGCGTCGAATTTGGCGGTTTACAATAAAACTATCACCAACACACCCCTTCATCGTTATTCGGTGCAACCGAACCAAATCAGGTATGCCTAACCCACTTCCAAATCCAATGTTGGCGCAATGTTCAAAATTCGATGCGTTGAAAATTAACACCTTCGAATTAGCAGGAGGAGCCTTGAAAAAAAGGACGGCGTGGGGGTTTTCGGGATCGGAGTCCCGGGTGATAGTAGCGGCGGTCTGGAGTGTTTCGCTGTCATTAGCGAGTCTAACAACTACGCCATAGCGAACCTTTTCCGTGTCCTCCGGACCAGAGAACTGATAGGTGAAGCTTTTTCTGTTTCCATCACCATTGAATTGTTGAAGTCTCGGTTCGCTCGTTGAAATCGGGGGGTCGGTGGTTGCCGGTGGGCGGGGGTCGATGATCGGGCAATTACGTTCATTCCCATCAAGAAGTAGACTGTCCAGCTCAATGGAGATCCCCTCGTTCGGAAAGATGCGCACGAGGAAATCAAAATCGGCGAAATTCGTTGTCCACGGAGACTCGCCCATGAACGGCACAGCCCGTCTCTGAATCACGGTAGTCTCGCCGTCCCCAAAAGCCCGGAATGATCCGTTCGCTAGAATATCGATCGTCCACCCAATCGTCTTCGGATCACGCTGACTTGTTGTGCCAGTGGCGTCGATAATCCACAGTCCTGCTGGAATATATAGATCGGCTTTACGACAGATCGCCTCGACAGTGGCGGCGTTCAGTTCTGTGGCTACCGAATCGACAAGGGTTCTGCCCGTTACTTGTCGACGTTGCTCCTCGTTCAAGAAGTCAAGGGCATTAATTACTCCAGGCATAGGAAACTCCTTAGATCAATGAATTTATCCCGAAAATTAAAGTGAAGCCCGATCAAATATTTCTTCTAATTTACTTAACGAAGCAGCTCCAGAAACATATTCAGTACCCATGATAAAAAATGGAGTACCAGAGATCTTTAACTTTCTCGCCAGATTAATATCCTTTTGAATGGCAGAGGCAGCTGCTGGTGAGATTCTATCATGATTGAATTTAGAGATATCTAATTTTAATGATTTAGCGATCTTCAGATATAGACCCTCACTCAAATTTTTCTGTTGCTCAAAAAGTGCATCATGATAGTCCCAGAATTTTCCTTGTTCCCCCGCTGACCAAGCGGCTTTGGCAGCAGATAAAGCTTCTGGATGAATACTCTCAATTGGAAGATGTTTATACACTATGGATATCTGCCTACTATGGTCTGTTGAAAACTTTTTCAAGGTTCTATAGAATTCAAAACAATAGGGGCATTGAAAATCTGAAAATTCAACTAAGATTATTTTTGAATCTGTTAATCCTATTCTTGGTGAGTCACCCAAGGTTTCGACGGGTTTCAATTTTATTGACTGGGAAAAATCTTTTAGAAGTTGGTTTTGCTGTTTTTCTTGCTGTTGGTTGTAAAGTTGAACGGCCTCCACAATAGCTTCTGGATGCTTACGGATTGTTTGTAATATTTGTTCCTCTGCATAAATATCAGTACTTGAAGAAGCGATAGCATCTAGAGGCAAAGCGATAGCATCTAGAGGCAAAGCGATGAATAGGAGTATGGAAAATAAAATCACTGTAAAAACAAATGATTTCATGCGTTTGATAGACAAAATTTCTCTTTTGTTTATTGTATAAAATGACTATGAAAATTTTGCATGTCGGAATTTATTTGAAAATCTAGCCAGTGAAAACAAGCTGGATTAGTTCTCAATTTTTTAAAAATCTCACCTAAAATATCTTTGTATCTGGCTTTTAGGTGAGATTTTAAATATATTTCAATCTATGGTCTACAACTGGGATCTCTTCTCGCAGCAGCTTGAGCATTATCATTGGCTGTCTGTGTCCGAGTAGCCCCACTAACACAAACATGATCACCCGGAAATGCTTCCCGCCATACAAACCCTTGCAAACATTGATCTGCTCCAAAGGGACATACTTTGGGGGGTGGAGGAGGTATATCATCAAGTACACACACGGGTCTTCCTCCAAAGCATTCCAGAGTTCCTGGACGACCATTTCTTGTGCATGATCCACCAGGAAAATTATCTGGATTGCAAGCTGCAAGCGCTATTGTGGAGGAACTTATCCAAGTGAGAATCATAAAGACGATCGAAAATAAAAGCGACATTAATTTTTTTTTCATGACGGACTCCTTTCTCAATAAATTGTAAGAAAAATCAGCACAGCTCGAAAATTTTGAATTTTTGTGAACTATATTTTAAGTGTTGCCTTGGATTGAAGAATACTTAATGATCGATCTCATGTACTAGAAAATGTTGGCATTTATCAATATTTTTATCCTAGTGAATTTACGATATTAATATATCAAAAACGTTACGGACTGTAAGTAAGAAAAAGTGAGATCTTTTACAAGTGGAAAGTAAATTCTTGTAACTGAGACAAATGTAAAAAGAACAGAGAGCAATGCCTTAGGCAGACCCAATACGATCAACAGACTGGAGAAAGATCCACCTCTAAAGTCTGATGTTATGGAAGGTCTAGCTGCTGGTCATAAGGGCAAAAGCTTGGGTCAATACTTAGCCGACAATGGCTTTCTGAATAGCAATGGCGGCAAATATACCGGGGCTTCTAACAGTCGGTTTCGGTTAGCGATCGAGTACTTAAACAGCATCAACAATGGAGATGAACTAGCACACTAACAACAGAAGCAATTGGTTCAGCTACCTTGCTTGACAGTTCGGCAAATAGCCGAATATACTCATTATTGATAGTTCACATTTAAACCAATGGCAACCGAGCAGATCGTCAGAATTGAAGCACGAATAGCACCAGAGTTGAAAGCAAAGTTTCAGGCAGCGGCGGACATTGAAAATATTACCCTATGTGAGTTTCTGGTAAAAAGCGCAAGAGAGGCGGCGGATAGTACGATCGCTAATCACAACGTACTTAAACTCAGTGCAGAGGCTAGCAGGGCATTTGCTGAGGCGTTACTCAATCCACCCGCACCGACATCGGCACTCAAAGCCGCAATGAAACGGCATCAGCAGGAAATTGGTAATGTCTCTTAGTATCGAAATGCTCAACAAGCATGATCGATCGTCGTTTAACTGCGGTGTGGATAGTTTGGATGATTACATCAAGACCAGAGCATCGCAGGAACTCAAGAAGCGGGTATCCACACCTTATGTACTGACTGACTCACCAGAACGCCAAGTATTGGGGTATTACTGCTTATCGTCTTACTCGATCGCAATGGATGAGATTGAAGCTTCGATCTCGAAGAAACTGCCAAGGTACCCGCTACTACCAGCGGTTCTACTCGGACGATTGGCTGTAGATTCAGGGTATCAGGGCAAGGGATATGGTAATTTGTTGATAGCTGATGCCTTGAAGCGATCACTAGAACTCTCGAAGCAACTGGCAAGTTTCGCGGTTGTGGTTGATGCTATTAACCAGGACGCAGCAATCTTTTATCAGCGACACGGATTCATTGAATTTCCTGACGATCCGATGAAGCTTTATCTTTCGGTAGAGACGATCGAGGAATCGA
>CAXTSZ010000083.1:4803-12978 GCA_964247125.1 uncultured bacterium
TTTCCTGACGATCCGATGAAGCTTTATCTTTCGGTAGAGACGATCGAGGAATCGATCCGATCGAAAGACTGTTAACAGCAGCGCGTTCGAGAATCGTCTTCGTAAGAAGAATCGAAGCAAACATAGTTCTACTTTGAGGCTAACATGACAGCCGCCACGGATACAGATATTAGAGAAATCAAGACAGCGATTGAAGCTAATACCAAGGCGATCGCCGATCTAGCCATATCAGTTAGTGGACTGCGCGAAGAGATGCGAGTAGGGTTCGCAAACATTGATACCAAGTTCGCGACATCACGAGAAGAGACGAGCGTAGGCTTTGCAGAACTGAGGGGACAGATTAATACTGTTGAGGCCAAGTTAGAGGGCAAAATCGATCAGCTAGATGAACGGACTAAGTTGGGATTTTGGGGCTTTATCTTTCGAGGAACAGCATTAGCCGCACTGGCTGCATTGACGGTAATATTTGTTAAATACCTACTCCCGATTTTGCCACCAGCACCGCCAGGTTAAATTGACGATCGTCAGTCAGTGATTTGGCGTAAAAAATGATTTTACCCACTGGTAATGAAGAGGTCATGAGTTCAATCCTCATCGAGGGCTTAGTCCGTGGCAAGACTGCTATCAAAGCTTTCTTCAAGTCAAAGACACGCCAAGTTATTTGAATTGTCCCTGAAAGTTTTTGGTTGTAGTTATACTCAAAGTAGAACCCCGAAGTGAATACCAGGCTTTTCTAATAGAAGATTCTGCAATTAACTATCTTCATAGTGATAACGAGCTTGTAAGAAGACAATCCGGTTTTGGTCAACTTGATAAACTAGGCGATGCTCTAAATCAATTCGCCTAGACCAAGTATTAGATTCAGAAACATACTTCAATGGCTCTGGCTTGCCCAAGCCGTTAAAAGGATCGCCATCCAGAACATCAGTGATCAAATCCATGATCCGGTCGGCTTTCTTCGGTTCTTGTCGGTACCACCACCGTAAATCGGCTCTAAAGTCCGGGCTAAAAACCGGAAAAAAGTAAGTTGTTGGTGTTGGCTCTGACCCCTTTGTCTGTTTCTTACGGCTCAAGAGCAATCTCCTGGCGTAATTCACTTAAAGTCTGGGGAATAGCCTCTGCTGACTTTGCCCATTCCATCGATCGGAATAAGCGTTTGGCATTGGCTGGGCTGCGCAGCAGATATACTGACTCTAACAAGCTCGATAGTTCATCAGCAGCAATGATCGCAACGTCTGGTTGATTCCGGCGCGTGATGGTAATAATTTCTTGGTCTTGACCCACCCGATCGAGTACTTCTGCCAAATGGGCACGGGCGTGGGAATACGTTATCTCAGAATTAGACATGATGGATATTTCAAGTTGTACATTAATATTGTACAACTTGCTTAAATACTTTTAGTAGGTTCTGCTGGCACGCATGACACATGTAGGTTCTACTTGTCCATTGATGCAATAATTTTAAAAGCCCTGCGCGTGGGTTAAAATAAAGCGGATTTCAGCACAGTAGAAACTCATGCCGCGCCGCACCGACTTACAGAAAATCTTGATTCTCGGTTCTGGACCGATTGTAATTGGTCAAGGATGCGAGTTTGACTACTCTGGAACCCAGGCTTGTAAAGCCCTGCGGGAAGAAGGATATCAGGTGATATTGGTCAATTCCAACCCCGCTACGATCATGACCGATCCCGAAACAGCCGATCGCACCTACATTGAGCCACTCACGCCCGAACTAGTCGAAAAAGTTATTGCTAAAGAGCGCCCTGATGCCATCCTGCCGACTATGGGTGGTCAAACAGCACTAAACTTGGCCGTTAGCCTCGCCAAAAGCGGCGTGCTAGAAAAATACAATGTGGAATTGATTGGTGCGAAACTACCCGCGATCGAGATGGCCGAAGATAGGCTGCTCTTTAAAGAAGCTATGGCTAGAATCGGCGTGCCCGTGTGTCCTTCAGGCATTGCCAGCACCTTGGCCGAAGCCCAAGCAGTGGCGACCCAGATTGGCAGCTATCCCCTCATTACCCGACCCGCCTTTACGATGGGCGGCACTGGTGGCGGTATTGCCTACAACCAAGAAGAGTTTGAGGTGCTAGCGCAAACTGGGATTGATGCTTCGCCGATGGATCAGATCCTGATTGAGAAATCTCTGTTGGGCTGGAAAGAGTACGAGCTAGAAGTGATGCGCGATCTAGCCGATAATGTGGTGATTATTTGCTCGATCGAGAACTTCGACCCCATGGGTGTCCATACTGGCGATTCGATTACCGTAGCACCCGCCCAAACCCTAACGGATAAAGAATATCAACGGCTACGCGATGCTTCGATTAAAATTATTCGCGAAATTGGGGTGGAAACTGGCGGTTCCAATATTCAGTTTGCCGTGAACCCAGTGAATGGCGACTTCATTGTGATTGAGATGAATCCCCGCGTGAGCCGCAGTTCGGCGTTAGCTTCCAAAGCCACGGGTTTCCCGATCGCCAAACTAGCTGCCAAGTTAGCAGTAGGCTACACCCTCGACGAAATTCCCAACGACATTACCAAGCAAACCCCTGCTTCTTTTGAACCGACCATCGATTACGTCGTTACCAAAATTCCGCGCTTCGCCTTTGAGAAATTTCCGGGTTCCCAATCCAATCTCACGACCCAAATGAAGTCGGTGGGTGAAGCGATGGCCATTGGCCGGACTTTTCAAGAATCTTTCCAAAAAGCTTTGCGATCGCTCGAAACTGGTCATTTTGGCTGGGGATGCGATCGGGATGAAACTCTGCCGACGATCGAACAAGTCAAAGCCCAACTGCGTACCCCCAATCCGGAACAAGTATTTACCTTGCGCCACGCCATGCTGCTGGGGTTAACTGTTGAGGAAATTCATGAGCTAACCTCGATCGATCCTTGGTTCTTAGATAAGCTAGCTGATTTGTTGGCAACCGAAAAATCGCTACAAAATCAAGAACTAACTGCGCTCGATCGCGATGAGCTGTGGCGGATTAAACGGCAGGGGTTTAGCGATCGGCAGATTGCCTATGCCACCCACACTACCGAAGATGCTGTCCGTAGTTACCGGAAGGCGCTCAATGTGGTGCCAGCTTATAAGCTCGTGGATACTTGCGCCGCCGAATTCGCCGCGACCACCCCCTATTACTACTCCACCTACGAAGAAGAAAGCGAAGTCTTCCCGTCCAGCCGCCGCAAAGTAATGATCTTAGGCGGTGGCCCCAACCGGATTGGCCAGGGGATTGAATTTGATTATTGCTGTTGCCATGCTTCTTACGCCCTCAGCGCCCAAGGCTTTGAAACGATCATGGTCAACTCTAACCCCGAAACAGTTTCGACAGACTACGACACCAGCGATCGGCTGTACTTTGAACCGCTGACTCGCGAAGACGTGCTGAATATTATCGAAGCGGAACAGCCGGAGGGGATTATCGTGCAGTTTGGTGGCCAGACTCCGCTGAAGTTGTCAGTACCACTAGAAAAATATCTCACGCAGCACCCGGAAGTAGTTACCAAGATTTGGGGCACCTCGCCAGCCTCGATCGATATGGCTGAAGATCGGGAAAAGTTTGATAAAGTACTGCGGCAATTGAATATTCAGCAACCCGAAAATGGCATGGCCAGAAGCTTTGAAGAAGCCCTGATAGTGGCCAATCGGATCGGCTATCCTGTAGTGGTACGGCCTTCCTATGTGTTAGGTGGGCGAGCAATGGAAATTGTCTATTCTGATGCCGAGCTAGAACGCTACATGACTTACGCCGTCCAGGTAGAACCCGATCACCCAATTTTGATCGACCATTTCTTGGAGAATGCGATCGAAGTAGATGTAGATGCGATCGCTGATGCCACTGGTGCCGTAGTGATTGGCGGCATTATGGAACATATCGAGCAAGCCGGTATTCACTCCGGGGACTCGGCCTGTGCGCTGCCTTATATGTCTCTCTCCGATCCAGTTGTGGCCACCATTCGAGACTGGACAGTACAACTTGCCAAAGCCCTCAAAGTGATTGGCTTAATGAATATTCAGTTTGCGGTGCAGGGCGACCAGGTTTATATTCTAGAAGCCAATCCCCGTGCTTCCAGGACAGTGCCCTTTGTAGCCAAGGCCACCGGCGTACCATTAGCTGGCTATGCCGCTCGGTTGATGTCCGGAGAAACTCTGCAAGACTTAAATTACACCGCCGAAGTGATTCCTAAGCATATTGCGGTCAAAGAAGCCGTACTGCCTTTTGAGAAGTTTCCGGGTACTGATACTATTTTAGGGCCGGAGATGCGATCGACGGGCGAAGTCATGGGCATTGATGTGGATTTTGGTCGCGCTTATGCCAAAGCCGAATTGGCGGCTAGTCAGCATTTACCCCTTGCGGGGAAAGTGTTTATCTCTACCAACGATCGCGATAAAGAAAAAGTGGTGCCGATCGCCCGCGACCTCATTGATCTAGGTTTTCAGATTATTGCAACCGCTGGGACACGCCAGGTATTACAAGCCCACGGCTTAGAAGTGGAACTGATCTTGAAACTACACGAAGGCCGACCTAATGTCGCCGATGTGATTAAAAACAAGCAGATTCAGCTGATTGTGAACACGCCCTCCGGCGAGGAAGCCCAAGCGGATGGGCGACTGATTCGGCGCACAGCTCTGACCTACAAAGTCCCGATCGTGACGACATTAGCGGGAGCCAAGGCAACGGCGGCGGCTATTAGATCTTTGCAGTCCCAGCCTTTAGAGGTCAAAGCATTACAAGACTATTTGTGCTAGTGTCACCAGACGCTCCCCATTCAGACGTGACTTTAGTCACAGTGCCGCTAAATATAAGCATTACGTTAGCTAGATGATTTCAGCAGGCGCTCAAGTTACAGTTGAAGTGGTATGACTTACTTTAAATTATTCAATCAGGACGCACCCATGTTCAAATTCACCCCTCTAGCGATCGGGTTGCTCACAGCAATCTCTATTGCACCGCAGGCGCAAGCCATGACTACCCAGTCAGCTGTGCCGCAGGCAGCTAATAACCAATATGCTCAAATCGCGGTCATCTTTGGCGATCAGCCAGATCACCATCGCGGCATCGAATATCATCGTCGCCTAGCGATCGAAAGAGCGAGAGAAGCCGAACGCCGTCGCCATGAATACTATGCCCGCAAACACCATCGCGGATATGACGGATATCGTCGGCATGACGAATACCGTGGTCATGATGAATATCGCGGACATGACGGATATCGCGATCGCTATGACCGCTACGACAGACACTAAAAAAATGAAAGCATGACATGGAGGCAGATCTAAATCGATCGCCTCCTTTTTAATGACTACATACGGTGATGTCTACCACCCCGGTGATGATGAGCTTGGTGTTGGGCCTGCTGTGCGGGAGTCAAAATTGCATTGAACTGCTGCTCGCTAGATGAGCGAATAGCTTTCATTTCGGCTTTTTGATCAGCAGTCAAGTTCAGACCTTTCCAGGTGTCTTTCATACCACGATGCCATTCGCGGCGAGTCTTCGCTTGTTGTTGCTGCTCAGGAGTACGGATAGCATCCATTTGAGCGCGAGTTTCTGCCCGCAATTGTTGCATTTTAGTCTTTTGCTCAGGGGTCAGATTCAGTTTCGCCCAACGACCTTTGCCCCTGTTTTCCCCGCCTTGACCCAGTTGAGCTTGTTGCGCAGGGGTCAAAATTGCTTGCTGGCGATCGCGACTAGCTTGACGAATAGCTTTGATTTTAGCTTTTTGATCTGCTGTTAAGTTAGCACCATACTCACCTTGCTTTTTAGCCGGACGCTGGCCTTTCGTTTGCTGGATTTTTTGGCGTTGTTCAGGGGTGAGGACAGCATCCAGTCGAGAGCGGGTAGCCGTCCGTAGTTGTTGCATTTTGGTCTTTTGCTCAGGCGTAAGATTTAGATCGCCCAGATGTTTGGCCATATGACCAGCAACAATCTGACGATGAGCATGATCAGGACTGGTGTAATTACTAGCCGCTAAGGTCGGCACCGCAAAGGCAATTACTAAGAGAGGAAGTAATTTAGCTAGCTTGTTAATCATGATGAGATTCGGGTGGTTTGAGGTGGATGTAGGTTTAATTTCCATGACATTATCTTATTAATTTTGCCCCTGCTTCCACATCCAGCTAAGGTCATGATCATACTCGCCCCTTATCCACTACTGTCATGCTTCGCAGCTCTTTAAAGCATGACTAAGGTAACGATCGATCTCGCCAAAATGAAGCTATGTTATAAGCAAGATGAAATTTTACCCATTTTAAATTTTGCAATTTGCATTTTCCATGCGCCATCCCCTCCGACTATTACTGTATATTGAGTGGATTTTGTTTGCGGTAGTGATGGCACTAGAAGTGTCGCCTCGTCAATCGGCCTCTCCCTTAGAAAGTCAACCGGCTTGGCTCAATATTGGCATTGTCGTGTTGTTGGCGGTGATGGGTTTGCGTTTGCCTGCGGGTAAATTAGCCATCAAGATTGTCTATACTATTGCCCAAATTATTCCGATTTTGATAGCCGCTTATGTAGGGATGCGTCCGGTGGGCTGGCTCTATCTTATTGTCGTAATTCGCAGTTCTTTAATCTTTAGTAGGCAATATCGGCTATGGATTACTGGCGGCATCTTTGGCTTGTATTTAATGACCATGCATCTATTCCCGCCCCATCGCCTGCATAATCATGTAGGCAGAGGCGGTAATAGTCCGGCACAAATTACGAGAACCGATTCCCCACAAGCACTATCAGCCAATCGCCGGGGCGATCGTGATGGGTTTCGGTGGGGTTTTGTGTTTTTATTTGGGGGCATATTACTGAGCCTCCAATTGCTATTAGATCGCATTTTGGCCGAGAAGCAAGCCAAAGAAGAACTAGCGATCGCCAATCAACAAATTCGTAGCTATGCCCTCAAAGCCCAAGAAATTGGTAGCTTGCAAGAGCGTAATCGCATTGCCCGCGAAATTCATGACTCTCTCGGCCATTCCCTGACAGCGCTCAATTTACATTTAGAAATGGCTGTTAAACTATCCCAGATCCAGCCCGAGCGCTCTCGCGAAGTTTTGACTGAAGCCAAACGACTCGGTTCGATCGCCTTACGCGATGTCCGGCAATCGGTGTCAGCAATGCGGACTGACCCGCTCCACAATCAGGATTTGTCTACCGCTATCCAAAAATTAGCCGATGAATTTAAGTTGTCTAACTATCTCCAACCATCAGTAGCGATCGATCTGCCAGCCCATCTACCACAGCCCACAGCTACCACCATCTACCGAATTATTCAAGAAGCTCTCACCAATATTAGCAAGTACGCCCAAGCCAGTGAAGCGATCGTGGAAATCCACACCCGGCCAACTGAGCTAGAGTTGCGGGTGAGCGACAATGGCCGGGGCTTTATCCCCACCAACAACACCACCGGATTTGGTCTGCAAGGAATGCGTGAACGAGTACTATCATTACAGGGTAAGTTTGAGCTGATCAGTGCGCCCGATTGCGGTTGTCAGATTGTGGCTATCATTCCTTTGATTACCGATCAGCTCTCCGAGATTACAAAATAAAGGTGATCATATGATTAAGATTCTGCTGGTAGACGATCAAAACCTGATTCGCCAAGGGTTAAAAGCTTTGTTGGAGCTGGAGCCTGATTTACAGATTATTGGTGAAGCCGAGAATGGGCAAGTGGCGATCGATCTAGTCCAAGCCCTTCAGCCACAAGTGGTATTGATGGATATTCGGATGCCCGTGATGGATGGCGTGACGGCCACCAAGGAAATTTGTCAGCAATTTCCCCAGGTCAATATATTAGTACTTACTACCTTTGACGATGACACCTATGTATCAGCCGCCATCGAACATGGTGCGAAAGGTTATCTGCTCAAGGACACCCCTTCGGAAGAAATTGCGGCGGCGATTCGGGCTGTCGATCGCGGTTACACCCATCTGGCACCAGGCATGATGGCCAAGGTGATTGCTGGCCGCGTTCAGGAAGCTAAAATTGTGCTGCCCTCAGAGTTAGCCGAACTCACCCCCCGCGAACTAGAGGTGTTAAAGCTGATCGCAATTGGTGCTAATAACCGGGAGATTGCCCAGCAACTATATATCTCGGAGGGCACTGTCAAAAACCATGTGACTAATTTGTTGAGTCGGTTGAATTTACGCGATCGCACTCAAGCTGCGATCCTGGCCAAGACCT
>CAXTSZ010000084.1:0-12968 GCA_964247125.1 uncultured bacterium
CGTTAGACCTCGTAGATAGTATTTCAGATGCCAGAACCGTCACTACTTGATGTTGCAAACTTTGTTCGTGCTTGGACTGGCATGAGCAACAAATTCGTAGTTCGCTCTGAAACCCGTCTAGAATCTGATCTTGGTGTTACTGGAGATGATGGTGAAGAACTGCTGAAAGCGGTTGCAAAGGAATTTGGTGTCGCATTAGCCAATCCAGATGACGGCTATCGCACAACCTTTTCACTTTCACCCAATGAGTATCTGTTTTCTTCGGAGGGTTTCGACCTGCTAGGTATCGGCTCACTAATCGGACGCATAGGCGGCACTCCCAATCACATCGTCCGTGACTTGACGATTGGCCAATTACACACAGCTATTGTGCGCAAAGTTGCAAATGCGGGGCGGCTTAACTCAGGCTTTGACCAACATTGACACAATCAATCGATCGCGACTCCAAGCTAAAATGAAGGAGTGAAGTCGCAGCGAGGTCAAACTCTCATGGCAGTCAGACAACCCCGATTTAGCAAAAAAGAATTTGCCCACAGAGGCGATGCGCTCTATGAGTCGCAGATTCGATCGCAAGTAGAAGAAGGTAATCATGGCAAGATTGTGGCGATCGACATCGAAACCGGAGCCTTTGAACTGGCTGATAACACGATCGCCGCCACCGATCGCCTCTATGAGCGTGTCCCCGATGCCCAGCCTTGGGTAATCCGTATCGGTCATCGCACTGTTCATAAATCGCTGGGCATCAAAATAATTCGTAGCGATCGTCTGTAATGAAGTTCGAGAGACATTGTGCCGTTCATCACCTCAGACCATGTGACTATTCAGATGCCACGATCGCAACCTCTAAGCTAGAATTAGCAGATAACGATGTTTGCTTTTGAGAGGTTTGACTTCAATGATAGTGCGCCAACGCCGTCACAGCAAAGAAGAGTTAGCTCAACGTGGCCAAGACCTCTATGAGTCTGGCATTCGGGAACAAGTCGAAGCTGGCAATAAAGGAAAAATCGTTGCGATCGACATTGAAACGGGAGATTTTGAGGTTGATGAAACGGTCATGGGCGCAACCGATCGGCTGTTTGAACGCCAGCCTGATGCCCAACCTTGGACGCTTCGGATTGGGCACAATGCGGTCTATCATTTTGGAACGAGGAGTCTGAAGAAAGATTAATGATTCATGGAGTTGTTAATTTCCGTCATGAACTAATACTTTCCCTTGTGGTCGGGAACTCGAATGGGAAACGAGAGTTTGTCAATACCGTCATTGACACCGGATTTGATGGATTCTTGTCTTTACCCTCTGAAATCATTGTTCGTCTTGGATTGCCTTGGAGGACTTCCAACATAGCAACCTTGGGGGATGGTAGCAAAACCCTGTTTGACTTTTACACTGGAACTGTAATCTGGGATGGTCAGTATCGCTCAATCGATATTGCCGAGTCAGAAACGGAACCCCTGATGGGATTGGCAATACTACGCGGATATCGTTTGCAGGCCGATAATGTTGAGGGCGGTCTCGTCAAGATTGAAGCGCTGTGATTATGTGCAAAGACGATCGATGAGGCGTGGTCTAACAACCCTGGTGAAGCGGACGGTATTGAGATCTTGGTGGCGAGGCAAAGATTATCTGCCGCTGCTGACCATGAACGTTGGGCTTCTTGAATTTTTTCTCGACTTTATCCATTTTCCGAAACCCCTAATGGGTAACAGTTATGGGCTATCAGATTTTCTCAAGACTTTTCTTGATATCAGTGTCAACGATAGATATCTGAAAAGTTTGAGAGTATGTCTACAATCCAGCCAACACTGACGATGCCCCCGGATTCAAAATGGATAAAGTCGAGCTCAGAGGGCATCTGAAAAGTCAAAGACTACGCTAGTCGTAGTAGCATGAGACGAATCATAGCTACGTAGATAAAAGTTTCAGAAGTTTCTGGCAAAGTTTCATAGTCTTTAGCTAACCGACGATACCAATTGAGCCAACCCCAAGTGTTAATTGTCGTCTAATAAATCACGAATCCGCACAGGTTATGGGCCTGAAAACTTTGGAACGATGAGAAGACAAACTCTAGGACTATTGAAGAGAGATACGACTCTGAAAAAAAGCATTCGATTGAAGAGGTATCATGCTGCAATGGACAATGACTATCTGATTAGAGTTTTATTCTAGTAATTTGATGCGTTTGCCCTGGAGTATCGATGCTCAGTGGATTTGTGGATAGTTATCTCTATCTCAATCCTATGGAGGTCATAGAGTTTGAGCAGGAAGTTGCTAAAATCAAAGTAGGTAATGAAAAGGAGCAGGTTATGCAAATTGTTACTAGCTGGATGGAACAAGGAATTGAGCAGGGAGAACAAAAGGCGACTCTTAAATCAGTGCTCCGGGTACTGAATCGACGAGTTGGTTCGTTGGGGACTGATGTTCAGGAAAGGTTGGAAGCTCTTTCAGTTTCTCAGCTTGAGGATTTACTTGATGCTGCTTTAGATTTTCAAGGAATGGATGAATTGATCGCTTGGTTGGATAGCAATAAATGGCCTCAGCACAGCTCAGTGCCGCAACATTTACAAAATAAGGCATCGGTTTCGTGACTGGCCAACTGACATTTAGAACAAGCCTTGGCCACCTTGTTGCTACTTTTTACCACTTGCTTCACCAAATCTCCCAACTGCCAAGGAATCAGCGCAATCCCGGTCAGAATCATCAAAACTGTCAGCAATCGCCCCATCGTTGAAATGGGGGTAATATCCCCAAATCCCACAGTGGTCATGGTGGCCACCGAGAAATAAATCGCATCAAAAAAAGTGCCGAACATCTGTGGATTCACCGGATGCTCTACTTGGTAAATCAAACCAGAATAGACAAAGATGATAGAGCACAGCGTAAAGACAATCCGCGTGACGACCAAACTATCTTGTCGATCGAGATTACCAAAAGCTGTCTTGCCTTCAATAAACCGAATCAAGCGCAGAATTCGGAACCAGCGAAATACCCGTAAAAAGCTGGCATCAAATATTCCGAACAAAAATGGGAAGATAGCTACAAAGTCAATGAGAGCATAAAAGCTAAACACATACTGCCAGGGATTTTTAGCTACAACTAAGCGCAGGATGTACTCGATCGTAAAGACCACCATAATGACGCTATCTAGTTGGTGCAAAAAATTGGCCAGCGCTGGCTCCAGCGCATAGGTCTCCGCCACAAAGGTGCCCGTCGAAATCAACACCAAACCAGTAATGACTAGGTTAAGCCACTTCCCGATCGGAGTTTCCATGTCCTCTAAATAAAAACCAATTTTTTCACGGATCAGCATCATCAAATTCCTGGCCAGATGGCCAACACCGCAAATAAAATAAACAGCATGCCGCCCACGATTGTAATCGTCTTTTCCGAGATTTTGCCAGCAATCGCCTGACCACCCCAAACAGCAATTAATGAACAGATGGCATGTCCCACAATCCCACCTAGAACGACACCGCTAGCGGGGTGAGCCGCTGCCAGGGTGACTGTAGCAATTTGAGTGCGATCGCCCCACTCCGCTATGAAAGTGAGCACAAAACTCTCCATGACAATTTTCCCAGTCGCATGGCGTTGCCGAAACTTTTCATCCCCAGCCGCTACCGCCTCTGCGGCCGCCGCTCTCACCGCCACATCCGTCTGGGCAGACATTTGCCGTGATTCGTACAATAGCTTGAGACCAAACAAGAAAAATAGCAAAGCAGCAACTTGCTGCATGGAAATATGGGTAATCCCTAGCAGGCTGGAGGGCAGATGTTGAGCTAACAACTGGGGCAACAAAGTCAAAAACTGTCCAATCCCCACCGACAGAATAGTCATGGTCGCTAGTGCCCCGACCACACCGATTAATACTGGCTTTTTGGGATAGCGAGTAGCTAAAATCACGGCCATAAAGAAGGTTTTATCCCCCAACTCCGAGGCGGTAATTAATAGTAAGGCAGCAGTAAAAGCTTCTAGCATTATTTAGCAAATCAAGGATTACCAAGTCCCCACAATATTACTAGAAGCTATAGCCAAAAGTACTTTTACTCATTTTGTTCTCATTTTTACACCCGTTCTCCTTTGATCTTAATTACTCTAGCTGGGTTACCCACCGCCGTCGCAAAATCAGGAATATCGCGAATGACCACCGCGCCAGCGCCGATCGAGCACCAGCGACCAATCCGAATCGAAGGTATCACAATCGCCCCCGCCCCAATATGTGTGCCTTCACCCACCTGCACATGGCCACACAGAGTCGCATGGGGCGAAATATGAGCATAGTCCCCAATCACATTGTCATGATCGATACTGGCAGCGGTATTAACTAAAACATGCTTACCGACTTGTGCCGAGGATTGGACGATCGCACCCTGTAAAATAACCGTGCCGACACCAATCACAGCCTTCGCCGAAATAATGGCAGTGCCATGAATAGCCTGACCATAAGTGGCATTGATCATCCCCGCCAACTCGGCTCGCCGCGCATTGTCTCCGACACTAATAATCAACGGGGCATCCAACTCCGGAAAGCCCTCACCCTGAATCCGAATCCCAGAATCGATCGCCATACTCTTCAATTTAGCGCCAGCGGGTTGGTCATCAAATACACCAATAACCGCAATGCCCAAACTTTGTAAGATATCGGTAATAACCTTAGAATGACCGCCAGCTCCATACAAATACATAAACCGAGTATTTTCGTTCACCTGCTTGCCAACCTAATATTCCACGAAGTATTATAGATGGTAGGTGTAAAAATGCCGATTAAGCAATAGCTAATATGCCCAATTCAAGTGTAATGGCAGAGAGTTTTGACGACCCTCAATCCAGTGGTCTGTATTTAAATCCAGAATATGATGTGGCCATAATTGGTTCGGGAGTATCGTGTTCCTATACTGTCATTAACTATGTTTCGTTACTTCTCCAACAACCCCCGCAGCAAGCAGTGCGCTTGGCTATCCTGGACAAGTCCGGGGAGTTCTGGACAGGTGTTGCTTACGGCCACCGCACCGGACAGCATTCTTTAATTATCTCCTCTCTCAAAGAATTTTTTCCCCAGCCAGAGTTAGATAATTTTAAGCACTGGCTCAGTCAGAATTACCACTGGGTATTTGATACACCGGAGCAAAAAATGGGGCTATTGGCCAACAAATGGGTTAGCCGCCACGAGCCAGAGATGTCCGCTGGTCTTTGGGACGAACTATTTATCCCCCGCTTCACCGTTGGCTTGTATTTAAAAGAGCGGATCGATCGACTGTTGCAAGAGGCTAGAGAGGTGGTGGAATGTCGTCTACTAGCCGTTGATGCTGTAGATATCGAATTAGTTAATGATTGCTATCGGATCAAGGTCAATACCACCCATGATCAACAGGCATTCCTCACCACCAAAAAGGTCGTACTAGCAATTGGTAGTCCCCCCAATAAAGGCAACCAGCCAGCTGCCACCGTAGCCGGGGAGTTTTGTTACATCGAAAACATGTACGAGCCATCCCAAAATTCCAACATTGACCGGATTGATGAAATACTGCGAAAATCTCCCGATCCACAGCAAAACCAAGTCCTGATTGTCGGCTCTAATGCCAGTGCTTTAGAAACAATCTATAGCTTAAACAACAACCCCAAAATCTTGAGTTTAATTAACAATTTTATTGTTATTTCTCCCAACGCCGCCTTCCCTCACCGGATCTGTCCAGCGACCACTTCAACAAAATACGAGCCTCAACATCTCCAGGCTTTAATCCAATCAGCCGAGCCTACGGCACAGAAAATTTTAGCAGCAGTAGAAAAAGATGTAGCTGCGGCTCTAGCACAACAGGAAACTATTGGTAGTACCTATGCTGTCATTTCCAGAAATGTGATTAATGCTCTGCAAAAACTCTCGCTAGCCGAGCAAAAGCTATTCGTGACCGGGTATGGCGTGGAGATCGGCAAATTCCAAAGACGCGCTGGGACAGAATATCTCGATATAGTAGAAGACTTGATCAGCATCGGTAAATTAGAGTTGCTCTCCGGCAAGTTTGTGAGAACCCTATTATTAAGTAATGGACAGCAAGGATTTGAATTTACCAATGGGCATAGTCCAGACCCGCAAATATTTCCCACCCCGGTGTCGATCGTGATCAATTGTGCTGGCTTTCAAGACTTAACAAAGTCATCTTCGACCTTAATCAAAAATTTAATTAAGCGGGGCATTTGTACGCCAAATGATTCCAAGAATGGCTTTGATGTTGACCAAAATTTTGAGGCTCATCAAAACTTCTATTTGATCGGACCGCTGATTGCTGGCAATATCAATAGCAAATTTAAGATCTGGCACGCCGAAAGCTGTGCCCGCATTATTGGTTTATCCCAGCAATTGGCGGCAGTTTTGGTGCAGGGAGATTTGCTGTGAGTAATTCTGAGCCATCTTCCCCTGATTTAATACCAGCTCCTGTGACCGATCTAACGAGCCAGCATCGGTCTGATTTAGCTCGCGCCAGTCTGCGCCATAGCTTATCTCGTTATCAAAATAGCCCATCAGTGGATCTGCAAGCTGAGTTAAAGATCCTCACTAGTACTCTAGAAAAACTCGACCAAGGAATTTATTGCGTTGCCGCCTTTGGCTTAGTGAGTAGAGGCAAGTCAGCGGTTCTCAATGCCCTGATCGGCGAAAAAGTCTTAGAGATTGGACCACTCAATGGGGTGACCAAGTTTCCGCGATCGGTGCGCTGGCAACCGCAACCCCACATCCAAATCGATCTCATTGACACGCCGGGACTCGATGAAATTGATGGGGAAAGCCGAGCGCAAATGGCGCAACAAATTGCCGCTCAAGCGGATCTAATTTTGTTTATTATTGCTGGGGATATTACCAAGCTAGAATACCAGGCTCTGTATGAGCTGCGCGCAGCTCACAAGCCCCTGATTTTAGTATTCAACAAGTCTGACCTCTACCCAGAACAAGAGCGCCAAACCATTCACCAGCAGCTCCAAAGCTTGAGTAATGAATTGGATCAGCAAAAAAGCGAAATGCTACATCGCTTGCTGTCGGCAGATGAAGTCGTCATGGTGGCAGCAGATCCAGCCCCATTGCAGGTACGGACAGAATACACCGATGGTTCGAGTAAGAATGAGTGGGAACAACCCTCCCCCCAGATTGAACCACTCAAGCAAAAAATCCTCAACTTGTTGGAGCAAGAAGGTCAGTCGCTGATTGCGATCAATGCGCTGGTGCAGGCTCGCTCTTCGGAAAATAATTTAGCAGCTACCACTCTAGACACCATGTCGGTGGCAGCGAGCAAATTAATTTGGCGCTTTGCACAATATAAAGCCCTGGCAGTGACACTCAACCCGATCGTCTTTTTTGATGTATTGGGGGGAATGTTTGTTGATTTGGTGATGGTACGATCGCTAGCCAAGCTCTACAATTTGCCCATCACCACCTATGAAACGGGCAAACTATTTAAGGGAGTGCTGTTTAGTGGCGGGAGTCTGTTATTAATCGAAATATTTACAGCTCTGACCTTAGGAATTGGTAAAAGTGATCAACTGTTGGCGATCGCCAGTCTCAGTTGGGCTGATATTCCCGGTTATATTCTGGGCGGAACGATGCAAGGAGCGATCGCTGGCTATGGAGCCTATGCCGTCGGCCAAGCAGCCCAGACTTACTTAGCGCAAGGAAATACTTGGGGCAAACTGGGAGCCAACACTGTCATCCGCGAAATCCTCCAGAATATTGACAGCAAAACGATCATGGCCAGACTGCGCGAGGAATTAATTACACCAGCCCCAACAGCAGCTTCCATCGCCACTGCTATAGAAACTGTGGAGGAGCCTCTCGCCCCGCCGACGGACGTCTAATCTTTTTGGGCACTGCCGCGAGCTTGGGTAATTCGACGGTAAAAATACTGCCGCTACCCACTTCGCTATACACTAACAGCCGCCCCTTATGCAGCCGCGTGATCGACTTGACAATAGCTAAACCTAGTCCCGAACCGCCTTCATGACGGGAACGGTTATTTTGAACACGATAAAATCTATCAAAGATTCTAGTCTGAACATTTTCAGGGATGCCGATACCAGTATCTTGAACTTGAATAATGGCGGTGCGATTCCGCTGACGCAAAGCTACCAGAACCATCCCATTGGCAGGCGTGTATTTGATCGCATTAGTAATTAAATTAGTCACAAGCCGATACAGCTGCTCACTATTGCCCCACACCCACAGGGGCTGATCGACTTCGATGACGGTATTGAAATTGATGCTGGCGGCGATCGCCATCGCCGCCAATTCCTCATCCAAATCAGCCATAATATTATTTAAATTACAAACCTCCCACTCCTGATGGAGTTTGGCATTTTTATCACCATAAGCCCGTAAATCCATTTGCGATAACAGCAGTAAGTCAGTCACTAACTGGGTCAATCGAATATTTTGGCGTTGAATAATCGTCAATACTTCTTTTACTGGCGGAATTTGCGGAGTGAGCAGTGCCGATTCAACAGTTGCTTGAGTCGCCGCCAACGGAGTCCGCAATTCATGAGCAGCGTCAGCAGTGAATTGCTGGATATGTTGATAAGAACGATAGATCGGTTTCATGGCCATGCCGGCCAAGAGCCAGCTGGCCACTAAGACAATCGACCAACTGATCGCTAAAACCAGGAAAAGCAGTCCAGATAGTTGACTGAGAGTTAGTTCTAGGCTCTGGGCATCATGTACTCCGACCAAGAGGCGAGAGACGATCGCGTGAATCAGCACACCCACACCACTCAAAATCATAGCCATGACCCCGGCATAGGACAGAGCCAGGCGCCATTGGGTACGACTAAATAGGCGACTTTTTTGCATATTTCTCAGATGACCATGAGACGATAACCAACTCCCCGCACTGTCTCGATCGAGTGCTGACAACCTAAATCGGCTAGCTTTTTGCGTAACAGCCGCATTTGAGCAGCTACCACATTACTAAAACTGTCCGACCCCAAAGTCCAGAGTTGTGAACGAATTTGCTCAGTGCTTAAAACCTGATTGGGATGACGCATGAGGTACTCCAACAGCTGTAATTCTTTGGTCGTCAAAGAGATTACTTTACCGACCGCCGCCGTACAGGTGACAGTACGAGTATTATAGTCGAGAAGTATTTCTCCGGCCTGCAGCTGAGGCGCTTGCAACTGTTGGGGTCGTCGCTGTAAGGCACGTAACCGAGCCAACAACTCAGCCATCCCAAAAGGCTTGACCAAGTAATCATCAGCACCAGCATCCAGCCCCATCACTTTGTCCTCCATGCTATCTCTGGCGGTCAATATCAAAATGGGGAAAGCCGCAGCTTGCTGACGCAAGCGCTGACACAGCTCTATTCCAGATAGTCCAGGCAGCATCCAATCCAGGATGGCGATCTCATAATGAATCCAGGATGAGGTCAGATACTTCCAAGCCATATCGCCATCTTGAACCCAATCCACCACATAGGCTGACTGGGTCAGAGTTTGTTGGATTGCCGCGCCTAAGTCAGGTTCGTCTTCTACTAGTAATAACCGCATAATTATGTGTACTACTTAGTGTTGATTAGTGCTGTCACCATACTAACGACAAATCACTGACAAATTTCTAATAGTTCAACAAAAAATAACCCATCTCTCGCCAGCAAGAAATGGGTAGCAGTAAGTTTTCGTGGTGTGTGATCTGAAGATGACTAATTGGGGTTGGAAACTTACCAACTTCATCTTTGATTAACATTCATTATTAAAGATGCTCATGAAATCGGGATGAAACTTGAATGGTCATCAAGCCGGATGTTTACCTGTGGCCATAATCGCTAAAGCTAACCGACCATTCGGTAATTCAATATATAGATCGGGTTTGAGACGCTGCCCCTGGCGATCAATCACATAAACATACCGAATATTGTAATTGGGATGTTTGCGATAAGGAGACTGCCAATATTCGCGGCCTCGGTGCAGATCGTAGCGGACTGTATACATGGTGCCATCTGGACCCATCTGCATAGCTTGATTAATTTTAGCAGCAGTAGACTGATTAAAAGAGGTTGGAGATCTGGCTGGCTCTTCAGCCTGAGCAGCGACTGCCCATAGAGAGACAGTAGCCATCAGGAGAAAAATTTGCAGATATTTTTTCATCTCTAGTTACGGGGATATTGATCTCTAACTCTAAACTAGTATTGAGGGTAGTCACATCCGTGTTTTCACGGTTTAATTTGGCCCGTTCGACAATCGTGCAACCAAATCTCAACGGCTTCACCCAAAGGAGTTTGACTACTATCTGTTGGGGGCGGCAGCAGGGCATCGGCATTTTTTTTGCCCAGACCAGAATACATGAGAGCTAAATGCCAACTACCTCGATCGCTATAGGTGAGAAATAGCCAGTGAAATCGCTGCACATCGGTGACTTTGCGATCTTTAAATTGCTGCTCTAGAGTACTGATAAACAGTTGTTGCGGTGGCGATTGAGGAAAAACTGGACTGTATTCGGGATTGGTAATATCGATCGGAATCAGACTGGGTTGTCCAGCTAGAATATAACTACTATAATTTGGATCTTTGAGCTGGCGGCGACGCTGGGTCGCTCGATTAGCGTAGCTGGGTAGATCCCTGATGAGCAGGGTGGTGAGGCTTGGGAGAGTAGCAGGACATTGGTAACGCCCGCGCACCACCGGCAGCGATGCTGGCTCCGGGGTTGTTTTACTACGGGTGAGAAAGAATAGCGGCGGGGAGCAGATAATTGCGGGAGGGCAAAAAAACATAGGCTTTAGGTGTAGTACAGTCTATTTGGCTAATACCATGAGGGAATACCCACCTAATATTCTGACGGCGAGGTCAGCGTTAACGGAGAAAAGAAATTTCCTGGGCAGTTTTAATAGCTTTTGCTTCCACCCCAGATTTGGTAACTCTGAAGAACTAGCTGTATAGAAATAATCAATTACTTTATATCCGGTATCTTTGAGCGTTGCGAGAGCAGTTTCTTTAGTGAAATAATGAATATGTCCGACGGATCTCCTGTTTTTAATGATTGGAGAAGACCGCAGCACAGTTTGAACAGATAGATCTAGCGGAATATGAAATATTTTATATCGACCTTTTTTCCGGAGTTTTCTTAGGAAACCACAATAATCTTCAACGTGTTCAAAGACATCGATAGCCATCACAATATCAAGAAAAATATCATCTTTTTTCAGTAGATCCTGGAAGAAAAAATCTAGATTAGGCTTAGATTTATTGCTGCATAATTTAAATGCTTGAGGTGAGATTTCATAACCAAAGAATTTTTTATCACTATCATAATATCCCGATAATTGATTTAGGATTTCGCCCGCTCCACAACCAACTTCACCAATACTTTGGGGGTTCAGGGAGTTTCTTTCAATAATGCGTTCGATGTGTTTGGCCTTCCAAGGCGAATCTTCTTCGTGCCACGAAGGGTTGTTCTCAAGATATGTCCCATTTTCATAAATTTGTATCATTCTATACTCCTGCTAGGTACTTACCATTTAGACCAAGCTCAGTCAAAATGGTGATCTGGTCTTCTGAATATAAAAACTACACTTAGTCTATTAGAGTGTGGCCGTACTCACGATCAAGGAAAAGTATCTGTGCTGATTATTGTAACATCTAGTAATTTGGAGAATGCTAACTGAACTTCAGATGAAATGTAGAGTTACTGGCGATCAATAAACACGAACTAGTAAATTCAAGAAAAATTTATGTCGAGCGCACAGATAATGCAGTTTCAAGAGCCAGGGAAATTAACTGATTACATCACCAAAGTGGCCTGGTCACCTGTAACATATCAGTTTGCCGCTAGTGCGGCTAGTGGCGAAGTAGTTTATGGGAATGGTCAAGAATTAATCTATTTACAAATGGCAACCAACCATTCGATCGACTGCTTGGGCTACTCTGCTGATGGCCAGTGGTTGGCCGCTGGTGGCCAACAAGGTAATTTATATGTTTGGGTTGCACAGCAGCTAGTGACAACTTTAAACTATCCGCGCACCTGGATCGACCATCTAGCCTGGCATCCCACCCAGCCCCTGCTGGCCTTTAGTACTGGTAAGCAAGTGCAACTATGGGATGCTGTGCGTCAGCAGATTGTCAATACTTTGGACTTTAGACGATCGGCGATTTTTGCTCTGGCTTGGCAACCACAGGGCGATTATTTGGCGGTAGCGGGTTATCAGGGAGCAGAGGTGTGGCCGTGGCAACAGAGTGATGAGTCCGAGTTATTGGCAGTAGATACTGGCATCCATGCCTTAGCTTGGTCTCGGGATGGTCAATATCTGGCCGGAGCGACTCTCGATCGACAATTGGTAATGGCGCGGGTGACGGAATTAGAAATGCCTTGGGTGATGCGGGGCTTCCCCAGCAAGATTCAGCAGTTAGCCTGGGGCACAACAGATCTGGCGGTGATAAGTGCTGATCAGCTGGTATGGTGGCATTATGACGAAGAGGATTGGCAAGCTAGCCCCCCCTATGATGATGATGTGAGCAGGTTGGCTATTCATCCGCAGCTCCCACTATTGATGATGGCCAATAATAAGGGCATTCTTAAATTGATCGATCTAGATGCTGGCGCATTACAGGAACTTTCTTGGCCGAACTGCACAGCATCAGCTTGGCAAACTTCTGAGCGATATTTAATATGCGGCAGCGCTCAAGGCCACTTGATGGTATGTAAAGGTTGAGAGATTTTTCTTGCTCCCCTCGAAATAGTCTGTTATTATTAAAGACCATTATCGGGACGTAGCGCAGCTTGGTAGCGCACTACATTGGGGTTGTAGGGGTCGTAGGTTCAAATCCTATCGTTCCGATTGGGTTGGAAGGGGTTCCACAATAAGGGTTTCTGGGAAGTAATACTACTTTCTGGGAGCTTTTATTTTGTCAATAAGCTTTTTGGCAAGTGCGCTAAGGGGGTTTCACGGGGTTGGAATTTACCACCACCCAAAATGAAAGTAACAATCGAAGTCCAGCGCGGCAAATTGCG
>CAXTSZ010000085.1:0-12956 GCA_964247125.1 uncultured bacterium
CAGCAACGTCCCTATCGCTGGGTTGTCGTCGATTTATCACTAACGATAAAGGTTTTCGCAATATCGCGGGGTTGCCCGTCTTGATTCTTAGTGAGATCTAGAAGGAGTTCTCGCTCATATTGGGCGATCGATCTTGACTGGCTCCGGCGGGGATTTAATCCCCCAAACCCCCTTGGAAAGGGGGCTAAGAGTCAGATCCGAAAGCCCCCTTCCCAAGGGGGTTGGGGGATTCCACCAATTTCGCTTTTCACCACAAAAGTAAAAGATGCCAACTTTTCACTTACCGTACAATCACAACCTCATCGAACTCGCTCGACAAATGCGGAAAAATCCTACTCCCGCTGAGAAGAAGCTGTGGGAAGAATATCTACATAATTTGCCAGTGAGAATACTGCGCCAAAAACCGATCGATAGATTCATTGTGGACTTTTATTGTGCATCTGTAAAACTCGCGATCGAACTTGATGGGCAACAACATTATACGGAGGAAGGGATGGCTTATGACACGGAGCGAAGCGCGGTTTTGGCAGCTTACGGGATTAAAGTTATCAGATTTAGTAATCAGGAAGTGATGAATGATTTCGAGAACGTATGCAAACAAATCTCTGACTCACTCTAATCAAAGTCCCCCTTTCCAAGGGGGATTTCCACCCCCGCACCACGAAATCGATCTTCCTTAGCTCCGACTGGGATTTAATCCCCCAACCCCTTAAAAAAGGGGCTAATAAACTACCTCATTACCAAGCCATGCCCACCAACGACATCATCGACAACCACGATCGAAAACTCGCCGACCAGATCCGCACCAACCTCGACTCCTCCACCGCCGCCCACTTCGCTGTCGGCTACTTCTTCCTCTCCGGCTTCACCGCGATCGCCGACCAACTGCCCCACATCAAACACCTGCGCCTTTTGATCGGCAACACCACCAATAGAGAGACGATCGAACAAATCGCCCAAGGCTACCAACAACTAGAACTCATCGAAGAACACCTCGAAGCCCAAAAATATCCCAGCCACGAAGAACGACAAACCACAATACCTCGTAACACCTCCCAACACTTTCGCTCCAACCTCGAACTCATGGAGCAAAGCGACGAATCAGAAACCTTGGTGAAAAACCTCGTGCAGATGATCGAAGAAAAACGCCTAGAAGTCAAGGTTTACACCAAAGGAGTCCTTCACGCCAAAGCCTACATCTTTGACTACGGCGAAATATTTGATGCTAACGGTAAAAAACGCGATCGCAGTGAACAAGGAATCGCCATCGTCGGCTCTTCCAACCTGACCCTCTCAGGACTCCAAAGCAACACCGAACTCAACGTCCTGATTCACGGCAACGACAACCACCAACAGCTCACCACTTGGTTCGATCGACTCTGGCAAGAAGCCGAAGACTTTGATGCCATTTTGATGAAAGAAATGAAACAGTCCTGGGTCATGAACATAGCCACACCCTACGACGTATACATGAAAACCCTCTGTCATTTGGTGCGCGATCGACTAACAGAAACCCCGGTAGAAATAGTTGTAGATCCTAACGACATCAGCAAACAGCTAGCCGAATTCCAAACCAGAGCAGTCCAAAATGCTGTGCAAAACATTCAAAACTACGGCGGCGCTTTTGTCTCCGACGTGGTGGGCTTGGGCAAAAGCTTCATTGGAGCCGCCATCATCAAATGGATGGAACAACACGAACGCACCCATGCCTTAATCATCTGCCCACCACCACTCATCGAGATGTGGGAAAGATACAACGAAAAGTATCATCTCAACGCCCGAGTTCTCTCGATGGGAATGCTCAAAAGCGACAGCGAAAGCGGATTACGAACATTATTAGAAGACGACAAATATAAGCATCGTGACTTTGTATTAGTTGATGAAAGCCATCACCTACGGAACTATGGCACCCAAAGATATAAAGTTCTGCAAGAATACCTAGCTGCTGGCGATCGCCGCTGCTGTTTTTTGACCGCCACGCCGCGCAATAAAAGCGCCTGGGATATCTATCACCAAATCAAACTATTTCACCCAGATGATAGTACTAAACTGCCGATCGATCCCCCCGATCTCAAAAAGTACTTTAAACTCATCGAAAAAGGCGAAAGGAACCTCCCCGACCTGCTTTCCCATGTCCTCATTCGCCGCACCCGCAATCATATTTTGCGCTTTTACGGCTATGACTCTGAAACTAACCAACCAATATCCCACAATTTTCAAGAGTATCTTGCTGGTAAACGCAAAGCCTACATCATGGTCGGCGGTAAGCAGCAATTTTTCCCCAAACGGCAGCTAGAAACCATTGAATACAGCATCGAAGACACCTATAACGGCTTATATCAACAGCTTCGTCAACATCTAGGCAAAACCAGTAAGCAAAAGTCGGTCAAAACTCTCACCGATTCCCTTTGCTATGCCCGCTATGGACTGGGTAACTATGTCCTACCAGCCAAGCAAAAACAAGAACCATACCAAGGGCTGCAAAAAGCTGGAAGCAACCTCCGGGGCTTAATTCGAGTGCTATTATTCAAGCGCTTTGAATCTAGTGTCTATGCCTTCCAACAAACCATTGATCGGATGATCCTAGCCCATAGTCGCTTCTTAGAAGGGCTGGAGGCTGATTTAATTCCAGCCGGGAAAGAAGCTCAAAACGTTCTCAACGACGACGAAGCCGCTGGTGAGGAACTCGATATCATTGATGCTTTGCGGCATGTATCTGACAAATACAGTATCGAAGACTTTGATGCAGCCAAACTTAAGAAGCACATTAGCCATGATCTTGATATCCTGCAAAGAATTCAACAGCTAGTTTCCCCGATTACCCCTGCCCAAGATGCCAAACTCCAAACTCTCAAGGAGTGGTTGGAAAAACCAGAAATCAAAGGCAAAAAACAGATTATTTTCACTCAATATGCTGATACAGCTCAATATTTATATGATCAGCTCACCATTGATAACGATCGGCAAGATATTGAAGTGATTCATAGCAACAATGGCAAAGACAAAGGGCGCTTAGTTCAAAGATTTGCCCCCAGAGCCAACGACCACTACCAACTCAAATCAGGAGAAACCAAGCTGAACACCCTAATCGCTACCGATATCCTCGCCGAAGGTCTAAACCTCCAAGATGGCGACATGATCATCAACTATGACTTGCACTGGAACCCGGTCAAGCTCATTCAACGCTTTGGCCGCATTGATCGGATCGGGACAGAGAAGGAAACCATCTATGGCTACAACTTCCTTCCTGAACTGGGTATCGAAAAAAATCTAGGTCTTAAACGCATACTCGAAATCAGAATCAAAGAAATTCATGACACCATTGGCGAAGATTCAGCCATTTTGGATAGTAGTGAAGAACTCAACGCCGAATCAATGTATGCCATCTACGACCAGCCACAGGATAAGGATAAACAGCTAGATCTATTCTCTTTGTTAGAAACAGTCGCCCCAATCGATTTGACTGATGCCGAAGAAATGCTACGCCAACTTCGCCAGAATGACCCAGAGGAGTTCGATCGAATAGCTAACTTACCCGATGGTATCCGCACTGCTAGGCAATCCCAGGAGCAAGGCACATTTGTTTTCTGCGAATCCACCAACATCGGCGATCCCAATGCAAAAAGCTATCAACAGTTATTGCTACTCGATCGGCAAGGTGAAATAGCAAGCTTTGACATAGCCAAGATTTTATGCGTAATTGCCGCCGAAGAAGACACTCCATCCTTGCTATTACCTCAAACTCATAATAAGACTGTTACACAAGCTCTGCGTGAATTTAGCAAGAGAGAAAAAGAACGCCAATCTGAGCAACATCATCACAGACTTGATGCTGCCCAAAGATATATTTTGTGTGAATTAGAGAAATTGTTTAAAGCTGATACCGAAGAGTATCTTAAGACGGCTATTCATGAATTCAATCAGATGGTGAGAGCAACCCGTGATTCGGCAACTCTAAAAGAGTTTAGAATCATCAAAAATAGTGGTTTCACAGGACAATCTTTACTAGATAGACTATATGGCTCATATTGGAAATACATGAAAATCAGCACTTTACCTGAGACGAAAAAACGAGCCTTGATCACCAAGATTATTTGCAGTAGTGCATTACAAGGCTTTTGGCAAAACTAAAATTCCACCAAAGAGTATTCCTGACCGTCTTCTGGTTCTGGATCGAATGCTGGCAAACCCGCCGCAATTCTTTGCTCATCCTCATTTAGCTCATCAACTGAGAAACCCTCCGCCACCATCGGATCAAATTCCGCAAAAGTAGCTGCCAAGTCCAAAATATTCACAAACTGCCGTAGGAACTGACGCGGTACCACGCCCACATCGCCCCGAAAACCTGCGGTTACTTTTGCCACCAATTGCTCCACAAACTGGGGGGTAATCTTGGCAATGAGACCAGGGCGATCGGTAGTCGGATACAGCTCTCGCAGCTTCATCGCTACTTCTTGCAGGCGATCGGCATCAAAGGGCTTTAACTCCAACTGGGGCTGGCGCGGGCTAGAAAAATTGCCAGAATGTAAGAACTTAATGCGATCGTGCAACGGCGGCAATCCGGCCACGCCGCGCTTCGTATCAAACAGCTCTGGCGTGCCCGTAAACACCCAAAACAAGCCCCGATAGCGATCGGCAGCATCACAAATTTGGCGAATCCCATTCAATGATTTACCCCGTACATCATGGCGCATCCGCAGAATGGTTTCCACCTCATCAATCACAATCACCAGACCCTTGTAACCAGCTGCCTTCGTGATTTCCAAAATACCTTGTAAATAATCCAACGCCTCCCGGCCACCAATATCACCCTTAATACTGGCTAACCGCTTAGAACTACCCGCCACATTTTCGCTACCCGACAACCAAGACAGTAACGCACTGGCCTCCACAATATTGCCGGCTTGCTTCAACTCAAAGATCTTGCGCAGCACCCGAATCATATCCTCGGGCGCTTTGCCGCCAGTCAAAGATGCTAAATCTTCCTCAATGCGGGTTTGCACTTGCGTGTCAAAATTTCCGCCATCGGGGTCGGCTCCCGTCGCAATAAGCGCATCTTCCACCCGTGCAATCCAGCGATCGATCACATCACTCAACGCCCCGCGATCGCAAGAATTAGTACCCAGCTCTTGCACAACTTTTCGATAGACATCATCAAAGCGATGGAAATGTAAATCGTTGTCAGAGACCACTACAAAGCTAGTGGCAAAGCCCTGCGCCTGGGCATCTAAAATAGCCAGCCGCGACATAAAAGTTTTACCACAGCCGTAACCGCCGCGCAAAAATTTGAAGGTGCCTTCATTGTCACTAGCTAGCACTAGTTGACGGTGGATTTCGTTGCGCTGGGTACTAATCCCCACTGCAAAGGCTTCTAGACCTCGATCTGGTACTACTCCCGATCGCAGTCGCTCAAAGATATGTTCAATGTCGCGCGGAGAGATATTCATGCCTAGTAGTTTAAAGATGCTGATAGCAGTCTACAGGAAGATTTGCCGAGGGTCACCCAGATATTTGATGATAATTAGCTTTATACAAATTTATTCTTAACTATCATCAAGTATAATTTTCCCAATATAGAAAGATTGATAGCAGTGCATTGCACCCGAAAATTGAGACTGCCACAATGAGTTACTGTGCAAACCCAAATTGCCTCGCCCCAGATATTAATACGACTATTGTTAAATGTTGTGCTTCTTGTGGAGCCAACCTTTTGCTAAAGGATCGTTACCGTGCCCAGAAACTTTTAGGTCGGGGCGGATTTGGTAGAACTTTTCAGGCTATAGACGAAAATCGACCTGGCCATCCGTTGTGCGTCATTAAGCAGTTTGCTCATCAGAGCCTTGATCCTAGCATTCAGCAAGCGGCTATCAAGCTCTTCCGTGAAGAAGTCCAGCACTTAGAAACTCTCGGCAACCATCCGCAGATTCCTAATCTTTTATCCTCCTTTGATTTATACGGTCAGCCTTGCTTGGTGCAAGAATTTATCGATGGTCAAGATTTAGAAAAAGAGCTGGCCATGGAGGGCGTATTTGATCAGCAAAAAGTTCGAGATTTACTGCTCTCACTACTCCCCGTTCTGAATTTTTTGCATAGTCAAGCAACCCCAATCATTCATCGTGATATTAAGCCAGCCAACATTATTAGGCGATCGATGAATGGCAGTTTGATACTGGTGGATTTTGGGGCGGCTAAACAAGCGACCCAGACCCTGCTCGCTAAAACTGGCACCATCATCGGCAGTGCAGAGTACTCTTCCCCAGAGCAAGCCAGAGGCAAACCAACCTTTGCTAGCGATGTATTTAGTTTGGGAGTGACTTGTATTAACTTGCTGACGGGAGTTTCTCCCTTCGAGTTATTTTCGACAGTAGAAGATGACTGGGTGTGGCGGGATTACTTAGTCCGTAATCCTGTTGACGAGTCATTAGGTAATGTTTTAGACAAAATGATTATGCGGGCTCAGTCGCGGCGGTATCGATCTGCTCCCGAGGTGATTGAGCAGCTCAATTCCTTGAAGCCATTGATATTCCATCCCACAATGACGGCTAGTACCACTCCCCCATATCGCAACTTTCAAGGGATACTAAGCGATAGGTGGAAATCTTTTCTGACCGCCCAAGTTGAGAAAAATCAACCGACGGCCAGCAATAGCAAAATATTTAATTGGCTCGGCCAATGGAAAAAAACAGATTTAATACAAGTCGTTTATTTTCCGTGTGAAGTAGAATTTTTTCAGGAAAAAGATCTGGAGCTGGATATGGTTTACATTCCAGCCTGTAGTTTTTATATGGGTTGTGCCGCAGAAGAACAGTTTTCCAATCCAGTTGTTGTTCATGAAAAACCGCAGCACTGGGTGAGTGTTTCCAGCTTTTATTTGGGACAAAATCCCATTACTGAAGCGCAATACGCCCTCATCATGGACAAACCTTTGACGACTGATCCAAAATTGCCAGCCACCTTGATTTCTTGGTATGATACCCAAGTTTTTTGCGATCGACTGAGTGCCAAGACGGGCAAAAAATATCGCTTACCGAGTGAATCGGAGTGGGAAGGTGCTTGTCGTGCTAATACAACTACTCCATACTATTTTGGAGAGGTCGTTGACTCTGCTCTCGCCAACTTTTATTTTGATGAATTTATTTCTCCGCCTGCTCTCGCCCCTATTGATAGTAACTATCCCCTCAATAGTTTTGGCTTGAAAGATATGCACGGGAATATCTGGGAATGGTGTCAGGATGACTGGCATGATGACTCTGAGGGGGCACCGCGTAATGGCCACACTGGGCACAATGAGCAAAGTGCCAATTTAAAAGTCATCCGGGGCGGATCTAGGCATAATCCTCCGGCGTTGGGTCGCTCTAGTTGCCGAGACCAGTCTTTGCAAAATCACCTTAGTCCTTTGATTGGCTTCCGGGTAGCGTGCGACCAATCTGATTCCGGTGAGCAGCTAGGGTAGATAATGTAACTACTTTTAGTCCTCGGCGTTGTAGCTCCGGCAAAATCTGCTCTAGGGTTTGCGCCGTCCGTTCGCCCCACTCGCCGCTGGCCTCTTGGCCACCGCGATCGTGCAGAATAATAATCGATCCAGGTCGAACATTATGCAGGATTTGGTTGGTAGCATATTCAGAAGACGGGATGATCGTGTCATAAGGCCAAGTAGAACCGATCGCCACTTGGTAGTGGTGTTGTTGGGCGATTTTAATTTGGGTAGTAGTCGCAAAACCGCCGCCCGGTCTTAACCACCGCACGGCTAACGATTTATCTGAGGTTGAGCCTGCTGCTAAAATCTTCTTTTCAGTTTCTTCCAGTTCTGCAGTGAATTTTTCGGGAGTAAATTCTCTGCTAGCCGTGTCATTTAAAAGATGATTTCCGACCTCATGCCCTTGCCGGATCATTTCTGCTACTAATTGGGCGCCATCAGCATTAATGCGGTTACCGATCAGAAAGAATGTCGCATGAGCATTATGTTTGGCCATCACCTGTAGAATCTGCTGAGTTGTCCGAGAACTAGTATTTGATCGGCCATCTGGTCCATCATCGATCGTCAGCGCGACCAGGGGAGCATCGGTATCGATAAAAAAGATGGCATCAGGGCAGATCAAGGGTGCCAGTATTGTCCATAACCAGCGGGGCTGTGACCAAGTGAGGCTAGCGATATAGACCCCCAGCAACAGCGCCGCCACGAGTATCATTTTCTTCTTTTGAGGATTTTTCATTAGGCCATCACCATCCCCCCGTCAACATTAAAGGTTTGTCCGGTAATGTAAGCCGCTGCTGGATCTGAAGCTAAAAATCTAATCATGCCGGCCACTTCTGCGGGTTGTCCATAACGACCCAAGGGAATAAATTGCAAAATACCTTCAGCTTTCAGATCATTAGTCATATCAGTGGCAATAAATCCTGGTGCCACGGCGTTCACTGTAATCCCCCGACTGGATAGTTCCTTAGCGACTGTCTTGGTAAATCCGATCACTCCTGCTTTTGCCGCACTGTAGTTAGCCTGTCCGGGATTTCCCATCTGACCAGCCACCGATGTAATATTTATAATGCGGCCACTCTTTTGCTTGAGCATGATTTTACTGACGGCTTTAGTGCAAAGAAATACCCCGGTGAGGTTTAGATCAATCACGGCTTGCCAATCTTCTAACTTCATGCGGAGCAGCAGAGTATCTTTGGTAATGCCGGCATTGTTCACCAACACATCAATGCGTCCCCACTGGCTCATCACCTCTGCTACCAGTTGATCTACGGCGGCGGCTTTTGAAACATCGGCTCCGATCGCGATCGCCTCTCCCCCAGCTGCCTTAATATCCTGGACGACCACATCGGCGGCTCCACTAGAACTAGCATAGTTGACCACTACCTGGGCACCCTGGGCAGCTAGTTGGAGAGCCGTCGCTCGACCAATGCCCCGTGATGCCCCGGTGACGATTGCGACCTGTCCGTCTAGTAGTCCTGCCATAGTAATAATTATTGGTAAATCAACAATAGCTCATTTTATCAGCATCAGTAGCCCGTGCCACCGCAATGGTCAGGGCTTGGCCTGCTAGCCCATATATTTGCTTGGTCACCACTAATTGACTGCCACTACCAGCGGCGAGGAGAGCTGCTCCTTCCGCTACCGTGGGAGTACCCATCTGGATACTAGTGGCGATCGATGGATGGGGTACTGTGACGATCGATAATTCTGCCACCGCAAACAGTTGTAGCTGCCATCCTTTGGCCTGACAAATATCAAAGATTTCTCGATCGTTGGCTTTCCGGTCAACTGTCCCTAAACCGATCACCAAACTCAAATCTAAGTGGAAATCTTTAAAAACTTGTCCAATTGTCTGGACAATTATTGTCGTAGAGGTATTTTTTTGGTAACCAAGGCCGATCCACAAATTACCCATAAAAACTGACAGAGTCGAAAAAATTAGCGGAACATGCTGCTCACCGAGCTATCTTCGTGTACTCGCCAGATAGTTTCCCCAATCATGTTTGCTACTGATAGTGGCGTCAGCTGGGCAAACATTTTGTGGGGAGCAATGGGGAGAGTGTTGGTAATGATTACTTCCTCAAAAATGCCACTAGAGAGGCGCTCGATCGCGGGGTCAGAGAAAACAGCGTGAGTCGCACAAGCGTAGACTTGACGGGCTCCTACTTGCCGCAAAATTTTAGCCCCTTCACTGATGGTGCCACCAGTGTCGATCATGTCATCGACTAAAATTGCGGTCTTCCCCGCCACGTCGCCGACTACATTCATAACTTCAGCGACGTTGTGAGCTTGCCGTCGTTTGTCAATGATGGCGATCGGCGCATCGTTGAGTCTTTTGGCAAAGGCGCGCGCACGAGATACCCCACCAACATCTGGCGAGACCACTACAATATCTGCGAGCTGCTTACTATTGATGTAGTCAACGATTACGGGCGAACCGTAGACATGGTCGACCGGAATATCGAAATATCCTTGGATCTGAGCAGAGTGTAAATCCATGGCAATCACCCGATCGGCTCCCGATTTGGTGATTAAGTTTGCAACTAGCTTGGCGGTAATCGACTCGCGTCCGGCGGTCTTGCGATCGGCTCGGGCATACCCATAATATGGCAACACTGCTGTGATTTGTCGCGCGGAAGCTCGCCGACAGGCATCAATCATTACCAACAACTCCATCAAGTGGTCATTCACTGGATTACAAGTCGGTTGAATCAGATAGACATCACAACCACGGATTGATTCTTGAATCTGAACATAAATCTCACCGTCAGCAAATCTCTTGCGAGTCATTGGCCCGAGATCCATCCCCAAATAACGGGCAATTTCTTGAGAAAGAGGTACGTTCGCTGAACCAGAAAAGAGTCGCAAGCGGCTGCTATCTATTACTGGAGCTATTTTTTGCTGAAGAGGCAAGGTTGCAGACAAGGCCACAGCAGATCCTTTGTAAAATCGACATTTTCACCCGCAATTCTAGCACCGATGATTCCTCAATGGCGTAAATAGTTTAGCGACTTTCCATATTTTGGGGAAATAGTGATGATATCAACAAATTATTTAGTAATGAGCATGATTACTCACTACTTTGCTAATTGCGCCCAACTCCAGACCGTATTTTCTAGTAGCATTGTCACTGTCATGGCACCAACGCCACCGGGGACGGGTGTTAGATAGCTGGCCACTGACCGCATGGCCTCAAAATCAACATCGCCGACTAGTTTGGATTGACCATCGGCGGCGGTCATGCGGTTGATCCCGACATCGATGACCACCGCTCCGGGTTTGGCCATGTCGGCGGTAATCATCTGCGATCGACCGACAGCGGCTACCAAAATGTCGGCCTGCCGACAAACTGCGGCTAAATCGGGGGTACGAGAATGGGCAATAGTGACAGTGGCATCGGCGGCTAGCAACATCAGTGCTAAGGGCTTGCCAACTAAAATACTGCGACCGACTATGACGGCACTGCGCCCAGCGATCGGAATATTGTATTCAGCCAATAATCGCATCACACCGTCTGGGGTACAACTGCGTAGACCTGGTTCACTACGGACTAAATGTCCTAAATTTAGGGGATGTAGACCATCGGCATCTTTGTGCGGGGCAATTTCGTGAAGTAGGGCGACAGAGTCTAGATGCTCGGGCAAGGGTAATTGCACTAAAATGCCATCCACGCGATCGTCGGCGTTCAGTTCATGAATGACGGTGGTCAGTTCGGCTTGGGTCACAGTAGCGGCAAAATGTTTCCCAAACGAGGTGATACCCACTTTGGCACAGGCGGTTTCCTTTCCTCTGACATAGGCCGCGCTGGCTGGATTATCGCCGACCATTAGTACGGCCAATCCTGGTGGACGACCAACTTGGGGTTGAAACTGGGCAATGCGATTGGCTAAGGCTGCCTGCATTTTTTGAGCGAGGGCTTTGCCATCTAAGATTTGAGCTGAAGACATGTGGCGGTAAAGATCTGCGGAAAAGACCTAGATCATAACAGCTCTAGATGGTTATGCTGATGCGAACAAAGGGACATGTACTTCCGGGCAACCAAGGTGTTGTAGATGGTAAACAGGATCTTACTCAACGATTTACGACAGAAGACTAGCAACGAGTTGTCATAATATTAGCGATCGCCTGATCCAACTCAGTACGCAAATTGAACAAATCGGTGCCAAACGTCTGATTTGGATGTCAGATGATTTTGATGAGCCGTTAACAGATTTTAAGGATACATGGAGTAAGAGTTTTAATTGATACTCATATAAAATATTGACGCACCGTACCAAAAATGATACGATGTGGATTAATGGACGAAAAAATATTGCCTGCTTGTTTCTATCAAAATAGTCTTGGTAATGAGCCTGTCAGGGATTGGGTGAAAGACTTAGACAAAGAAGACCGCCTGGTTATTGGTTCTGATATCAAAACCGTTGAGTTCGGATGGCCGATTGGGATGCCTACTTGCAAACCGTTAGGGAAAGGCTTGTATGAGGTGAGATCTAACTTATTGAGTAATCGCATCGCTCGCGTCATCTTCTGTATCTACGATGGGCGGATGGTGCTACTCCACGCATTTATCAAGAAAACTCGAAAAACACCCAAACAAGATCTTGAATTAGCTCTCGATCGTAAATCAAAATTAGAGGCAGGAAATGACAAGTAATAATCCCCACATCGGTTCTTCTTTCGATGACTTTCTGGACGAGGAAAATTTACTGGTTGAAGCTAATGAAATTGCGATCAAAAGAGTCATTGCTTGGCAATTGCAGCAGGAAATTGAATCTAAACACATGACTAAAACGAGTGTGGCTAAGGCGATGGGTACTAGCCGCGCTGCTGTGGATAGATTATTAGATCCAGATAATACTTCAGTAACTCTCAATACGCTGAGTAAAGCTGCTAGAATTCTGGGCAAGCGGATCGAAATCGAGCTTGTGGAAGCATAAATTTATAAAAAAATCAATTTCGATCGAGCCTAGAGACTAAAGTCTCTGCTCATGATACAAAGTCCGCCTGCGCGGACTAGTTAATTCAGTCCGCGCAGGCGGACTTTGCAATACTAGCCACGATTTCAATCGTTGGCGGTACTAGAACGAAGCAAATATCGTTTAGGATTCGTTGGCGTAGCCTCTCGTTTAGAGAATCGACCGTTCCCGCACCCATTGCTCAAACAAGGGAATTTCAATTTTATCGATATCCCCCTCAATCCGTTCGATGACATGGTAACGACGTAAGCGGCGATGGGCGGCGATCGATATTTCATCTACTACTGAAGGCGTATTTCCTTGAGCCAGAGCCTTCAGGAATTGTTGTCCAGCAGTGACTTCAGCGGGAGTGGTGCCTGTGAATTCTGTCCAGATATTGGTGAAATAGGGTTCGCCGTTGGTGAAGGCATCTTGAATCGCGGCTTGGAGTAGGTCTGTGGTGGCGAGTTGGGTGTGTTGGCGGTTGGCTTGGTTAACTAGTGCGGAGCCGATGAGTTGCAATA
>CAXTSZ010000086.1:0-12850 GCA_964247125.1 uncultured bacterium
CGATAGAGAGCCACCGGTTGCTGCAAGGCTCTAAAATATTCTGGATCTTGCGGGGATAGATAAATTGCCGTCACCTGCTGGGCCGTAATATTACCATCAGCCAGTAATTGATAACTGGTAGTCGTTTCAACGGTATTGAGATAAATGGTTTGTCCCTGAAAAATTTGCTGATTTACTTCTGTCGCCACAAATTGCCGGGGTCGCTGCTCGCTCTGATAGCCCGTCATCACCGAGGTTAATTGTGTACCGCTAGCCAACTTCGTGATCTGTTTCAACTGGGGGACTTTGTTCACCTGGATCGACTCCACGGCCTGCTTGCCCAGATAAGCCATGGCAATCTGCTGACCATTAAAGGCGCGATTAGGTACTAATGGCGATGATGAATCGTTATTGATCGAAATTCCTGGTGCCACGGTGGTAGTTTCGGAACCAAAGCGCACCCGGAATTGGTAGGGTCGATCGATATTGGCTTGATTGCGATCGAACCCCGGGGTCACAATCTGAGGAGCCAAAGGCGCAATTTGCTCTCTTAGGGTACTAGTAACTTGCCATTCGCCCGCAAACCACTGGGGATAGATTAGCTCACCGTTAGTTAATAATTTGGTTGGTGCTGACCAGTGGGGAAATGCGGCTAGGCGATTTTCTATCTCCCCTGCCCAGACCGCACTCGTACTAGCGATCAGCCAGTAGTAGGCGATCGCTATTAGCAATATTCCACAGCGCCGCATCATATTTTTTCAACCCAACGCAGCTTGGCCGACCGGGCGCGGGGATTGCTAGCGGTTTCGGTATCTTGCGCAATAATCGGCTTTTTAGTTAAGACCTTCAGCACCTCATTCTCGCGCCAAGTGTGTTTAATCATGCGGTCTTCCAGGCTGTGAAAACTAATGATACCCATATGGCCACCAGTTTTTAACCATTGGGGCGTCACTGCTAAAAACCTTTCTAAGGAACTCAGCTCCTCGTTGACCGCAATGCGCAAGCCCTGAAAAGATCGCGTTGCTGGATGAATCCGACCATAGCGATAAGACTTGGGCACGGCGTGACTAATAGTTTCCGCCAGGGCGGTGGTAGTTTGGAAAGGGCGTTGCTCCACGATCCGGCGGGCAATTTGCCGCGATAATCGCTCTTCACCATATTTGTAGAAAATATCGGCCAACTCTTTCTCGTCCCACTCATTCACAATTTCAGCAGCAGTGAGAGGTTGGCTGGCATCCATCCGCATATCTAAGGGTGCTTCGTTGCGAAAGCTGAAGCCCCGCTCGGCGACATCTAAATGCACCGAGCTGACTCCTAAATCGGCAATAATGCCATCAAAAAGTATTTCTGGTTGGTAGTCGGCATAATTACCCTGCCAGAAGGTAACTTGCTGGCCATAGGGTGCTAGGCGGGCTTGGGTGGCGGTGAGGGCTTGTTGGTCTCTGTCGATCGCCACCAACCGCACATTATTAGCTGCTTGCAAAATCAGTTCACTATGACCACCGCCACCAGTGGTGGCATCTAAATAACAGCCGCCCGGTATAACTTGTAGCCCCGTGATGATTTCATTGGCTAAGACGGGAATATGGTGAAACATTGGCTGAGTAATTACAGAGGCTAGCTCGATGAGTTGTGAGAAAACAGGTCGAGAGATTTAAAAATAGCACTAATTTGGCATCCCTAATATGATCGCCACCTAATCCCGACTACCAAATCTTCTTCAGACTCAACACAAATTCTGGCATCACATCTTCACAGCTAACAGACTCCGGGGATTCTAGTACTGCTGTTTCCTGACCTAGTCGATAAATCTCTACTTGCCTATCTTGGGGATTAACTAGTAAGCCTAGTTTCACTCCTAACCTTTGATATTCCAGCATTTTGGTTCTGACGACACTCAACCTGTCGCTAGCAGAACGCAGTTCAATCACAAAATCTGGTACTACTGGAATAAACTGCTGTAACGAAACTCCCTCTAACCTGGATTTCTCAATCCAAGAAACATCTGGTGATGGTTTTCCACCGCCGATCGTAGTGAAGTCATAGCCAGTTGATGAGTCAAATGTTCTACCTCGTTCTGTTCGATCGTTCCAATTCCAAACTCGGGCAAATAGATCGCCATTTTTCTCTCCACTCTCACCAAAGGCTGGGGTCATAACGATTAATTCACTATCTTTGGTTAACTCCAGTCTCAAATCGGGGTTGTCTAGGCACAAGCGATCGAACTCTTCTGGACTGACATGCAGAGTGGCATTGCTGACATCCAGCATCAGCGGTTGATGGGTATCTACAAATGCAGCAGTGAACAGCATAGAACCTCTAAACAGTTATGGAGATTGACTTATGACCATCTAATCATATCATTTGCTGAAAATGACAGCTATGAGAAATCCCCCATTGCTGGAGGATCTCGACCAAACACTGTCAGAATCTAATACTTAGCCTGGATCTCCGTCGGCGACAGCCGGGTTTCAATCACCTGATCGATCAGGCCATATTCTTTCGCCTCGTAGGGAGACATGAAAAAATCCCGATCCATATCCCGCTCAATTCTCTCCAATGGTTGACCAGTTTTCTTGGCATACTCACCATTGAGCTGACCACGTAGCCGCACAATTTCTCGCGCTTCAATTTCGATATCGGTCGCCTGACCACGGGTACCACCAGAAGGCTGGTGAATCATAATGCGAGAATGGGGCAGAGACAATCGCCGGTTCTTAGTACCAGCCATCAGCAAAAAAGAACCCATCGAAGCAGCTAAACCAACACAAATGGTCACCACTTCAGATTTAATGTGCTGCATGGTATCATAGATGGCCATCCCAGCTGTCACAGAACCACCCGGCGAATTGATATATAAATAGATCGGCTTCGAGCTATCTTCTGAATCTAAATACAAAAGATAAGCCACAATTGAGTTGGCCATCTTGTCGTCTACTTCTTGCGTCAAAAAGATGATCCGTTCTCGGAACAGACGATCATAAATGCCAATCCACTGCTCATAAGTGCTACCAGGTAGCTTATAAGGAACGCTAGGAATACCAATTGGCATAATAAATCTCCAAATTAATAATTACAACTAAGGCTTTGAGCTATGTAGCACCCGATCGATCAATCCATATTCTTGAGCTTCAGCTGGTGACATATAAAACATCCGCTGCATATCTCGATTAATCTGCGTTACCGACTTACCAGTATTCCGCGCCAAAATCTCCGCGATTAATTCCCGTTTAGCTACCGTTTCGGCAGCATTCACCTGAATATCGGTAGCCTGACCACTCATCCCACTGTAAGGCTGACTCAAAGCCAGCATCGAGTTAGGTAAACTCGCTCTCTTACCCTTGGAGCCAGAGGAAAGAATCACATTCGATAGGCCGATCGATTGCCCTAAACAAATGGTGATAATCTCGGATTTGAGATGTTGCATAGTGTCATAAATCGACAGCGCCGCAATCACCGACATAAAGCCCGCTGACTCGTCGGCTTCACCAGTCGCTACCGGATCACCATAGGAGTTGATGTACAAACAAATCGGCTTGTTGTTGTCATCAGACTCCAGGTACAACATGGCCGCAATGAGTGAATTCGCCAAGCTAGTAGTCAGAGTTTGATTAAGAAAGATAATCCGCTCTTGCCCTAGCCGATCGAAGATTTCCATCCACTGCCACTGTTGGCTACCAGGAATATTGTAGGGAACGCGCAACGCCATAAGTTCTCCAGGATTTAGACAGCAATAGGCAGGGCGGTGGGCAGATCTTTAGCGCTTTCTAAAACTCGATCGATCAGACCATATTCTTTGGCCTGTTCGGGAGTGAGATAAAAAGTTCGCTCAATATCTTTAGAAATTTTTTCAGAGGTTTGGCCGGTATTCTGAGCCAAAATATCCAGCATCGTAGCCTTGTTGTCTAAAACTTCCTTAGCCCGAATCTGAATATCAGTAGCCTGTCCTCGCCCAGTACCAGTCCGAGACTGATTTAAGATAATCGTGCCATGGGGCAGACTAGCGCGACAGCCTTTAGTGCCACAAGAGAGAATCATGGCCGCAGTACCCATCGCCTGACCAATACAAATTGTATGGATGGGGGGCTTGACATAAGCCATAGTGTCACAGATGGCAAAGGCTTCAGTTTCGTAAGCCAGCGCCTCGCCACCATACCCAGCAGTGCCCGTCGAGTTGATATAGAAAAATATTGGTTTTTCGGGATTATCAAATTGGAGATAAAGCAACTGAGCCATGATGAGGCTAGTAACATCCGAGTACAAGGGCATACCGAGATAAATAATGCGCTCCTTCAAAATCAGAGAAGCTAAGTCTGGAGGTGGAGTGCGATAAGCACTGTCACCGTAATAAGGAGCTTGTACCATAAGGCTGTTTCTTCAGGTCTAAATCTAACCTTCATCTTAACCCTCATCCAGCCACTGGTGGTGAGTGAGGTTATTACGGCAGATCTTTTTGCAACACCTTCGATTTCTGGTAGCCTTCTTTCATCCGGCCAAAATTTAGCTTGAATTCGTCTAAACCCAACCAAGTACCGTCTCGATCTTCTTCCCACGAAGCTGAAAGGATGCCGTAGCTTAATCCTAAAACCCCCAAACCCAGGCAACCCATACTCACCAGTAGCACTACCACATTGGGAACCTTGATGCCGTGGGTAATGGCAAAATAGCTACCGATGAACACTACCATCCCCAACACAGTAGGGACACCAGAAAGAACTACCGACCTAGCGATCATCCGTTTGCCCACCAGATCGGGGATCCGGCTAGCTGCTAAGGCGGTCACATCGCGCTCTGGCTGGTTCATAATCACTGGTTTTCTCTTAGCCACGGTAGGACGAGGTTTGTTGGTACCTGGCTCAAATGGTAGAGATTTGCGCGATTCTTCAGTCATGGCGAAAAAATTTTAATAATATGAAGATTTTTTAAAATATGGCAATATCCGTGGAAGTGGGAGTCCGACTGTGGCGAACCCCCCAGTTCGCCTAACCCCGAATGCCCAGACGAGCAATCAAAGCTTGATAACGAGACAGTTCTTCCCTTTGGATATAAGCTAGTAAACGCTTACGATTACTGATCATTTGGAGCAAACCCCGGCGTGAAGCATGGTCGCTCTTGTTAGTCTTGAGGTGCAGGCTCAAACGGTTAATCCGATCGGTGAGCATAGCGACCTGTAAGTCAGCAGAACCAGTGTCAGTAGCGTGGCGCTGATGCTCCGACATGATCTCTTGTTTACGCTCTTGCGTTAAAGACATGAATACTTCCAGATTTTAGCGAATTGTGCAACTTATTATAATAGCATCACAGCTCTACCTTTTTCAAATTAATATGGCTGAATCACAACCCTCCCAGCAAACTGAACCATTGCAGCAGTTAATTAAATACGGCGCTAACTATAAGCTGTCTAGTAATCAGGCCATTATGGCCTCGATCGCGAACAAAATTTTTGACATTGCCCCTGAAGTCTTAATTGGTGCCGCTGTCGATGTGGTAGTGCGGCAAAAGCAATCTTTCTTGGCGGGTTGGGGATTTCCCGAAGTTTCCCAACAGTTATTTCTACTGACGGGCGTGACGGTAGTGATCTGGGGTCTAGAATCTCTTTCGCAGTACTTTGCCAACCGCCTCTGGCGGAATTTGGCGCAAAACATTCAGCATGAGATGCGGCTAGATGCCTATAGCCATCTTCAGGATATGGATTTGGCCTACTTTGAAAACACCAGCACGGGCAATTTGATGTCGATTCTGAATGATGACATCAACCAACTAGAGCGCTTTTTGAATGGTGGTGCCAATGAAATAATTCAGATGACCGTGTCGGTACTAGCGATCGGGGGGGCGTTCTTTTTCCTCGCGCCGCAGGTAGCTTGGTTTGCCATGATTCCGATCCCTTTTATTATTTTTGGCTCGATCTGGTTTCAAGATAAACTGGCTCCCTACTACGCCGATGTCCGAGAAAAAGCCGGGATGCTGAATAGTCAGTTATCGAACAATTTAGGCGGTATTACTACCATCAAGAGCTTTACGACCGAGGTTTATGAACAGCGGCGGATCTGCCTAGAGAGTGAATTCTATCGCCAGAGTAACCGCAAGGCGATCACGATCAGCTCGGCTTTTGTGCCGCTTATTCGGATTTTGGTACTGTGTGGTTTTACAGCCACTCTGCTGTATGGCGGTTTTGAGACGGTCAATGGCAATTTATCGGTAGCTGTCTATAGCATTTTGGTTTTCTTAACTCAGCGCTTGCTCTGGCCATTGACTCGCTTGGGCGAAACTTTAGACTTGTATCAACGCTCGATGGCTTCGGTTAAAAGAGTGATGGAACTGTTAAATACCCAGAAAACCATCGAAAATAAAGGCACCAAGTCGATCGATAAAGTGCGGGGCGAAGTGATCTTTGACGATGTGGAATTTGCCTACGCCGGCAATCCCAAACTCTTTCGGGATCTATCGATGATGGTACCAGCTGGTAAAACGATCGGCATTGTCGGCGCTACTGGTTCGGGGAAAAGTACTATTTCCAAGCTGTTATTGCGTTTGTATGACATCCAGGGCGGCAAAATCACGGTCGATGGCATCGATATCCGGGAATTAAACACCTACGATCTGCGCCGCAATATCGGTTTGGTGAGTCAGGATGTATTTCTGTTTCATGGCACTGTGCGTGAAAACATCGCCTACGGCATGCCCCACATCAGTTTTGACAAAGTCCAGGAAGCCGCCAAAACTGCCGAGGCGCATGAGTTTATCTTGGCGCTGCCCCAGGGTTACGATACCCTGGTGGGCGAACGTGGCCAGAAGCTGTCAGGTGGCCAGCGGCAACGCTTGGCTATTGCCCGGGCGGTTCTGAAAGATCCGCCAATTCTGATCTTAGATGAAGCGACCTCCGCTGTTGATAACGAGACCGAGGCTGCTATTCAGCGCTCATTGGAAATTATTACCCAAAATCGCACTACGATCTCGATCGCGCACCGCCTCTCCACCCTCCGCCATGCTCATTGCATCTATGTGATGGAACAAGGTCAGGTCGTCGAAGGGGGTACTCACGAAGACCTCCTCGATCAAGGTGAAATCTACGCCAATCTCTGGCGGGTGCAGCTGGGCTTGGCTCGGAAATCAGCCAGCCGTTAGATCCGCGATACAATAGTTCTACCGATTACACCTACGCTTTAGCCCATGAACATTTTCAGCGATCTCTTGCTAGCCAATCCCCAGCCCAAAACCCAGCATAAACAACAACGTCGCGGTATTGAGATTAAATCGGCGCGCGAGATCGAGATCATGCGCCAAGCCTCCAAGATTGTGGCGATGGTGCTGAAAGAAATTCAGGGGCTAGTCCAACCCGGTATGACCACAGCGGATTTGGATATTTACGCTGAAAAACGGATTCGGGAGATGGGAGCTACGCCTAGCTTTAAAGGCTACCAGGGTTTTCCGGCCTCCATCTGTGCGAGTATCAACAACGAAGTAGTCCACGGCATTCCCAGTCCCAAGAAAGTAATTCGGAATGGTGATGTCCTAAAAGTGGACACTGGGGCATTTTTCCAGGGTTTTCACGGCGATTCTTGTATCACCATTGGTGTGGGTGCTGTGTCCGACAAGGCTGCTCATTTAATCAAGGTGGCAGAAGTAGCTTTGTATAAGGGTATTGAACAGGTTAAAGCTGGTGCTTATTTAATGGATATGGCTGGTGCCATCCAAGATTATGTAGAAGATAATGGCTGTGTGGTGGTAGAAGACTTCACTGGTCACGGTGTTGGCCGAAACCTCCATGAGGAACCAGCTGTGTTCAATTTCCGCACGCGGGAATTGCCCAATGTCAAGTTGCGGGAGGGGATGGTCATTGCGATCGAGCCGATCATCAACCAAGGTTCCAAAAAAGTAAAAATTCTGGGCGATAAGTGGACTGCTGTTACCCTAGACAAGTCGCTGTCGGCTCAGTTCGAGCATACCGTGCTAGTTACTAAAGATGGTTGTGAGATTTTGACCGATCGAGATTTGGTCTAAAATCTTCCGATCGGAAAGAAATAAAGTCGGGTTTTACCAATGCCAATATTGCAACCACTCTTAAATTTCTTTCTGAAGCCGCCCTGTCCGTTGTGCGATCGACCAACAACTGACCACCTCTGCATCTACTGTCAGCGTCAACTCTTAGAAACCAAGCTCCAACAACCTCTTCAGCCGCACAGCAATTTATTAGCTTGGGGTAAATATGATGGTGCCCTGAAGCGCACGATTGCCGCTTGTAAATATCAAAATCATCCTGAATTAGCTACTCATTTAGGCTACCTATTAGGAATAGCCTGGTTAAAGTGTTATTCAGGACAGCAGCAACTGTGCGTCGTTCCTATTCCGCTTCATGTTGATAAACAACGAGAGCGCGGTTTTAATCAAGCCGATCTAATTGCTCAAGGTTTTTGTCGGCAGACGCGATTTTCAGCAGATGCTTCTCTCCAACGCATTAAGTCTACCCAAGCGCAATTCCAGCTCTCGCCTAGCGATCGACAACGGAATCTGCAAGATGCCTTTCAGTTAGCACCACATCATAAGCTAACTGGCCGATTGGTTTTATTGATTGACGATATTTATACTACTGGTGCTACAATATCGGCAGCGAGTCAAGTATTACAGGCATCTAGTATCCAAGTTTTTGGAGTAGCCGTAGCCGCAATTGCTGGTGCAGATTAGGGTTTTGTGAGGCAGGTCAGGTCAAACGAGCCAATGTACTAACTAAAATTTAGTAATTATGAAGCAGCAATTACATTCATTACAGCTATATCGGGGTATATCATCAATTCTAGTTGTTCTTCACCATGCCAACATCGTACTAGACAAAGCATTTCAACAGGATGTTTCTTTTAATTTATTTCATTTTGGCTGGATCGGAGTAGATTTTTTCTTTGTCCTCAGTGGATTTATAATATTTTATGTTCATCAAGCTGATATTGGTCAGCCGCAGAAGTTTAAATCTTTTATCAAAAAAAGATTTTTTCGTATTTATCCATTGTACTGGATTATTTTATTGAGTAAAGTTTTTATATCTTTACTCGGAGATCAAAATAGTGAAATCCAACACAGTAGCTTTCTCCAATTCTTACAAGCTTTTCTACTAGTACCGCAAGATAGATCTAATCTAGAAATCTTTATTGGCGTTAGTTGGACATTAACTTACGAAATATTTTTTTATTGTATATTCAGTCTATCGATTATTATCAGTCCCAAAATTTATTGGCCAATATTTATTACATGGCTAATAGGCATATTATTAAATCTTTTTGGAGTGCTGCCAGTCGCCGGATCAATAATACTTGACTTTGTATTCAATACTCGTAATTTAGAATTTATACTTGGTTGCCTCACTGCGTATTGGGTATCTAACTATCAAGTCAAGTATCCAAAACCATTGATTTACTCGGCACTGGTCATGATCGTAATATCTATCTTAAATACAAAATATCGTGAATTCGATGTAACCGGGATACCGCCCGTAATTGCTTATGGTATTCCTTTCATGCTGTTAATCATCGGATCAGTACAAATAGAACAAACCAAAGATTGGCAAGTACCAGCTTTTTTGATTTTCTTAGGAAATGCATCTTATTCAATATATCTAACCCATGGATTTTTTATCGACAAGCTCACCAAGGTCTATATAGACATTTCTAAAGAATTCAGTCGCAATTTATTATTGTCTTCAGTGGGCAATTCCCACTTTATATTTACACTGCTAATAATCACAGTTAGTATTTCAATGGGTGGTGTTATCTACTTTTATGTGGAAAATCCTTTACTTAAAATTTTCAAGAGCAAGCTCTCTAGACCAAAAATGCTGCCCGCCCACTCGACGGAAGATTTGAGATAATAAAAGCTATCGTTTCTGTTCCGGCCTTTGTTATCTCCTTCCCAATCTCTTCAAGTTGGCAGTTGGTTCAAACTGATTTGTGGTGCTAGCTTCCAAGATCTGCCAGCCATCCGTAACCTAACTTTGGCCTATACGTTAGCGGGAGTCGACTGTATTGATGTAGCCGCTGAACCAGCCGTGGTCGCTGCCGCGCAAGCTGGTCTGGCAGCGGCTCAAATGCTATGGCCTCTGGCTCAACAACGCGGTTACCCTCATGAGCGATCGCCGTGGCTGATGGTGAGCGTCAACGATGGTATTGACCCGCATTTTCGGAAGGCGGTCTTTGACCCCCAATATTGTCCAGCCGATTGCCGGCGTCCTTGCATCAAAATCTGTCCAGCGGATGCGATCGCCTTTACCCCCACTCACCAAGGAGTCATAACCGATCGCTGTTATGGTTGTGGCCGCTGCTTACCAATTTGCCCAATTCAACACATCACTGCCCAAAAACACATTGTAACTCCGGCGACTATCTGGCCACTCTTAGAATCGGGAGTAGTGCAAGCGATCGAGATTCACACCCAGCCCGACCACGCTCCGGAGTTTCAAAAACTCTGGTCAGCCCTTGCCCCAGTGCTAAATCAACTCCAGCTGGTGGCGATCAGCTCGCCGGATGGTAAAAACTCGATCGACTACCTGCGTTGGATCGCCAACCTGCTCACTACTCTCGATCCGCAGCCGCTTATTCTGTGGCAAACCGATGGCCGACCGATGAGCGGGGATATTGGGATCGGCACTACTCACGCTGCGATCGCCCTGGGCCAAAAGGTTGCCCAAGCTAAATTACCAGGCTATGTCCAGCTCGCTGGCGGCACAAACCAATATACAGTTGCTAAACTGAGAGAAATGAATTTACTACCGGGCGCACAGAACGATGAAAATCTCATATCAGGCGTGGCCTACGGCAGTTACGCGCGGGTAATCCTCGCTCCTATCTTAGAAAAATTAGCTGGCACCACCAAGCTCGAAGAAAATCCCAATCTCTTATGGTTAGCAGTCGATCGAGCTTTTTCTTTGGTCAGTCAGCTCAAATGTGTGAAATCTGTTGAATAATAGTTAGCAAAAATAAAAATAATAATGGTGGATCAAAACATCAGTTTAGGAAGGAAGCAAATCACTGATGATCTCAGTAAGTTGCTAGAGATTTTGCCCGAACCGATTCGCCAGATCCTGGCAGCGCACCCCAACCAGAGCGGCCTGATCGAAATAGTCCTAGACTTAGGCCGCTATCCAGAGGCGCGGTTTTTTGACAGTGCCGAATATCTGAGTGACATTCCGGTTACTAAGGAAGATTTGCAGCACTGTATCGATCGAGTAGGACTGTTTAGCGGTGATAACCGGGCTGGCATTGAGCGCACCCTGCACCGCATCAGTGCCATGCGCAATCGGGCGGGAGAAATTGTTGGTCTCACCTGTCGGGTGGGTCGCGCTATTTTTGGCACGATTAACATGATCCGCGACTTGGTGGAAACCGGTCAGTCGATTTTAATGTTAGGGCGACCCGGTGTGGGTAAAACCACCGCTCTCCGGGAAATTGCTCGCGTCCTCGCCGATGACTTGAATAAACGGGTGGTGATCATTGATACCTCCAACGAAATTGCTGGCGATGGTGATATTCCACACCCGGCGATCGGACGAGCACGGCGGATGCAAGTATCCCGGCCAGAGCTGCAACATCAGGTGATGATTGAAGCCGTCGAGAACCACATGCCCGAAGTAATTGTGATTGATGAAATTGGCACAGAGCTAGAAGCAATGGCGGCACGGACGATCGCCGAACGGGGCGTGCAACTAGTGGGTACCGCCCACGGTAATCAGCTCGAAAACCTGATCAAAAATCCCACCCTGTCCGATCTGATTGGCGGTATTCAAGCTGTTACCCTGGGTGACGAAGAGGCGCGGCGGCGGTCTTCCCAAAAGACGGTTTTAGAACGGAAAGCCCCACCGACTTTTACGATCGCTGTCGAAATGCAGGAGCGGCATCGGTGGGTGGTACACGATAGTGTGGCCGATATGGTGGATAACCTACTACGTGGTCGCCAACCGACCCCCCAAGTACGGACAGTAGATGAAGAGGGCATCGTTAGTATCAAAAAAGAACTACCCTCTGCCCAGCCTTCTAGTGTGGCACCGACGGCGATCAATGCTGATGGCGGTCGCGGCTGGCGGTCAACGGGTCGGATGGAAGCTTTGCCAGCCGCGACTCGCCAGTATGCCAGCAACGACAGGTCAGTGCGCCAAGCCAGCAGTGTGGTATTGGTGCCCACCGACAATTCCCGTGCCACTTTTCAAGAGCTGCTGAATCAGGCCGCTTGGGATGGCGAAGAGCCAGATGGCAGCGACCCGCGCGGTGACGGCCTACCGCTACATGTCTATCCCTATGGTATTAGCGCCACCGAACTAGAGCAAATCATTGATGTATTGCAACTGCCCGTGGTGCTGACCAAAGATATGGATAGCGCTGATGCCGTGTTAGCACTGCGCACCCATATTAAAAACCATACCAAGTTACGGCAGGTGGCCAAGATTCGCCAATTGCCAATCTATAGTGTGAAGTCCGGCACAATTCCCCAGCTGACGCGCACTCTGCGCCGGATGCTGAATATGGATGATCAATTGCCCGAAATCACTGATCTACGACTGTTTGTCAAAGATGGTAATGAGGATGAGTTGGAAGCTCTGGAGGAAGCACGACTAGCCGTGGAGCAAATTGTGATTCCGAAGGGTCAACCTGTCGAGTTACTGCCTCGGTCACCCAAAGTGCGCAAAATGCAACATGAGCTGATTGAACACTATCGGCTGAAGTCCGCTAGTTTTGGCGAAGAACCCCAGCGGCGGTTGCGGATCTATCCAGCTTAGGATTATCCTTGCCCTTCGCCCTTTTAGTCATACTTTCTCTACACGACTAAGTTTGGGAGAAAGAAAACTTTTACTTTATCTCTCAAACTTAGACTTTTTGACCTCACTATCTAAGAT
>CAXTSZ010000087.1:0-12558 GCA_964247125.1 uncultured bacterium
GTCATTTGGATCATCATCTTGACATCCCAAGTGGGATGTTTTTGGTAAAAGACTACACCCATTTTGCCGCGCTGAATTTCTTGATCGATCAGCTGCGGAATCCGATCGAGAGCAAAAGCCGGATGCCAATGGTAACCAACAGCAGCAGGACATTTAATCATCTTTAAGCCCAAATTTTTGAGCCGTACGCCTAATTCTAGATCTTCCCAACCATAGAGCTGAAAACCTAAATCGAATAAGCCTGCTTCGATCAACCAGTGACGCGCGATCGCCACATTGCCAGTAGCAAAATAAGCATTAGAAAAATCGGTGACTTTAAAAGGTTCAGCGGTGGGTTCCGCAAAATTGCAAGTATTGATCACAGCGCCGTAGATGAATAGCCGATCGCTACCCAATTCCCGCTGTCCCTCGATCAATTTGTCGGCATGGGATTGCAAAAAACAGTCAGTGACCACCAAATCACTATCAATAAAAATGATGGTATCACCTGCCGCTTTTTCGACACCCAGATTACGCGCAGCAGCTGGGCCTTGATGAGCCTGGGTCAACAGTCGCACATGTGGCAAAATCTCGGTATGCTGATGAAGCCAGTCGATCGTGCCATCAGTAGAGCCATCATCAACAACTACGACTTCATAGCCAGTAACGGGACTATCAGAGGCTAAAGTCTGCAGCTCCAAAGCTTTCAGGCATTTTTCTAAAATGGGCAATCGATTATAGGTGGGGATTACTACACTGAAAAACACCGGCTACCCTCAAATATCAACAACTCTAGTTTAGCCAGTATTACGCATCCCGGCAGCAATTCCATTGATGGTGAGCAATGCACCATCGAGTAAGTCGCTTTTTTTATCGCGATAGGCCGTAGGCAGCTGAGAATCGTACTCCCGCAGGCGGCGTAGCAAAGAAACCTGCAAAAATCCCAAGGGAACAATACTGCCATTACGCAATTGCACAGAACGCTGGAGTTCAGGATTGTCTTCTAGCAATTGAGCATGACCGGAAATTTCCAAGACCAGTTGACAGGTTTGATCGAACTCCGCCTCAATTTCTTTAAAGAGGGCAATGAACTGCTCTCGATCGGCTGGCTGCGAGAGTTCTTCCACATAGTGTTGCGCAATTTGCATGTCCACCTTCGCTAGGGTCATTTCCACTTTGGAAATCGCCATCCGAAAAAAGCGCCAATCCCGATAGAAAGATCGCAGCAACCGCCGATTCGTTTCGGGGTCTTCTTGAATGAACTCCGCCAAGGCTGCACCCACACCATACCAAGCTGGTAACAAAAACCGACTCTGAGTCCAGCTAAATACCCAAGGAATCGCCCGCAAACTCGCTAAATCCTTCTTCCCTTTCCGGCGTGCCGGACGAGAACTAATTTGCAGCTTACTAATTTCTTCGATCGGGGTAACTTGGTGAAAGAATTCAATGAACTCGGGCCGTTCATAAATCAAATTACGGTAGTGAGTGCGTGACTTGGCCGATAGCTCTTCCATGATCTCATTCCAACCAGAAATGTCATCGTAACCGCTACTCAGCAAGCTAGTACCAATCACTGCTGTAGTAACTTTTTCGAGGTTGTAGAGAGCCAATTCTGGCAAAGAATACTTAGAGGCTAAGACTTCGCCTTGCTCCGTGATTTTAATCCGACCATTCACGCTATTCCCGGGCTGCGCGCGGATGGCATCATAAGATGGACCACCGCCACGTCCCACCGAACCACCCCGACCATGAAAAATTCGCAATTTGACAGCATACTGATCAGCGATTTGCTGAAGGGCTTTTTGGGCTTTATGAATTTCCCAATTGCTACTCAAAAAGCCAGAATCTTTGTTGCTGTCCGAATAGCCCAACATCACTTCTTGCAAATCGAGAGTAAGGTTCGCGGTATTGTTGGCTGGAATGTATCCACCGCTGAGAGTCGATCGATATAAAGGTAAACCAAACAGCTCGGTCATCACCAGGGGAGCCTTTTGTAAATCCTCGACGGTCTCGAACAGCGGTACAATGCGCAGCGTGCCGATCCCAGTTGCTGGATCGTATAGCCCAACCTCCTTAGCCAACAGCATCACCTCCAAGATGTCGCTGACATCGTGACTCATACTAATGATATAGGTATGGCAAATCTCGAGGCCAAACTCTTGCTGCATCAACCGCACAATACGTAAAGTCTCGATCGCTTCTCTGGTCTCTGCTGAAAAAGGTAACTCCGTCGGAATTAGGGGTCGCCGGGTTTGCAGCTCACTCACCAACCAAGCAACGCGCTCGGCTTCCGTTAGCTCTAGATAAGGACGGGGCAAAATCTGCAAGTAGCTAGTAATTTCAGCCACCGTATTAGCATGCACCAGACTCTCTTGCCGAATGTCCAGATGGGTAAGATTAAATCCAAAAACCTCCACCTGGCAAATCAGATTTTCCACCGCACTCACAGACAGAGCATTCTGAGCCAAACTGTTCCGAATAATCTGCAACTCTTGCAAAAATTCTTGACTATTACTGTAGTAAGTATGAGCCGGCTCCAGTTCCCGATGCAGGGCATGGAGCAATTCGCGCGCTGCCACTTGATCGTTACGTTTAACGGTATTTTCCAAGCGCGCCAAAACGTAAGCCAACTTCATCCGGTAAGGTTCACGAATGTAACGATGGGCAATATTACTATAGAGCTGGGGTAGATAAGTAGCATCTCGACCCAAGGTATCCAGCAGCTCGGGCGAAACTTGGCTCCGATTAGCCGATAAACTCAATAGGCTATTAAGTTCTTTCACCGCTTGATAGTATTTGCCCAGAACTATCCCCCGTTGATAACAGGCTGTTTGCCAGGTGACAGGTGCAGTGACGGACGGATTACCATCGCGATCGGAACCAACCCAAGAACCGAACCGACAAAAATCATGAGCAGGCGGCGCAATGTCTGGAAAAGATTTCTGTAAAGAGTATTTGAGCCGTTGAAAAAGTTGCGGCACCGCATCAAACAAGACTTCCTGAAAATAATGCAGAGTGTAGTCTACCTCATCTAAAACAGAGGGCTTGAACTGATGAATTTCGTCGGTAAACCACCACAGCCGAATCTCTTCCTTGAGCAATTCAGTTAATCTAGTTACTTCCCAAGAGTTACTACTAGTCAGTTCATGAGCCGTATCCACCTCCCGATCGAGCTGCTCCAAAAGACCAGAAATACGCCGTTGCTTAGTGCGAATCGTATGTCGCACTATTTCAGTAGGATGAGCGGTAAACACGAGGTTGATATCCAAATCAGCTAACAGCTGACGAATATAGTTGGGAGGAACGTTAACATCTTTCAAATGGGCAAATAAAGATTGAAAAGTATCCGGGTCTTTAGCTTCAGACCAAGCTCGCTCTAGTAGATCAGAGCCTGAAGTAGCAGCAGTTGGTGTCGCACCATGATGACGTAAAAAATACTGGCGGTCTTTTTGTTCACAATGCTGTTCCACAATATTGATCAATTGAAAATACAAAGCAAATGCCCGCACGGCTTTAACGGCATCCTCTAATTTCAGATCGGCAATCAGGGTGTGGACAGTACCTTCAACTGCATTAGTAGCCTGTCCCTCGGGAGAGCAAAGATCGCGCAGCTGACGCAACAACACGACTAATTTAGAGCCGTAGGCCTCCGATAACACCTCCTCCCACAAATCTTCGACAAATTTAGTGTATTGATGTGAAGAAAACTGAGAAGTAAGAATCGCCATTGGTTCTAGCTGAGACGGATGAAGTTGCTGACTCATAAGGACACTGAGCAGATAGACAGGCTAATAAATATAAACCCATAACAGGTGGCTCTTAGGCCAGCGGAAACAGACAACAGCAACTATGATCGATCGGGAAAAGGTAGAACGGGTAACCTGTCACCCCGAAACACCTCTTCGCTGACCACCCCCAACTGCTCCAGCTGATGCAGAATGGACTGCGTCATCACCACAGCCATCAGACTCGGTACACAAATCAAGCTGATGCCGAGCAACAGGGAGTCGGATGCGGCGGAAGAACTGACATGGACTGAATTACTATGGAGGGAAGAATTAAATAACAAAGGTGACAACCTCAACAAGCTGGTATGCAATACCGAGATAAGCGGCTCTGAGTAATGAGATAACTGCGTTAAAGTCAAACCCACTAATAATTTCACTGGCGTTTTAGATGGTCTGAAATACCAGTCATCATCATAGCGTATCAGCGTTGAGTTGAATAGTTACTGCCCTTTGCAACTTCTGAGGTAAGCCTTGGCCGAATCCACGCCATTTACTGTAGACAACTTAATTGCCCTGGCCAGCGAAGAAATAGACTTGTCGCACCCGATCCAACAGCAGCTCGCCACGGCGCTGAGTGAAATTCTGCATCCCGCTACCGTCCGTTTTAAGTTTTCCATTCAGCAATTAACCACAGCAGTAGAATCAGAAACGCTTAGTCAGCTGCACCCACAGCCGCTCAATCGACGGCTGTGGGTGGTATGCAAGTCCCACAAGAGCTTAGATTATGCCCTGCTAGCCGCCCCCCTTGCCCAAAAATTGCGTTCGATCGGATTAACCGACTTTCAAGATGCCATCTTCCGCTGTGAAGCACCAAATTTATCCCAACCAAGTTGGCGGCTCAGAATTGATCTCACCCCACCAGCGGTCATGCTCAAAGGATGGGCGAAATGGGGTGACATCCAAGCCATTACCCTGCTTGCCAATTTGCTCGTTCAAAATGCCGGTTTGCAAATCTCCGGGATGCTGAAGAATTGGCGACTACACTTGTTTTGTTGTGTCCGAGAAGACCTAGCAGATGTCCCCAAATTCCCCAACAAACAACAGGCCATCGATTTACTGGTACCTTTGCTCCAGAAATTAGCGCCCCAAGGAATTCAAGGAGTCGTTATATATGGGGTACAAGCATTACCTAGTGGTCTACCCAGCGAGCAGGAATCACCACTGTGGATTCATTGGCTAGATCTACCCGCCACCACCTCAGCCATTGATGCTACGCCCCCCTTAGTCATGGCTGAACAAGGTGATGAAGCAGCCCTCACTTTTATCCTGCAACGACTGCTCAATCCGGATATTGAACAATGCTTTACCAACGGTGGGATTGGTCTATCGATCATGTATCGAGAAGGCATCCTGCATATCATGAGTGAAGCCGCCGTTTGCCCCCTGCAAAGTCAAATCGTGGATCCAGTAGTCCGCGTCCTCAAACAACTGAACGTTCCCGGTGTGATAGGCATCCGCATCTATGGCCGGATTGCTGGCCAACAATTGCCCAACTGGACTCATGGAGACGATTTTCAACGTGGATTAACCCAGTTAGTCGGCCAAGTCGAAACGGGGATTAACCCTACCCAAATCCGTACTAACCTCATTTGGTACCAACGCTTTGTTAGTGATCGCTGGTTCACGCGCACCACGCCATTAGCTGGTCTTAGTCTGGCGCATCAGCACCTCACTGGACAGGCGATCGGACAGCTGGTCGCAGTGGGATGCTTATTAGTCGGGGGCATCGATTGGACTAGTCGGCAGTTACTCAAGCAAACAGCCCTGCCCAACAGCATGATGGTAAACAATTTTGAGCAAAAGTTATCATTCCAGAGATCAACTTTCAACAATATCCTCTTGGAAGAAAAGCTAGCTGCCTATCGCCAAATTTGTCAGACCCAAGGTATTCCAGATGTGTTGATAGTCGGCAGCTCCCGCGCTTTACGGGGCATTGATCCCCAAATATTACAGCAAGCACTGACCAAGCGAGGTTATCGTTTATCCCGTATTTATAATTTTGGGATTAATGGCGCCACCGCTCAAGTCGTCGATTTGATCCTCCGTCAACTTTTAACTCCCCAGCAATTGCCGAAAATCGTGATCTGGGCAGATGGAGCGCGCGCTTTCAATGATGGCCGTTTAGATCAAACCTATGCAGCGATCGCCAGTTCCCCTGGTTACCGCCGGTTACCCAGCAACAACAATGGTAGTGCGGCCATTACGCAAGCTCAACCCCTAGTCAGTAATGGCTATGAAAAGATCGATCGCACCCTCAATCAGCTGTTGGCCAAATTTTCACAAGCCTATCCCCACCGGCAACAACTTAAAACCAAACTCCAAGAAATTACGCCTCAGTGGCCGATCCCCCAACAAATAAACCGCCCTAGCCTCAGTACACGCAGTCAAAATATCGGGGGAGAAGCGATCGATGCCACCGGCTTTTTGTCTCTCAACGTGCAGTTTAGTCCGGCCACCTACTACCAAAATCATGTCAAAGTAACTGGTGACAGCGACGGCGATTACGCAAACTTTACCCTCAATGGCGGACAGATCCAGGCTTTTCAACAAACCATTGACCTATTACAAACCCACAAAGTTCAGCTAGTATTTGTTAATGCGCCCCTATCCGATCAGTATTTAGACGATGTTCGACAAAAGCACGAGTTTACTTTTAAGCAATACATGCAGACCCTCGCCAGAGACCAAAAACTTCAATTTGTCGATTTGGTAGGCTCTTGGATGCAGGAATACAGCTTCTATTCCGACCCCAGCCACCTCAACCAATTTGGAGCCAGCCAGGTCTCTACCTATCTAGTGCGCAATGCCCCGATCGACTGGCATCTATTAACGCCCCAGCCATGAATTTTATTTCGCTCATCTATGCCTTATTTATCGGTTTGACAGTTACCATTTACTGGTTAAGCAATGATCAACAGCAAAAGCTGCGGGCGATCGTCATTTTCAGTATCTTGTTCTATGCCCTGTTCTATAAAGATCGGCCACCCACTTTACTGCTCTTGAACATAAGTCTCTTGGCTGCCATTATTTATGTAAATTTTTGGATTGGCAAATTACTACTAGAAAGTCAGATTATTGAATACCAATCCATCAAAGACAATTTCCAGGCACAACATAAATATCTACCACGCACCGCCGCCGCCCGGAAAATGTTAGTGAGCGGTGGCATCATTTTCAATGTCTTAGTGTTGATTAGCTCTAAGTACATTCCTTTTTTGTTGACCACTATCAGTGGTTTCGGATTACCAGAAATACAATCGACCGCCCACTGGTATCGCACCAATATTTTGCCACCCTTGGGAATTTCCTTTTTAACTTTTGAGTCGATCGCCTATCTAGTAGATGTATACAAAGGCAGTCCCGCCACGGGTAATTTACTCAAATATGCCGCTTACAAATCATTCTTTCCCAAACTCATCTCCGGACCAATCACTCATTACCATGAATTTTCACCCCAGCTAAATAATCTTAAATTCCCCCGCCGCACAGTCATTATCGAAGGCTTATGGCTCATTGCCTGTGGAGCAGTTAAAAAAGCACTCATTGCTGACAATTTAGCCACTTATGTCAATTTAGTATGGGGCACTGGTAATTTAGAAAGAGCGGGCAGCGTTGATCTATGGTTAGCCATCTTGGCCTACGGCTGGCAGCTTTATTTAGACTTTAGCGGCTATGTAGACATCGCGCGGGGCAGCGCCTTGTTATTTGGCATCGAACTCCCCGAAAATTTTCACTTTCCCTATCTCAGCACCAATATCGCCGATTTTTGGCGGCGTTGGCACATCACCCTCGGCGATTGGCTGCGCCAATATATTTATTTCCCCCTGGGTGGCTCTCGCCAGGGATTAAAAAAGACTTGTCGCAATCTACTAATCATTATGCTCATTGCCGGTATTTGGCATGGTGCAGATTGGGGATTTCTTGTCTGGGGAGGCTTGCATGGTTTAGCCCTCATTGCCCAGCGACTCACCACAGAACTGACCGCCGGGCAGCCCCAACTCCAAGCATTTCGATCGAGTCGCATCGGCCAAATATGCGGTTGGACAATCACCCAACTATTCGTTTTTATCGCTTGGATTTTTTTCCGATTGCCAAGACTCAACCAGTCCGGCTGGGTGCTACAGCATCTATGGGGTCAGACTGCCGACCATCAATTTGCCAGTAAAATTTCCGGAGCAGGAGTGAGTTTGGATAACGGTCAGCTTGCTGGCTGCTTAATCGGCTTGAGCATTCTCATGTCGATTATTTATACAGTGCGCTATCGCTGGCACATAGAATTAAGTTGGAACACCAAACTTCTTTTGCTGCCGATCGCCCTCTACACCGTATGGTTACTAGCGCCCGATCAAAGCTCACCTTATATCTACTTCGATTTTTAACAGTGAGTTTAGAAGTGAATTTAAACTAGCACTTGGTTGTAAAATTACGGAACCCAGACTTTAACCAATCGCTGATGACGTCGCCGTGATTCGAGCAACCACACCCAGAATTTTATGCACTTGGCTCGTATTTTTGTTCTTGTGCAGTTGCCAAAAACCGACAGCGGTGGATAAGAACTCCAAGCAACAGCTCCAGAATACTATTACTCAACCACCGGAACTGCACACGGCCACTTTAGTCCAGATCAAAAATGATTGGAATGGTTACTCCGACATCACACCCATCGTCCGGCACTATAAACTTAAACCACAAACCAGCGGGATGGCTGGTAACGGACACTTTGCCGTGGGTGGCTATGGAGCATATAACATCCATCAGCAGTACACCAAAAAAATTAGTATTCCAGACCCCATAACCCGCCGCTTTTTTCAAAAATTAAGCGAGACGAGAATGCAGCATTCGTCTAAATACCAGCCCATCAGGAACCACAGCGATGACTATCCAGCTGTCACCATCCAAATCACCACCCCCCGACAGGAGATCACTTTTTTTTCTAGCTCTCAAGGCAAAAGCTACATACCTTGGCAAATCAAGACCAAAGGGACAACTTACATCAGCAATTCAGCGTCCCCAGCGGAAGCCCTAGTACTGTTGAAACCATACATCGATCATCCTGGTCTAGAGCAAGTCATCAGCAAAAGGCGATCGTCGTCACCTCAATCCAAATCCAAGCTGCCAAAAAATCCATAGAAAATGCCGCTTGCCCCGCAAGAGCAGAAACGGCATTTTCTCAAACATAAATTCTGACACTACTCGGCTGTTTCTTCTTCGTCTTGAGGATAGACAAAGCTGGTAGAACGACCAGAGAGAACTGACTTACCTAAAGATAAGGCGCGTTGGGCTTGAACCGCCGCTTTCCGCCGCCAGGTGGCTCGCCGCGAGTCACGCTTAGATTTAGATGTTTTCTTTTTAGGAACTGCCATAATTTCTACATAATAAGCACAGCCTACAATTATATATAGCAAAAGTCATAAAGGGAAGAGCTAATCCAAATGTCCACCATGTTATACAGTGGAGGGATAAATTTATACATATCATTAGTGAATCTCTCCAGCCCCGACACGCCTCTCTACAACCATCCCTTACCAGAAATTGAGAGCTGGTTGACATCGATCGGTGGCCAGCAAGATACTATCAACTTGCATTGTTGGCAGGTTTCCAAAATTCATTGGAATGCCCAGCTGTGCTTAGAGGTAGAAGAGTTGACCATCCGCTATCTGAGAGCCAGCCACGATCAGCAAGATGTTTACCGCTCTTTTAAGTACTCTTTAAGTCGGCAGGATATTGAAGATGCTGTTTTAGCAGGGCCCTAAATTTCTCATTGGCTATAAATGATCCCCACCAACTCATTCATAAGTTTTTCTAATCGAAAGTCCGAAAATACACGGGTGACAACTTATGATAAACTTGATAAAGTAAAGAAAGGTTAAAAGATATTAACTTTGGTGGACATTCATGGTCGGGATGCTGAGCACCTTAAATAAATCACACACAATGACGGTCTTCTGCGATTTTGACGGGCCGCTAGTAGACGTATCAGACCGTTATTATAGTACTTATCGATTAGCACTAGCTGAGATTCACGGCGCTCATTTCAACGCACCAATAACTCTAACACCGTTATCGAAAGCAGAGTTTTGGCAAATGAAACAAGAGCGAGTGCCAGACATCGAAATTGCCAAGCGATCGGGATTGCCCATCGATGCGATCGATCCTTTTCTAGCCACAGTCAGCAACCTCGTCAATCACCCCGACTTATTACATCAAGATGTCATCCAGCCCGGAGTAACTTGGGCACTCCAACTTTTACATAGCCAGGCAGTCCAACTGGTGCTAGTCACCCTCCGCGATCAGGATCAAGCGCGGCAGATCCTCCAAACAGCCCAGCTCGATCACTTGTTTAGTGGCATCTATGGTGCCAACAATGGAGTTGAAGTAGCCTACCAAAACTCGATCGAACTCAAGACCCAATTGTTGAAACTGGCCGTTGGCCGACATTGGCCACCATCCGTCCGCCAGCATCATCCAGCCTGGGTGATTGGCGATACCGAAGCCGATGTCTGGTCGGGTCGCAATCTTGATATTCCGACTATTGCTCTCACCTGCGGTATTCGCAGCCACGGCTATCTCCAAAAGCAATCGCCAACAATGATCTTGACCGATTTATTATCGGCCAGTAATCACCTTGTCCGCGCGGCTGTTTCTTGTGCTTAGTTTTGAAAGCCACCCACCGGCGCAATTTTGCTCAGACGTAAACTGGGATGATCGCCCTGAACTTGGCCAACATTCCATTCGTTTTTGAAGAGCAGCACAGGTTGCTCTAAGTTGTCTTTAACCACCATCGTATTAAAGAGCTTGCCTGCTGCCTCTAGGGCTGGCCAACCATCTAAGACCCAGCGGGCAACCGAATATCCCAGTGGTTCCAGCAAAGTTTCCACCCCATACTCGTTTTTTAATCGAAACTGCACTACCTCAAATTGCAGTTGCCCAACAGCAGCCAGGATCGGGTCGCGCTTGGCATCATCGGCTGAGTACATAATTTGCACGGCACCTTCTTCGCGCAGCTCGGTCACCCCTTTTTGAAACTGTTTAAATTTGGAAGGATTAGGATTACGCAGATAGGCAAATAGCTCGGGCGAAAAACTGGGAATGCCGGCGTACTCTAACTTATTGGTACCAGTATAGATAGTGTCACCGATCGCAAACACCCCCGGATTATTTAGACCAATCACATCGCCGGGATAGGCTTCATCGATCGACTCCCGGTCTTGGGCAAAAAGCTTTTGGGGCCGCGACAAGCGCACCGTTTTGCCAGTACGAGTATGACTAACCGCCATATCTTTTTCAAATTTACCAGTACAAACCCGCACAAAGGCCACCCGATCGCGGTGTTTTGGATCCATGTTGGCTTGCAGCTTAAAGACAAATCCCGAAAATTCGGGATAGTCCGGCTCAATATGGCCAATATTAGATTCTCGGCTACCGGGCTGGAGGGCGTATTGCAAAAAGTACTGCAAAAATAGCTCCACCCCAAAGTTGGTCATGGCACTGCCAAAAAACACCGGGGTCATCCGACCAGCATGAATAGCGGCCAGATCCAGCTCGGCTCCCACGCCATCGAGTAGTTCCAAATCCTCTTGGAACTGCCGATATAGATCAGGTTCAATTAGCTGTGGCAAACGGGGATCGTTAAGTTCAAAGAGGGTATCAGCCGCTTCTTTTTTGCCGTGCGCCGTTCTTTCAAACAGATGGATTTTGCGCTGCTGGCGATCGAACACCCCCTGAAACCGATCGCCGCTACCGATTGGCCAATTTACGGCATAGGTTTGCAGACCTAACTCCTGCTCAATTTCATCCAACAAGTCCAGCGGTTCCCGTCCCGGTCGATCGAGCTTATTGATAAAAGTAAAAATTGGTAACTGACGCATCTTACAAACTTCAAACAGCTTGCGAGTCTGCGGCTCTAGACCTTTAGCGGTATCGATCAGCATCACCGCATTATCAGCAGCAGCCAGCGTCCGGTAAGTGTCCTCGCTAAAATCTTGGTGACCAGGAGTATCTAATAAATTAATTTGAAAGCCCGCATATCCAAATTGCAGCACCGTCGAAGTAATCGAAATCCCCCGCTGCTTCTCCATTTCCATCCAATCAGAGGTAGCTTTGCGTTGATCCCGTCTAGCTTTCACCGCTCCGGCTTCATGAATAGCCCCACCGTACAACAGCAACTTTTCCGTCAGCGTGGTTTTCCCAGCGTCGGGATGCGAAATAATTGCAAAGTTCCGCCGCTGCTCCACAGCAGTCAGGAGCTGTGGCTGAATTTCCGTAGACATATTGCAGGTGGCCGATGAGCAGAACATCAGCTAGTCTAACATTTCCGCCCCTACCTTAACTTTGGGTAAAAATATTAATATTTTATTAATTTCTCTGGGGATCACAAAAACGTCTTCTGTAATACAATTTCTTCTGGCAACATAGGGCAACATATGATTAATTCCAATCTGCCGTCCTAAATATGAATGTTGTCCTAGACGGTCGCTATCGCATCATTAAAAGAATTGGCAAAGGCGGTTTCAGCCATACCTATCTAGCCCAAAATTTAGCGCGGCCAGAGCTACCAGCTTGTGTGATCAAGCACCTCAAGCCCCAAGTACAACATCCACGAGTTTTACAACTATTTCAGGCGGAAGCGAGAGTACTCGATCGCCTCGACCATCAACAGATCCCCAGCAGCACCGAATGCTTTGAGCAAAATGGGGAAGTTTTCTTGGTACAAGATTTTATTGACGGCCACGATTTAGGCAAGGAATATCTGCGCGGTCGGCAGTGGTTGGAGTCGGAAATGCGCGGCTTT
>CAXTSZ010000088.1:0-12488 GCA_964247125.1 uncultured bacterium
ATTGATTAATTAGCACATCTACCCAATGAGCCATTTACTGATCTATCGATCGAGATAAATAATTCAATAGCAATTAGCTATTTTCTCTTGCTATTGATAGAGAGATAATTTATTTTATGAAAATTTAGTAATATCAATGAATATTAATGCGTAATATTTCTTCTTGGGCAAAATACAAAGTCAGTGATTGCGCCCCCACAATTAGCCAAGCATAACGGCATAAGTCCTCGAAATCATCTAATAACTCATCTACAGTCCATGAATTGGGACAATATATAGCCAACGTATTACTAGTATCAATTTGAATTAGACAGTGGGGTAAACCACAGGTAAAAAAGCTGAGGAGACGCGCAATGCGAAACTGTTGGAGCTTTTCTTGATCATGCATATTCATTTCAGTGAGTAACATCGCTAAGTTCCTAGTCAGAGTAAAGTGTTTGAGCTGCGAACTATCTGTTCTAAAAGTAAAATACAGCCCGAGATGCAATACATATTTATGATGTTGAAGAGCAGGGTTGACTGAACCAGTAAACCAGCTTCATCCTTAGCGAAATCGTATCAGCTCGATACATGTCTTACTTTCTATCCAGTGGATGATTGATGAGAGTATTATTAGAGTCAATGGATAGAGTAGATCTTGGTGCCGTAGTCCACCGTTACCAGGTGCGGGGAGACCACTTATCGATATACTAGACAAGAGCAAAATCATCATCAACTAAATGTTTACCCCACCCTGGTTTCAGCCATTAATTTGGCTCGACTATCGTCTCGCTTTCATGTTTACCGTTATTGTGCCGATGGTGCTACTGATTTGGGCATTTGTCAAAAAAGTGCCCGTTGCCATCGACATCATGATGATTTATTGGCGAGTTGCGAGTCTGTTAGGTATTACCATTTGCTTAATCATGGGAGGCTCTAGCCTGGCGTTTTTCTCAGCGATCGCTGCCAAAATTTTAATTCCGATCAGTCTGTGGTTTTGGGTAGATATTAATGAAGAAATTAACGACCTCCCGCCGAAAGCAATTAAGTTAGCCCTGACTGCTTGGCGCTGGACAATCACTGTCTACTGCATCCTAGGAGCGATTTCTTTACTTCCTTTCGTGCCATGTGGTCTAGTAGCTAAATCAAATTTCTGTCGAGCTTGGTTCCAACAACCTCTCCCATACCCCAAATTTCTGCAATTTCTGCATACTTTAATCAAACCAGAGACTCTCGGAGCTTTTGGCCTTGCCGCACTCATTATCTATGCCCTCTGTTTTGGCTACTTCCTAGTGGTACGCTTGGGCAAACAGGGTCGGATGGCGATCGATAATTAACCCCGCATTCCCTTCACCACCAACAGCGACTACTGAGGTTTCCCTTACCATCATGACCGAATATTTTGCCACCGTAGCGCGGGGTCTAGAAGCCCTCGCTGCCCAGGAACTGACCGAATTGGGAGCCAATGATATCACTCCTGGATTTTGTGGCGTTGCCTTCAGTGGCGATCGAGAACTCTTATATCGGGTTAATCTCTGGGCCAGACTACCCTTTCGGATTTTAGTGAAGCTCGCCGAATTCCCCTGTCTAGACCCAACTGACTTGTTTGAAGGGATGCAGAGCATTGACTGGCAACAGCACATCACCCCAGATCTGACCATGGCGGTAACAGCCACTGGCAAAAATGATCAGCTCAATCACAGTCATTTCACCGCTGTCCAGGTCAAAAGAGCCATCACCGAGCAGCAAAAGTCTAAGTTGGGAGAGCGATCGGATGTGGATACCGAGAACCCAGCGGTGCGCATTAATGTACACATCGAAGAAGACTCCTGCACTGTCAGCCTCGATAGCTCTGGCAATAGCCTCCATCGGCGGGGCTATCGGCCAGCCGTGGGAGATGCGCCTCTCAAAGAATCTTTGGCAGCCGCGCTGGTAAAAATGTCTGGCTGGCAGCCCGAATTAACCTTTCTCGACCCGCTCTGTGGCTCTGGCACGCTGCCGATCGAAGCCACCATGCAGGCTTTAAACATTGCACCGGGCATCTTCCGAGAAAAGTTTGGGTTTGAAACTTGGCCGAGTTTCGATCAAGAGTTGTTCGATCGACTATTCAAAGCGGCGGAAACTGGTGAAAAGTCCACACTCCTCGCCCCTATTATTGGTAGTGACCACAACGCGGGGGTCATTCAACAGGCTCAGAGTAACGCTGTTAAATGTGGCATCGACCAACACCTCCAATTTTTATGCCGAGAACTGGCTGACATTGAAGCCCCCGCCGACTGTGGCGTGTTAATGTGCAACCCGCCTTATGGCGAACGGCTCGGACGGGATATTGATTTAGGGGCATTTTATGGGCTACTTGGCGATGTCTTAAAGCACCGCTTCAAAGGCTGGACAGCTTTTGTTTTAAGCGGCAACAAAGAATTAGCGAAGTCGATTGGGCTTAAATCAGCCCAACGGATGCCAGTCTATAATGGCACCCTACCCTGCCAACTAATGAAGTACGAGATGTACTAGTGAGCAATCCACTGCGCTTCAGTGACAATAAAAATCCCGCCCAGCTTTTTCATCAGCGGTGCCATCGCCTTAGATAACTGTTCTGGCAGATCTGGCTCCGTGCAGATCACCATAATGCAGCTATTAGTAATTAAATCGTCTCCAGAGTAGCCGTGTTCACCACTACCAGAGAGATTGTTCATCACGGTGTAGTTTTTGACTAGATTTTTTTTCAAAATCTTTAGAATGGCGGCAACTTCCAGCTCACTCACAATAATTTCAATTTTTTTGACAGGCTTCAGCACAGTTTAAACTCCAAATCCCAATAATTTAATGGCTTGTAGATAAATCGGAATACCAACGATGATGTTAAACGGAAAAGTCAGAGCCAAAGCCATCGAAACATATAAGCTCGGATTCGCTTCGGGGACAGTCATGCGCATCGCGGCGGGCACAGCAATATAAGAAGCACTAGCGCAGAGCACGGCAAACAGCAGGCCATCCCCCTGATGCATACCTAGTAACTTGGCAATGACGATCGCAATCAAGGCATTCGCGATCGGCATCAGCACCGAGAACCCAATTAAGAACCAGCCCGTTTGCTTCAGATCCCGAATCCGCCGGGCGGCGACTAAGCCCATATCGAGCAGAAAGAACATTAGTGCGCCGTAGAAAATATCTTTTTCTACAAACATATGTACCTTGCCCCAGCCTTCTTTGCGTACCAATACGCCAATGATGACACTGCCGATCAGTAGTAGAACAGAGCCATTTAAAAAGGCTTCGTGTAAAACCTCACCCCAGGATGTTCGAGAGCTTTCGATTGGTTCGCCATCTTCAGAAAACTCTTGTTTTTTAACAGCAAAGAGCCGCACTAAAATTAAGCCCACAACGATCGCTGGTGACTCCATCAAAGCTAAAGCAGCCACCATGTGTCCACCATAGGAAATTTGCAGTTTATCAAGTAAAGAGCTAGCCGTAATGAAAGTAACAGCGCTGATCGATCCATAAGTAGCTGCGATGGCAGCGGCGTTATAATCATCTAGCTTAATGCGCAGAATGAAGAAAGAATAAATCGGGACGATCGAGGCCATCAAGACTGCTGCTAGTAGAGTGCCCACAATCTGAGCATTCAAACCACTTTCATACAGTTCATGACCACCTTTAAAGCCGATCGCTACTAATAAATAGAGCGAAAACAGCTTGGGCAAAGGATTAGGGATTTCTAAATCGGATTGGACAAACACCGCTAGCATTCCCAGGAAGAAGAACAACACGGGCGGGTTCAAAATATTTGACAGAATTAAACTACTATCCATCGGCTATTTTAAAATTTTTATAAATTTAACTTTTTTCATTATCCGGCGGTTGGGGACAAGTCGCTCGGCGAGATGAGGTAGATATTAGAATTCCTGATTAATAATAGCGGTGCCCTGTTCGTAAATAGTTTGCGCATAATCTGTCCAAGCACCTTGCCCCCAATACCGAAAACAACTGGTTTGCAGCAGCAAATTATAGAGCAGAGCAGTGCGATAGCGCGTTTCTTGAGTTAATTCGGGATGCTGCTGAACCAACGGCGTAACTTTTTGATGAAAGAGCGTACTGAGACGACTCATCGGGGTGAGGACATTCTCGTAACCCTTCACCCAGCTGAGGTCGTTAGTCCAAGAGGCTCCATCCATATGGAAATTGGGATGTTCTTGTTGGAGATCTTGAATGGCCTGTGCCACATCAGCTGCAGTAGACCGATCGCGATCGACCTTTTGCCAGATCAAATGTTGGCCGATCGCCTGACAAGCTGGATAGTCGGTCAGTTGACACCCCGCTGCCGCCATCAATTCTAAATACTCGCTGCCAGTCATACCCGTCACGCGCTGATCGTGAGCCACCTCCTGCCAAGTCCGCTGAAAAGCGCTCGGAAACTCATTCATCATCACCCCGCCATTTTCACCATCACCAATTTGAGTAACTAGAGCTGGTACCGAAATCCCATTGATTTCTGACCGTGACAAGGTCTTAGCTTCGTAGTAGGGCTGCATCTGGCCAACCAACTTGGTATCCGATCCTTGTGTTTTGACTAACACCGTTATACTGACCGTTTCCCCGGCTGAATTCGTCGCTACCAAGCGTTGGGGTAAATGCTTATTCACGATCGGCTGACCAGTTAAGGTCTCGATCGAATTCTCCTGCACCATTACCCACTGATAACCACAGTCTAGCAGAGCTTTAACAAATTCGTAGAGGGTGTCGGGATGGTTAGGCAAGTGCATTTCGGGGGGCGAGAAGCCTTTGACCCGCGCCAAGGCTGGCCAGCCAAAGATAGCGGCAAAGTGGTGTTGCCAAGCTTGAACATGGAGCTTGAAATCGGGGATGGGTGTGGAGGGAGCAACAGCGTGACTCCAAGTGGTACCCAGCCATTCCACATAGGGCTGATAGGTGACATCGGTGGTGATGGTGCGCAGGCGATCGAGGGCACCTTGGCCGATTTGCTCTAAGCCCCAGAGCAAATTCCCGGAATAGTCCAGCATGACTTTGGGCTGACAGCCTTGACTCACCAGTTCCGGGATGAACTCAGCCATGCGGGTGTAGCACCACAGAAAAGTACCAGCATTGTGGTTATCACCATCATGGGGATGCTCGAACATCTGTTGGAGATTGCTGATCAGTGCGCCTTGAATACCAGCCGGAATGGTGGGTTGGTGCATGTGTAGGGCGATCGCAAATCCGGCAGAAATCTGATCGAATTTTACAGTGGTGCGCGGTAGCCAATTGGCTTGATTGGTCTGGGTGATCGATCGTACTGTTGCTTCCGAGCCAGAAAAATTGGGGGAACTAGCCAGGGAGAGGGCAGTAGTGGACGGTGCGATCGACATGACAAATCACTAAGAAAGGGCAAATATGGCCTCATTCTTACAGACTAGGAACGAAAATCTGGGAATCAACTAAGAATCTGCCAATTTCCCCATTGTGGCCGATAAAACAGATCCTGAAACTATGTATGCAAAACTTGGTCAACCAGTCTGGAGTTATTTAGTTACCAGACAACCGTTAACATTTCGTTAGCTTCACTGCCTCGCTAATTGGGTAAGATCAGCAGGTTAATTGATATTTTCAAGGAAATTGAAATATGGCAGCTTCTTTTCTTCCCCAAATCCTAGTGCCTTTAGTAGGTCTAGTTTTCCCCGCTGTAGCAATGGCTTTTCTCTTCCTTTACATCGAACGCGAAGATTCTGCGGCATAAGCCGTTTGGCCACAAAAAAGCTGGGTGAAATACCCAGCTTTTTTGTGGTGGTAATTCGACCTACATCGAAGATCCCAGACCAGCATAAGCGCCATAGAAGAACAAACTTATAACACCGATAACACCAAAGCCAGCAACGGTGCCGACTAACCATAGTGGAATTCTTCCAGGTTCAGACATTAATTTATCCTCCAAAACAGGCTTTTTTATACGAATTAAACTATTAACTAGTTAAAGAAATAGCTAGTAAACAGAATGCCAAGCGTGAAAATCAAAAGCAAACCCAAGAACAGTGAAGATCTGTTCAATTCAACGGGCTGGCTATTGGGATTAGGGTTACGTTCCATTTGCTATACCTATTTTTTTAATAACCTATCTTTGAATAAACTGCATAGCTGCAATTGCGCCAATAAAAAATACCGTGGGCACACCCAAAGAATGGATTGCCAACCATCGGACTGTGAAAATTGGGTAAGAGATAGGTTCGTTGCTGCCGCTGTCCATAAGTGCTCCTCTGCTAAAAATTACTTAATAAACTTGTCAATCTGACTCTTCGACTCAAAGCGATCGGAGACGATCGGTAGTTCCTGACGATTTTGATTAAAGTATTCGTTGGGACGAGGTGTACCAAAGGCATCGTAAGCCAAACCAGTGGCTACAAACAACCAACCTGCCACAAAAAGAGCCGGGATAGTCAGGCTGTGGATTACCCAATAGCGAATACTCGTAACGATGTCGGAAAATGGCCGTTCACCAGTAGTTCCTCCAGACATAGAATTTTCTCCTATATGTATTATTAAAATCTGCTAACGACTAATTTTACATGATCTATTGGCTAGTGGGTTAAACTCTCAAATCAACAATTTATCCCACGTCCAAATCTAGGGCAATATTCCCCCGCACGAGCTGTTTGAAGGCTCTTTTCTCGTCAGCAGAACCCACTACCAAGCAGCGATCGCCATCTAAGAACATTATATCTTCACTGGGATAGGGTAGCTCTTCACCATCGGCCCGGCGAATCGCCAAAATGGTTACGCCAGTCAAAGAGCGGATCTTAGTTTCCGCTATCGACAGACCACTCAGCGGCGAAATCAATGGAATATTAAACCATTTGGTACTCATCCCGGCTGTCGCAGCTTCCACATCAATTTTTTCGGTGGCAATACCAGGGTCTGGCCGGAGTGCTAAATAGTGCGAGTTGCGGATTTGGGAAATTTCTTGCCGGATGGTGGCGATCGGCAATTCCAACTTATTGAGCAGATGACTGGCTATTTCCAAGCTAGCTTCAAACTCGGGCTGCACTACTTCCTTACCACCCAGTTGGTAAAGCAGTTCAATATCTTGAAACTGATTAGCTCGCACCACAATATCCAAATCTGGCGCGATCTCCAACGCTCGCTTCAGACAGAGACGAGTACTCATCCCATCGGGCAAATTGATCACCATCGCTTTGGCCTGAGCCAGATTAGCTTTTGCCAAAACATGGAAGCTGGCAGCGTTGCCGTAAATATAAGCTACTCCCATATCGCGCAGTTTCTGGATAGCAGCTTCGGACTGCTCAATCACCACCACTGGTGCCGCATGAGATTGCATGAGGCGTAACAGATTTTGACCAGAGCGTCCATAGCCACAGATCACCACATGCCCATATAAACTAGACTCAATTGATACTTCCTGCGGCTCATCAGCCTCTTCAAACCAATTCTTCAGCTGCGGGAAACTCTCTAACCAGTTAAATAGTTTAGGAGTAAGCTTCAAAACAAAGGGTGTGACCACCAAGGTAACAGCCGTAGTACCCAGCAGCAATAAGTACACCCGCCGCGAGACAAAGCCCAAGGCTTGACCTTCACTGGCCAATACAAAGGAAAACTCGCCAATTTGCGCCAAGCCAAGTCCCACAGTAATCGCGGTCTTCAAAGGATAGCCAAATAGCCGGACTAACGGCGTAATGATCACCCACTTACCCACCAAGACTAAACCGACTAGTCCAAAAATTAGCTCCCAGTTTTGCCAGAGAAATAGCGGGTCAATCAGCATCCCGATGGCCGCAAAAAACAAGGCCGCAAATACATCTCGAATCGGCTCCACATAGGTCAGAGTCTGATCGGCATACTCCACTTCTGAAATCATTAAACCAGCCACAAAAGCACCCATCTCGATCGAGAGGCCCAGCTGTTCGGTAAGCAGAGCAATGGCCAAACAAAGAGTTACCACCCCCAGCAAAAACAGCTCCCGGCTCTCCGTTTTGGCCAAGAGTCGCAAAAACCTCGGCACCACCCAGATGCCCGTAATAATTGCGACCCCCGAAAACAGCGCAATTTTAATACCAGCCTGCAGCAGCGCTTCCCCAATTTCGGCAGGGGGCTTGTCGAGCGCGGGTAAAATTGCCAACATTAAACCCAAGGCTAAATCCTGCACCACCAAGATACCGAGCATAACCTGCCCATGCGGTGTTTCAGTCTCATTAGCTTCCATCAAGCACTTCAGCACTACCGCTGTCGAAGATAGTGACAAAATCGCTCCCAGGAACACCCCTTGTTGCGGTGTCGTCACCCAGCCAATGCCAACTGAAATAAAAGTAGTTGCTACTATTGTGAGTAAAATTTGGAGACCACCACCGCCCAAACTAATATTTTGAACTTTTTTTAGTTCGGCAAAGGAAAATTCGACTCCCAGGGCAAATAACAAAAACGCTGCCCCAAACTGCGCCAGGGTTTCTACCTGAATCAACTCTTTAATGAGTCCCAGACCAGTAGGACCAACAACCACCCCGCCCAAAATGTAGCCCAGCAGAGCAGGCTGCCTACACAAAGCTGCCAATACGCCCCCAGTAGCAGCGGCGGCCAGTACTGTCACTAAATCAACAATTAACCGAAAATCTTCTTGCACTGGTAGCTATTATGAGAGACTTTATTAAAATTTAAAATTGCTTAACCTTTAGCATACCGAGTTTTTATAATATCTGTTCGGCTACAGCCAATTAACCCATCTACTCTTTCGCACTCCGGAAACATTAATGCTTACTCATTTTTCGAGACAGTGGCAGGCCATGAAACTATGGGCATGGAGTTTCGTCGCTAGTTCTTCCCTGGCACTGCCCGGATTAGCTGCGCAAACGCAAATTTTCCCAGCAGTACCCCGGCTCGGGGACACCACAGCCCTGCAAATTCAAGTAAATAACCCGAACCCGCAAAATTTGCCACTGGTTAAAATTGGCAACAAAACTTATCCAGTTTTTTCGGTGGGTGGTAAGCGTTACCGAGCCTTGATTCCCTCTACACCCTTGGAAAAGCCTGGGGTGCGCATAGTGCAAGTAACGGCGGATGGGAAAACCCAAGCCATCCCCATCACTTTTGCCGATCGCAAATTCCGGATTCAGCGCATCAATTTGCCACCAGGGAAATCAGGAGTCGAAGCGACTGATTACGAACTGAAGAAAGTGGCCGCTTTCAAAGCCCTAGTCAGCCCCACTAAATACTGGAGTGGAAAATTCATTAACCCAAGTAAAGCGGAGACTAGCACACCCTTTGGCGTAAAACGTTATTACAATGGCGTGTTTGCTGACGACTATTACCATCGCGGCTTGGACTATGCGGGTGCCAAAGGTTCGCCCGTCACTGCTCCAGCTGCTGGTCGAATCGTGATGATTGGTTTGGTTAAGGATGGCTTTCGCGTTCATGGCAATGCCATTGGACTAGATCATGGCCAGGGAGTGGTCAGTATTTTCATGCACTTAAGCCGGATTAATGTCCAGGAAGGCGATCTGGTCAAACCGGGCGATCTCCTGGGTGCGATCGGTACCACAGGCGCATCTACCGGACCACATTTGCACTGGGGGCTATATGTTGACGGCGTTGGGGTAGAACCTGCTCAATGGCTAACTCAATCATTTGACTAGTCTTGAAACCAGTGGTTGTAGATTTAGCGATCAAACTGGGTACAATACTGATGTCTTAAATAGATCGCCAGATCTGCCTAAATAGCTAGGGACAAAGAATCTACCATTATCTGTGTCCAATGCTAAATATTAAGGAAATCGTAGACCAAGCCCTCCAAGACGGCTATCTAACTCCCGCAATGGAAGCCGAAGTTGGGCGCATTTGCGACAGCGCCGCCGAGCTATCGGTAGAAGAGTACATGGCTCTTGATCAGCTGATGGCCGCTTTATTGGCGGGGGAGGTGGTCACTGTCCCCCGTAAGCAATTCATCAATGTCATGGAAGAGTTGGTATTGACGGAAGCGATCGGCCAAGTTGCCATGATTGAAGTGGATCAGACCGAAATGCGCTTAGATGTGGGTGACATTGCAGCCTATGCTCTGAACCGCCTACCACCGCTGTATGCCACGACGGAAGAAGGGGCTGATTACCAGCGCCAGCGGGCAAAAGGTGAAATGATAGATTTAATTCGTCAACAAGTTCAAGAAGGTATCGATCGGAACCTCGATAAACCAGACTTTTTCCCTGAGCGTCATGCGATCGTCAAGCCGGCACCGGGCAATGAAGTTGTTAATCAAGTAAGTTTGCTATTGCAAGCTTATGCTCCCAGCTTGGAGACTGGTCAGACAAACGGCAAGGAAGAGCATAACTAACAATTCATAGATTTACTTACTATGACTATGGCACTAGCGGATAGCCGATCGATCTGTTGTGAGAACCACACCTAGTGAATTCCGATAGATAACCTATGATGATGTTTAGGAAGTAAGTCCTGACCATAACTCACCTTCATCATCAAGGAAAAAACCACTGTGTCTAATGTCACTAGCTACCTAGATTTTTTGAGTCAGGTTAAAGCCGATCGCGTTCAGCAAGTTACATTTTCGCCTAGTGCCATTGAATACATCGTCACTACCGATCTTGGCCTAGAAGTTTTTACCACTACCGCTGAAGGCGATCGGATGGCTCTGATGGAGTTACTACAAGAGCAAGGCATCAACTATCACACTACTGAGCCAGAAAACTCAGCACCAAATCCAGCGGCAGTAGCGACAAGTCCTTGGCCTTCGATTCTATTAGGGTTAACTGTGCCCGTGTTGGCTTTGGCCAGTGCGTGGTTGCTGCAAAGAGACGATGGTGGCGGCAGTGGCTTGGGCGCAATGGGCGTGGGTAAAAGTAAAGCAAAGGTCTATAGCCAAGGACAAACTGGCATTACCTTCAGCGATGTGGCGGGTGTAACGGAAGCCAAACAAGAACTCCAAGAAGTAGTAGATTTCTTAAAAAATGGTCAGAAATATCGGCGCTTAGGTGCCAAAATCCCCAAAGGGGTGCTATTAGTCGGCCCTCCCGGCACGGGTAAAACGCTGCTGGCTAAAGCGGTAGCTGGGGAAGCAGGGGTGCCTTTTTTCAGCATTTCCGGCTCAGAGTTTGTAGAGGTATTTGTTGGTGTCGGCGCAGCCAGAGTCCGGGATCTGTTTGCCAAGGCCAAACGGCAGGCTCCTTGTATTATTTTTATCGATGAATTGGATGCGATCGGCAAAGCCCGCAGTAGCAATCCACAAATGGGCGGTGGTAACGATGAACGGGAACAAACTCTCAACCAGTTATTGGTGGAGATGGATGGTTTCGGTAGCAATAGTGGTGTCATTCTCATCGGTGCCACCAATCGACCGGAAGTATTGGATGCGGCGCTGCGGCGGCCTGGTCGGTTCGATCGACAAGTAACGGTCGAGCGACCAGATAAATTGGGACGAGTGGCAATTTTGAAGGTTCATGCCCAGCCGGTGACTCTGGATGCTAGTGTCCAATTAGAAACTGTAGCTACCCAAACAGCGGGTTTTAGTGGTGCAGATTTGGCTAATTTAGTGAATGAAGCTGCTTTATTGGCCGCTCGATCGGATCGACCAGCGGTATTGATGAAAGACTTTGATGCCGCTTTTGAACGGATCGTAGCGGGTCTGGAAAATCGGGCGCGGGTGTTGAATCCGATCGAACGAAAAACGGTGGCTTACCACGAAGTCGGTCATGCTTTGGTGGGAGCTTTGACTCCCGGTGGTGGCAAGGTCAGCAAAATCTCGATCGTGCCGCGTGGGATGGGGGCATTAGGCTATACCCTGCAAGTACCAGAAGAGGATCGCTTCTTGTTGGTAGCAGCAGAAATTACGGGTCAGATTGCGACGTTGCTGGGTGGTCGGGTCGCGGAGGAATTGGTCTTTGGCCAGGTTTCGACGGGAGCGGCGGATGATATCCAAAAGGCGACGGATCTGGCGGAGCGGGCGATTACGCAGTATGGGATGAATGCGGTGTTGGGGCCGGTGGCTTTTGACAAGACCGCTAGTCAGTTTATGGGGGGTAGCAATCGGCGCGCGATCAGTGATGAGTCGGTACGGGAGATCGATCGACAGGTGAAGGGGATGATTGATAGTGCTTATGCGACTGCCCAGCAGATTCTAGAATCTAATCGGGATTTGTTGGAGTCGATTTCGGAGCAGTTGCTCGATCGAGAGGTGTTAGAGGGTAGTGAGCTACAAAGTTTGTTGGCTCAGGCGCATTGTTTAGCTTAGAGAAACCGCACTCTTCATCACAGCATGGGCGTTAACGATGGCAGCAGTCTTCGATTTATAATCGGAGTCCTGATGCCATCTTTTTTTAGGCACTTAATTCCTACTGTTAGGGAGATCTGTAGTCTTCGACCTATTCGATATTTAATTTAAACAAACAGCTCACCAAACTATATTTGGTAGTGCATTTAGGTAAAGGATGGGGGAAAATACAAGAAACAATAGACCTCTTGCGTGAATCAGGAGTGAGAAACAAGTTCAAAATTGAGAATAGCGG
>CAXTSZ010000089.1:0-12219 GCA_964247125.1 uncultured bacterium
TCATGGGCAATGACGGCCTGGAGTTCGATGGGCGTGAGCAAATCTACCAGGGAAGTATGAATCACGACAAAGGGTCTCTTCCCGCGCATGGCCATGGTGTAGGCATTGGGCATGGGGTGCTGCTTGAGATATAGCTGGGGTGCTTCCACATCCAAAATCTGGCAAGCATCGAGCAACAACTGGTGAATATGGGGGAGTTGCTGCTCGCCCACTAACACGCTGGCCGCGATGTTGTTGAGATAGAGTGTTTCCTCGGCGATCGATCCGATCAAGCTGCGCATGAGGAGATCTAATCCGGGCAGTTGCTTGAGGTTGGTGGTGGCCTCTAAGTCCAATGGATGACGAAAGCGATCGGCTCTTAAACCAGTCAGAGATATTGGGGGAGGAAGCATTGGTGGTGATTAAACTGTAATCCAGGATTTGATTTGCTTCAGACTAGCCCAGTCGGGGTTGCGCTGGAGACCATCGGCGATGCTGTATTCTACTTGTTCGCGGATTTCGGCAGTACCGGCCATGAGCTGCTGGGCTATTTCGATATGCTCACGCACACCTTTTTGTTTGGCTTCGAGCAGCCCCATTGCCAGGTTAATGCGGGCTTGGGCATCATAAGGGTCGATTTTTATCGATCGCTCGGCCGCCTTCACCGCATTTTCCGGTTGTTTTTCCAACAGATAGAGCCAAGCCAAGCAAGTCCAGGCACTGTTCATTTTGGGTGCTTGGGCACAGATTTCCTGAAATACTGGAATTAACTGTGCGGCGCTTTCACCATCTTGGTAGCGCTTAATTGCCGTATCAAAAGTGTCGTTTAGAGTTTCAGCCATCGGAAGGGTAGGGATAGAGATTTAGACAGCAAAAGACTTGCCGCAGCCACAGCTTTGACTAGCATTGGGATTCGTGAATTGAAAGCCGCCGCCGATCATGGCATTGCTATAGTCGAGTACCAGCCCATAAATATACAGCAAACTCTTGCGATCGCAGATCAGTTGAAAACCTGAATAGTCAAATACCTCATCATCGGGGCGGGTATTGCCAGCTTCTTCAAACTCCATCAGGTAAGACATGCCAGAGCATCCGCCTTGGCGGACTCCCACGCGCAAGCATAAGTCTTTGCCCTGTTGGTCGCGTAGTGCCATTACGTGGTTCAAGGCAGCTTCAGTTAATTGGATGGCCGGTTTAGGTGGCGCTTGAGTCATGAAGGAACTCCGAAGATAATTGCGAGCTAATAATCTCTATGTTAACTTTTCTCTGTGATTGGTGGAATTTTTTCTGCACCCTCTCGACCTCCGCTAGAATTTGGGTGTCAATAAGTTTGCAGCGACAGCCAGACTTGCTATGAGCTGTGAAGATATCTATGACTCTAAGTGCCTCTACGATCAAGCGTCTCCAACGTCTATCTCAAGTTTCCAGCGTGTGGGAAGGAGCTAGGCTAGAACTACCGGGTGATATGGGTCTGGGTTTTGAAGATGTATCCGATGAGCGTCAGGTAATTATTTGGATGGATGGCACGGAGGGTACGGTGCGATCTTTGGCAGCAGTGGGCACCGATATGGGTCATGAGGCAATGGTGCGATCGCTACTCCGGGCGATCGAGCATCCCCAAGGGCCTTATCCGGCGGTGCGACCACAGAAGATTTTGGTGAGCGATCGAGAGACCCAATTTTATTTGCGCGGCGTGCTGCGCGATCTCGATATCAGTGTAGAATATGCGGCTCAGTTGCCGATCGTGGCTCAACTCTTAGAGCGCTTCGAGGAAATGAGTGCTTTCCAGGGTGCGCAGTTACCGGCGACTTACACCGAAATTTTACAGACGGTGGCGCGGGAAATTTGGCGATCGACCCCTTGGCAACTACTACCCGATCATCAAATCTTAAGGATTGACATCCAGCGCTGGGATGTGACCGATCTGTATGCCTGTGTGATGGGCATGATGGGGATGGAGTATGGGATTTTGCTGTATAGATCGATCGAGTCTGTACAACAGTTTCGCCAAGCCGCACTCCAAAACGACGGTTTTCAGGACATGGAGGCAGTGTTTTTGGCGCAGGACTGCATTTTTGTGACCTTTGAAGCAGATAAATCACCACGGTTGTTGTCGAACCGTGACAATTTTGAGGCGCACTATGGTGTGATTCATCCCTTGGAAGGTTTGCGCACGGAGCTTGACCAAGATGAAGCGCTCGCTACCTACGCTGCTTTGATAGCAATGCAGCGTTTTATTACCAACCATGCCCAGTTACTGGGCCGGGAAGAACTGCCGGAGATCAGCGAGAAACTGCGGATTACTCTACCTACTCAGATTCCCAATTTACCCAAGTCGATCAGTGTGACGGTGTCAACGCTACCAGTAGAAAGCCGCGCACTATGGGCAATGCAAAATGATGAAGAATTTGACGACGATGACATCTTAGATGACCTGGTGCCCGATAAAGCTTTTGTTAGTTTGGGGGCAATTCCGTGGGAAAATTTAAAGCTTATTAAGCCCCAAGCTACTGTGTTGCGCGGTTCGGCCCGAGGTGATGGTTTTCCCGTGATCATGATTCAGACTACCCGGCTCAAAGCGCAAGAAATGATCGCTAAAATTGAGGCGGGCGGAGGATTGCATGGCATTGTTTTCAATCTGGGCGAAGGTTTGATGAATGACACCTATGAACTGGGTATCATTCAACTAGCTGATGGTCAAATGCAACTATTTGGCGAATTTGGTCTCGATGACCAAATTCATGTTGCTGCGCGCTGCCAATGGACGCAGCGTTGTCAGCAAACTAAAGGCCGTTGCGGCTTAATCATTGCCCAAGGTCTTACTGGGAAAGCCCGGGGCAACCCGCAACCTAAAGATATGTTGGCGGTGCTAGAAACTAAGTCTTTAGACCCCGCCGAGCTGGGGTTAGGGGTTTTGAAGCTGGTGACGGATTAGTGTAGTGGGCGGCGTTTAAGCGTTGCTGAGGAGTTGGAATCTGGCGAAAACCTGACGCACAGCGGCTTGGGCTTTGGCATCTAGTTTTGTCCAGTCGATGGCTTGGCTGTGGGCGTCAAATAGGCTGGTGTCGATCGCCACTAATTGCTCCAATTGTCCGGCTGGCAATGGCTCATAGTTGACAAAGCACACCTGAAAACACAAATCCCAAATATCCACCCGTAGTGATCTGCCGTCGTTAGCCCCACTCTCTTTTGGCTGTAAACACAACAAATTACTGGGGTAAGGGGTAGTGATTTCTTCGTAACTAACTTGGACACTACTGTCATTTTCTTCAGTTTGTTGCCGAATTTGGTCTACGAGGCGAATGTAAGCGGGCTGCATGAGTATTTCGGCCTGTTGCCAAGCCTGCGCGTTTACAAATTTTGGTTTCATCACGTCCCCCGTTAATGGCTGTATCTTACTGCCTCACCGCTTGCTAGTGCTATGATTGAAGCAATTTAGCAAAAATATTTAACACCGATGTTTGACGATTTTTTTGGCAACGTGCTGCGGTACCAGCGCTATTTTATTACAGTGATTTTAGGGATTTTTATCTCGACTTTTAGCTGGCTTAAGCCCTTATGGCAAAATAAATTTACGGCTACTGCGCTGGTGGGCATGGGAGTCGGGTTACTAGCCTTTATTGGATTGACTCTCAAAGCCATGCTGGGATTTACGCCGATTAGCTAGGATATCGATTACGATGTATGTCGGCTGATCTCATGAATTCAGCGTTTATTAGCGAAAAATAGGTGAAAAGCCATGGCTACAACTCGTCGCATGTCCCGCGTTGCCGAACTGATTAAGCGGGAAGTCAGTCAGATGATTCTGTTTGAACTCAAGGACGATCGGGTGGGTGCTGGCATGATCAGTATCACTGACGTGGATGTTTCGGGCGACCTGCAACACGCTAAGATTTTTGTCAGTATTTATGGCAGCGATGAAGCGCGAGCGGAGACGATGGCGGCGCTACATTCGGCGGCTGGCTATATTCGGAGTAATTTGGGCAAACGGGTGCGCTTGCGCCGCACGCCCGAAGTAATTTTTGCAGAGGATCGCTCCTTAGAACGCGGTACCGAGATGCTTTCTTTACTGAATCGACTAGAGCAAGAACGACCCGTTGCCGTCGAGCCAGTGGAGAGCGAGGACGATATCCCTGCTGCTGAAGAATAATTTCCATCGTTGCCCCATGAACTTTTCTGCTAGTGAACTTGATAATTTATCCTTGGCCCAGCTCGTTGCCCAAATGGTGGTAGTGAGAACCTCTGGTCATCTGCTCGATCGACAGATTCAATACCCAGCTTGGGAAGCTCCGGCTGACACATTGCGGCACTGGGTAGCGGATTTGGGCGTGGGTGGCGTGATTTTTTTGGGGGGCAGTGTCGCCGAAATGGGACGGCGTACCCAGCAGATTCAGGCTTGGGCTAAGTATCCGTTGCTGATGGCTGCCGATATTGAAGAAGGTGTCGGTCAAAGGTTTGTGGGGGCTACTTGGTTTCCGCCACCGCTGACCCTCAGTGCAATTTACCGTCAAGATCCGAGTCAGGCTAGCACCTATGCCCAGGCGATGGGAGAGATCACGTCGCAAGAGGCGATCGCGATTGGACTCAATTGGATTTTAGGCCCGATTGTGGATGTGAATAATAATCCCGCTAATCCGGTGATTAATGTGCGTGCCTTTGGGGAAACAGCCGCTGAAGTGAGTGAGCTGGCCACGGCTTTCATTGCTGGTGCTGCGGCCTATCCGGTTTTGACTTGTGCCAAACATTTTCCTGGTCATGGTGATACGGCCACTGATTCGCATTTAGATCTGCCTGTGATTGAGCATTCTGTCGATCGCTTGCGCCAAGTCGAAATCCCGCCTTTCCAAGCCGCGATCGCCGCTGGTGTGGATGGGGTGATGACTGCGCATTTATTAATTCCCAGTTTGGATGCTGAATATCCAGCCACGCTGTCGGCTAAAATCTTGACCGGGGAACTGCGCCAGCGTTTAGAATTTACTGGTCTGATTGTCACTGATGCTTTGATGATGGGGGCGATCGTCAATCGTTATGGCGCGGCAGAAGCGGTGGTCATGGCCGTGCAGGCCGGGGCTGATATCGTGCTGATGCCTGTCAATCCGCCGCAGGCGATTACGGCAATTTGCCAAGCGGTAGAGCAAGGCAAAATTAGTGAAGAGCAAATTCGAACCAGTGTGGGTAGAATTTGGGCAGCGAAGCGCAAGATATTTGCTGAATCACCGGTAACCAGTGCTGATGCGCTGACTTTAGGAGCGGTGGCGGAGCAGGCTAATGCCGTGGTGGCAGCGATCGATCGTGCTGCCCTGCAATATCAAGGTCAATTGCCCCTCATGGCCACTGGTGGCGTGAATCTCATTATGGTCGATGAAATCTTAGACTGTCCCTTTTTAGGGAGAACTGCGCCTGCTTTGGTGCAGCTGCGCGATCAGGGCTATCCATGCCAAATTGTAAATAAGTATACCCCGCCCAATTTCTCGATCGGCTCGGCACCAGTTATTCTCCAGCTATTTATTCGTGGCAATCCTTTTTTTGGTGGTTTGGGGATTGTGCCTTTGGCCAAAAAAATCTGCCAAGAATTAGTCGCGAAACAGCAGCTCCAGGCGTTGGTGATCTATGGCAGCCCTTATCTATTTCAGGAGCTGGCGGCAACTTTGCCCGCCGAGCTGCCCTGTATTTTTAGTTATGGCCAGATGCCAGCAGCACAAAGAACAGCTCTCGATCGACTATTTGGCCAAGGAGACCTAGCCAGTAAGGATCGAACATTTACGGATTAACGGCGGCTTGCTGGAGACCAGCCCTTAGGTAGATGCCGCCGGAAATTAAGGTGATCGCCACTGCTGCCCAGAACACGACGATGCCCCCGGCTTGGATGGCGGGGATGGGTATCATCAGCAAGGCGATCGAACCCATTTGAACTACGGCTTTCGCCTTACCCCACAGGTTGGCCCCACTAATTTGGGTTTGATTCACCCGCCAACCAGCAACTACTAGCTCGCGCAGCAAAATTAAACTGACCCCGATGGCGGGCACTACATGCAATTCAATTAAGGCCAGGTAGGGAATTAGCACTAGTAGTTTGTCTACTAACGGATCTAAGAATTTCCCCAGATCGGTGATTTGGTTCAGCTTTCTGGCTAGATAACCATCGAGCCAGTCGGTGGCGGCGGCCATCAAGAAAATAGTAAAAGATGCCCAGTGCCAAGCTGGCTCGGCTTGATATAGTCCATAAACTACGATCGGGATGCCTACTAACCGCGAGCATGTGATCGAGTTGGGTAAATTCATAAACGGTGATCACTCCAAAAATATGGGCATATTGTAGAAAGCAAGTCTGAATTTCAGATATTTTACTAGATATTCAGTGATAGTTATTCTTCATTCAAGATAGTTGGCGTTATGGAAGATAGACACAGTAATCAACAACTAGCTCCCAATCTGCAAGAACTACTCCAGACCACCGTTTTTTTTGCGGAGTTACCGGAGGCACCGCGCCGACTGGCACTGGCTCATGCCGTAGTGCGCAGTCATCCGCCCAACCAGATGATCCTACTAGAAAATGATTGGGGCGGCTCCGTCTATTTTGTCCTCAGCGGCTGGCTAAAAATTCGTACTTACAATATTGATGGTAAGGAAATCACTCTCAACATTGTGGGTAAGGGTGAAATTGTGGGAGAAATGGCCGCTTTAGAGCAAGCTCCCCGCTCCACCGATGTCTTGAGTTTGACTCCGGTGACAATCGCCAATATTCCAGCCGAAGATTTTGTGCAATTGCTCAAGAGTGAGCCGCTGGCTGGGGTAAAACTCGCCCAGTTGATGGGTCGTCGGCTGAGGCAGATCAATCGCCGTTTGCGGTTACGCGAATCCAACAGTTCTTCACGCGTGGCCGATACGCTCTTGTTTTTGGCGGAAGGCCAAGGGACGGACATCAACAGCGAAAAGGGGGCTGAGATTCCTAACTTCCCCCATCGGGAACTGAGTAGTATGAGTGGTCTCGCTAGAGAAACCGTGACGAGAGTGCTCACCAAATTTGAACGCGATGGCCTGATTATTCGATCGTCAGAGAAATTGTCAATTCCTGACATATCTGCTCTGGAAGCTAGTATATTTTAAGAAGACCTTTCGTTGGTGAGTCCTCATACTAGCGGGACTTGATAGCTTGTGAATACAGCCTTAATCTCTATTTCGGCGATCGCTTTGGTGATGCTGATCGGACTGGGATTTTTTATCCGGGCATCCGTGAAAGAACGCACTGAACAATTGTCTTTTGCACTCGCTGAACCAGCTGAGACTTTTTTGCCCAAGCTCCAAAGCCATTTGACTGGCCGCGCTTATCGGCTGGTGACCGTCAGTGAAGATGCTGGTGTGATCTATGAGGGTTTGGTTAGCCCTAGTTGGTTTATGGCTATTTTCTTAACCAGCTTGGCGGTAGGTGGACTAGCATGTTTGGGTCTCATGATGAGCTATTGGTTGCCGGCGATCGGTAACTGGTCTTTAGCCTTGATTGTTTTCGCACCGGGCGCGGGTATTTTTTATTGGAAAAAAGCGGCTCGCCCAGAACAGGTAAATCTGAAATTGACGGATTGGGATAGCCGCACGATCGTGACGGTTACTGGTCATCGCGATGAATTGAGTGTTTTAGAAAAAACTTTGGCGATCAAACCCCTCGCTAGCTTTACCTAAAAAAAAAGACTGAATTTGGTCGATGCCGACGAAATTCAGTCTGAGTAAAGATGATTGAGGCCATTACCAACTGGCCACTAGCGCTAAGGGAATTATTTATTTCCTATTCCTACCAAAGCAGGTTCCGGATTTTCCAAGATTCTTAGACTAGGGAAAAGAAAATGATTCTCTTCAACATACTGGGCACCAAAGAGACCTTTCTCAGCCCAGAAATATCTATCGGTGGTATGTTCATTGCGCTTCACTAGTAGAAGTGCTGGGGGGGCGATGCCTTCAGTATGAATATATCTTCTAGCCGCAGTGACAGGTTTGTCTTCGCCGCTTTCGATACTATACTGAGGTACTTGCTCCAGGATTCTTCGACCCTCTTGCCGCCGTCTGCTTTTCCGTTTACGTCTTCTAGCCAACCTTATTACCTCCTTTTCTCTGCGCCAGTTTGTAGCTCGCCCAGTTGTAATGATTGCTCTCAAAGCCGTCGATATCATATCCGCTTTGATTCAAAAACTCAATAGCTGTTAAATTGGTAACAAAATGGCTTGTAAACACCGCAGTATAAAGAAAAAGCTAAGATTTTCAGCCAGTTGTTGGCTAAAATCTTATAGAAACTTAACATTTGTGCCAGCCGAACTGCTGTCAAGTATCGCCTTCCAGATTCTTCCTGATTAATTATGTCTGGTTCTTATAGCCCCGAATTTATTACTCTTTGTCGTGCCCAGCTGATGCTGGTTGCTAATAGTCTGGGTGCAGATTTGGGCGCGATTTATCTCACTCCGGCTGTACCAGTTGGCCAAGAACCACAACTAGAACCGTTGGTCTTTTACCCGGAAACCACTGCTAATAAATTATTGGTAAATAGTCAGCCTTGGTTAGAACCCCTTCCTAGTAAAATTTTACCAATCAGTGATTATTTGCGGCATCCCCACACTGAACAGGTTGGTCAGGAATTAGGGGCAATTCCCAGCCGTTCATCTGCCCAGAAATTTTTTCAACCCCTGACTTCCGAGGGTGCCATTTTAGGGTTACTGATGACAATGCGTTTAAACCGACCTTGGAATAAGCAAGAGCGGAGTCAAATTGAGCAGGTTGGTCACACTATTACCTTAGCTTTGATGATCGATCGAAAACGGCAGTGGTCAACCCAAGCTTTGCAAGAGCAGCAGCAGTGGCGCGGTCGTCAGCAAATTCTGCTGAATAATTTGCTGCATCAACTTCGTAATCCCCTGACAGCTATTTACACCTTTGGTAAATTATTGCTCAAAAGATTGCCGGCTGGCGATGTCAATCGTCAGGTGGCCAGCAATATTTTGCGGGAGAGCGAGCATTTGAAAGAATTGCTGCAACAGTTGGATTCCTCGCTCGAACCCGCCTCCGAAACTCCGGTTTTAACTGGTCAGTCTGCTCCTTTATCTCTACTTTCTTCTTCTAGTCTGCAACTTCATCCCTGCGCTATTCCAGAGATTCTAGAACCGATTTTGGCCAACGCTGCTGAAATTGCCCAGGAGAAACAGTTGACTTTTCAGACTTATATCCCCCCGCAACTGCCCCTGGCGATGGCTAGCAGTGGGGCTTTGCGGGAAGTTTTGGGTAACTTGATTGATAATGCTCTAAAGTACACGCCCAGTGGGGGGATTGAGGTGTGGGTACAGCCCTTGCCCCACCAACTGTCGATCGCCATTAGTGATACTGGTTTGGGCATTGCCGCCACTGATTTACCCAATTTATTTCAGCGTAATTACCGGGGGGCGCAAGCTCAGGGGCAGATTCCGGGGACTGGTTTGGGTTTATCGATCGCCAAAGAATTAGTCGAACAAATGGGTGGCACGATCGAGGTAAGTAGTCCTGTCAAAAACAATACTCATAATGTGTCTGGCACCAAATTTACGGTACTACTCCCTCTGGCTGCTGAGTTATCATAGAAAAAGTCATTTCTTTACGGAAAATCTCTGATGTTTGGACTATTCGGCGATAAGAAACTCACGGTACCCAGTGCTAATGATGCTTTACCGGGACGGAGTCAAGCAATGGCAATTCCTGCTACTCATTATGTCAATGGCCACCCCTTGGCACCTCCTTACCCCACCACCATGGCACAGGCTATGTTTGGCGCTGGTTGCTTTTGGGGGGTAGAGCGCAAATTTTGGCAGCAAGCAGGTGTCTATATTACGGCAGTAGGTTATGCGGCTGGTTCTACGCCTAATCCCAACTACAAAGAAGTTTGTTCGGGGCAGACTGGCCATAACGAAGTTGTGTTAGTGGTCTACGACCCGCAAAAAATTAGCTATCAACAACTACTCCAAGTGTTTTGGGAAAGTCATAATCCGACCCAGGGTATGCGGCAGGGCAACGATGCCGGGACTCAATATCGATCGGGTATTTATTGCTATGACGGTCAGTTAGCGGCGGCTGAAACTAGCAAAGCTATCTATCAACAAGAACTGACAGCGGCGGGTTTGGGTACAATCACGACCGAGGTTTTGCCAGCGCCGACTTTTTACTATGCTGAAGATTATCATCAACAGTATTTAGCCAAAAATCCTGGTGGCTACTGTGGTCTCGGTGGTACTAAGGTTTGTTATCCGGCGGATGCGTCGGTGAAAAGTTAGGATTTGATGACTGCAAATCCTACTGCGACACTAATTATCGGGGCTGGTCAGGGGATTGGCCTAGAGTTTGTGCGGCAGTTTTTGGCTACTGACCGCACGGATCTGGTCTATGCTACCTACCGTCGCCCCGATTGTGAATTACTAAAAATTGACGACCCTCGTCTGTGTTGTTTGCTCGTAGATGTGACAGTGGATGAGCAAATTGCCAATGCAGTACAAATTCTGCAAAACACTAATTTGCGGTATGTCGTTAACTGCGTGGGGGTGTTGCATGATGGCGAAATGCAGCCAGAAAAAAGCCTGCGGCAAGTAGGTAGCGATCAAATGCTGCGCTATTTTCAGGTGAATAGTATTAGTGCTTTGTTGTGGGCAAAGCATTTGCAGCCGGTGCTGAAACAATCTGACCAGTCGGTGTTTGCTAGTATCTCGGCCAAAGTGGGGAGTATTGGTGACAATCAACTGGGCGGTTGGTATGGTTATCGAGCTTCCAAGGCGGCACTGAATATGCTGATGCGGAATGTGTCGATCGAATACCGCCGGACTTGTCCACAGGCAATTGTAGTGGTGCTGCATCCTGGCACTACTGATACTAATCTTTCCCAGCCTTTTCAGCGGAATGTACCAGCGGAAAAACTTTTTACTGTCGATCGGACGGTGAGTCAGTTATTGATGGTGATTGACCAATTATCGATCGCCGATAGTGGTGAATTTTTTAATTGGGATGGTCAGAAACTACCTTGGTGATTTATGAAATATCAGTTTGCAATTCTCATGATGGCTGCGCAGTTGACCACTGCATTTTTTCTCTATACCTTGCCAAGTATGGCCAAGTCTTCGATATTCAGAGGTACTGCCTCGGTCACTAGTCAACTCAATGCTCTCTCCTTCCAGGCCAAAATAAATGATCTAATAGTTTTTCCAGAGGTGGGGCTAGCAATTCCCCAGCCTATAGGTTTCGAGAAATCAACATCATTCTATGGGTTTGAGCAATCTTCGACAGCTTCATCCGTATTGCTGACAGTAATTCCTGGGCCGTTCACGGAAGTAACGAAGGGCTTGAATAAAAAAGGTTTAGCGACGAAGGGGATTGCTTTGCTATCACGGCAAGCCATCAAGATTAAAAATCAGCCCGGTTTTCTTTTACATGTCGCTCAATCTGCCGCTGGTCAGAAATTCTTGAAATGGATAGTGGTGTTTGGTGACGAGCAAAAAACAAATATAGTTACAGCTACTTTTCTCAGCAAAAATTCTGCAAAACTTAGTGAACCCCTTAAGAAAATCGTGCTTGCAGTTTCTCCTAATAGTCAACCTACATCCACTGGTGTTTCCTCTCTACCTTTTAGGATTGAAGCCGTGGCGGGCCTGACTTTAGTTCGAAAAGTGGCCGGAGTTGGGAAAATAGCGGCCTTCACTAAGGATGGCAATATTCCCACGGCCTCTCCCGCCGATCCGATATTTATTGTGGCTCCATCATTAGGCACTGTGCCCGTTGGCGACCAGCAGACTTTTGCTACTCGTCGTTTGTCTAATTATCCTCAAACTAGCATCTCAGCTATACAGTCTACTAAGGAAATTATGATCGATAATTTACCTGCTTGGGAAATAGTGGCTGATGGTCAGGATCAAAAAACAAAAATGCCCTTAAAGATCTATCAGGTCATGCTTTTTCCTAAGCAAGGCGGATATATAGTAATGACGGGCATTGTGGGCAATAAACAAGCTGAAACATATCTGCCCAAATTCCAGGCAATGGCGCTAACTTATAAAAATTCCGCAAAGTAGCAGCTCTGAAATAGTATCAATTTTTGGCGGGGGATACTTGGCAAGATGATCATCCAGCTTTATACTTCAGCCTCTTTTCCCCAAATGGGAGAAAGGGCTGAAGTGGATGTCTATTTATCTAGGCAAAAGTAGCTTTGACAATGAGGTCATTGAAATCGCGATCGCCACCGCCGCGCAC
>CAXTSZ010000090.1:0-11858 GCA_964247125.1 uncultured bacterium
TTGCCAGAATACTTTTGACACAAGCCATTCCTGTAATAACTGTTCTTTGCTAACACCATTAAGTGTAAGGCTTTAAACCAGTATGCTACCGGCAAAAGAAAATAATTAATAGCGTATAAACACTGATATTCTAGCTTGCTACTGGTAATATGCTGATCGTTAAATGTTAGATATCACAAAAATCTCACTCATTCAGCAACTGAGCATGATACTTTATATGATCGGCCATAAAAGTTGCGATAAAGTAGTAGCTGTGGTCATAGCCCGCCTGCATCCGCAAATCCAAGACCTGATGAGCTTGTTGACAGGCAGCGACAAATATCTCGGGCTTTAACTGCTCCACCAAAAAGCCATCCGCAGATCCTTGATCGATCAAAATTGGGAACGGCAACTGCTGATTTAGCACCAACTTACTGGCATCATAAGCCTCCCACGTTGATTGATCGTGCCCTAAATAACTCTGCAATGCCTTCTGACCCCAGGCACAGCTCATTGGTGCCACAATTGGGGCAAAAGCGGAGAGCGATCGATAACGACCCGGATTTCGCAAAGCACAAACCAAAGCCCCATGACCACCCATCGAATGACCAAAGATGCCCTGGCGCTGCATATCAGCTGGGAAATTAGCCGCAATAATTGCTGGCAATTCTTCAGTGATATAGCTATACATTTGATAATTGTTAGCCCACGGTGGCTCGGTGGCATCCACATAAAAACCTGCACCTGTGCCCAAGTCCCAATCTAGATCTTCATGGGGAGTACTGGTCTGTCGAGGACTAGTATCTGGTACTACCAGCATGATGCCATGAGCTGCCGCAAACTGCTGTGCCCCTGCTTTCGTAATGAAATTCTCGGGGGTACAAGTTAACCCCGACAGGAAATACAATACTGGTACTAAGCCAGATTGCGCCTGGGGTGGCAGATAAATAGCTAACTGCATGAAGCTTTTACAAAAAAACGAATTGTGTTCGTAAAAGCTCACAGTACCGCCAAAACAAGCTGCTTGAGACTTTAGAGTAATTGTGGGCATAGTTGTATAGTTATTGTCTAAAAAGTTAGTACGGTGCGGATGCCTTCACCTTTGTGCATAATGTCTAGGGCATCATTAATTTGTTCGATCGGCATCACTGCTGTGATCAAATCATCAATATTAATTTTGCCATCCATATACCAATCCACAATCTTAGGTACGTCAGTGCGTCCCCTGGCTCCCCCAAAAGCCGTGCCCTTCCAGACTCGACCCGTCACCAACTGAAATGGTCGGGTCTGAATTTCTTGGCCAGCTCCAGCCACCCCCACAATCACACTGACTCCCCAGCCCTTATGACAGCACTCTAGCGCCTGACGCATGAGATTGACATTGCCAATACACTCAAAACTGTAGTCAGCTCCACCATCAGTTAGTTCTACTAAATGAGCTACTAAATCGCCCTCGATTGCGCGGGGGTTCACGAAGTGAGTCATGCCCAGTTTCCTGGCTAGCGGCTGTTTCATGGGGTTAATATCAACACCAATGATTTTATTAGCTCCCACCATTCTGGCTCCTTGAACAACATTCAAGCCAATGCCCCCCAAGCCAAAGACCACCACATTCGACCCTGGCTCAACTTTGGCGGTGTTAATCACGGCACCAATTCCCGTGGTCACACCGCAGCCAATGTAGCAGACCTTCTCAAAGGGAGCATCCGATCGAATCTTGGCCAAAGAGATTTCTGGCACTACTGTGTAGTTAGCAAAGGTTGAAGTACCCATGTAGTGGTGCAGCATTTTGCCACCGATCGAGAAACGGCTGGTGCCATTGGGCATTAAGCCCTGACCCTGGGTAATCCGAATCGATTGACAAAGATTTGTTTTACCGCTCAGACAATAGCTACAGTTACGACATTCTGGTACATATAAAGGAATAACATGATCGCCTGGTTTCAGCGATTTTACCTCAGCACCTACTTCCACCACGACCCCAGCACCTTCGTGACCCAGGATGGCCGGAAAGATTCCTTCGGGGTCATCTCCAGAAAGAGTGTAAGCATCGGTATGGCAAACGCCAGTCGCTTTGATTTCGACGAGTACTTCCCCGGCTTGGGGGCCAGCGAGCTGAACGGTTTCAATACTGAGGGGCTGACCGGCGGCCCAGGCGATCGCGGCTTTGACATCCATAGCGTTTTAATCCAGACTTCCGTTAGAATAATTTGAGTAATTTTAGAATTGTTAATTGCATCGTGAACTCTATTAATCCTATATCAATTGATGGACTCGATGTAGTACAGGGTCTGACCAGTCAGCCCAAAACCTTACCAGCCAAATACTTTTATGACGATTGCGGCTCGCAATTATTTGAGCAAATTTGTGAACTGCCAGAATATTATCCCACGCGGACAGAAGCGGCGATTTTAGAGGGCTGCGCTCGCTCGATCGCCCACACCACTGGCAGTGCCGACTTGATTGAACTAGGCAGCGGCAGTTCTACCAAAACCCGCATTTTGCTCGATGCTTATCAAGCCCTAGGCCAACCTTTTACTTATTTCCCGATCGATGTTAGCACTGGCATCCTGAACAGCACCGCCCAAGATCTATCCGCAGCTTACCCTCAACTCCATATTCACCCTTTAGCTTGCACTTACGAAGATGGTCTGGCTTGGCTGCAAACCCATCATCCCACACCCAAACTCATCTCTTTTCTGGGCAGCAGCTTGGGAAATCTGAATCCCACCGAGCAAGATGCTTTTTTCCAGAAGGTGACAGCCGCCATGCAGAGTGGTGATTACTTTTTACTGGGCGTGGACTTGCATAAATCGGCAAGAATTTTAGAGCCAGCCTATAACGACGCCCAAGGTGTAACTGCTGCTTTTAACCTGAACATATTGGCACATCTGAACTGGCGTTTTGAGGGCAACTTTGATCTCACCCAGTTTCAGCATCAGGCAGTCTACAATCAAGACCTGCACCGGATTGAGATGTATTTACGAAGTGACAGGTTGCAATCTATTCAACTACAAAAACTAGGGCTAACGGTAGATTTTGCAGCTAATGAAACTATCTTGACCGAAATCTCTTGCAAGTTTGACCTGGAAGCAATGAGTTATCCCGGAGGCGATCGGTTCCAAACTTGGGGTCTCAAACCAATTAAGCATTGGACAGATCACCAGCAATGGTTTGGGATGTTTTTACTGCAATTTGTAGACTAGGGAGATTTTCATGATTAAGCTTTACCAAACGGCCATTTCCTTCAACTCTCGCCGAGTCTGGATGACACTCCTGGAAAAAGGATTGGAATTTGAGACGATTGAAGTCCAGCTCAATGGCCAACAGTTGCAGCCAGAATTTCTGGCGCTCAATCCTTTTCACCATATTCCGGTTTTGGTGGATGGGGAGATGAAAGTTATTGAATCTTTAGCAATTCTCGATTACCTAGAAGCCAAATATCCGGCACCCCAGATGTTACCCACTGATCCTACTGATCTGGCCAAGGTGCGCATGGTGGAGATGGTAACGGTCAATGAACTGGCGCTGGCGATGATGCCGTTGTATCCAAAAATGCTGGGGTTGGGCGAGGGCGATCCGTTACAGGTAGCTGAGGCATTACAGAAAATTACTACTAATTTGCAATTCTTTGAGGATTTGTTAGACGAGCGCCCTTTCTTTGGTAGTAATACGATCACCTTAGCTGAACCAGTAGCTGGTACTGTTATTTCCTACTTAGGTTCGGCTGGCATTACACTTACTGAATTTCCCAAATTGAGGTCTTGGCTAGAACGTTTGATGCTCCGACCTTCTTGGTCAGCGACCCAAGCTTCCGCTAAACAGATGGCGGCACTGAAGCAAATGATGATCGATCGCTTCGCTGCGCCCCAGGTGAACGCCTGACCGCAGCTGCTGAGTAATGTGTAATTGTTAAGTTTCGCTAAAAAACCGTCGTTTTCTCGGCGGTTTTTTCATACGCTGAAAGCTTATTCGCTGTTTTCTAGGATTCTTACATGGCCTATCTATGGTTTAAGTCTTTTCATATTGTTGCTTTTGTATCTTGGTTTGCGGGATTATTCTATTTGCCCCGCTTATTTGTCTATCATACTGAAGCTAATGAACAGCCGGAAGTAGCACGGGAGATCCTCAAGCAGCAATACTCCATTATGGAAAATCGGTTGATGAAGATCATTATGACGCCGGCGATGGTGGTGACGCTGTTAATGGCAGCCGGGATGTTGTACTATGCGCCGGAGTTGCTGAAACAAACTTGGCTCCATGTCAAAATGGGCTTGGTGTTGATTATGATTGGCTATCATTTTTACTGTCAGCGCATCATCAAGCAGCTAGCCGCCGGCGAAACACCTCTGAGCGCTCAACAGTTTCGCTGGTTTAATGAGTTTCCTACTTTCTTTTTGGTGGTGATTGTACTGCTGGCGATCTTTAAAAACGATATTCCCCGCGATGCTACTGGTTATGTCGTGGTGGCAATGGCGATCGCATTTGCGGCGAGTATTCAGCTCTATGCCCGCAAACGCCGATTGGATAAAGAGAAGTTGGCCGCAGTGGCCAATTCTTAATAAATTAAAATTACTCACTTTAACTCATAGATTTAATGCGTCGTCTGATATCTTCGGTACGCCAGCCCGTCAAATTTGCTAGATTCTGGGCTTCCTTGAACTGTCGATCGATCACCGTTTTCCGATAATCTTTAGCCGCCGCGCACTTCAATTCACCCCGTATCGGATGGTTCATTACGTATCGCCCCTGGAAACTATCGCGGTTGCTAGTTTCTTGGAATACTAAATCTTCGGCAAAGCGATCGCGCGTGTACCTAACATGCAGACGAGTAATGAAAGTACCACTGGCCGCGATCGGTCTGCGCCCGCGCCCCCGCAATTGAGGCTGACTAACTGGTTGTCGATCGTCCAACCAAAACACCCCAGCTTCTTTTAGTTCCTCGGTAGTAGGTGGCTCGCTAGAGCAAGGATCGCAATTACTCACATCCCAGGCATATTCCAAGAAAGCCACTTTCTTGTTTTCCCGCTCGTAAGCCCGTCGAAAAGTATCTTTGTAAAAACCACCAAACACCTCTTTTACGAATTCTGGAATTTCAGTATCGGTGGGGATTTTTACTGTGCGGTAGTTAGTTAGCTCAATGCGTCCTTTGGGTGACAGCAAAAATACTACCAAATCTTGCTCACCCTTAGCATTCAGCATTCCCAACCGAATCGGCAGCATGAATTTGGGTGATTGGTAAGCAATTTGTAGTGGCCGCAGAAAACTGCTACCAGATTTTTCAAACTCCTTCAGGTCTACTTTCGCGACGAAAAACTTCATCTGTTGGCGAATATAAGGCCGCAAAACTTCGCGCGCCCCAATGGGTAGTTTATAACCATTGCGCAGTAGCCAAGTTTCTAGACCACCGGACTCCTTAGCACTCAGAATCAAAATTTCGTATTCATTGACCTTAAACTTGTCTTCGATCGTGACACCCAAGTCACTATCATTACCATTTCTGCTCCGCCGCGCTTTTTGGGCAACTGGAGCACTGGGGGAAACTCGATCTTCAAAAGCCTCTGGATATGGCTGACAGGGATCGCGATCGAAGTACTCCACCAACCGGGGTTGGCTAAAAGCATCTAGTTTATCTAAAATCACCTTTTTACCAACTTTGACTTGCTCGCGTTTAATCGCAACTGGCACCGGCACGACCAAGGCAAAGTCTTTCACCGCACCTTGAAAATCATTAGCCATTGTCAAAATAGTATTATTGTCCTTATGCGCAATAATCACCTGCGAAGCTTGATTAAACAGCTTCGTTTCAGCACCAGCTACATAAAAGCCACAGAAAGCGATCGCTGGAAAGATTGGATAAGCTAGGAATGTCACGATCGCCAGCAGCCCAGCGACTAATTTTATTTTAATTTTCATAGTTATTTATTCGGCCAGATGCGCCGCCAAAAATAAGAATCATTGTTAGTCGTATTTACCGCAACTGGTCGAATGCGTTGGCGAATATCACCAATTCGCCAGCCCGTGAGACTTGCTAAGTTCTGAGCTTCGCGCTCTTGCCGGAGTGCCACTTTTTGCTGGTAAGCAGGAGCCGCACTACAATTTAACTCACCAGTGAAAGGGTGATTCATCACGTAACGTCCCTGAAAATTATCGCGGTTAGTAGTTTCCTGAAAAACCAAATCTTCCGCAAAGCGATCGCGGGCATAGCGGACATGTAAACGCGTAATAAAAGTCCGGCCATCATCATTTGACCAAAACACACCCGCTTGTTGCAGCTCTTCGGTGGACGGCGGTGTCGTCGAGCAAGGATCACAGTTGCTCACATCCCAGGCATATTCCAAAAAAGCTACTTTCTTGTTTTCTTTTTCGTAAGAGCGTTGGAAAGTGGCTTTGTAAAAACTCCCAAAGTCGTTTTTGACATATTCGGGAATTTCACTACCCGTAGGGATTTTAGCTGTCCGGTAGTTGGCAACTTCTACTTGTCCTTGCGGTGACAGGATATAGGCCACTAAATCTTGCTCCCCCTGGGCATTCAACATCCCCAAGCGAATGGGCAGCATGAATTTGGGTGACTGATAGGCAATTTGCAGTGGCCGCAGGAAACTACTACCAGACTTTGCTAGTTCCTTCAGGTCTACTTTGGCCACAAAGAACTTCATCTGCTGACGAATATAGGGTTTTAAGATAGCGCTAGCACCCGCTGGAATTTGATAGCCATTCTGGCGTAGCCATGTTTCCAAGCCATCGGATTCTTTGGCGCTGAGGATCAATATCTCATATTCGTTGACCTTGAACTTATCTTCGATCGTGACACCCAAATCAGCTCTCGGAGCAACTGAGCCTCTCGCCAATGAAGAATTTTTAGTTGCAAATGAACCAGCCCCTTCTTCGGCATAGCGCGGCAACGGGCGACAGGGGTCGGGATCGTTATATTCAACTAAACGCGGTTGAGTAAAAGCATCCAGCTTTTGAATAATTTCTTTTTTACCGACATTGACCTGCTCTTTTTTGATAGCCACTGGTACGGGCACTACCAGCGCAAAGTCTTTGACCGCCCCCTGAAAGTCGTTAGCCATCGTTAAAATAGTCTGGTTGCCCTTGTGCGCAATAATGACCTGAGAGGCTTGGTTGAATAATTTAGCATCCACCCCAGCCACATAAAAACCACAAAAAGCCCAAGCTTGGCTAGCCAAAGACAACACCAGCACACTAGCTAGAAGTAAGCTAATCAAAATTCTGATGATTACTTTCATTGCCTACACCTCCAGTCTGGGCGCAAAAGTATGAGACCACCGCAACTTATACCAACTGAAAGCCGGCGCTGTCCACAGATGATCTAGTAATATGGTGACTGGCGACATGATGAAGAGAGCATAAAAGACTGCACTCGTTAAGTAGAAGTAGTTGCGGAGGATAAAGGTGAGAATGGCGATCGATACCGCCCAAACGATCCGCGCACTCTTAGCATTAGGAATAGACCGGGGGTCAGTCACCATAAACAAGGCAAACATGACTAAGGAACCACTCATGAGTTTGTGTGCCCACACATCCCAAGTCCAGCCCAACCACAGATTACGCAAGGCTTCTAAGCCAGCATAAGCTACCAGAAAAGCCACGCTGGTATCCCAGCGCCCTACTTTTTTGAGGACGATCGCCCCGGCACCCAAAAATAGTAGAACATACCACCAATCTTCGCCCCACTGTCCCGGTGAGACCCAGGCATCGCCAGTAAAGGCGATCGCTGCCACAATTCCGAAGTTAGCTGGGTTGAAAAAATGCTTATCGCCCCACCGAAAAATAAATTTGCTCCAAATTGCCACGGAGCTAGCCAACAGCATCGTCGCCGGATGACCAGTACGCAGCAGGAGCGATAAGCCTAGGCTAGTAATCAGGGCACTGCGCAAGGACGGGAGCGGATTTTCGTCGGGTTGAAAAATGGCTTTAGCAATTAACTGCTGTAAGCAGCAGCCCACTATCGCCGTAATTACGACAGGCAGTTGCAGTGACCAGTCGCGGGTACTCACTCCCAGGAGTAGGAAAAGTACTAAGAAGGCAATCTGATAGTTGCGGGGATCGATCGGTTTCATGACATTCTCTAGCAGGGCAAAAAGATTAATCCAGTAGATACATGGTCTGTTCCAGAAAACATACTGAATTGCTGATTCTAAGACTAGACTAGGGAGCGGGCAAATTGTGTCCTCGTTACCAAAAATGCGACCAAAATTCATCAGTCTTCATGCTTTACACCTATTCTCCTCTCCAAGCGGGCACATTAGTACAGCGCTACAAACGCTTTTTTGCGGATATTCAGTTAGACAGCGGTGAGTTAGTGACTGCTCATTGCCCAAACACTGGCCCGATGACTGGCGTTTGCGAAATTGGCGCCCCCGTGCAGGTCTCGCATAGCAACGATCCCAAACGGAAGCTCGCTTATACCTGGGAGATGATTTATGTGGATAATACCTGGGTCGGAGTAAATACAATGTTACCGAATAAGTTAATTAAGTTAGCTTTAGAGCAGCGACTACTGCCAGAGATCGGTAACTATAGTGAAATTAAAACAGAAGTAAAGTATGGCCAAGAGGGGCGCAGCCGCATTGATTTTGTATTGACCGGCGCCGAGCAGCTAATTTACGTAGAGGTTAAAAATACCACTTATACCGTCGGTGATACGGCAATTTTCCCTGACACTGTCACCACCAGAGGTCAAAAGCATCTCCAGGAATTAATGGATATTATGCCGGCGGCACAGGGAGTGATGCTGTATTTAATTAACCGGGGAGACATGCTAAATTTTGCCCCTGGTGATGGCCCAGATCCGCTCTATGGTAAATTACTCAGAAAAGCGGTCAGCAATGGTCTTATGGTTTTACCTTGTCGTTTTCAAGTAACTCCTATGGGTATCGCATATTTGGGCGTGGCTCAGATCTGCCTCTAATTGTTGATTGAGGCGGTGAAAAATATCTATCTTAATCGAAGATCTTAACTTGTCTTTTTGTAAAAGTACATTAAAATAAGTATAGATACTCATAAAAAATATTGACTTTGTTGCCTAAGTGAGTATGTAACTAAACTCTACTGCTTGGATTGAATTTAAGGACACCCAATTATGACCAATGAAGTTAAGAAACAGTCGTCTCACCATGTTGTGATTGTAGGTGGGGGATTTGGCGGACTTCATGCAGCACTGTCATTAGGTTCCACATCGGTACAGGTGACGCTGATTGACAAGCGGAATTTTCATCTTTTTCAGCCTCTCCTTTATCAAGTTGCCACGGGCGGTTTGTCGCCTTCGGATATTTCTTCGCCATTGCGATCGATCTTAAACAAACACCAGAATATTAAAGTGTTGATGGGTGAAGTGCAAGATATCGATCCGCACCAGCAGAAAATTTTCTTGAATAGGGGCGAAATCAACTACGACACCCTCATCGTAGCGACAGGCGTTAGTCATCACTACTTTGGCAATGAGCAGTGGGCACCAACCGCCCCTGGACTAAAGACGGTGGAAGATGCGCTGGAAATGCGCCGCCGTATTTTCATGGCTTTTGAAGCCGCCGAGAAAGAAACCGACTTGGAAAAACGCCGTGCTTGGCTCACTTTTATGATTGTGGGTGGTGGACCAACTGGGGTAGAACTGGCGGGTGCGATAGCGGAACTAGCCTATAGTACTCTCAAGAAAGATTTCCGCAATATCAATACCGCCGATGCCAAAATAGTTTTAGTGGAAGGGATGGATCGAATCTTGCCACCCTACGCCCCAGAGTTATCGGCTAAAGCGGAAGCATCGTTGGTGAAATTGGGTGTGCAGGTGCAGACCAAAACACTGGTGACAAATATTGCAGATGATGTGGCGACTATTCGGCAGGGCGATCGCACGGAGCAAGTAGCAGCCCGTACTATTCTATGGGCAGCTGGGGTGAAGGCTTCGGCGATGGGCAAGATTTTGGCCGATCATACGGGGGCGGAACTCGATCGGGTGGGCCGGGTAATGGTGGAGCCAGATTTGAGTCTGAAAGGATATCCCCAGATTTTTGTAATTGGTGATTTGGCGAATTTTACGAAGCCCGATGGTAAGCCTTTAGCGGGGGTGGCCCCAGTGGCGACCCAAGAGGGTAAGTATGTCGCTGAATTAATTGAAAAACGACTCATTGATGAGAGTTTACCGGCTTTTGAATATTATGATGCAGGCAGTTTGTCGGTGATTGGCCGCCATGCAGCGGTGGCTGATTTTGGGGCGGTGAAGTTTTCGGGGTTCTTTGCTTGGTTGATTTGGGTCTTTGTCCATATTTATTATTTGATTGAATTTGATAATAAATTGGTGGTATTTATTCAGTGGATCTGGAGCTATTTTACGCGTAGGCGTGGGGCGCGGTTGATTACTGGCGATGAATCTTTGGGGCAGATTGGCGTTGACGAACGCGGGGATTATTTTGTGGTGCCCAAGATAAAAGTTAAGGCTGAGTCAACAATTGGGTAGTATGTCAAAATGTTGGGTATGGCGTATAGGAATTAAGTAATGCTAATAATTACAGCGGAAACTGCACCGATCGTAGTCGATCTCGATGGTGTTGCAAGAGTTGGTAAAACCAGAGTAACTTTAGACACTGTTTTGGCTGCTTTTAGTCAGGGGGCAACTGCTGAAGAAATTGTGTACCGCTATTCTGCCCTGAATCTGGCGGATGTATATAGTACTATTAGTTTTTACTTAAACCACCAACAAGAAGTTGCTGAATATTTACAGCAGCAACAACAACAGTCTCAGGAAGTTCGAAACATCAATGAACAAAGATTTGATCCGCAAGGGCTACGTGACAGGTTGTTGGCACGTCGAGCTGCAAAATTGCTATGTTGAAACTACTAGCAGATGAAAACTTTGATAATACAGTTGTGCGAGGACTGCTCCGTCGCCTACCAAATATTGACATTATCCGAGTTCAGGATACTGAATTCTGTGGAGCAAATGATCCAACTGTATTAGCTTGGGCTGCTCAAGAGAATCGGGTGCTTTTGACTCATGATATGGCTACGATTACTCGCTATGCTTATGAACGCATTGCTAAATCTCAATTAATGCCGGGAGTAATTGAGGTGGTGGCAGGATCACAGGTAGGACGAGTGATTGAGGATATTTTATTGATGTTGGAGTGCTCTCTTGATGGAGAATTGGCAAATCAGATTTATTATTTGCCTTTTTAGTTAAATTGTGGTTTTAGAGCCTAGCTTGGATTTGATGAGAAAAGGTTAGATCTTGATTGCCAAAATGGTAACGGTGGGATGAAGGCGGTTTGCAGTCGGCTAAGATGATGAGTATTGCAGCTTGACTAGGGAAGTTTTGCTGTTCCCCATACTCCAGTGTTCTCGTAGTTATGAAATTTTTATCGCTGCTGCTGCTGCCCATTTTTCTGCAATTACCGGTGGTGGCGTTGAACCAAGCACCTGCTCAGAGTGTTGTTCAGCAGGTGGATGTTGCCCAAAAAGCACGAGTAGATGAGCTGATTGCCGAGGGAGGAAATTTATATAGAAAAAGCGAATATGCAGAAGCCTTGAATAAATTCCAGCAAGGATTGTCGCTGGCGAAAAAGATTGGGGATAAATCTGGAGAAGGCATTATTCTGGGTAATATTGGTGTAGGTTACCAATCGCTAGGGCAGTACCCCAAGGCACTGGAGTACTATCAACAATCTCTCGTGATTAGAAAGACGATCAGGGATAAATCTGGCGAGAGCAAGACTCTAAATAATATTGGTGTAGTTTATCGATTGCTAGGACAATATCCCAAGGCGCTGGAGTACTATCAACAATCTCTTTTGATTAGCCAGGCGATCGGGGATAAAGATGTAGAGGGCAGCACTCTAAATAATATTGGTTTAGTTTAT
>CAXTSZ010000091.1:0-11147 GCA_964247125.1 uncultured bacterium
CAGGAGTATATGGAGTGACTAATCTACTTTTGGATACTCATGCTTTTATCTGGTATTCAGAGAATGACTCCAAATTACCCGCATCGATAAAAATAGAAATTGAAACGGCAGATCGAGTTTATATTAGTATTGCTAGTCTATGGGAAATTGCGATTAAATTAAGCATCGGTAAGTTATCACTTCGATCGAACTATGAATTGATCGAGGCTAGTCTAGAACCTGCGGGAATTAACTTGCTACCAATTTCCTTCGCCGATACAGTTCGGGTCATGAATCTACCACTCCATCATCGCGATCCATTCGATCGGATTTTAATTGCTCAAGCAATTAATAATTCTCTCACTTTAGTTAGCTGTGATGCGGCTTTTACTGCATACCCAATTCAACTACGATGGGAATAAATATAAACTAAAGACTATGGGAAAATCGGTCGCATTTGGCTGGTATAGCGGAAAATATAGCCACCGCAACTGGCTGTTACCCCTACTACCACCATCACAACATTTTTGCGACGCATACCGTCTGTCGGCTCTGTACTTGGAGATTGGCTATCTTTGCAGAAATAATTTTCTATTGAACTGGATAAAGGGACATTAGTAACTTTCAAAAGCTGCATACCATTCCTGGTAGCCGTTGTCAGTACTTTACCAACAGCTATTATGTCGAATATACAGTCAATCCACATATAGCGAATACTGAGTTAACAATTAATTGTCATGACTTTGTATCATATGGTGCTACAATTATGTCTAGTTGTACTAGTAGCGGCTCTAATTGAGCTAGCAGTGCAGCTAAACAATGCATCTATTGAGTCAAAGAGGTAACGATCAATGACTAAATTAAAAATCGAACGCAAATCCTTTTCATCACCGGATCAATTACAAAAAATGGCCATGATGGTGATGAATCGGTGGAGTGAAGTGTGGCCAATGGTTTCCGATCGGCATCACCACGAACAGCAAATGCGGAAGACCCAGATCAAAATAGCTCTACAGCAGTCTATGTCTAAGGCTAGCTAAATTTTATTTATCTCCATGAATTCAACCATTAACGGGGCTTGCAGGCTTGTTTCAGTCATTGCATACCCCGTTTCTCATGAGATGGAACTTGTCAACATTTAGACGATTCTCGATCGCTAAAACCGCTGTTCAAACTCGACAATTACTCGACCATCACCGCTAAAATTAGAAGAACCACGCAGCAAGAGCTGATTATTGATCTGATAGCGAACACTATATTGCGGCAGTTCAGAGCCAGTCAAAATCTGAAAGAATGATAGAGAAACCTGATCGCCAATATTCACACCCACTTCCCCTGCTAAACCCAGTGTAGAAGTAGTACTGCCTTTACTCTGCGAAAAACTGGGATAGAGCCGAAAATCACTTAATCCTAATAAATCACTAATCGAAGACTGCACATCACTAAAGGATGTCTGGATACCACTGAGCAGTGTCGTGCCAGCCAAGCTAATCAAACCACTCCCGACCGCTTCCTCCCCGGCAGTAATCCGGCCTAAACCATTGCTAAGTAGCAGTAAAATTTCATCTTTACTGCGCGGTGGTTTACTCCGTAAAAATTCGGCATCATCTAAGCGAAGCTTACTAATCGGGAGGTCTTTGATCACCGCTTCAATTTGGACACTTTGCACTTGTCCTAAACTTGTCGAAAAAGTATCACTGGTCTCCCGTCTTTCGTTACCTACCGTTACTGGCAAGCGGGAAGTCTCTAATACTTTCGTAGATAGATTAAGACTCACCACCGCGTCGGTGTTGCCATTGAACTTAGCCACATTATTATCACCAGTTAACCGAAACCGACTAGTAAACAAATTAAACTGACCGCGCGGCAGATGGACAACTCCCGTCGGGAGCGGTCGATCTAGTGTCCCATTGAGAGCCAGCTCTCCATTAGCCAGCAAACTGAGCAAGCCAAATTGTTCGAGGATCACATTTTCACCCAAAACCACCTGCAAGTTCTGGAATTGCAGGGGACTATTATCACTAGCGGCCCCACGCGCCGCTTGGGCATCGCTCTCACTACTCTGACCAGGCAAAGTTATTCGGCCCTGAGCTAGCTTAATATTTCCACTAACAATTGGTTGAGTTATACTGCCCTGCCCTAAAATCAAACAGCCACTAACACCACCTGCATATTTATCTTTGAGGTTGATCTGGACATTATCGAAGGAAACCGCCAAGGGCTGCTGCCGAGGGGGGATATTAGCGGGCACACCCAGGCAAGTCGCTGGTTGGTCAAAAGATAATAAGTTACTGATGGGGATACTGCCCACGGCTGTCACCGGCGCTGCACCATACTTGCCCACCAGTTTGTCTATTTGGACTCGATCGAAGTCAAAGATTACGCTGCTATTCAGTGCCGTCACATTATCAGAGAGGGCATTAAACTTAATCACCGCGTCCTGTAAACGGGCTGTTCCTTTCGCGCTCTTCCAAGTCAAGTTTTGTTTATTGAGGGTGCCTTTAGCTGTTAAATTCACCTGACCATTGCCACCTTTCCAAAGAGCCTGTTGCTGGCTCAAAACATCCAGCATTTTCATACCTTGGTTTTGGAGTTTAATGTTAAGGGCAACCTCATTACTAGCTGGTGCAACTAGGGCAAACGGTAACTGATAAGGAATACTGCCCGAAATCTTAATGGGCGATTCATCACTACTACTGACAACATTATTTACAGCATCACCAGTCACGACCCCATTGCTATCAAATTGTAGGCGCGATTGAGCATAAGAAAAATCAGTATTAATCACCGGCACATCGGCCTGATTATACTTACCATCAATAATAGTAGCAGTGCCCGCTAGTTGCGGATCGAACCAACTACCGCTCAATTTAGCTTGCACATTCAACTCTCCGGCAATTTCCACTGGCAGCTTGAAAGTATTGGAGAGGCGCTCTACGGGGAATCTTTCGATATTCACGATCGCCTCCTGTCGATCGATGCCAAAATCTCCGGCCACTTTAATTTTGGCATTGGTCGCTAGCAAATCTAAAGCAGCTAAACTCAGCACGCCATTTTGCCATTTACCTTGCATATTGATCTGCGAGAACTGATATTGATCGACATTCCAATTGCCGCCTTGAACATTAAAGCTAGCGTAGGCACCAGATTTGGGTGCATTACTAATTACAATAGTCCCCGTAAAATCGCCATCTAGTTTCTGGAGATTGGGAATAAGATTATCTTGTTGGAGTTCGGCTTGGATCGCCTGCAATTGCTTGATTTCCGATAGCCGATCAATCTGATCTTGGAGGTTAGTTAGATCAGAGCCGGTGGATTGTGGTTGTAGATCGCTGGCTCGACCGTAATTGCGATCGCCAAAAGGATTGAGCAAATCATCGATCGAAGAAATCTGGAATAGATTACTCACATCGCTCAACTGACCATGCGGTACCTGAATAGTCAGCTGATACTCTGGCTGCCGACTATTTGTCACCACCCGCGCACCGATCAAATATTGATTGCTACCCCGCCGAAACTCCCCATCTTTAACCTCTAATACCCCATTGTTATATTTAAAACTGCTACTTTGCAATCGATCGCCCACGACATTGCCAATTCGGGGTTTGTCAACCACTAGATTTTTACCAGTGACCTCCCCGTTAGCCAAGTTGAAACTTAGATCACCAGAAGCCAAACCAGCAAGTTGATAGTTATCAATTTGGGGCATGGGGGGTAAAAAGCTGGTCAACAAGTCCACCGCAATATGCTGGGCACTTACCTGAAAGTCATTTCCCACTATTTGGCCATGGGCAACGGCATCAGCTAACCGTGCCGAGAATTGCAGTGGTTGATTTTTTTCGCCTAGACTTAGTTCTAACCTGTCGCGCTGACCAGCTAAAATTAGATTTAAACCTTGACCAGGAATAGTTTGAATGGTGCCATTTAAATTTTGCTCTACGTTTAGTTTTGCCAAGCGTAAACCAGTCAAACTGATTTGACTATTCACTTTTAAGTTTGCTGGGTCAAAAGAATCAAAGTTGCCAGATACTTGACCAGTAGCGTTTAACTTGCCTGCTTGTAGTTGCTTACCCACTGTGCTATCTGGCAATAGTTGAACCACACTGGGCAGATCGATCTGTTGCGCGTTAAATTGCCCCTGCCAAACACCATTAGCTACTTTACCCTGGAGCAACTGGATGCGCCCAGTGGCTAGATCGATCTGACCAGAGCCATCCCCATTTAACCGCTTAACATCAAAAGATTTTAAGTTGCCATTTAAATTAAAATTGCTAGTTAATTTGGCACTACGCCAACTTGCGGGTAGCGATCGAGCAAAGCCCACACTTAGTGAACGCAATAGTGCTGATAGTGGTACAGCCTTGGTTTGAAATTGGCCTTGCCACCGGTCACCAAAGAGCTGGAGGTTTTTGGCTACAATCTGACCAGTGGGTAACCGGAGACGACCACTCCCTTGTGCTGTCTGGACACTGGGTTGTTGTAACTGGCCAGCCAATTGAAATTGACCATCAATTTGCGCTGTGAGTAAATCGCGGGGGAGCTTTATGGGCAACTGCTGGAGTTCGATCGCCTGCAATCCAAACAAGCCCTGCCACTGACCATTATTAATCTTTAATGCCCGCGCCGTCACAACACCCTTACCTAAACTCAGTTGGCCATCACCAGTCAAACTCAGATTGCGGGGATTAAAACTATCCACCCGTCCACCCACCCGTAAATTACCCGTAACGGTGCCTGCGGCTAGAGACTTTGGTAAATCTTTAGTGATGTTTCCCAAGCGCAAAGCGGTTAGTGATAAATCTCCTTGCCAACTACCATTTTGTAGCTGAAACTGTTTAGCTACAACCTGACCGCCAGTCGTCTGTAGCCGACCGCTACCAGTGGCTTGCAGATTAGTGACTGTCATTTTTTGCAAGTCACCAGCTACATTAAATTTACCATTCAACCGACCATGCACTTCTGGTGCGAATTGACTAACTTCCAAGTTCTCTGGACTAAATTCTCCCTGCCATTTCCCGTGCGCCAATTGAACGTTGCGAGCCACCACCTGACCACCAGATAGCGCTAGAATGCCGGTGCCCTGTCCTTGAATATTCGTGGGCGTAAGCTTTTGAATATCACCACTGAGGTTAAACCTGCCACTGAGCTTACCTTGGACGTGAGGAGCAACCTGACCGACATCAAAGCGATCGGAATTAAATTCACCGTGCCATTTACCCTGGGCTAACTTCAGGTTTTGGCCAGTAATTTTACCTTGGCCAAGAGCGATTGCCCCACTCCCAATTGCCGTTATTTTTTCTGGTGTAGTGCTATTAATATCACCAGCTATTTGAAACTTACCACTGAGTTTACCGAATAGCTGTGGATCAATCTTAGCCAGCAACAGCTCATTGGTTTGAATATCACCCTGCCACTGGCCTTTGACTAGGCGTAAACTAGTAACCTGAATATTCCCAGCCTTGGTTTGAAGCTGTAGCCGCCCTTGCCCTTGCAGACTGTCATGATTTCCTTGAGTTTGACCACTGATCAGCATTTGGCCACTCAGCTGACCGACTAAGAATGCCGGGAGGATCGACACTTGACCCGACACTGGCGTCGCCAGCGCCGCTAGCTTCTGACTGTCAATTTTGGGTACTTGCACCTTCAGCTGCCAGCGACCCTGATTAATATTACCCACCCCCGAAATTTCTTGACCAGCAATTTTGACCCGCGCTTGTTGAATTTGCACAGCGCCTTGAGGCGAAATACGCAGATTGGCACTACTGGGATAAGCTGCTTGGGGAGCCTGGATTTTTAGATCGGTAGTGAGATTGCTCGCACTACCAAAGACTTGACCAGTGAGACTAGTCAGACCCACTGCGATCGGGAGTGGCTGCCCATAAGTTATCGCTAAGACATTGGCGGGTAATCGATCGCCTTGGAAATCAAAATGCAGTTGCGGCTGATCAGTAAGAGAGATTTCACCATAGCCTTTAACTGCTCCCCCAACGGTGGGTGAAGCCGAAATACCACTGAGTAAGCATTTGCCGTCTTTAACCACAAAATCACTAGCAACTTGATTAAACAACACGCGATCGACTTGTGCCGTCGTGGTAGTTTTAGCCTGACCAGAAAGTACGGGTTGTTGCAGTTTTCCGGTCAAGGCTAATCGCGCTGACACTTGACCAGCTAAGGTGACTGGCGATCGCACTTTCAACGTCTGGGTCACCAGTGCCACTGGCACAGGGGCAATTTGCGCCTGGAGATCATAGCCCTGCTGAAAATCGATCTTCCCGGCAATCTTTCCTGGCAACTGTCCGTAGAGTGTAGTTACATTTTCCAGCTGCACTGATTGGGGCAAAATCTTGACCGTCCCACTGGCCTGTTCAAATAACTGCGGTACATGCACAACTTGAATAGTAGCTTGGTGTACTTGCACAACGCCCTGCACGACCAAAGGCTGGTGAGGCTGAAGATCGAGGCTAATGTTACCATCGATGATGCCTTTTTGAAGGTCTACAGCAGGAATTTTGAGCAGTCCGTGCGCCATCGCCACATTGAGCGACTGACCATTAATCTCGACATGAGTAGCTGGGGCGGCGATAGCGCCGCTGGCACCGTAGGTAATCGAACTATGGCCTTGAATCGCAATTTTAGCTTTTTGTCCACTGGTAGTACCGGCGGCAGGATCGATCGCGCCCTGCCCATCAAAATTCACCGCCTGAATTTTGCTATTTTTATTTTGAAACGCTGTATTAAAGTCTACATCTTGAAAGCTGATCGACTTTTTAGTACTAAATGGCACCACCGTACCCCGGGCTTTCCGAATATGCACACCCTGAATTTCGGTTTTAATGAAACCTGGTGGCTCGGGCGGCTGGGTCGGAAGCTGAAGCCAGTTACCCTGAGCGTCTTGCTCTAGATATAAATTTGGCTCCAGAATCGTAATATCTGGCTTCAAAGTCCTTCGCCACAGCAAGGCCAAGGGGTCAAAGCGAATGTCAATGCCTTTGATCGCCACTTTACTGGCACTGGTTTGATTGGCAGCCAGACTGGATGCGCCAAAGTTGATTTCGTTGAGACCAATATTCTCAAGCTGGCCTAGAGTTACCTCGCGACCAAGGGATTTTGTTAATTGCTTGGCGATCGTCGGCGACAAGTTTTGGGCAACCCAAGCACTAGTAACCAGAAATCCAATCGTTCCCACCCCAAGGACGCTAGCCGCCGTAATGCCGCCAATTTTCCACCAATTTCGATCATGCCCAACACTAATGACACGACTGGCTGGCTGCGAAGGACTGGTTTGTTTGCGGAAGATACTCATCCAACTACAACCAAATGACAAAACGGTGTCAGAACTTGAGTGGGTTCAAGGGTCAATTCTATACCTAACTGGCGTTAAAATCTTGGGCAAAATGCGCTAGCGCAGCCTCTCTCTTCGAGAATCGCTACTAATTAACATAACATTTATTAGCCCTCTCTTCCCGAATGTCTAGATCTAGTAACCGCGTTTTACTGTCGCCAAGATGGCCCAGTGTAAGGAATAACTCTATCTAAAGTACTATTGTCTCGATTAATCGGTAAATTCAGCCATATACTACATTCTTGAGCTAACCACTCCAGCTCTGGCTTTGTCAAATTATCGCCAAATTCAAACTTCCTGACACCAGACCAAATATTGATCTGAGCAGGTATTTTAATGACTGCTCCTTTAGTACTGCGATGGTAGCGATCCTCAGTCAATTCGATTTGAGAAATATCTTGAATCTTAGCATTAGCTGATTGCCAATAAGTAGTACTAAATATTTGATAGTTCAGGAAAATTCGCTGGGGCGTAGAACAGACTTCTACCTTTCCATACACCGCGACAGTGATTTTCCATAGACAAATCATAAACACCAGTAAAGGGATAGCAACAAAGATGCTGGGAGACGAGTGAAATAATCCATTTAAAACACAAAAGCCCGCTATGAACAATCGAATAATATTTCCCAAGATCTTATTACCAATAAATCCATTGGGAATGACGATTTTGAGCTTCTGATCAATACGTTTAATCTGGACTTTACTCCCAGTTGGTTTAAAGCTAATACCAGAAATTTTCCCAGTTACTGATAATGGGTGAATATCAGTTAGTTGTGATTGATCAAGAGCAACTTTAGCTGCTGGAGCAGAATTTGCTCTTTTGCCCAGACTCGGTTCTGTCATCCACTTCAGCCATTCAATAAAGCTCGGTTCCAAATTCACTTGATTCTCAAATGAAATTCGGAGATCGACTTGCGGTAGTTCGGCAGGATGCTGCCCAGTGGCTAAGTAAATTATGGTGGCACCCAAAGCATAAAGGTCAGAAGCAGGTGAAGTTTTACCACCAAATTGCTCAGGCGGCATGTAACCATAGGTACCAACAATTGTGATGGTACTGTTACTAGTAGCAGTTTGGACTGATCCAAAGTCTACGAGGTAAACCCGGCCATAACTATTTTCGCTCCGGTCACCTAACAAAATATTACTGGGCTTAATATCTCGATGAACCACTGGGGGATGCTGATGATGGAGATAGTCTAAAATTTCTAGGAGGTGGCTGGCGATCGACAAAAGTTGTTTTTCATCAAAAGTTCTGCCCGACTGCACCCATTCCTGGAGGGATTTAGCCTCGATATAAGTCTGTACTAGCGCAAAACCCTGGCCTAATTCCGTCTCCACATCAAAATAATCTAAGTACCGAGGAATAGCCGGATGATCGAGAGATTTCAAGACGGTGGCTTCCCGCTCAAACAGTTTCAGGTCATCCCAGCCAAAATCCGTGCCAAACAAGAGCAGTTTGATGATGACAGTGGTGTCAGCCTGAATATCGTGGGCAATAAAAGTCCGTCGTCCAGTCTTCTGACTAAGCAGGGATTGAATCTGGTATCTGCCGCCCAACGTCTGACCTAGCAATTGGCTTTTTTCAGCCGGGAAGTGATGAGGGGAAAGAGTCACAGTAAATAAATTAGCAAAAATAGCAGGCTTTACTCCCTAGTTTGCCCATAAATTTACCAAGAATAAAGAAAGCCGCTGTGATCGCTGCTGTAGTTTCCCATGACTCACAGGGTATGATGTGCAGTATGAATTTCTACAACCCCGCACAATGTCGCAATGAAGCCGAAGTAGAGAGCAAATTTATTGTCCATTACCTGCTGCCCGCCTTGGGATATTTCCCTGACTGCTGGTATCAAGAAGCCACCTGTGGTCGGCTGCGTCTAGATTTCTTAGCTATTGCCCACCATGATTCTCTGTCATGTAATTATGCACAGCTGGTCATTGAAGCAAAACACCCTCGGCAAAATCTCGATCGACATGTCCGCAAGTTTGCTCGTTATCTAGAGCAGGTTAATGCCCGTTATGGATTACTAACTAATGGCAAACAGCTGCGGGTCTATGAAAAAGCTGCGGGAGAAATTCATTTGCGGCTACAGTTATTAGGACAAGAGTTGCCCGATCGACTCCCCGAACTGCGCGTCTTGGTTGGCAGAGCAACGCTGCCAGTAAGTTCTCAACGGCTACCCCCCTCCACCAGTGTTTTATCTGGACAATCACCAGTAACAGCAGCAGGAAAACTAACTATGAAAGTAATTGCGGTTTATCACAATAAAGGCGGCGTTGGCAAAACCACTACAGTGATCAATTTGGCAGCAGCGCTGAGTAAGCGGGGCAAGAAGGTGCTAGTCATTGATTTGGATAGCCAAGCTAATACTACTTATGCTCTGGGATTAGTCAAATTTCAAGATGAGCTGCATGATGATATTCGCGATCGCTATATCTATCATGTGATTTTGGAGCGCAATAAATTCTCGATTGCTGAAGTAGTCAGAAAATCAGATTTTTGCAGCCCACCAATCGATGTCATTCCTAGCCATATTGATCTGATGGAACGGGAGCAAGAGTTAATTCAGCTGGCTCCCGCCCTGACCCGACTACTCAAAAAACTAGGAGAAGTCACACCTCTCTATGATGTAGTGCTAATTGACACGCCACCTTCGTTAAATCTCTACGCCAAAATAGCATTGATTTCCGCAGATTATCTACTCATCCCTTCTGACTTAAAGCCCTTTGCCAATGAGGGACTCCGAAATGTGCGACGATTTGTGACCGAGATCAATGATTTTCGGGATTCGATGGGGCGCAGTGCCTTAGAAATATTAGGGGTGCTAGCTTCCAAGGTAGCTACTCATGCTAAGTTTGTGCAGCATACATTGCCGAGAATGGAAGCAATAATTGAAGAACGCTATGATTTTCGGCTACTGAGTACCAGAATTTATGAAAGACGGGATGTATCTCTGGCGATCGAGCGCACTATTGAAGTCGGAGACTTAGACATTCCGAATCCCCAGTCAGTGTTAGATTTCCGGCCAGATTCCCAGTCAGCCCAGGAGTTTGAAGATCTGGCAAAAGAAGTTTTGGTGCTCATCCGAGAGTTGTAGCATCTAGCAATGCCAACCCTTTACACTGTAAGCAATTTCGTCGAATCTTCACCAACGCACTATGAATTTAAAGACTGCCATTATTGACTTAGAAAGCATTCAATTACCACCATTACCCACGGGTCAGGCAACGGTCATTGAAGCATTGGCTAATACTGTGATTCAGCTAAAAGGGCTGGTAAATATTCCGGTACTGCGGATGGTGGCAATTGATGATTATGAACTGTTATCTGGTCAATTGGAGTTTCATGCTTATCTTAAAGCCCGAGATATGGATAATTCTTTACCCGATCGACTCACTGTATTTATAGCCGATCAAACAACGGAGAAACCTATTCAAAAACAGTTGGCGGTATTGGCAACCATCGCGGGTAGTTCAGTCAACTCTCATCCCACTAATCTGGATACTGGTAATTTATCCGCTCAGATCGATCGACTGTCAAAATCGCAAGATGGATCTTTTGCAGCTCTCCAATCCATTATTATTGCTACGATCCAAGACACGATTCCTCAACCTTTACCCATGCTGACGGCTTTTAATCGCATTCAAGAACCGCAAGTTGCGATCCAAACTAGCAAAAATCTAGCATTTTTAGGGAATAAAAAAGTCCAGAAGATCGTTGCACGGCTCCAAGCAGCTCGCCAAAAAGGGCAGGCGTTTACCAGCTTTGCAGAGGTCATGGTTGTGTTGGTGGAGACTCGCAACCAAAAACAGTTCAAGTTGGTGAG
>CAXTSZ010000092.1:0-10597 GCA_964247125.1 uncultured bacterium
TAGTAAAGCAGCCAGTCAGCTATTCGATAGAATTAGACAGAAGTGTAAATTAGTAGCTAATTTTCCCAATATGGGAAAAAGTTATTCAAGGCTAGATCCAAACTTGAGAGGATTTGTTGTTGAGGACTATATTGTTTTTTACTATCCTACCTCAGACGGAATTAACATTGCTAGAGTAATAAATGGTTATCGCGATCTAGAAGATTTGTTCTGAATTCCTATAAGAACCGATCTGATGACTCTCCAAGATAAAATGAGGATGGTTTGATCGCGTAGCGTCTCTGAAAGAGAATCGATCCAAATGTAGATTAACTTTGTCCCTGCTCTAATGCTTTTCCTAATCGTTGTTTGCGCTGAGTTAAAATTTCTCGTTGGCGTAGCCTTTCAACTCCGCTCTAACGCAGGAATTCGACTCTCTATATTTGCAATCGAACACTTCGTCAAAGATTGCGATACACTTCATCGTCATTCCGTTTACCAACCCGAAATATTTGCACTTGTCCTAATTGTTCGTCTATCGCTTCTTGAATATAGTATAAGATTCTAAACTCACCTTGATCAGCACAATAACCACCCTCAATTCCCTTGAGAGCCTTGCAATCTTGTTGGATTGGTTCTGTACCTAACGAGAGAATTTTAGCTACAACTTGTTTATATTGTTTGGGTTGCAAATCTTGCAGATCTTTCGCAACCGATTTACTGATTAGCAGCAGATATTGTTTAGACATCGATAGATCGCATTGCCAGTAATTCTGCCGCCGTCATAAATCCAGTACTCTCAGCCATCGCTTGTTTCAATTGTGCGGTAGCAATGGCATCTTCTAGAGCTTCTAGTTTGGCTAAGTCTTCATAACTAACGATCGCTGCGATGAGTTTACCATGACGTTCGATCGCAATTCGCTCCTGATGATGGGCGCGATCGATCAAGTTAAAAAAGTTTTTTCTTCCATCGGTAGCGTTGAATGTTGACATTAGTATAATTCCCACAAAAGCAAAATGTACATAGTGTACGCTTGTATTATGGCTGATATCTCGATCTACTGTCAAGCCAATCGTGACTTTATTATCTTTGTAGTGAGGCTTGATTCGTTGATGTAGCCTCTGGGTCAAGAGGATCGATCGCCCTTGATGAATGGGGTGGGTGGTTCGTTGGCGTAGCCTCTGCGAAGGCAGGCGCTGTGCGAACGGCTTTGCCGAATCGACCTACAAATCTGAGTTCGATGTGGCTACATTCGATCGTCTACAATTACAGATTCAGTATTATCCTTTAGGCTTACACTGAGGCTTAGTTATGGTAAACATTTTAGGCTGGCATAACTAGGTAGATTGTTTATTAAATTTGGTTCTTGACTACACACCATTGAGTAATGGGTGCCAATGCTTTCCAGCCCAAAAAACTGCCGACTGGTTCAGCCCGTTGGATAGCAATTCGGCTCAAAGTACCACCATGTTGACGGTGCAGCTGCAAGATCTGCTGCTCGGTTTCCACCGTAACAGCGTTCGCGACCAGCCGCCCACCATTTTTCAGATGGTGCCAGCATTTTTCAAAAACGTCGGGAATAGTTAAGCCACCGCCAATAAAAATGGCATCGGGAGTCGTGAGGTCATAGAGCGTTACTGGCGCGGCACCAGATACAATTTGCAGGTTCGGGACACCCAGCGCCGCTGCATTGTTAGCGATATTTTGCCGACGTTGGGGATGTTGTTCGATCGCCATTGCCAAATTACGCGGATGAGAGCGCATCCATTCAATACCGATCGAACCACTGCCCGCGCCGACATCCCACAACACTTGACCTGGTAGGGGTGCTAAGGCAGCTAAGGTTATGGCGCGGACTTCGCGTTTAGTAATTTGCCCATCATGGTAATAACTATCATCAGGTAGACCAGGCGCACGGGCAAGACCGGAAATAGTGGCCGGACAGGTCAGTGCCATCATGTTTAGTTGGGCAACTTCTAGCCCCGGCCAAGCCGCTGCGCTGCTAGTACTAATATTTTCAGCAACGCCACCCAGATGTTCCAAAATGGTCATCTGTACGTCGCCCTTGCCCTGCTGATTTAAAATGTTGGCGACGATGCCGGGGGTAAAGCGATCAGCACTCAAGGCGAGAATTTTGGCACCGGGATAGAGTAAGGTGTTGATCAAATAGGGATGGCGACCGCAGAGGCTAATGGTTTCAACTTCTGGTAGCGACCAGCCCAAGCGGCTAGCGGCCAAGCTAAAAGCAGTAGGAGCCGGGATAATGGTAACTTGCTCGATCGGAATGCAACGGAGGATAGCAGTACCAATGCCATAGCATAATGGATCACCACTGGCCAGGATGCAGACGGCTTGACCCTGTTGCTCACGAATGAGATCGATCGAATGATTAATTGGTGTTGTCCAAGCCAATTGTTGCTGATCGTTGGCTGGTAGCATGGCTAAGTGCCGCTGACCACCTACGACCATTTGTGCTTGGTCAAGAAGAGATCTCGCGATCGGACTTAGGCCATCGAGGCCATCATCGCCAATCCCGATAATTGATAGCCATCGTTGGCGTAGCCTCTCCGGTGGAGAATCGAGCATGAATACAGTAAGTTAATTATGGGTACTCCACATTACATTGTAACCGCTGCTAGGCAGCACTTACTTTCGGTATTGCCCCAAAGCGGCGCTGGCGATGTTGATATTCTTGAAGAGCCTGGTGTAAGGCTGTGCGATCGAAGTCCACCCAGAGAGTTGGTGTAAAGTACAACTCCGTGTAAGCGAGCTGCCAGAGTAGGTAGTTGCTGAGACGTTGTTCACCGCTGGTGCGAATGAGTAGATCCGGTGCTGGTAAGCCCGCTGTCCACAGTTGTTGCTCGATCGTGGCATCGTCGATGTCTTCGGGCTTAAGAGTGCCCGCCTTAATTTGTCTGGCAATCTGCTGACAAGCATTGGTGATTTCGGCGCGACTACCGTAGTTCATGGCAATGTTGAACTGGATACCAGGATTATGCTGAGTGAGGGCGATCGAGTTATGAATAGCCTGCGCCACCGTGATCGGCAGCGCCGATGCATCCCCGATAAAGTTAATTTTCACCCCTTGCTGGTGCATCGCCGTTAACTCCTTGCGGAGCATCCGTTCACACAGACCCATCAAAAAATCTACTTCTTCGGCAGGTCTACCCCAATTTTCGGTGGAGAAGGCGTAAACCGTCAGGACGGTGATGCCCCAATCTTGGCAGCAGCGTAAAATATGTTTGAGAGTTCTGGCTCCTTGGGCGTGACCGATAGTGCGCGGCAGATTTTGGTTGGTGGCCCACCGACCGTTACCATCCATGATGATGGCAATATGGCGCGGCAATCTTTGCGGGTCTAAATCTGTGGGCAGAGAGTTGTGGAATAGAGAGTTGCTGCTGAACATATGGCATCGCGGATGTGGTTGTTGCTGATAGCTTAAGGAATTGCCCAGTCGGATGTCAGTCGGTGAAGGTCGGTAGTTGGCCTGCAAAAAGTCGGATCGTGATGCTCTGTGGCAATAGCACCACCGACCGGAATTTGGGCAAGCTATATTGATGAAGTAAAAAACAAGACATGGCTATGTGGGATGAAGCGTTAATCGATCGCCTTAATGAGTTGCTGATCGTCGCTACTGGCAAGCAGCTCAGTGAATTGCAGCGGGTCATTCTAGAACAAGTTTGGCTGGGTCATAAATACTCCGAGATTGCGGATACTTACAGTTGTACCGAGGGACATGTCAAAGACATCAGTGCGGACTTGTGGAAAATACTCAGTCAAGTTTGTGCCACTAAAATTACCAAGAACAACTTCCGCATACTCATTCAACAGCAGCTCTTGATGATTCCTTCCTCATCAGCAGCGAGTTTTGTGGGACGCACAGCGGCAATTGTTGATCTTCAGCAGCTAGTTGAGCGCAGCGCTCGGGTGATTGTAATTCAGGGTGAAGGGGGTCTAGGCAAAACCACTCTAGCTCAACAATATCTTCAGCAGGGTAAGTTTGATCTGGTGCTGGAATTTTTGCTGGCCAAGGAAGTGTCGCATCTAACTTCAGCCGATCGCATGGTGGAGGAGTGGTTGCGCCAAGATTTCAACCAGGAACCAGGGAGCGATCTAGGGGTGAATCTGAGTCGCCTGAAGCGTCTGTTGCAAGGACAGCGGGTGGGCATTTTAATCGATAATCTGGAGCCAGCCTTAGATCGCCAGGGCCAGTTCATGGCGGCCCAGCGTAGCTATTTGGAACTGATCAGAATCTTGGCTGACCCGCAAGTGCGATCGACTACCATCATAACCAGCCGCGATCGATTGTGTGAAACCAGTCTGGATATCCAGCACTATCGGTTACCGGGACTGGCCTGCGCTGCTTGGCACCAGTTTTTTACTAGTCAAAATATCCAGACTATTTCCTCTGATAAACTTGCCCCACTTCACCGGGCTTATGGCGGCAATGCTAAGGCCATGCGTCTACTCTGTGGCTCTATTCAAGAAGATTATGCTAGCGACTTAGCCACCTATGGGCAAGCTCACCCCCATGATGAAGTAGTAACTACCGATCTCAAAAATCTGGTGGCCAGCCAAGTCGATCGATTACAGGCTTTAGACCCGGCTGCTTATCAATTATTTTGTCGGTTGGGTTGCTATCGCTATCAAGAAATACCATCGATTCCGGTAGCAGGGGCGATCGCTTTACTCTGGGACATGCCATCCACCGAGCAGTTGGCAACCATCGCAGCTCTCCGGAATCGCTCCTTAGTGGAATATCAGCAGGGGCGCTATTGGTTGCATCCGGCCTTGCGAGCAGAGGCGATCACACGGTTACGCCAAAGTATCGAGTGGGAGCGAGCCAACCGTCAAGCAGCACAGTTTTGGACAGAAAGTGTTACCCAGATTCAGCAGATTGCTGATGCTCGGCAAGCGCTGGAAGCCTATTATCACTACGTAGCGATCGCCGATTATACGGCAGCTAGTGTAGTGATCTTAAGAAGCCGAAATAATCAATGGCAACAGCATTTACCATTGGGCAGTACGCTCTACCGCATGGGTCTGATCCAGCCAGTGTTAGCCGCTATTAATCAAATTTTGCAACACAGCCCAACAGACCAATATCTCAGCGAACTCTACAATATCTTGGGCGATCTGCGCTGGATTACTGGCAATATTCAGGGGGCGATCGCCTGTCAAGAAAAGACCCTCGCTTTGGCAATCCCCCACATGACTGCCGCAGTTACGCCGCAGCAAATCTATTACTTCAAGATGCTGGAAGTAGATGCCCTATTAAGCATTGGTCTCTATAAAATTGATTTGTGGGAATTAGCGGCGGCCGCTGAGTTATTTCAGCAAACGATCAATCGCTCTCAAAACACCGCTCACCAAGCTTGGGCCGAGAAAGCCCTAATTTGTTTAGGACTGGTGCAGTCGCATTTAGGGATAACTATAGTAGCAAGAGATTTAGCCGATTTGGCTTATCAAAATTTGCCCACCACCAAGCTACCCAGATTTGCTTATTTCTTACAGCTTTTAGGTCAAACTTACATCAACCTGCGGCAGTTTGATCGTGCCGGTGAATTATTTGAGCAAGCTTTGCAGTTTGCCGAGACCGGACATTATCAGCAAATTAAGGCGCGCACGCTGATGGGATTGGCCGCCATCGATCGGCTGCAGGGCAACACCGACCGAGCAGCGCGGCGTTACCAGGCATCGATCGAGCTGTTGGAGTCGATCGGCGCACAGTGCGATTTGGCGGAGGCTTGGTTGCAGTTGGGTTTGTTGCGGGGAGACGATGAAATGTTCGATCGAGCAACCCAGCTTTTTACTGAAATCCAAGCCCCGCAGCAGGTTGCTAAGGTAGCAGCGGCCAGACAGACTTAGGGCTGACCGAGATAATCTTTTTTACCAATTTCTACGCCGCAATGTCGCAGAATGGCATAAGCAGTAGTGACATGGAAGTAGACGTTGGGCAGAATAAAGTACAGTAGGTAGGGCAATCCCTCAAAATTCATGGTTTCTTTACCTACCGGGAGCGTGATCGATCGCGCTTCGGTGCCATCGATCTGGGCAGGGGTAAATTCTTGCAGGTAAGCAGTGACGGTTTTTAGTCGCGCAATTAGTTCGGGGAAAGTGGTTTCGTTATCTTCAATTTTGGGAGCTTCCATGCCAGCCAACCGCGCAATCCCTCTTCTGGCAATATCTGAGGCAATCTGAACTTGTTTGAACAGAGGCAACATGTCGGGATATAGACGGCTATTGATTAATACAGTTGGGTCGATTTTTTTGCTGTCAGCGTGAGCTGCACCTTTTTCAAGGATTACAATCAGGTTATGCAAGGAGCGAATCAGCGCTGGCACAGAAGCTTGATACATGGAAATAGTCATAGATGTTTCCGGAGATAAAGGTGTCTAGGACATTATCCTCTGTTTGATAGCTTTGAGTGATCGCTAGCTTTTAGAGACACGGTACCAAGCGATATCCCTTAGGCACCCATTGCCACAGTTCCTGTAACTCCACTGTCGTTGGTTGCTGGCCGAGACCCAGACGAGCCAGAATCAAGCGACTGATCACCTCATTAAAATGCGCGGGAAATCGGTACTGTTCCTGAGCATGGTCTAAAAAGAAAGTCTTGTGGTATTTTTGCAAACTTTTCTCCAAAGCATTAATCTGCTCCAGCAAACCGGGTACCTCGCCTAATCGATGCTGGTGGTAAGTTAACAGCAGGGCGGCGGCATTACTAAAGTGCATGCCTTCATCTTTCACTAAATGGTGGCCAATTTTCTGAATGGCTGTCCCAAAATGACGATAATATTCCTGAAGATCACGGCGGTAAGAATAGACTGAACCAATCTCATCAAACATCAGAGTAACTAATAGCGTGAATTCGTCCTCTAACACCATCTCGATCGGAGTGATTTCATGAACGCGCGCTGCAAATTGTTCATCCATAGTCGCGAATTCCACCCCGGAAATGCAATGATAAGTGCGACGTAATGCTTCGTAGTGCTTGAGTTCGTCTGCTAGCCATAGTTCTATCATGGCCAAAAACTCCGGAGACATCTCATGTTGTCGATCGATAATATAGTTGTAAAGCGACTGGGAGTCGCCTTCGGAGTAGACATCGCGACTCAACAAATTACTAAAATTTTCGAGTACCTCACTAGGGGCTTGAGTCAAATATTGAGGCGGCAAGACATAATCGAGGGGTAGCACTTCCTCTAAATTCCAAATATTTTGCTTTATTCTCGATGCTGATGCGCGCTGAATTGCCAACATAAATTTTCTGGTTCACGATTCTGGAATGTAGAGACCACTGTCGGAAATAATATGGGGGATGATCAAGCAATGCCGACCAGTAATTTTAGAAGTATCACCCCGGATAATTACGCCCGCCGCTTCGCCATTAATAACCCAACTTCCCAGTACATAGTGGTAGCCAAAGGCTATAGGTAACTCTACATATTCTTGGATAATAAATCCTTCCGCTCCATAGCCAAAAGACTCTTTTTGCTCCACTGCCCCAAATCCGGTCTCAATAGAAGTAGCAACGCCTTCTAGCCCGAGCAACGGCTTTTTAACGTGCATTCCTAGTAGCAGCTTAGTGGATGCGGGGGAGTTATCGTTATCAAAATAAGTTTCTAGCAGATACTGGGAATGCTCCCTACCCTGGAATTGCTCCCACATCATGGCCAGTGCCCCCTTATTAGAAAGTACTTGTTTCCAAAGTGGTTCGATAATCTTGATTTCACCTGTCTCCAATCGAGTGGTGAGTGCCTGCGTACAATCAGCATTGGCCATATCGTTTTGGATATCAGTCCAGTCGTACATTTTCCAAAGCACGGGAATGCGATCGTTCACATGATCTACAAAATAGCCCTCTTCATCTAGTCCCAAACCCCGCTGGATCTCCTGACCCTGTTCATCATCCAGACCGCGTAGATAGACAATTTGGGTATAGATATTCGGGTCAACATCATCTTCCAGAATTTGAATTAACTGCATCGCCATTTCCCGATCTTCTTCTAGGTTTTCATCCACCAAAAAAGAGATACCGAGCCGCTTTAGATCGTAGCTTTGTACAATTAGCCGCCATTGTCCGGCGATCTTATCCCAGAATTCGTTGAACTGATTGGCATCACTAGGCAGCGGCAATTTTCCCTTTTGGTGATGCCGCAGATAATCTACATACCAATTCCATTGATAGATTGTTTCCGCCCCGAGTAGTGGAGTCTCGCCATTGATTTCCAAGAGCTTAATCTGTCCATCCTCAGTGACAGCCAGATCAAAGCGCGTGCATAACGATAAGTCTTCGACTGGCGCAGTCCGATCCCAACTATTCTTAATGGCTGGCCAATAGTCTGGTTTGATTTGGAGTACAGCTAACCTGCGATCAACATCCCCTACCTGGTGATCTGTGAAAAACCAATCGAGAAAATCCACACACATTTCCCAGAGAGCTTCAGTGGCGGTGGCGATCGCCGTTTCTTCGCAGCAATTTAGTTGAATAGCGAAGGGCTGGGGCAGCGCCTCTACCCAATATTTTTGCTGGGCATCACTTAAAACATCAGCCTGATAAGCATTTTCTTGAATATGACGCTGCCAATGGGGACGACGAATGATTTTAATGGGTCTCATTTAGTTCTACTTCCCACCACTACCAGTGCTTTTAAAAGAGGAGCCGAAGCCCTGACTGCTTCTGCCCTTGATGGTACCTTGGGCGGTTGTCCCGCTGGGTCGGGATGGTGCCGCCACCGTAGTATGTCGGGGTACCGTCACTCGACCTGTTGTTACCTGAGAGATCTCACGACCGTAAGCAGTGACCACCCGGCCAGCATTAATACTTTGATACACTGGCCGCGTTTCATATACGCGATGCTGGTATCCACGGTGGTTGATATAAATCCAGTTCGATTCAGAATAAGGATAAAGATAAGTACCGCCATAAATAGGGCGGTATCCAGCAGTGAGAGCGCCAGCTGGAGTCGATTCACAGCGTACGCCTTCAGATTGGCAATCTGCGATCGAGGCATAAACAGGAGCTGTCTTATCGTGTTCCTGCTGGGCTGCTAGCATTTGAGCAGCACAGTCGGCTACCTGCATGGGCGGTGGCGTTGGCTCATCCTCATCCTCCGACCGAAGTCGTTTCTGCAAAACAGCATATTCGTCTTGCTGCTTCTTCATATCGACTGCGCATTGTGCAGTATTTTGATAAAAAACCGCGTCAATCGGTTCGTTGGCATTCTCATCGGTGATACCTTTGTTGATATCTATCTCCGCATTAGTACTGCAACGAGCTACCAAGATGGCTAGGACAGCAGCGATTGCCAAAGTGGTCAGAATTTGTTTCCGACGAATTTGACGGATTTTTAGGCGGGGATGGGTTTTAGTCATTTCCAATGCCCTGATGCCTGACAGGTCAGCGCATCAGAATAAGGTTGAAGGTCAATGTGTTTTTAGAAGGTGATTAAACTACAAAATCCGAGCAGTCATCATTCACCGTTATTATCATTCCCTCTCAGATGAGGAAATTGCACAGATCAACCTCTTATTTAGTTGTGAATTGCTTTGATTTTCCTAACGGAAATGATTCTCGATCGCGCTGCTGTTAACAGTCTTTCGATAGAAACAGCCTCTACCTCTACGTGCTGCTCACGAATCTGAGAAAACCTCAGATTACGCGAAGCACTACTAGTGAGGGCTGTTTTGATTATAGGGGCTAGCTTTGCCCTTCTAATCCCTATCAGCTTGGTTATCTTTGATGATGATTTCCACCATCTGTTCTAGACGGGTAATATTTTGCTCAGAGCGATCGATTGCTCTGGATGTGCTAGCTGATAACTCCATTGCAGCAGCGGCTGTTCTTTGGGATGAAGCCGCTAACTCCAGGGAGCTTGCTACTGTCTCAGTATTAAAGCTCACACTTTCCCGCATTGCCTCAATACTTCGGGCTTGGCTTTCAGCGCTCGCCTGTAGACTAGCCGTAGCAGTAACCAAATTCGCTACTAGTGTTCTTAGTTCATCATCAGTCATGGTGTTAGCTTTTGAGTAGTCTTTTTGATGCTTCGATTCTTCTGACGAAGACGATGGAATGGTCGGAATCGAACTGACGACCCCTGCTTCCCGAAAGCAGAATGGTAAACCGCTTAAATACTTAATGGGTATTCGTTTCAAGCGTTAGCCGAAAGTGAGCAGGGTAAAAAACAGGGTAAAAGAGTGATTTCGGGCAATTTATGGGTTAGGGGTTAATCCCGAAAAAGAGATATTTCGCCAGTGTTAGCAGCAGTCCACCAACGATTGCCACTGTTAAACCAGTAGTAATATTTCGCTGTGCTAGTTCCTTTCCGTCGAGTCTCTGGCTAAATCCCTTAGTTCGTTCCTCAAACTTACTATCAAGTATTTTGATATCCCCTCGAACTTCCGCGAACTTAGTCTCAATGTTGGCAAATCCTAAGCGCATTTCAGCAGTCAATGCCGCGATCGCCAGTGTGTTAGCTTCAGTCCCTCTAGCAATGGCTTCGATCGTTTTAGTATTGGACTCAATCGCTGTCTTTATTTCTCGAATATCTGTATCTGTGGCGGCTGTCATGTTAACCTCTAAGTAGTAGTTTTGTTTGCTTCGATCGCGCTGCT
>CAXTSZ010000093.1:0-9711 GCA_964247125.1 uncultured bacterium
TTCATTGTGCGCCAAATGAACGTAGTGTGGGTGATTTATGAATTTGAGAAAGAAGTTGTCGAAGGTCGGTTATCATCCCGGCTCCTTCAGCCCCTAGATCCCGCTTGGCATCATCTCACCGCCCACATCAGCGAAAGATTAGCACGACTACCATTTCTGGTCGGTTTGATCGCATTGGGCTTAGTGCTTTATCCCCAAGCCCTGTGGCTGCCCAGCATTCTACAAATCTGCCAGTTTTCGGTAGTAGTCGTTTTAGCCTTTGGCCTGCGCTTTTTGATGCAATACACCTTTGCCCTCTGCGCCTTTTGGACAGAACGAGCCATGGCGATCGAACAACTCTGGTTTTTGTTCTATTTATTTTTATCTGGCATGATTGCCCCCCTCACCCTATTCCCCCCACAATTGCAAGCGATCGTGCAATGGACTCCTTTCCCTTACATGATTTACTTGCCAGCCGCCATCCTCGTGGGTTTACCAGTGAATGTGGGGCAGGGTTTACTGGCAATCGGATGCTGGTCAGGGATTTTCTGGGTATTAAACCGCTGGCTGTGGGAACAAGGACTGAAGCAATACTCGGGGATGGGTGCTTAGGCGGCGTAGCTACTGAGCTGGTGTGTAACCGCTGAACAGGTGGCGGCCAGAGACTGTCGATCGCTCTCCGTTAAGCCAAAGTGAATGTAGGCAACCAACTCATCCCAAGCCGCTAGTTCCTCTAGATCGGATACAGATTGCAACTTACGGGCATAAAACTCCACCCAAAAACGGGGAGCCAAGTGCAGATGCTGTCGCCAGCGCTTACGCCACAGCCGCACATCAGTAGCCATCGGCATCGTCACCCCCAGAATCGGTGGCAGATCGGCATAGCTGACAAAAGTACTAAAGCCCTTCCCCACTACATGAGCCACATAGCGCCAGCAGTCTACCCGATAAATTTCGGTCGGGGTGCGGTCTAGACACATGGCGATCGCCTCTTTGTTCACAAAACGCATTTGGGGATGTTGACGCGGGGACTGTTGAGCAACAACGGTCAATTTGGTAGCTAGTAACATACGAACTCCACCATATTTTCAAAAATTTGATTGCTGTCGATGGCACCTTACTTGTTAGATATTATAGTACAAAATTACCATTAAAAGCAAGCGGTTCCCAAAATAAAACCCAGCTGTGATCAGGAGCTGGGTATCGGGTTAGATGAAGGCGAAATCTAACGGATCAGCATGGCAAGTTCCTCGGGGGTAGATATTAAGTCAATAGCTACAAAGGAAATTTTGTTGTCAGCATCCAGCGAAAATCGCCAGGCCATATGCACACCAAAATCATCACTAGACGATGAGGTTTCTATCTTACCGATCACTCTCATGCGGGTAAGTTCATCGTCTTGATACGAAACCAGACCTTGGTCGGGTATTATTTTGAGGTTTTGGCACTCGGCCTCTAGATAGTGCAGAACCTGCTCTTTGCCCACAATGGGTTGTTGATAGGGTGGCTGTAAGGCACCGCCAGCTGCAAACAGGTCGGTCACTGCCCCAAAATCATGGGCGTTCATATGATTCACATAGTCCAATACGGTGGAGTTGGTGATGCCATCGATCGATCTTGGTGAAAGCAAAGTTATCGGTGAGTCAACAGTAAACGTCATTATTCCCTCATTTTTTTGCAAGAGGTTTAAACTACTAGCCTTTGAAAAATTGGCAGTTCAGTAGTTGCCGTTTATCTTATTATGAATAATTTATAAAGTTTATATCATCTGATACATTTAGCCATAGCCGCATTGAATCTACCTCACTAAAAAGCTCTCCCAGACTGGCTGTGGAGAGCTAAAGGGTAATAAATTTTATATTTGCAAAATGTATCAAATCAAACCCTGTTCGACTTCAGAAATATTTAGTAAATTACTCCTAAGCGATCTAGAATGTGCGACCACGCCACTTATTTAATCGATATTCAGCGATACTGGCTAGAGCGCGGGCTTCGGCCAGCTGGGTGGTTAAGTCATCGTCACTGGTCGTGGGGGAACTACCTTTGGAAACCAAAGCAGATCCCATGTTAGATAGAGGCCGTAACGCATCGATTTGCTGCTGGATGATCACATTCTGATTGCTGACCGCGCTCATGGGTTGAATGGCAGCCGGTACATACACGGGGACGGGAATAACAGTAGTTTGTTTAAACAAGTCAGCTAACATTTGACTGACATCGGTGAACTTGGTGGGGCCAACGGCGTTACGAATCAACACTTTTTGGAGCTTGGGCAGATTACCCATAGTTAAGTCTTTGTCGCTACTTGCTGCCCCGCGCATCAAAGAGCGCATATTGGTCACAGCCTGCATGGGCAGTCCATTCTGGGTAGAAAAACCCCGCTCAAAGGGCACGACCGTCTCACCGTAAAAGTTTTGATACTCATCACTATCTAAGTAGCTATCAATTTCAGCATCATGACCACCATGATCAAGGATGGTGCTGTGAGCGCGCATTTCTTCAAAACTGGCCGGCGCTCTGCCCAATAGATGTTTAAAGTTTAGTTCGATCGCCCGGTAGCGGTAGCAATTATCAAAAAATCGCGATCGATATAACTCCGATTTAGCCACTTGGCGTACAAACTCGCGCACACTAATTTCTCTGGCCTTTAACTGAGACTCCGGCACTACCAGGCGCTCACTTTCCATTACATAGGCATTGCCTAATACCTGGCGGTAGATGGCATTGATCAAGCTCTCCACTGCTGTACTACCATCATCGGATGATAGCCGCACAGCATTCTTAGCAAAAGTACTCACCATCGCAATCGCTCCTGAATTTATTTACTATATTTAAAAATATGAAGTCCAAACGTGGACACCTCTGACCATTGGTCAGAGGTGGACAAAGAAATTCTCAGTTTAAAACTAAGCGATTTCAGTAATACTTAAGATTTTGCCGCCAGCCTTTTGGATGCTTTTGATCTTGGTAGAGAGCTGGGCATAATCCACGTCAAAAGCTACACTACTACGTGCAGTGCGGGCAGCATATTTAACACTACTAGTGGCAATCCGAAAACGCTTGCTAGTATTGCTGTAACCACCGGAACCACCCCGTGGGGCAGTGATTTTGGTAGCTAAGTTACCACCAATATCGCTGATGAGCTTGGCCGATTTACCAATATCGTTAGCGGCAAAACCCCGAACAATCGCAAAAGTGCGATTAAAGCCGACATTTTTGATACCAGTTTGGGTTTGATTGCCACGCACATAAGGGACAACGGCATCACCAAAACTGTCTACATATTCATTACTATCAATATAAGAATTGATTTCAGCTTCGTAGCCATGGTTGTGGTAGTTCTGAACATGCTCGGCGATTTCGGACTGGTCCTGTGGTGCCCGACCCAGAAGGTGCTTGAAGTTTAATTCAATAAAGCGATAGGCAGAAGAGCTTTCAAAAAATAGCGATTTGTAGAGGTCAGAGTTGGCAACTGCCCGCACAAAATCTCGAACAGTGATGTCACCATTCCGCAGTAAAGATTCAGCACTAGCGAGACGCTGACTTTCCATCACGTGAGCATTGCCTAAGACTTGACGATACACGGCGCGGATTACTCCTTGCAAAGCATCTTCAGTACCATTGGGGCGCAGCTCTACTCGATCGGAATCATTAATCCAAAGAGACATGGCAATTATCCTTAAAATTTTTAAAACTTGAATATCACATTAGGCCAATATGAGAGCATGATGTACAAAAGTTAAGCACATCTTCATGCTTTAGAAGTTCTACTTCTATTTGTATTAAGAACCATTAAGAAAAATGCTCTCACCACCTGGGTAAGAGCATTTCCAAAATATTTAAAGTTGTGTTTGATTAACGAATAAAATTCAACAGTTCTTTAGGTGAAGCTAAGAGATCGATCGCTACGAAGAAGATTTTGCCTTCGGGATCGAGCAAGAAGCGCCAAGCCATGTTCATGCCTACATTGGCACCAAACCAAGGGGTTTGAACTTTACCAGTAACTTTAATTTGATTATAGTTACCATCTGCTGGCTCGACAGTACCCCGTTCTGGGATCAGCTTGAGATTTTGGCACTCTTCCTTCAGGTAAATGAAAACAGCATCTCTACCCACAATTGGTCTTTGGAACGGTGGTTGTAGGGCACCATCATTGGCGAAAAGTTCAATGACCGCGTCGAAGTCGTTGGCGTTCATGTTGTTGATGTAGCTCAAAACCGTCGCGTTATCAATACCTTCGATCGATACAGCTGTGCGCAGAGCTGCTGCTTGGGGCAATACCATTGGCTCGGATACCTTAGCCGCGCCCACGCCAGCGTAACCCATGTCTACGACCATATTCCGCAACACAGTGATCTGTTGACCTTGCTCTAGATCCCGAATTGCTTGTAAAACGGCCTGAGCGTTAGCGGACAGCTTGTAGCCCTCCGGTACAGGTGCCACAGTGCCTTCCGCCATCCATTCACCCAATTGGTACCAAAAGCCCAATTTGATATTAGGAGTAAAAACGCCGTAAGCCCGACAGACTTCATTGTCAGCACGGTTAGCCAAATCACACATGGCTTGGGACTGTTCAGTGAAATTCATTGCTTTAATCTTGTTCAGCAAACCCTGGGCCAGAATCATACTGGCAGCTCCGGGCGCGGCGACAGTGATGGTGGTACCCATTTCTTCGTAGGCAAACCAAATAAGAGCTAATTGATCTTCAGCATTGAGCTGGTTGAAACGCGCGATCGTTGCTGGGACGGCGTCGGCCGTAAGCGTACCAGGGAAAATGCCGCGTGCGGAATCAATAGTAAATGACATATTGCTGCTCCAAACTTGTTATAGCTTTATTTTATGGGTCTACAGGTGGCGGGATGGATAAAATTCGTAACCTGTTTACATACTTTATTACATTTACTTTACAAAAGTAAACATATATTTACAATTATTTAACGGATGGCAACTTATACCAGGGCAATTGGGGGTATTCATGATGCTCCCAGTGGTAGCCAAAGTGGTAGCAGGTCAGCAAAGACCATAGCGGCGATAAATTGCTACTGCGCGATCGATGTTTACCCAGAGTGGTTGGCGAGTGGTGCGGCAGAAAGGTACCAAAATAAAATAGCTGAAGTGAACTGAGCAAAATAGGTAGCGCCCAGAACATCAATAGGTTCAGAACCGGGACTTGCCCCAGCCAGTGCAAACTGATGAAAATGATGGCCATCCCCATTAACAATGTCCAAATTTGCTGGCCACTGGCCAGATAGCCCCGCATAAATTTGAGATACCACTGTTCAATGCTATTTTCACAAAAGTCTGGATCTAAGTCGGTGGCCGGATACTGATGGTGCAACTGGTGTTTAGCTTGTAGATCTGAGTAGGATAATAAGGCGTAGAGGGTAGTGCAAAGATGGCCAATGAGATGGTTGAGGCGGGGGTAGGCGATCGAAACAGTGCCATGCATTGCATCATGAGCGGTTACAAACAAGCCAGTCTGGAGAAAAGTACGACACAGTAACACCATCATCACTATTGGCCAGGCACAATGTGCCAGATTCAACCAGCAAGATCCCACTAGGCTGGCCATCCAGGCAGTCAATACCAGCAGAGGAATTAGCAGGCCAAACAATACTTTCCACACAGAACAACGCCATCCTAAAGTCTAGCGGAAAAGCTGAAGATTGGTAGTTGATTAAGAGGGAAGGGAGCCGGAGTTTATTTGCCAGTGTGGTGTTGAGCTGGAATTCCTTGCCACAGACTGTTAGCCGGTAAGGTTTCACCTTTCATCAAGAGAGAGAGACTACCCAACTGGGCACCCGCTTTCATCTGAGTATCGTAGAGAACAATCGCTGTATCACCTACTACGCAACGTTTACCGATATGGACGTGAGACATTTTCATCACCCGATCTTCAAATAAATGAGTTTGCAAACCAGCGTTATAGTTCAGAGCTGCGCGATCGCCAATGTGGATCAAGTCAAACTCGGTAATATACGGTGACTCAATATAAACCCGCTTACCCACCTGCGCGCCCAAACACCGCCAGTACCAGGCAATAAACGGAGTGCCTAACAAAGATTCGATCAGCCAGGGGAGGGCAATCGTTTCATACATGCCCGTAATCATTTCACTGCGCCACACATAGTTATTCCACAGAGGCAAAGATTGCGATCGATACCGCCCCACCACCAACCACTTAGCAATAATTACCAATACACTCGCGATCAGACCAGCACCCAGCGACCACAAAGGCATCACACCAATTAATTCCAAGAAAGTTAATTCATCGCTTTCCCCCAGAACGTACAGCAAAGTACTTAACAGAGTAACAGTGCAGCTCAAGGGCATAATTACCCGCACGAACTCCATTAGTAGGCGCTGGGATACTAATTTACGGGATGGTTTAAAAGTTAGACCAGCATCAAATTTTTCGTGCTGCTGACGTTGGGGCAAACAAAAAGCCGGCGAACCAGCCCAGCTAGTGCCGTGGGGCACTTCTGGCTGGGTGGGTGGCACCGACAGACAACCAATTAAACAATCGCTCCCAATGGTCGTTGGTGCTGGAATCAGAGCACTATTACCAATGAAACTGCCATGGCCAATCTGGACCGGCTGCAGCTCCATCCAGCCCCGATGTACCCGTGGCGCACCTAAGCAAACATCATCAGCAACAAAACAGTCACTACCGATCGTGAGTAGTTCTGGTGAAAAGTTAGCAGCAGTCGAAACCTCTGTGTGGGAGCCAATCTTAGCACCCAATAATCGCATCCAAGGAGCTGAGTACAGCGTGCCATATAGCGAACCCAGCCATTGCAGACTCATTTGCAGTAACCTGTCGATCCACCATTTACGCAGGTAGAAGCTGCCATGAACAGAATAGACACCGGGACGCACTCGGGGTGAAATGAGTTTTTTGAGCAGTACAATTTCGGTTGCCAGTAACACCACCGCCAACAGACCCGAAAGAGGGGCGATAAATAATGCCGCCCACCCCCACAAATCGCCTAGACGCATTTGCAGCAGGAGGCTCGGCATCATTGCCGAAATTGGCAAAAGATTTAGTACTACAATCCCCAGTACTTGCCAACCGCCTCGCCACACCGCCGTCACCGGATGAATTACTTTACGCGCTGGTGACGAAACCACCAACGGGCGGTTAGTTACCAACCGCGCCGGAGAACCATGCCAACATTCGCTAGCCGGAATGGTGACAGCTGTCGGCAATAAAGACAGATCTTCGAGTTGACTATCATTAGCCATGCTCGTGCTTGGTTCTAAAACTGACCGTGCACCCACAAAACAGCGATCGCCAATCTCGATGGTACCCAAGTGTAAATAGCCATCACTAATGGCATGACCTAAAAGATGAGATTCTGCCCCCAAGCTAGTTTCATTACCAATCTTAATCAGGTCAAAGCTACCGATTTCATCAGTCCCCAAATAGCAATCTTGGCCAATCTGAGCGCCCATCAAGCGGTAGTACCACGCGATGAAAGGGGTGCCAATCAATGGCCAAATTGGGACAATACCCTGCACCTGACGTGCTAACCACCACCGCAAATAGTAAGTACCCCATAATGGATAGCTACCAGACTGGTAGCGGCCAATAATTAACCACTTCGCCAAGATGCTGACAATCAGCAACGCTGGATACATCAGAATCAAGGCACCGACAAAGTCCCACAGTGAATTGGAAAGATGATGTGCAAAAGTGGGAATCAGAATATTGAGAGACACCAAGGTCTGGACACCATAAATTCCGAGCAGTTGACCCAGCATCGTGATCCAATACTGGAGACCCACCTGCGGATGCGGCACTGGTGCAGCCTGTTCTACCACTTGCTGGCTAGCCAAATGGGCAGCCAGCGCAGCAACTGTTGGGTAGTGATAGACATCGGACACTGCGATTTTTTGTAGCTGAGGATCGAGGCGCAATTCTGACACCAGCGCAGCGGCTAAGAGCGAGTGACCGCCCAAATCAAAGAAATCATCAGCAATTGAGATATTGGTATTGAGCAAAGTCTCCCAAACTTGGGCGATCTTGGCCTCGATCGGATTAGTCGGTGCCTGAAAATCTGGGCGCAGGGCTGGTGTTTCCAGCATGGCGATGGGCTGGGGCAAGTGATTGCGATCGACTTTGCCACTGGCCAACCGGGGCAGTTCTTCGGCTGTGAGGCGATGGAAACAAGTCGGCATCATAAAGCCCGGTAGACGACTGCGCAGGTGAGTGCGAATTGCCTCCAAGTCCACCAATTGTGCTGGAGCCTGCTCTAGCAAAACCAAGTAAGCCACTAACGACTGAATGCCCACCACCTGCTCTTTGATGGCCACGACCGCGATACTGACCGCTGGACATTCCATCAATACCGACTCAATTTCGGCTAGCTCTACCCGAAATCCGCGCAGCTTGACTTGGTCATCCGCCCGCCCCAGAAAACGAATATCGCCATCAATAGTCCAGCAACCTAGGTCACCACTTTTGTAGAGTCTGGTTTGGGTATCTAGGTGCCAGATAAACTTTTCTTTAGTCAAATCTTCTCGGTTGACATAACCCCGCGCCAAGCAATCCCCACCAATGAAAATCTGGCCAGATACCCCCACTGCCACGGGTAACAGGTCTTCATCCAGGATGTGAACTTGATAGGTAGGCAGCGGCCGACCAATGGTAATTGGCTGATCGGGATAACACTCCGCATAGGTAGCTACCACCGAGGCTTCCGTGGGTCCATAGGTATTTAAAATACGCCGATCTGGACGATGCCAACGCTGAATTAGTTCTGGCTGACAAGCTTCGCCGCCCAAAATGAGCAGCCGTACCAAGGGCAGATCTTCTTTCAACATCGACAGCAAAGTCGGCACGCAGGAAAAAACCGTTACGCCCAGCTGAGTTAAGATCCGGGATAGGTCGCTGCCGGCATGTACCATTTCTGCTGTACCTACCACTAATGTGGCGCCGGCGGCAAAAGTCAGCCAAATTTCTTCGATCGATGCATCAAAAGCGATCGAGAATCCCTGATAAAAGCGATCGGTAGCCTGCACTCCATAAACCTGTTGGGCGGCACGCACAAAGTTAGCTACTGATCGGTGTTCCAGCATCACTCCTTTGGGACGGCCAGTAGAGCCAGAAGTATAGATGATGTAGCATAAATCGCCACTGGTGACATCTACGTCAGTGAGACAGCTGTCATCCCGCTGGGCGATCAACCGCAGCTCTTGCTCTAGACACAAAGTTGGACAAGCGACCCCCGCATGTTTGGCCAGAAGTGTCGCCGAAGTCAGCAGCAGCTCGACACCGCTGTCCTGCAAAATGTACTCTACTCGATCGGCTGGATAGTCAGGGTCCATTGGGACATAGGCTGCTCCCGCCTTGAGAATCCCTAACACGGCAATGTAAACATTGATCGATCGCTCCATCAACAGTCCAACCCGGGAGCCTTTTCCAATATTTAAAGCCTGTAGATAACGCGCTAACTGATTAGATACTCGATCGAGATCCCGGTAACTGAGCTGCTGATCGAGACAGACCACCGCCGTGCGATCGGGGGAAATATTGGCCTGAGTTTCAAAACAGGCATGAAGTAGATCGCCAGTGGCAGTTGGCTTAGTTAAATATTGCGGTTGGTAGGTAGTCAAGCGGGGAAAGTCCGTCGCGCAACGGAACAGAAGAAAGGGATGCAAGCAGTCTTAACATCATTAGTAAACTGAAAGATTGTTAAGAACTTGAGAAGATGCCGCAAAAATAGATTT
>CAXTSZ010000094.1:0-6065 GCA_964247125.1 uncultured bacterium
TCCAAAAATTCAGTCAAGAATATCGGGGTTTGGTCGTGTTGGCGATCGCCTTATTCTTTACGCAGTTTCCCGCCCGGTTCTTCTCCCGATTTCTGGGTACCTTCAATACGTTACCCGTCTTACCAAGCTTGTTTGAATTTATTGGCATGGCGGTGGCGGCCAGAACCATGCTTTTCAAAGCCCCACGCGAGCATTTCTTCGCCAATTTGCGTCAGGCTTTAGATTACTTATTCAAAAAACGTATCGTAGAGGTACCCGATGCGGCCACGCCTGTTCAGTCCGCTTCTCCCCAGGAGTCATTCTTTCAGCAGTTCCGTGACATTGTCGATGAAGACTTTAACTTTGCAGGAGGTTTGTCTGTGATTTTTGAATTAGCCAAAGATTTGGGTAAAGCCAGCAATATTTTGACCCATGGTGGCCAAATCACCAATTCTTCAGGTTTGGAGTTGCAATGGCATAGCCTGAAACAATTGACACTGGTTTTAGGATTGGAAGCCCAACTAGCTGATGAACCGATCGTTAATAATAGTTTGGCTGATCAGGCGATCGATCAACTAATTGCCGAGCGTAAAGCTGCTCGTGATATGAAGGACTTTAAAAAAGGCGATCAAATCCGCAACGATCTGCAAGCCCAGGGGATTGTGATCGTCGATCGCAAAGGCGCATCTACCACTTGGTATCGCAGCTAGTTGCCGCCAGAAACTATCGAACGGAGAGGGAGAGATTCGAACTCTCGGAAGCTTTCACTTCATCCGATTTCAAGTCGGACGCATTCGACCACTCTGCCACCTCTCCAACAGGTTTTTTATTGTATCACAGGATTAGGCGTTGTCAGGTAGTCCTCCGATCGCTGAATTTGGCCGTGGTGATCGACCCAGATCAAGCCTGCTGCAATAACTTGACCAGCTTCTAAAGTCACGATCGAGAAGTTGCGCAAAATTGGTGGGTAGTTAACTATACGTGGGCAACGTGCCGCATTTAGATATAGAGTTTGACCTATTTTGAGGGCGGGTGTGCGCAGCCGAGCAGCCGTGTGCCGAAGTTGGTGATGCATATGGCCAAAGGCTACTAGGGGAATAGATTTACTACTGGCTTGGAGCTGGGCGATCGCATCAGCCAAATCGGGGTCACCAAAGTCGCCACCTAAAGGCTCCCAATCTTTGCCGCAAATATCGGCGGGCTGGTCGCCCAGACCCGCTGGACCATTGTGGCCAATGAAAATTAGCTGCTCACCGGTTGCTCCTGCGGCTGCCGCCAGAATTTTAGTGGTGGATTCGGCAAAGCTCGTGACCCCAAAACGACTGTGATAAAAATCTTGATTGCGCCATTGGTCACCGCCCCAGCTAAACGGACGGCTACCCACCACCGACAGATTAAACTGTGGAAACCCGCGCTGGCCATAGCCGACATAACTGTCGCCCAATATATCAATCTGCTCTTGTACCCAATCTTCTTGAGTGCGATCATAAGGACATTGACTGCGTCCCCAGCTAGTCGCACTAAACCACGCATCATGATTTCCCAAGATCACCGCTTTGGGTAATTTTAGCTCGGCAACTATTTTAGCGATCTCTACGTCCTCATTCCCAAGGTCGCCAACAAATAGCACCAAATCTACCGCCAACTCCTGTAATAACTGGTTGTCAGCCAAATTCCACTGGTTGTGAATATCGCCAATAATTGCGATTTGGCAACGGCTGGTCGAGGTACTTTCAACATGATTCATAAAACTTCAATTAAATTCTAGCCAAAAACGTTTTAATTAGTACTATCTTTGCTGATATTTAGTTACAACTTACATCAGGAAATAATATGGGGCTTCTAGTCGATACAATACACTTATCTAGGTATTTTCAAATATCAGATGTATTTCTCAGCCCGGACTCCATGCCGTAAAAGTACTACATTTATACGACTAAATACAAAGTAAATTTAATTAACATATTGATTTAATCTGAATACTACCAATATAATTATTGAGACGGGTTTGCTTGTATGTGAACACTGAGATATTATCTTATGCAGTTTTTAAATATGTTAGATATGAGATGCTCGCAATGCCTTACATCTTATTTTATATAAATAACAGCTAAATAGTTTTGTTTAGTATTGGAGTATCTTAAAGTATAAAACAATTGTTGTGAAGAATGAAAATTTCTCACTTCCGGCCAATCTTTTTGGTAATATATATCCAAATGAGTGGTTTGAAGCTAGAAACTGTTAGCTCTAGCAAAAAATTGGGGCAGACTAGACTTAGTTACTTGTGTTAAATAAGGAGTATTGGAAGAATGAAACGATTGTCATGGATGATGAGTGTCGCTTGCTTTTTACCCGCATTGATGGCTCTACCCGGCCAAGCCAGCAGTTTTGCGGCTGAGGGTGTTCGCTCTACCCCTAGTCTAGGGCAAACTAAATTTGTTGCTCAGGCTCCAGTAGAAGCTCCAGCACCTAGTCCTCCAGAAGCTCCGGCAAAACCTTCTACTGATAGTGGTCGTCGCTTTTTGCGGAGTGCGCGTCCCTGCAACTGTGGTGCGGCAGAACAGGCAGCGTTGGACAAGGCCAAGGCCGAAGCGACAGCTTTCTTGGAGTCCGTCAAGACCCCTAATGCAAGCCAGTTAGGTCAACCTACACCTACTGCCGGTGCGTCTTTCTCTGGCCCCACTTGGTAATAATACCGGGCTGATTAATTTGCAGTAGCTTGATCCAACCTAACGAATTGTCAAAACCAAACCAACAGCGAACATCATGTCGAATAAATTTAAATCTACCATTACAATCGGTATGGGATTAGCAAGTCTAATCCTCGCCGGAATCTATGCCCCAGCAGCTAAGGCTGATGAGTTTGGCAGCGGTGCCGTTCAATTTGATAAAGAAACTACCGTTGAATTTGAGGCGGTGGAGTCTCATGGTTCTTACAAGGCAACCTTTGGGGTTGTTGACCTCAACACCGGCGTTGCTACCATTCTGATCAAAGAAGACAAAGCTTCGGATAGCGATGACCGGTCGATCAACAAGACTACTGACTTTTTGGGCACTCCTGGTAATTCCATCAATCCCCCCAAGAACTTCTTCAAGTTTCAGGCCAACACTCCCTATACCTTTTTCTTAGAGTCGCGGAATGGCAGCGGCAAGGTAGTTTCCACCGTTTACTCTACCAGCGCTCGCAACCCCAATAACCGTGTTCAAGCACAATTTGATAAAGACTTCGCGGGTCTCTCCAACCAAGGCGTAAAAATCAACTGGGCAGATAAAGCTAAAGATGGTCAATCGGCTGAAGACTTTAACGACTTTGTGGTGATTGCTGGTGGCAATGGCGATAGCGCTTGTAGTAGCTGTGGTCAGCCATCGGCAGATAATTCTAGCGATTTAGATCGCGAATTGGCCGCCATTCCTACCAAGCAATTTCCGACGACCATCCCGTTCAATAACTCAGGTGCTGCTCCAGCCTTGAGTATCAATAACCCAGTTGGCTTTGGTGCTGACAACAATACCGCCTTTCTATCTGCTAGCTATCAAGCCCGAACTAGGGGTACTACAACTAGTGATGGCGAACTAGGGGTGGGCTTTGGCTTCGGTAATGCGCTCGACTCTATTGGGTTAGAGGTTGCTTATACTCTTGATAGTTTTGGTAGTAGCAACGGCTTTGGTACTGGTGGTTTCAGTGCCAAGCTCCACAAGCGGATTGCTGATGACACTGCTCTAGCGATCGGCTGGAATCAATTTGCTACTGTTCAAGTTGGCAGTGGTTCTGGTACCGATGTTCCCCGTAACTCCTACTATGCGGTAGGAACTCAGGTCATTCGCACTACTGAAAACATTGATGATTTATTCAGCCGGATTGCCTTGTCGGTTGGCGTTGGTGGTGGACAGTTCCTCTCCCAAGACACCCTGACTAGAACCCCAGCAGGTCAAGACCCCAGTGGCGTTAATGTGTTTGGGTCTGCGGCTTTTCGCATTGCCAAGCCGCTCAGTGCAATTGTCGAATGGACCGGTCAAGATCTAGCTGCTGGTCTATCGATTGTCCCCTTTGGTGACGATTTCCCACTGGTCATTACACCAGCCTTCCGTGACATCACTGGCGTTACTGGTGAAAGTGCTAGATTTGTTCTGGGTGTTGGTACCTCCTTCAGGTTTTAGACATACACATTATCATTCATAGGAGAAATTAATGAAAAAAATTCTTTTTGGCATGCTGGCCACCTTACTGGCCACTGCTTGTTTACCAGCTGTTGCTGGGACTGGGACTGGTCGCGGTGCTAACAGTAGTAACTTTAGTGGTGTAAAGAACACCTCTGAACAGGGATTTCGCGGCTCTAACTTTACTTTGATTCCTGGATCTAGTCGGTTCAATTCGGAAGTCAATGGTAGAGCAGAGTCTCTTCAGCGAAATCTGGCCGCTGCTAGAGCGGCTGCCAGCCAAGCTGCTGTGCAAGCACCGGAAGCTCCCCTTGAAACAATCGTTGTGCAGCCAGAGCCTGCTTATGTAGCACCACTGGCTCCCGAACGGAAGCCAACGATTAGAAAGAAACCCGTTCGTGGTCGCGGTTAATAGCTAGGCTACCGCAGCAAATTTAGCTATGGTAATGTTACTAAGGCTGGGAATATTCCCAGCCTTTTTGTTGATAGAACCAAATTGTTAAATAGGGAGTGCCCGATATGAAGCAATTACTATGGTTGATAAGTATTTCTTGCTCCTTGCTAGCCATGCTTATTCTGCCCAGTCAAGCCAGTAGCTTGGACTTTAGCCACAACGCTGACCTTTCTGAATCTCCAGAAATATTTCCAGAAGTAGTATCGAACGTTGTGGCTGCTAATGAGCTAGGAACTAAAAATTTACTAGCTGACGTGAATCCTTCTCTAGCTGTATCACCGTTAGTTGGTGACTTAACGACTCCAGCGGCAGATATCTTAGCTAGTAATAGCTCTCTGCTGCCCATGGATTTAGAGGAAATGCCAGCGACTGAGAGTACTGAGCAATCGAGACTACCAGATGAGTCGATCGGTAAGCTCAATATTTTTGCTAGCAACTATCAGCTTCTCCCGCAGAGTGAGCCATTGCTCCAAAAGGATGTCTTTGCTAACAACGAGCAGGTGCAAATACTTGAGCCACCGCGCTCTGGCAGCAATCATCTCAAGGTTTCACCTGGCCTGAGTATCAGTAATCCGATCGGGTTTGGGGCAGATAGCAATATTGCATTTTTGGCTGCTAGCTATCAGTCCCGAACTAGGGGTACTACAACTCGTGACGGTGAACTCGGTTTTGGGGTTGGATTAGGCGATGCTATTAATTCTGTGGGTGTGGAGATTTCTTACACTATTAATAGTTTTGGAAGTAGTAATGGCTTTGGTTCTGGTGGCTTCAATGGCAAAATTCACAAGCGATTATCGGAAGGTACTGCGGTAGCAATCGGCTGGAACCGCTTTCTTAACGTCACTAATGAGAGGGGGACGGGTGTTCAGACAGATTTCCCCTCGAATTCTTATTACGCCGTAGTTAGCCATATTATTCGCACAAAAGATAGTACAGATAGTCTATTTAGCCGCGTTGCCTTTTCGGCAGGGGTGGGCGGCGGCCAATTTCTCCCCTCTAGTGTCACTTCGGTTGACCTAAATGCGGGTGGAATCAATGCCTTTGGTTCAGTAGCCCTGCGCATTGCCAAACCGGTGAGCGCTATCATAGAATGGACTGGTCAAGACTTAGCCGCTGGTTTATCAATAACACCTCTGGGGGAAGATTTCCCGTTGGTGATTAGCCCAGCCTTTCGGGATATTGCTGGAGTCAGTGGTGAAAGGGCAAGATTTGTCTTAGGTGTAGGTACTGGCTTCAAGTTTTAAACGAATACGATTATTAGGAGAAATTCATGACTAAACTATCTCACTGTATTTTCTTTGGAGCAATAACTGCCCTCAGTTTAACGACCATGCCCGCCTTTGGGGACGGCTATAATGGTTCCAACTTTAGTGGCTACAATGGCTCTAACTTTAGTGGTTACAACAATTCCAACCATACTGGTTACAACAATTCCAACCATACTGGTTACAACAATTCCAACCATACTGGTTAC
>CAXTSZ010000094.1:6165-8890 GCA_964247125.1 uncultured bacterium
ACAATTCCAACCATACTGGTTACAACAATTCCAACCATACTGGTTACAACAATTCTAACCATACTGGTTACAACAATTCCAACCATACTGGTTATAACAATTCCAACCATGCTAGCCCAGACAACTCTCCTGGTAACAGTCCGAAACCAGTAGCGGCTAATCCCTATAGCCCTATTTGGTAAGCCGAAACACTCCTGAGCAAGTTTTTGTGATGCTGAGTTTACAGCAATAAAAATTTATCGCAACCATGGGTTATCAAATTGGCATCTATCTTCCATAACATGAGGCTGAGAAGTTTTCTCAGCCTTTTTGTTTAACTTGAAGCAGCTACTAAGCCTTTAAATAAGCCTAAACCATCAATACTTCCGATCGCTCTATCGGCCGCTCTTTCTGGATGAGGCATCATGCCTAGTACATTCTTTTGCAGATTGCAAATGCCCGCGATGTTGTTCAAAGATCCATTGGGATTACCGCCCGCATAGCGAAACAGCACTTGCTGATTGTCCTCTAACCGTTGGATCGTATCAGGTTCGGCATAGTAGCAGCCCTCGCCGTGAGCGATCGGCAATGAAATTTCTGCCTGACCAGCATAATCTTGAGTCCAAGGTGAATCAGTATTGATGACGGTGAGGGGTACTCGATCGCAAATAAAATGTAAATCTCGATTGCGCACTAAAGCCCCTGGCAGTAAACCCACTTCCGTCAAAACCTGAAAACCATTGCAAATACCCAGGACATACTTGCCTTGCTCGGCATGAGCCACCACCGCTTTCATTACTGGTGAAAACCGGGCGATCGCTCCACAGCGCAGATAATCACCATAGCTAAAGCCACCGGGTACTATGACCACGTCGATATCATCAATGGCTGTTTCTTCGTGCCAAATCATCCGCGTTGGCATCTGTAGTAGGTCACGAGTGACATAGGCAACATCTCGATCGCAGTTAGAGCCAGGGAATACAACAATGCCAAATTTTACAGTCATGGGCTAGGCGATAGGAAAGATTTCAAAGCGGTAGGTTTCAATGACCGGATTGGCCAGCAGCTGGTCACAGATTTGGTCGAGTTCCACCCGTGCAGTGCCCTCATCATCACTATCTAGACTAACTTCAATATATTTACCAATCCTAACGGCTCCGACATGCTGAAAACCCAAATGTTCGATCCCGGAGCGCACGGCTGCTCCGGCTGGATCTAAAACGGAGGGACGGAGAGTTATATAGATCCGAGCTTGATATGATTGAGTCATGCTGATAGCTTTAGGTACTTAAAAATTCAACCCGCCAAACTCAAATATAATATAGCAACGTGGCTGCACATTGGCCGGAAATCTTCATCTCTGACCTAGTATGAAATTGGAATTAACTCGCAGCCAAGAGCGCATACTACAACTTTTACAAGAGCTACGTCGATCGACATCGGCTCAAGATATTTATGTAGAACTCCGTAATCGTAGTCAGGGAGTGGGTCTCGCCACAGTGTACCGAGCCTTAGATGCCCTAAAACTAGCAGGTGCAGTGCAGGTTCGCACCATCAGTAGCGGGGAATCACTGTATAGTACTATTCAAGAAGACAAGCACCACCTCACCTGCTTATATTGTCAAAAATCCATTCCAATTGTCGAATGCCCCGTCGATCAACTAGAAATCAAGCTTCAGGAGTTACATCAGTTTAAAGTTTATTACCATACACTAGAGTTTTTTGGAGTGTGTAGTATGTGCGCCTTAACTCATCCGCCCACCGAAACTTTCCACCATAGCCACGATCACTAGCAGCATCATGGATTTTATTTTTGACTACATGAGATCGATCGGGATTAGTAACCCACAGGGCACTGGCTGGTTGTCAGTAGTACTGACTTTTGCCGTAGCTTGGGCTGTCACCTATCGGTTTATTCCCAACCTGCGCTCTTTTGCCCTCAAGGTGGGTTGGGCGGATAGCCCGAATGCGCGGCGCCTAAATTCGGAACCCTTGCCTAATGCGGGGGGACTAGCCATTTATGCGGGGGTCATTGCGGCCTTGATTTTGGCGGCTTGTTTAAGCCCCATGGTGCTCCAGAAGATCTTGGTGCAGATTTTAGCCATTCTACTGGGTGGTTCAATTTTGGTATTGGTGGGATTCATTGATGACCAATTTGGTCTGCCATCGCTGTTTCGACTGATTGTCCAAATTTTGGGAGCTTTGCTCCTGGTGGTTGTGGGCATCAAGATCGGCGTGAACTTTGGGACACCGATCGATGGATCACTATCGGTGTTGGTGACAGTATTTTGGGTGGTAGGGATCACTAATGCTGTCAATTTGATGGATGGAATGGATGGCTTGGCTGGCGGTATTAGTTTTATTGCCGGGATGAGTTTGTTGGCGGTGTCTGCCCAGTTTGAGGAAAGAGCCGCAGCCACGTTGATTCTGTCAGCGGTATCGGGATCTTCCCTGGGCTTTCTGCGCCACAATTACCATCCATCGCGGATTATTATGGGTGATGCTGGAGCCTACTTTTTGGGTTATGTGTTGGCAGCTACCAGCATTCTCAGTAGCTCTAAGGTCACTACAGTTTTTGCCTTAGTACCCACGGCGATGTTTTTGCTGGTACCCGTATTGGATACGACCCAAGTAATTGTCCGCCGCTTACTCGCAGGTAAAAATCCGCTGAGTACACCGGGCAAAGATCATATTCACCATCGACTGCTAGCCTGGGGTTTTTCGCAGGGACATTCAGCCGTGATTT
>CAXTSZ010000095.1:0-8723 GCA_964247125.1 uncultured bacterium
AGTTGGGGGGTAGCCCCCTGTGAAGATAGCTCACTGCCAGGCTTAATATTGAAGACAAGAGAAAGAGACTTTGTTCACATTGTGAATTAGGTCTCTTTTTGTTTGCGGAGTGGAGTCTTGCAGTCTATTGGTTGGCTGCATTGGAGCTGCGGACAGCGATATAAAATAGGCCAATACATAGTGGAATGCTGATTGCTAAGATCCCTCCAGTGACAGTAGAACCTAGTTCTGGTGTTCCTGAGCTGAGTTCGAAAATTGAACCAACAGCTGCGATCGCCGAAACACATGCACCCAATAAACATAAACCACTCAAAGGAGTATATGTTGCCATGTTAGCTATTTAACTCCGTTGCTGATGGGTTGAACTGCTTGGATAGAAAAGCCTTTCTTTTTTAGTTCTTCGGTAAGACTGAGGCTATCTGTGATGTGATCTACGAACAATACTCCATGTAGATGATCCATCTCGTGCTGAATAGCTCTAGCTAATAAGCCGTCAGCTTTGAGTGTGCGGGGGCGACCATGCTCATCTTTGTAGCTGATCTCTACTTGATCTGGGCGCTCTACATCCATATATACACCTGGAATACTTAGGCAACCTTCTTGATCTTTGCAAAGAGATTGACTGTAGCTCTTGATTTCTGGATTAATTAATACGAGTGGTGGTACAGCAGGGTTTTCTAGCTCACAATCGATAACGATGAGCTGCTTATGAATTCCTACTTGTGGTGCCGCTAGGCCGATGCCATCAGAGCTATACATTGTTTGTAGCATTTCTCGAACGGTTTGCCGCAATTCGTCGTCTACCTTACTAATGCGTTTGGCCGTTTGTCTGAGCGTTTTGTCGCCAAGTAGGTAAATATTTAATGGAGGTTTATCTAACTTTTTCTTTTCAACTAAAATCTGAACAGCCATAAGGTTATTGATATTATGCTAGTTAGGAAATGCTAGCCAATGAATTTTTATGCGACATATCTAATTGTAACAGCATCTAAATTAGCAACGTGCCAAAGCTTGAGATAAATCTAGGGCTGTTGGATATCGATCGATCACCCGATCTGCGGTCACTTTATGTATTAATTGCATAACTGCTGGTGTGATGGTTGGAATGTTGGCCAGATTAAATTGATAGCCTTCCTTAGTTAGTTGGAGAAACTCGCTAGGGTTGCGGCCAGTAGTCAGAAATATGATGGTTGGTCCGATCGCATAGAGGTCGGACTGAACGACGGGCTTGCCTTGATTTTGCTCAGGAGCCATATAGTCGGGAGCGCCGATGCGAGTGCTGCCCACCGATCCAATTTCTTTGACTGCGCCAAAATCGATCAAGAAGATCTGGCGATCGATATTAGTGACTAATAGATTAGCTGGTTTGACATCACGGTGAATTAGGGGCGGGTCTTGGCTGTGAATATAGGCCAAAATCTGACAGAGTTCAATCATCCAGCTGATGGTTTGGGATAAAGTTACTGGACCATGTTGATAGATATACTTTTCTAGATCTTGGCCATGGACTAACTCCATTGCTAGATAGCGTTGCCCTCCTTCCCAAAAAAAATCTTGATACTGCGGAATTCCCGGGTGTTGGAGAGTTTTGAGAATCTTTGCTTCTCTTTCGAATAACTCCTGCGCTTTACTTTGGTGAGCCATGTCAGCATTTATTTCTTTTAGCACGACGAGTCTTTGACCCGTCCAGGCTAAGTAGGTGGTACCCATACCTCCTTGACCCAACACTTTGAGGATTTGGTAGCTGCGCACAGTTTTGACAATATTAACTGGTTGGCCACAGTGGATGCAGAAAAGTTGATCTGCTGGATTACCTTGATGCTGACAGACCGAATGAGTACTGGTGCTTTCAAATCTAATGAGTGGTCCATTTGGTGCTAATTGCATCACCATGCCATGCCGGAGAACTGCCTGTTCCATTAGCTGATCATTGATTAAGGTGCCATTGGTGCCGTGGTTAATGATCTGCCATTGATTATTATGTACTATTTCAGCATGAAAGCGCGATACTAATGGATGATCGATCACTACCTGATTTTCTGGCGCTCTGCCCAACCGAATTTGTGAGGAATGGTCGAATTGCCACTGCTCCAGGATATCTCCACTAGTTGTATCGAAGAGAGTTATGGTCACCATTGCTGGGCTATTTGCCTATATTAACTAGTACTGCAATAGCTGTGATATTGTCGTGACCATTGTAGTTGTTGCCAAACTCTACTAGCTGGTTAACTCCAGTTGATAAACTTATTTCTTTTTGGATCATTGGTCTGAGCAGTTCTTCACCATGCAATTCTAGTAGATCTCGATCGGTTAAACCGTCAGAAGCAATCACAATTAATGTATCTTCGCGGAGGCTAAAGAACTGAACTTCGGGATCGATCGAGCTTTCATCACGGGGGCCGATCGCTTGCGTTAGTTGGTAAGAATCTGGCCGTCCGTAAGCTACCTCTGGTTCTACACCCCGGAGAATCTCTCGCTGTCCTACTTCATGGTCGAGAGTGATTTGGACAGGACTGCTATTGATTTCTAAAATGTAACAGCGGGAATCACCAACATGGGCGATCGCAATTTGGTTGTCTTGAACCATCACCATGACCAAGGTGGTACCCATCCGTCCGCTACCGGCGGCGGCCTGTGTTTGATTGATTTCAAACAGAGCTTGATTGCTAAATAGTATGGCTGCTCGAATTTCCTCTTCGCTGGGCAAAATGTCGTGCCAATGTTCTGCCCAATACTCCTGTAGTTTTTGGATAGCCATTTCACTGGCGACTTCACCAGCCGCATGGCCGCCCATTCCATCACAAAGAATATAAAGGCCACGATATTCTGAGCTGATACCGTCTGGACTTTGACAGAGGTGGTGGGTAGTGTTGATACTATAAAAATCTTCGTTATGATCGCGCTGCTTCCCCACATCTGTCGCCGCTGCTGCGGACAATCCTAGCGTAGCTGGTGGTTGATGTAGGGTATCAGTAGTTTCTGGCTGGTCGTAGTGCTGCTGAAGATGTTGTTTTAAGCCCTCAATAGTGAGATTGTCTGATTGCGCAAATATTTCTAATGATGCTCGTAATTCAGAATCGGGTAATAGTTTTAACCAGAGATGGGCTAAATCTTGGGGCGATAGCGATTGTCCTGCGATTTCGGGAATGAGTCGTTGGAGGTAAATCTGCTGGTGGTCGTCCACATAAAGATTATCTAAATCTAATAGGCTCAATCGAACTGACCACGGCTCTAAATAAATCCACAGCTGTAATAATGTTTGACACCAGTCAGTGATGAGCGATGGTGATTGCTGCGGTTCTTGGCACTGACTATAGAGAGTAGCGTATTTCTCCTCGTCCTCTAAAATTAATACAGTTTGACCATTGCGATGCCAAGTATCATGTAGCTGTGGTATATGAGCGCTCAGCAGCGGTTTTAGCGCCAAGTATGGACGAGCCTCAGTACTAACTCCACCGCGCTCCCACAGTTCCCATTCTGGTAAGGTGGTGGGTAATTGCCCTAGTTTGCTGGGATCTGCATCTACCGGTTGTTGCTTCATTAATTCTTGCAATGGCGATGGCTGGCCGGGCAAGCTGTCTAAAACTTTCAGCATTGTGCTGTTGGCTTCTAGAACTCTAGTATCTAAGTCGAGTTTTTGGTATCTAGCACCCAGGTATAGACGACCTGGCGACTGTTCATCGCCAGGTTGAGGCGTGGTGATTTCTCCATCATCTTCAGAATGATCAATAACAATTGCCCAGCGGCAAACCAAAGAAAAGCCACATTTTTGGCAAAACTTGTGATGGAGAGGATTTTCCGAGCTGCACTGGGGACAAACAAGCATATACACTAATGTGAAAATTGGATAACTTCATTTGGCTCGAACTAAATCGATCGCCTCAACTAGCAAACTTTTCCTTAGTATGCCATGTGCGTCCTTGAGAATATCAAACTCCCAGAAAATTCTACCAGTCAACCTTCTAAATGTTAACTGGTGGATGATCAAGAGCAGGCCTGAACTACTTAAATCCTAAACTAAGCAAAAAAGGCTGGCTGATGGCGGATCAGGTTTAAAAACTCTTCTCTGGTTTTTTGATCGTCTTGAAAAGCCCCTAACATGGCACTGGTGACCGTCCAAGATCCGGGTTTTTGGACACCGCGCATGGCCATGCACATATGACTGGCTTCCATGACTACGGCTACTCCTTGTGGTTCTAAGACTTCCTGCAAGGCTTCGGCCACTTGGCGGGTGAGTCGTTCTTGCACCTGCAACCGACGGGAGTACATTTCGACGATCCGGGCTAGTTTGCTTAAGCCTACAACTTTTTGATTGGGGATGTAGGCGACGTGCGCACGACCCATGAAAGGTAGCATATGGTGTTCACAAAGACTAAAGAAGGTGATGTCTCGGACTAAAACCATTTCATTGTGACCTTCATCAAAAATTGCCCCATTGATGATGTCATCTAAGGACTGGTCGTAGCCACTGGTGAGAAAACGCATCGCTTCTGCTACCCGCTTAGGGGTTTTTAGCAACCCTTCGCGCTCGGGGTCTTCACCTACGCCTTCAATAATGGTACGCACTGCGGCCATCATTTCTTCATTGCTCTCGGTTTTAGGAGCTACTTGGGCCGGCTGTCCACTGGAAGTAGTGTTGCGATCGGGTCTAATAGAAGGTTTGGAGGTAGTCATAGAGATTAGTAAAGGGATGATAATGCCTGGCTAGAATGTTCCAGCACTGGGCATGATGGTGAGTTCTTCGATGGTGACAGTCTGCGGGGCGTTGGCACTGTAGAGAATCGACTCGGCCACGGCCTCGGCGGTGAGCATGGCGGATCTGTCGAAATCTGCTTGAACCTGTTGTTGATCCCACAGGGGGGTATCGACTGACCCGGGGTAGATTGCTGTGACGCGAATGCCATTGATTCTTTCTTCGGCAGCAAGTGCTTTAGAGAGAGCTACTAGGCCAAATTTGCTCACCGAATAGGCTCCCCAGTTAGGAAATACCTGCTGACCAGCGATCGAAACCACATTGATAATAGTGCCGGATTGCTGTTGGCGCATCTGGGGCAACACCCCTTGAATTACTTGCAAGACACTGGACAGGTTTAAGTCAATAATCTGTTGCCATTCGGCTAGAGGCGTATCGAGCAGTGGATTGGTGTATGCTGTGCCGGCACTGTTTACCAAGATATCTACAAAGCCATAGTCCTGGATAATTTGGGTGATTTGAGGGCGGACTAAAGCTAGCTGGGCGAGATCTATTTCGTGAGCCGTCGCTTGAACTCCAGCTGCGGTGGCTGCTTCTAACACTGGTTGTAACCGCTCTTGGGAGCGACCAACTAATAGTAGATTGATGCCTGCTTTAGCAAAGGCGAGGGCGGTGGCTTTGCCAATACCACTGCTTGCGCCAGTAATTAGTGCTGTTTTGTTTGCCATTGCCGATCTTTAGATTAGTAAATCGCTCGGAAATTGTGAATTTTTGTTAACAATTATTAATGAGATTATAACATGATGCTACTGGGTTTTTTCTTCCAGAAATATCCCCATCTGTCGAAATTTTTGGTAGCGCTGCTCTTGTAAGTCAGCAATATTCAGCTGTAAAAGCTCTTGTAAATTGGTAATTAGGGACTTGCGCAGAGTCTCGGCTGCTTTGATGGAGTTGGCGTGCGCCCCTCCCCACGGTTCTGGCAAAATCTGATCGAGAATGCCGAGCTGCTGGAGATCCTGTGCCGTAATGCGCAGAGCTTCGGCTGCTTGGGGGGCTTTTTTGGCATCTTTCCACAAGATCGCCGCGCAGGCTTCGGGGGTGGCGACGGTGTAAACGGAATGCTCCAGCATGAGCAACCGATCGCCCACTCCAATTCCTAATGCTCCCCCAGAGCCGCCTTCCCCAATAACGGTACAAATAATTGGGACTTCTAGTAAAAACATTTCACGGAGATTGTAGGCGATCGCTTCCCCCTGACCAAGTTGTTCGCCTTCGAGTCCCGGCCAAGCACCTGGTGTATCGATAAAAGTAAGAATTGGCATCCCAAAACGATTGGCATGTTCCATGAGGCGCATGGCTTTGCGATAACCACTGGGAGCCGCCATGCCAAAGTTGCGAGCGACGTTGTCCTTGGTGTCGCGGCCTTTTTGGTGGCCAAGCATCATCACGGCCATACCGTCTAATCGGGCAATGCCGCCGACTAAGGCTGGATCATCGCGACCACCGCGATCGCCATGCAGCTCTATCCATTCATCGGTGATTGCCTGAATATAGTCTAGGGTACTGGGCCGACGGGGATGGCGAGCGAGTTGGAGGCGTTGGGAAGGATTCAGGTTACTGAATATTTCTTCTTGCAGCTGCACGTACTTGGTCTCTAAGGGTTGGAGTTGATGAGAGACATCGACGCCACTTTCTTCAGCAAGTTCACGGATACTCTGAATCTTTTGCTGAAGCTCAAAGAGTGGTTTTTCAAAATCTAGAAGTAGGGGTTTGCGTTCTACTGCCATAGCGATCGAGGGGATAAAGGAAAGAACTAGCCACTAATGAGCGAAAGCAGGGGCCGGAAACCGTGTTTAACCGAAGCTTGACCAATTTGTTCCATTTTGGCGACGGTGATCTGATTGCGACCCCAGGAAAAATTGGTATGCCATTTTTCAAACTCTAAAATCATGGATTCTGCAAAACAAGCAAAAAGCTGTCTAGCGGGTACGTCCATACTGACGATGTTCATGATTTTCCAATCAATATCGAGAGAGTGTTCGACAATGCCACCATCCATGATGTGAACATGGGGATGTTGAATTTTGCTGCCCAGATTTTTAGGATAACCACCGTCAATGAGTAAGCAGGGCTGTTGCAGCGTACTAGGATCTATTTCTACGCCTTTGGGCATACTGGCCACCCAGACGATGATATCAGCTTGAGCAAGGGCGATCGGCAGGTCTAAGATTTGACCACCACCTAGTTCACTTTGGAGACTTTGCAGCCGTTCTTGATTACGGGCGACTAGTAGTAACTCTTTGATATTGGTTTTGGTGGTGAGCCAGCGGCAGACGGCGCTACCGATATCGCCAGTGGCTCCGATGACCGCGACTTTAGCTGTGTCCAAGTCGATGCCGAGTTGTTGGGCTCCTTGCTCGACTTGCTGGCAGATTATGTAGGCGGTGTGAGTATTGCCGGTGGTAAAGCGCTCAAAATCTAGTTCTACATTGCGGACTTGCTTGTTGTTGCTGAGGTCAAATTCTTCAAAAATGATGGAGGAGAAACCGCCAAGGGCGGTGATCTCAATGCCCTGTTTTTGAGCGTGTGCCATCGCATTCAAAATTTTGCGGATGGCGGCTTTAATCCGGCGGGCGGCCAGCATCTCCGGCAAGAAGCAAGACTCTATATAGTGGCCTTCGATCGTTTGACCGGTGATGCTTGTTACTTTAATATGATCGACGGTTTGGGGCGGAGCGCTGCACCAAAAGTCCAAGCCCTGATCGGCATATTCGGGGTAGCCCAAATCTTTGGCGACAGTTTTGGCGTGTTCCAAACTGGTGAGATGACCGATGAGACCAAACATGGGGAATTTTTTGAACTAATGGAGCGTGGAACTCGAAGGGGCAATTAGCAGCGGTTGCTTGGCTTAGGCTCCCATGAGTCCATAGGCAGACATCCGCATGATTTCGCCAGTGCTGAAGCCGATGTTGCCCAAAGCTTCACCGTAGGCAATCATAAAGTCTTCTACCAACGCGTCTTTTTCCATACCCAGCACTTTGGCATCGCCAGCTACTTGGTTAAGCATTTTCCAGACTAAAGGCAAATTTTGCTTGTTGGCTTCTTGGAGTTCGGCCTTGGCTGAATCTAAATTGGCCGCTAGCCACTGTTCACCAAAGTTGAGGTGCATGTACTCGTCTTTGACTACGCCCTCGGTGATTTTGCGAGCAAATTCATCAGCGACGGGGATATAGATGTTGTAGGCGGCGATCGCGAAGCATTCAATAATGAGAGATTGAATTAGTAGACAGGTCACCAGTTTGCCAGCATCAGCGGCAAGCTGGAAGTTGCGGTGGAGAGGGGCAAAGAATTCTTTGGCGAATCCCAAGTCGGCGATGACGCTTAGGTTCTTGGCGCAGGCTTCAAAGCCTTTTTTGTGTTTGAGTTCCATTCGGGAGAGCTTTACTAGCTCTTCTTGTTGCGGTGGCATCATTTCAGCGAGCTTGACATAGTTGTCGTGAGCTTCGTCCTCGCCCTCGATCACGATCGCGTTGATACGACTATAGGCATCTTTATAAGCTTCACTGTGAAAGTCAAGTGCCGAACTGGCTGCCATTTGCACCATGGGTGGTATTTCTCCTAGAACCGCTATGAATGAGCAATTATGTAATGCGCTGGGGTCTCAACCTGAGCAATCTGCCGCCGATCGAGATATATCTTAACGCCTAAGCCTCACTATCTTAGCAGAGTCGTGAGGTCACGCGATCTTTGCCGAAAAATGGGGGATTGTTGGTTTGGCAGACGCTATCCATATGGCTGCTCGATGTATTTGCATAAAATTGTTTGCAATTGCGGTGATGGCGCACCTTAAAACTAAGGAAACTCAAAAAGACTTGCGATCTCGTAAGGAGTGGAAGTTTCAGCTAACCCGCAGATTGTATGAATAGGGCTTTGAGCGTCAGGATATAATGGAGCTGTTCCTGTTTGTGGATTGGCTGATGGAGCTACCTGAGGGGCTAAAACGGGAATTTAAGGCAGAACTTAACCAATA
>CAXTSZ010000096.1:0-8566 GCA_964247125.1 uncultured bacterium
ATCGAATCTAAATTTACGATCTGCTCAAATTGATTTCAGCATCTGATATTCTTCCTTCCATTGGCTCATACTCATCTTCTAGTAGCCAAAGCTGCGCCTCATCGTAAGTATCACAACGGTTAATCGATTTATACTGTGCCGCAGGATCGAGAATATAGCAACTACCGGATTTATCTCCCAACAACAGCAAAACATAGGGTGGTGACTGCATTGGATCGATCCACACTTCGAGAAAGCTCCAGTTATTCTTCACTGGGTCGAGTTCGGGGGACGGGATGGTATTGGTTATCTGCATCAATCTTTACCTCACCATAAAATAAAGGGAGAGTTGAACCTTCAGGACTAAGCCGAACGCCGATTGCCTCTGTGAATAATAACCCATAACGATCGTAGCCTCTGGCAAACCCTGTATAGATTCCTCTTTCTATGATAGCTTGAGCCACCAGCAAGAGAGTAGCTTCATCGTTAAATACATGAGCGGCTCTCCCCCGCCGCAGTAGCCGATTACTTTGTCCTGTATCTGGCAGATGTTTAGCAAGATGTCTAGAGTCAAGGAAGATTTTACGATCGATGCCACTCATCCTGTTCTCATTTTCGTTAGGTTTTCAATTAACAGGATTTAGTATGAACAACTTCACTTAATGCTGATTCGTTCACGAAGTGTGGTCTTTGCCCAATTGTTTCATCACTGACAGTTCAGCAAAGTCGCAGTTAGCCGCCGCCGAGTCAGCTCGCTCTTGCCGTTGCAGATAGCTCTGCCACACCGCCGGTGCCACCTGGAAATCCCCTAATTTAGCCGCAACTTGCTGGGCTAATTCTGGATTAGCAAAAAACCGATCGAACATCCGCGCACAACTCGCCGGGGTCAGATATCCCAATTCAAACTCTCGATCGCACCGACCTGGACGAATCAAAGCGGGATCCAGCCGATCGCGATGATTTGTGGTGAGGATCGCGATACTGCCTTCTACTGCTCCCACGCCGTCCAAACTGTTGAGCAGGGCACTAAAAGACAATTTTCCTAAAGATTTTCGTCCTTCAAAAACACTATCCACGTCTTCCAGGGCAATGACACAGTTTGCGCTAATTTCTGACCAAGCGCGGAGCAAGGCACTATCGTCCATATCGGTCAGGGTAAGTGAAACTAATTGGCGATCGTAATGGGAAGCAATGACCTGCACCAAAGAAGTTTTCCCCGTCCCTGGTGGACCATAGAATAAATAGCCGCGTCGCCAGGGAATACCGCGCTGAGTATAGAGATCACGGCTGGCGAGAAACCGATCGAGATCACTAAATAACTCATTCTCCACTAGCGCATCAAGGGCTAGAGTTTCTCGCTGGCGCTTAGTTTGAGTGCGGACAATCGCACTGTTGGCACCGTATAGCCTGATCGTGAGTGGTGCCTTTTGACTGTAAGACTTTTCTAGATTATGCAACCAGTCAAACATGCGTTTTTGCCACAGACGCAAGGTAAACAGGGATAGTAGTTGGGTTGTTTGGACATCGGTCACCTTGAAATCGTGACGATAAATAATAAAGTAAGCACCACCAGTAGCAATTCCCACCCAACCATTGCGGGGTTGGAGTTTGGTCTGGAGTGCTGGGGATTCGATAGCGGTGGGAATTAAGGGAGCGATCGTATAGATCAGTTCACTGAAATCTTGAACTTTGCCCGTGCGCTCCAGCTCCCAACAGATCGCACTGTAGACTGGATTTGTTTCGGCAATAGTGAGGGTAGAAGTCAAGCGCTGGATGCCAATTTGACCAAGAGACTTTAGTAGCTCACCACCATAGCGCAGCACTATGCCGCCGAGAAATAACCAAATCGGATCGAGTCGATCGAACATACATACATTTGCTGATTGCGTTGAAGAATTAGGGAGTTATGAATCCTTGGGAGACAAGTAAGTATAACGGCCCAGGCTACTTTCATAATTTTGCAATAAGCGTTGCGATTCCTGGAGGGTAATTCGTTTCTCTAGTAGCGCCTGCTCTGACTTCTTCCGAATATTCTCTACTAAGTCTTCCGCATCATACTGAACGTAACTGACGACCTCCTTCATCGTGTCGCCCTTCACCACATGCTCAATCTGATAGCCCTTGGGTGTGAGCTTAATATGCACCGCATTAGTATCACCAAATAAATTGTGCAAATTGCCCATGATTTCTTGGTAAGCGCCGCCTAAAAACAAGGCCAAATAATAAGGCTTATTCTTTTTTAAGTGATGTAATTCTAGCACTGGCTTGACATCGCGTAAATCAATGAACTGATCGATTTTACCATCACTGTCGCAGGTCAAATCTGCCAAAATCCCGCGCTTGATCGGCTCTTCGTCTAAACGATGAATTGGCATAATGGGGAACAGTTGATCGATTGCCCAACTATCTGGAGCCGATTGAAAAACTGACATGTTTACATAGTAAATCGAAGCCATCATTTTCTCTAGCTCTTCCAAATCATCTGGTACATAATCTAGCTCATTGATAATATCCATGATTTTTTTACAGCTTGCCCAGTAAAACTGCTCGGCTCTGGCGCGTTCTGTAATACTCAGATAGCCCAAATTGAAGCGATTCAGTGCCTCTTCTTTGAACTGAGTGATGTCGTGGTAAGCCTCTTGGAAATTATCGCTGTTGATAGTCTGGTAGGTATCCCACAGGTTCCGAATCACCTGATGCTCTTTATCTGTGGGGGCGTTGGGTAAGTCGGTGCGGACTTCGCTACTGCCCAAGACATCAAAAATTAATACTGACTGGTGGGAGGCGATCGCCCGACCACTTTCACTCACCAAAATGGGGGCAGGAATCTTGCGCTCGCTGCATGCATCCTTTACTTCCGCCACAATATCATTGGCGTAATTTTGAATATTGTAATTCTTCGAAGCGTGGAAGTTCGTCTGGGAGCCATCGTAATCTACCCCTAGACCACCGCCGACATCCAGATACTTCATATTGGCACCTAACTCCGCCAATTCTACGTAAATTCTACTGGCTTCGGCGATTGCTTCCTTGATCACCGAAATCGAAGAAATCTGCGAGCCAATATGAAAATGCAGCAGCTGCAAACAATTCAGCATTTTGGCTTCTTTCAGCCGATCGACCACCATAATGATTTCGGGAATCGTCAGGCCAAACTTTGCCCGATCGCCACTAGAAGTCCCCCACCGACCCATGCCTTTGCTATTCAGCTTGGCGCGCACGCCCAAATTGGGTTCAATTCCCAAAAACTTGGCCGCTTCGATCGCCAGTTCCACTTCTTCGATTTGCTCCAGTACAATAATGGGCGTTTGACCCAGTTTTTGAGCCAGCATCGCTGTTTCTACATATTCTCGATCTTTGTAGCCATTGCAGATAATCAGGGATCCCGGGGTATCCAAGGTGGCCAGGGCAATCATTAACTCTGGTTTGGAGCCAGCCTCTAGCCCAAACTGGTAGGGTTTGCCAAACTTCACTAGGTCTTCGACCAGATGACGTTGCTGGTTGCATTTAATGGGAAAAACGCCGCGATAGCTGCCGCCGTAGTTGTAACGGGCGATCGCTTTGGCAAAGGAAGCATTAAGCCGCTCAATCCGGTCTTCTAAGATGTCGGAGAAGCGGATTAGCATGGGCAGCGCCAAGCTCCGTTCCTTTAAGGAATTGACCAAATCAAATAAATCTAGAGAGCCGCCGCGATCGCCACGCGGTGATACTGTCACATGGCCAGCGGCATTAATGGAAAAATATGGCTCACCCCAACCGTTGATCCGATACTGTTTCTCGCTATCTTCGATCGACCAAGATCCCTCTTTGCTCTCTTTATGCTTTTTCTTTTTCTTTCCAGACCCAGTGGCAAGTTGTTCAGCGATTGCAATTACTTCTTCTTGGCGTTTAGTATCAACTAGCTCTAATTCCATGTCTGTTTGCTCCTTAAACCACTGGCGAACGTATAAGTGTAACCGAATTTTTTCCGGTGGATGACTCTACAAATTTAATATACCCCAACAAATATCTACAGCAACTATCAAAAATTCCGGATGGGGGTTAGATATCAGTGGATACATAGGAGGTAGATGCACCCTGATTAATTGCTCCTGGCCTTGGCTGGGAGCTTTTTATTGATTATTAGTAATTGTCCTGATTGATCGCCAAAGGGTGAGGATACATAAGAGGTAGATGCACCCTGATTAATCGCCCCTGGCTTCGGCTGGGGGCTTTTTCTATTAGAATTTGGGTATCACTGCAATCCCCAATTTTCCCCATGGCGGCTGACTCTATTTCGATTCAAGTTAAACTTTTCGCTATCTACCAAGAAGTGCTGGGCATCGCTGAACTGGAGCAGCAAATTGCGATCGGTACCACCGCTGGCCAAGTTTTGACTCAGATTGTGACCCAGTATCCGATCCTTGCTCCCTGGCAAACGGTCACCAGACTGGGAGTAAATCTGCAATTTGTTGCGCCCGAGACCATCTTAGAAGCTGGTGATGAGTTGGTACTAATTCCGCCCGTGAGTGGGGGCTGAGTTGCCGTGGAACCAAAGGGAATGATGGCTGATGAAGTGCGGCCAGTCCCGGTGATATCCTAAGTGAGTGGCAATCTGCCCAGAATTTGTTTCTTGTCTTTTTTAAACTTGTTATGCCTAACTTTCTGCTCGAAGTCGGTACCGAAGACCTGCCCGCTGGATTTGTGGGAGATGCTACTAAACAGTGGCAACAAATGATTCCCGCTCGTTTGCATGAGCAGCATCTGGAGTACAGTGCCCTGCAAGTTTACAGTACACCCCGACGATTGGCAGTATTGATTACTGGTTTACCTGACCAGCAGCTCGATCGCACAGCCGAAATTAAAGGTCCACCAGCGAGTGCGGCTTTTAAAGATGGCCAACCGACACCAGCTGGGGCTGGATTTGCCAAAAAGCAAGGCGTAGAAATAAGTGATCTCACAATTCGTCCGACCGATAAAGGCGATTTTGTTTTTATTAATAAACAAATTCCGGGGCGACCAACTACCGCTATTTTGACGGAGCAGATTCCCCAGTGGATTTTTGACTTGGAAGGCAAACGGATGATGCGTTGGGCGGATGGCGATCTGAAGTTTCCCCGCCCGATTCGGTGGTTGGTAGCGCTGTGGGGCCCGGACATCATGCCGATTAGTTTGGTTAATGACCAGACAGAAATTAAGAGCGATCGCCTGTCGCAAACTCACCGGGTGTTGCATCCTAAGCCAGTGTCGATCGCTAGTCCGGATACTTACGTCCAAACCTTAGCCCAGGCATCAGTGAAAGTCGATCGAGCGGCGCGGCACCAAGAAATCAGCGCCCAAATTTTAGCGGCGGCTACCCAGATGGGTGGTGTGACTGAGCTGTACCCCGACCTGTTGGAAGAAGTGACCGATTTGGTGGAATTCCCGACAGTGGTGGTGGGCGAGTTTGAACCGGAATTTTTGGCATTACCGATCGAAGTAATTACTACCGTAATGGTGACCCACCAGCGCTATTTTCCATTGTTTACAGATGCTGCTAAACAAAAGCTACTGCCGCATTTTCTGACAGTCAGTAATGGTGATCCGGCCAAGTCGGCAATCATTGCAGCGGGTAACGGGCGGGTAATTCGGGCGCGGCTGGCCGACGGCCAATATTTCTATCAGGCCGACTTAGCCCAACCCCTAGCCGACTATGTCACCAAGTTGGCTACCGTGACTTTCCAGGCAGACTTGGGTTCGATGGCGCAGAAGGTTGATCGCCTCCAAGTTAATGCGGCTTTAATTGCCGCCAGACTGCACCTATCTACAGTAGAAAAACAACAGATCGATCGCACTACCCAACTTTGTAAGGCCGATTTGGTCACTCAGATGGTGGGTGAATTTCCTGAATTGCAGGGCATTATGGGTGAAAAATATGCCACGGCTCAAAATGAAGATGTCCAAGTTGCCCAAGGCATCCGCGAGCATTATTTGCCCCGCAATGCCGAAGATAGTTTGCCGCAAACTCTCTGTGGCCAAGTGGTCGGAATTGCCGACAGACTAGATACTTTGGTTTGCATCTTTGGTTTAGGGCTAATCCCCACGGGTTCTTCTGATCCCTTTGCCCTGCGGCGGGCGGCTAATGCGATCGTCAATATTATTTGGCAAACTGGTCTGCAACTGAATTTGTGGGAGTTGCTCGATCAGCTGGTGGCCAATTTCCAGCAGTCTTACAGTAGTGTGGCCAAGTTAGACAGTGCCGAATTAACTGAGCAACTCCGGGACTTTTTCCTGAAACGCCTGCGGACGGCGCTCCAAGAAGACTATGCCATTGACTATGACTTGGTAAATGCCGTCTTGGCCGAAAATGACCCCGAATATAGCCAACGGGGCTTAAGCGACCTCTTAGACCTGCGTGATCGTGCTATATTTCTCCAGAAGATTAGAATCAACGGCCAGCTGGCGACTATTTATCCGATTGTTAATCGATCGGCCAAGCTCTCGGCGGCAGGTAGCTTGAATACTCAAGTTCTCGATCCAGAGGGATTAGTGCAAACCACTTTGTTTGTCAAAACCTCAGAGCAAGCTTTTTATGATGCGGTCACTGCTTTAGTGCCCACCACTCAGGCGGCACAGGCCGATCGCAATTACCAATTGCTGGTGGATGCCCTCGTCCAGATTGCCCCCACAGTCACTGGTTTCTTTGATGGTGAAGATAGCGTGCTCGTGATGGATCGCAACCCTGAAATTAAAGCTAATCGCTTGAACTTATTGGGCTTGCTCCGCAATCATGCTAGAATTCTGGCTGATTTTGGTGAGATCGTAAAGCAGTAGGCTGGGCGTTCCACCGTTTTTTGGTGGAATTAATAACTTAAAACTATGCTGACATCTACTGTTATTGGTCTGGGTCGTTCGGGGCTGGCTGCGGCCAAGCTGTTGCGGAAACAAGGATATACCGTCACCCTCAGTGATCGCGGCCAGAGTGAGATCTTAGAGGCACAATGTCAGCAGATTACTGATCCCGGCATCACCATCAAGCTCGGCGACACCTTTGTGCCGCATCCAGAACTAGATCTGATTGTAGTGAGTCCGGGCGTTCCCTGGGATGTCCCTGGCCTAGTAGCTGCCCGCGCGTTGGGTATAGAAACGATCGGGGAAGTAGAGTTGGCTTGGCGATCGCTGAAATCGCAGCCATGGCTAGGAATTACTGGTACTAATGGCAAAACAACAACGACAGCTTTAATTGCCGCCATCTTCCAAGCAGCTCAGTTCAATACCTTGGCCTGTGGCAATATTGGCTATGCTGCTTGTGAGTTGGCGCTGCTAGACAAAAATCCAGATTGGGTAATCGCCGAATTGAGCAGTTACCAGATCGAATCGGCGAGCAGTCTATCCCCAAAAATCGGGATCTTCACTACCCTCACCCCTGATCATTTAGCGCGTCATTACACCGTCGAAAATTATTACCAGATTAAATCACAACTGCTCAACAACTCTGAATTCCAGATTCTGAATGGAGATGATCCTTACTTAGCTAGTCATGTTGCTGATTGGCCAAGGGCTTTGTGGACGAGCATTAATGGTCTTGAGCAATTGCTGGGCGATAAATCCCAAGGCACTTATATCGCTGATGGTTGGGTGGTATGCCAGGGTCAAGAAATTCTGCCGATCGCCACTCTCAAGATGCCGGGACACCACAACCGTCAGAATTTATTAATGGCCGTGGCCGCTGCGCGATTGGCTGGAATTGATCGAGCCGTAATCGAGCAAGCCGTCAGTAATTTTGCCGGGGTGGCACACCGCTTGGAATACATTTGTACCTGGCAGGGCGTAGACTATATCAACGACAGCAAAGCAACTAACTATGATGCTGCCGATGTCGGCTTAACGGCGGTGGATGGCCCTGTAGTGCTGATTGCTGGTGGTGACCCCAAAGAGGGTGATGATGCCAGTTGGCTGGCGAATATTCAGCGAAAAGCGGTGGCGGTGTTACTAATTGGGGCGGCGGCTCCGCAGTTTGCCCAGCGTTTAGCGGCGGTAGGGTTCGAGCGCTATGAGGTTGTAGAAACAATGGCCAAGGCGGTGCCGCGCTCCGCTGAGTTGGCAGCGCAGTATCAAGCAAAAGTAGTATTGCTCTCACCTGCCTGCGCCAGCTTTGACCAATACCGGAGTTTTGAAGAACGCGGTGATGATTTCCGAACGTTATGCTTAACCGCAAATAGTAGAGAACCCAACCTCCTAACTAATCTGTAGACTTTTCCGCCGCCAGCTTGTGGACATCGTTGGTGGTGAGAGGATTGCCCCCAATTCCCCAATCGCCACTCTTGACCTCTTCGATCACCACCCATGTCACTGGACGCAAATTTTCTCCTTCGATCGACACCATTGTATCGGTCAGCTTGCGGATCATTTCCTGCTTTTGCGCCGACGTGAAAACTCCTTCAATCAGCTTTACATTTACTAAAGGCATTGCTTTTCTCCAGTTTGTAATTTTAATTTGCCGTCAAGGGTGTGAGGATAAAATACGATTATTTATTCTTTCACCCTTACCTTGATTATAACGACTGTTTGTGCTGTCAAACCCCTTACCCCAATTCCAGGACAATGTGGTGGACGACCTTGTATTCAG
>CAXTSZ010000097.1:0-8388 GCA_964247125.1 uncultured bacterium
GAATCACAGTGCAGCTTTCGCCAACACGTCGAAACCTTTACAGCCCCATGCTGTAACCTAATTATAGCGAATTAATTGGCTAACAGCAATGAAATTACTTTGTCTGAGCAACGGTCACGGTGAAGATGTCATTGCAGTCAGAATTTTGTCGGAATTACAAAAGCAATCGCCCCTGGTTGAACTAGTTGCCTTACCGATCGTTGGTGAAGGCCAAGCCTATCGGAGTCTAAACATTCCCATCTGGGGCACCGTGAAGTCGATGCCCTCGGGGGGCTTTATCAATATGGATAACCAGCAACTTTGGCGAGATGTCCAAGGCGGATTGATGCAATTGACCTGGTCTCAGTGGCGGGCAGTACGCCGCTGGGCGGCAACTGGTGGGCAAATCTTGACCGTGGGCGATCTGGTGCCATTGTTGTTTGCTTGGCAAAGTGGAGCGATTTATTCATTTGTAGGGACGGCCAAATCCGAATATTATCGACCGTGGCTGGGGGGCGTCTATTTTCCGTGGGAGCGCTGGCTGCTCAGTAGACCAAATTGTCAGGCGGTCTTTCCGCGCGATCGAATTACGGCGCAATCCTTGCAGCAATCTGGTATCCCTGCTTTTGACCTGGGCAATCCGATGATGGACGGGTTAGAGACTGATTGGATACCAACCGATCGATCTGATCTGCGGCTGACACTGGTGCCGGGATCGAGATCGCCAGAAGTCTATCAAAATTGGGCCGTGATTTTGCAGGGCTTGCATAGTTTACTGAGTGATGAAGCCGGCCAAACGATAGGAGCAGTAGCTGCTATCACACCGTCTTTAGACATCACTGAGTTTGAGCAACTACTGCATCAATATCAATGGCAGCCGACGGCCATTGGTTGGGTCAAGCAAAATTGTACATTGCAACTGTGGAGCAGTCGATATAGCGACTGTTTAGCCTATGGGGATCTGGCGATCGCGATGGCGGGCACTGCCACCGAGCAGTTTGTGGGGCTGGGCAAACCGGTGATTATTATCCCGGGCGCCGGACCACAATTTACCCAGCTATTTGCACAGCGCCAGACTAACTTACTAGGAGAGTCGGTGACTTTAGTTCCAGATCCCCAATCCCTAAAATGGGTAGTGCCCGAGTTGATGGCCGATGTCGGGAGGTTACAGCGCATCCAGGTGAATGGTCTAGCCCGCATGGGTCAGGCCGGAGCCGCCGCCAAAATTGCGGACTGTTTATTGCGCCAGTGGTCTCTGAAATAAGAGAACACCAAAATTAGTTTACAAAGTTTTGAATACGCCCGGTTCGGTTCTGATCGGAATTGCTGGAATCGTATCCAGCGCTGCGCAGTACTGAATATCAGCGTCACAATCCAGACGGAGCAGCCGTTGGCCATGACTAGCTACCCGCAGTAGTCCTACTAAATCATTCTGCCACTGTTGGTACAAGCTAATTGCTGCAACAGTTTCGTCGTTGCCCATGAAATCGACATCCTTTGCTTGCAGTTTTTTTTGCAAACTGTAGGCGATCGCTCCCGCACAAACAGTATCTTCTAAGGCATAACTGCCTTCCCAGCCCGATCCCACAATCCACACTATTTCTGGCTGAAGCTTTAGCAAGTAATCGACTATGGCGGCTCGATTAATTAAAGCGGCGGCTAACACCGTCTTAGCACCAGCGATCCGTTGGAGGGTGCGCGTCCCATTGGTCGTACTAATGAATAATCGCTTGCCACCTACTACCGCTGGCGTACAGTCCAAAGGCGAATTGCCTAAATCACAGCCTTCTACCTTCGCACCACCCCGCTCACCCCCGCGCAGTCGCTTGTCGGCTGGCCATTTTTCACTCTGAGCCATCAGCGTCGCCATATCCAGGAAGGCTTCGATCGCCTCTGCCCCCGCCGCCAAAGCTGTCACCATCGTGGTGGTTGCCCGTAAAACATCGATCGCGATCGCACAGTCCGGGGTTTGGTCGGCGGGGGTTAGTTCAGGAGTGTGATAAACAAATACTTTCACAGGCTTTAATAATGCTAAAAATAATTTAAGGCTTTGATTGTAACCCGTGGCCTGGATCATTCCACGCTAACTTCGACCAGTCACCGATAAGCCTTCCACCAAAATCGACGGTGTATAGCAAGGTCCATTCCAATCAGCATCATTACCCAGCGCCACAATATTTTTGAGAGCGCTGTAAACATTGCCGCTCACCATCGTATCTTTAACCCGGCCAATCACTTCGCCCCGGCGGACTAAGTAACCTAGATCGACATTAATAGAGAATTCCCCCGAGATGCCGGCTCCGCCTCCCAAAACCTGATCGACAATCAAACCGCGATCGAGCGATCCAATTAGTTCGGCAAGGGATTGCTGACCCGGTGCAATCATCATATTGACCAAACCAGGCGTGGGATAGCTACCCAGCCCGGGTCGGAAGCCATTACCAGTGGAGCCAGAACCGAGATTTTTGCCCACCGTGCGATCGGCATAGAACAATTGCAGTTTGCCTTGTTTGATAAAAGTCAAAGGCCGCGTGGGGGTACCTTCATCATCAAAAGGACAGCTATAGGGACCAGCCGTTGGTTCTTGGGTAATGGTGAGCTGCTCAGACATCACTAACTGGCCTAGTCGATCGTTCCAAGGGGAAGCCCCTTCCACGATCTGTTTACCATTAATTGCCGCCTGCACGGTTTCCCAGAGCATATCGGCAGCTTTGGCCGTAAAAATCACGGGCACTTTGCCCGTCGGCGGCTGCACGTTATCCTTAGCCCAGTGCAGTCTCTGGCAGATCTGCTGCACAAATTTGGCTGGCTCTAAGAAATCGCGCTGCGTTTGACCATCGCCGATCGCCAAAAAATCTTCGCCGCGTACCCATTCTGCCGAAATATAAGCACTGAGCGTAGTATCGGTGTAGCTACAATCCAAACCCAGACTATTCACCAGCCGGGTGGTTTCCGATTCACAGTCCCACTGACTGCTGCACAAGACCTCGGGAAAAGCATCCCGAATGGCCTGAATCGACTGCCGCCCCATCGCCAATAGCTCACTAACTTCTACCATCTTGCCCAAGTTGGGATAGATTTTTTTACTGCCCGCATTTAGTTGCGGGGTTTCGGCTTCATTTAACTCGGCGATCGCTAAAGTCTTATCGACCAACACCTGCGGATCGACCGGACCAAAAGCTACCGCTAACCCGGGCTGGCCATGCCGCCACAGCCGCAGAGCGGTGCCCTCACTTTGGGCGCTTTCTAGCTGCTTGAGGCGATTGGCCTCAAAGAAAATTGGCCGCGAGAAAGATTGGGATTGATAGACTTCGGCTAGTTCGGCTCCGGCTTTAGCAGACAGCTCCAAGAGCTGCTCAGAAATATCCACTGGCGGCTCCTGCCTCTTGCAATAACCAAAATCCGGCAAAGTCTTCAGCCGTCGGTGAAGACTGCACCGCTAAGAAGTGGACACCATTGGATTTTTGTTTTAGCCGCTCGAAGCCTACTGCTTCATTAGCAATCACCGCTTGGGTGGAAATATCCAAATTAGCCAGTGTCCAGCTGTTACTAGCCCCAGTTTCTAGCAATATTTGGCTCTGGGGGGCAGGGGAGTAACGCACCATAGCTAGTTCCAATCCCGAAATCCAAGCAGCGATCGGGATGGCTCGATCGCTAAAAATTAACAAACCAGGAATTTGACAATCGGGCGGAATATTAGCAAACTCTAGGGGAAAGGCTTCGGAGAAGCCGATCGACCAGTCCGGCATATCCTGCAATTCGTTGGCGGCCAAGTTCACAAATGCCCATTTGTTGCCCATAATGGCATCTGGAAGGGGCTGGGGCGGGTCGGACATCATTTGTACCGACGGCGCAGGCTGTTTTTGATAGGTTGGGTCGAGGCTATAGACCTCTAGCTCACGCTGGGTTAGCCAATGCTGAATAGCTACTGTGCGCCGACTGGGCGTAGCCGGAATCCCGACATCTTTACAAGCCTTCAGAATCATGTTGTTCATCTGCCGCCGAAAGAAGCGAATCCCTTGGGGGGCTTCTGTTGATAAGGCGATCGCCTGTCGCAAGGTATCACTGAGCCAAGCCGCATTGACACGATCGCTCGGGCAACTTTGGGCATAGCGAAACAGAGATGCGGTGTTTTGGCGAGTACTCTGAGGACTTTCGCAGACTAGCAGCTCCCACACCTTTTTTTGTTTGTCATCTAAGATCGGACGGGAATAGAAGTCGATTTCCCAAATTTTTCCCATTGCTGAATCTGCTGCGGTTGGTTAGCCAGTAAGTGAACTTAATGATATCAGTTAACCGCACACCGCCGGATGGAGGTAGCGGCGCAGTACTTTGGTGATGGTCATAATTACCATCCTAGTCGGCTTTTGGCGATCGTCCGAATTGGCTTACTACCCCCTCTTGCTGCCAACATTTCTAATTGTTTACGAGAAATAGCGGGGGCATTAGCTAACTCTCTTTCGATGACACTATCGCCTCTCGCCAGTATTTCTGTAAACGCCGCCGCCGAGATATTGGGAGATTGCATTTCGGCGCGCATCCGATTTTGCCAAATAATATTTTGGGCGGTGAAGTTGGCAAACTCTGGCTGTTGGATGAGCTGAGTATACTGCGCCGCCGTCAAGTTCTGACAAGATAACAAGTTATTGAGAGCGGTTTTGGCCATCGCCTGGTCTTCGTCAATTAGACACAGCTGAATATATTGCCGGAGCTGTTCGTCGCTGAAGCTCTCTTGTTCTAGGAGAATGGTTTGAAAGGCGACGTAACGATGATGCTCGGGACTGAGCCAGAAAGAATCTTGGCCGCTGTGGAATTTCTGAATTTGGTCTTCAAAAAAGCTAGTGGGGAGGAGCTGATATTCAAACCAAGGGGCAGGGAAGCGCAGTTGATCGATCGCATCTTGCATATTAAATTCACGCACCAAAGAGTTATTACCCTGATTCTCGCAGATTCAGGATCGATCGCCATCCGCACTAGTCGGCAGGCAAATCTCAATGACTGCGTGGAGCTGGGCGGGCCGGACGAGCTGGCGCTTTCCCCCCGGCGCCGCTTCTTGGTTGCTTCTGGGGCTGCGCTGAGGATGGGCGAGCTGATTGTTGTCCTCGTCCTTGGCCACCCTGACGCGACTGTCGTCCGTTAGGGATTGGCTCGGCCTTGATGCGGGGATCTGGCTCAAAACCAGCGACCATTTCCTGTGGCAAAGGTCGCTTAATGAGCCTTTCAATATCCGCCAACAACTTCAGTTCATCGACACAAACTAAAGATGATGCTTCACCTTCGGCTCCGGCTCGACCAGTCCGGCCAATCCGGTGAACATAATCCTCTGGTACATTCGGCAACTCAAAGTTTACGACATGCGGTAGGTCATTGATATCCAATCCCCGGGCGGCAATATCGGTAGCTACTAGCACTTGTAAGCTGCCATCTTTAAACTCGGCTAAAGCCCTGGTACGCGCTCCCTGACTTTTGTTGCCATGAATGGCTAGGGCATGAATCCGATCCTCGGCGAGCTGTTTAACTAGCCGATCGGCACCATGCTTAGTACGAGTAAATACCAATACCTGTGACCACTTGTGTTTATGAATAAGATGGGACAGCAACTCGCGTTTTTGCTCCCGATCGACTGGATAAACTTTTTGCGATACGGTATCCGCCGTGATGTTGCGGCGGGCAATTTCAATCATGGCCGGATTATTCAGTAATCCAGCGGCTAGTTCCTTAATTTCTGGCGAGAAGGTCGCTGAAAATAGCAAGTTTTGACGATGCTTTGGTAACAGGACAAGAATCCGCCGAATATCTCGGATAAATCCCATATCTAACATACGATCGGCTTCATCCAACACCAAGATTTCGACATGGGACAAATCTACGGTACGTTGCTGGGCGTGATCCAACAGGCGGCCAGGAGTCGCCACCAAAATATCGATGCGGCTTTTCAGCTTTTGGATCTGAGGATTGATATTCACCCCGCCAAAAATCGTCATGGAGTTCAGCTTCAGATACTTCCCATACTCGCTAACGCTTTCTTCTACTTGTGCCGCTAATTCGCGAGTGGGAGTCAGAATCAGCGCTCGAATTGGCAAGTTGCGGCTGATCGGACCGTCGTTTTTGCTCTTTTCGGACAGTCGGTGCAAAATTGGCAGCGTAAAACTGGCTGTTTTCCCAGTCCCTGTTTGGGCACCAGCTAAGAGATCTCCACCGGCTAGCACTACTGGGATGGCCTGGAGTTGGATCGGTGTAGGTTCGGTATATCCCCGTTCATGGACAGCCCGAATGATGGCATCGGATAGACCGAAATTAGAAAAAGACATATTTAGTTTGCTGTGAGCGATTATTTTTTACCAAATCCTTTGCCGACATTGGCTTTGGTCAGAGATAAACAGTCGTTTAACTGTTTTTTGAGCTGGTCATGGTCTAAGTTTTGACCAATCAGCACCAGCTTGGTGGAGGGAAGGTCTGTCCAATCTCGATCGTCGATCGAGAAGCGCTTGCCGCAGAGGTGGAAAATATGGCAATTAGGGCTTTCATCAAACCATAGCAGACCCTTGGCGCGGAAGATGCCCTCATCGAGATGATTGTCTAGAAAATATTGAAATTTGCGCAAGGAGAAAGGCTTGTCGCTTTGAAAAGAAAGCGAAGTGAAGCCATCTTGAGCCAGGTGGTCAGAATGGCGGTGCTGATGTCCGTGGTCGTGGTGATCGTGTTCACAATGGTCATGCTCGTGATCGCAGTTGGCATGGTCATGGTGATCATGGTCATTTTCGGCGGACTCTGCGAACTTATCCGATTCAAATAGGCCCACGCTCAAAATTAGAGGCAGAGAAACCTCGGAGTTTTTGGTGCGTAAGATTCTGGCTCCGGTCTTCAGATCTCTAATTCTGACTTCTAGCAAATCAACATCAGCTTCATCTACCAAATCAGTTTTATTGAGCAACAAAATATCACCATAGGTAATCTGATTCAGAGCCGCTTCGCTATTAAACAAATCCAAGCTAAAGTTAGCCGAGTCCACGAGGGTGATAATCGAGTCGAGGCGGGTCATTTCTCGCAGTTCCGTACCCAAAAAAGTCAAGGCCAAAGGTACTGGATCGGCGAGGCCAGTGGTTTCTACTACTAGGTAATCGATCGGATCTGGGCGATTCAATATTTTATAAACTTCCTGTACCAAATCATCATTAATCGTGCAACAGACGCAGCCATTACTTAGCTCCACCATATTGTTATCAGCGCTAGTCGCAATGATTAAGTCGTTATCGATACCGATCTCCCCAAATTCATTAACCAAAACTGCGGTTTTGATGCCTTGCTGGTTAGTCAAAATATGATTGAGTAGAGTTGTTTTGCCACTGCCCAGAAAGCCGGTAATAATCGTGACTGGCAAAATTGGTCGAGTTTTTTCAGCGGTAGATGACTGGGCAGAAACAGGAGCAGAAGTCATAGGGCGTGGGGAAGGAGAGAATTGGTATGATTAAGCCTACAAGGCATCATGCTAACAAGTTTAACAAACCCCCGATTTTTATGAGCATTAGTATCTACAACACCCTGACTGCCAAGAAGGAGCTATTCAAGTCGCTGTTGCCCCAGCAAGTAAGTATGTACTGCTGCGGGGTTACTGTTTATGACTTATGCCATTTGGGACATGCTCGTTCTTATGTTGTTTGGGATACAGTGCGTCGCTACCTAGAATGGCGGGGGTATGCGGTGAACTATGTGCAGAATTTTACGGATATTGATGACAAAATTTTAAATCGCGCTCAAGCTGAAGGCTTGACTATGGCTGAGGTTTCGGCCAAATATATCGATGCCTATTTTACCGATTTAGCGCGGCTGAATGTGCGGCTAGCCAGTAATTATCCCCGTGCTACTGAGCATATTCCCCAAATTGTGGAACTAGTGACCGAACTAGAGCAAAAAGGGCTGGCCTATGCTGTCGCTGGTGATGTCTACTACCGGGTGCGGCAGTTTGCCGAATATGGAAAACTCTCCGGGCGGAAGTTGGACGACATGCAGGCCGGAGCAGGTGGTCGGGTCTCAGTAACCAATGCCGAGGATGCGATCAAAGAAGATCCCTGCGACTTTGCTCTATGGAAAGGTGCCAAAGCGGGCGAACCATCGTGGGACTCTCCCTGGGGCAAAGGCCGACCGGGTTGGCATATTGAATGCTCGGCCATGATTCGATCGACTCTGGGTCAAACGATCGATATCCACTGTGGGGGCAGTGATCTGGTCTTCCCGCACCACGAAAACGAGATCGCCCAATCGGAAGGCGCTCACCAGCATCCACTCGCCAGATATTGGATGCATAACGGGATGGTGAAAGTGGCTGGCGAAAAAATGTCTAAATCCTTGGGCAACTTCACTACCATTCGAGAATTATTAGATCGGCCAATCGATCCGATGGTGATTCGG
>CAXTSZ010000098.1:0-8353 GCA_964247125.1 uncultured bacterium
GTCAATCTAGTACCACAAATTCCCCAGAAAGCATGACCGCACTGTTCCTTAATATCCTGCAAGGTGTCATCGCTTTTATTGCTACTAATCTAGACGATGTAGTGGTGTTGATCATGTTTTTTACCCAAACAGATCGATTTTTGCGGCCTTGGCAGATCATTATTGGTCAATATTTGGGTTTTGGGGTGTTGCTGTTACTCAGTTTACCCGGATATTTTGGCGGGGCACTGGTACCCCAACACTGGATCGGTCTATTGGGACTAGTGCCTTGTGGCATTGGCCTCAAGCTGTTGTTCGATCGACAAGATGATCATCCAGTACAGACGATCAGCAATTTATTCTCCCCTTCATCAAAAAACTTGCTCCAGCCGCAGATCTGGCAAGTAGCCGTAGTTACGATCGCCAATGGGGGTGACAATATTGGAATTTATGTGCCGCTATTTGCCAGCCAGAATTTGGCTGGGCTGCTGACAATCCTGGGAACTTTTTTACTGATGATGGGGCTATGGTGCTGGATTGCTTGGCGCTTAGTAAAACAGCCCGCCATCGCTGGGCTATTTAGCAAATATGGCGATCGCGTGATCCCCTGGGTATTCATCGCTCTCGGTTGCTATATTTTGGTAGGGAGTGGATCGATCGCATATTTAAAAACTTTTGTGCCACTCTAAATTAAAGGCGGTCAGAACTCCATTTTGGTAAGTAGCCATTCCAATCCAGAAACCCAATAGTTGTAAAGGTCAGGAATCCTAACAGCATGGCAAATCGCTCAGATTGTTCATAAGCTGCCAAATTCGCCAATTGAGGCTGATATTCTGCGTAAACGATCGGAACGGCCATTCCTACCGATGGCATTGGCATATTTATGCTCCGGCGAGGATGAAAGTTTCTGCCTAACAGATGGGGCTGCTGTTGACGATCATAAAACTGAATCTCAACATAGTTGTGATCAACAGAAACAACTTGACCCATCGCTTTCAGAGAGCGGTGAGTACCAATGGCGTAAACTGCGATCACAATTCCCAGTGCGATATATTCTAAAGCTGTTGTTTGTTGACGCTGAAGTTTCATATTTTGGGGCTCAAATACTGGCTGGCTATCAGCACAGTATTCCCAACGGGGCGGCAAGATGAACAGGAGACTGTGCCATACTCACAAAGTCAGGATGGGGCGACCCGTTATCTATCTAAAATCAGTCTAATTTTTGTCGGTCAAAAGAAAAATGTATCTGTGAGAATCGTCACAATAGCAGCAATACCCGCTATTTTAGCGACAGTCACTGCCGCAGTCTGCTGATTTGTCCAGCATCCCAACACCACAGAAGTCAGGGCAAAAACACCAACCCCATTGAGCGCATCCGCCCAAGAGATCCGTAAATAGGGATGATCGATATTCAGATAAATGGTAGATTGATTGAATTCGATGCTCCAGTTCCAAAGGATCGAAGCTATTGCCGTGGCTAGCCCCGTCGCAATTTTTGTTCTCTTAGAGGTATTGATTTTCAGTAGTTGGAGGAGGCTCAAAGCGATCATCCCATTGAGTACTGACCACATAAAAATATATGGTGTCAGAAAGAAAATCGGTTTAGTTAAAAACGCTATCATACAATTTTAATAATCTAATAATTTATATTGATGTTAGTTTAGCACCGACTTCCTGTTGGTATTTTCCCGGTAATTCACCCCCATCTCATGTCTACGATCGCCCACACTATTGACTCTCAAGCCTTCATCTATGCACCGCCAGTCTCTGCTCACCAAGCCCAGCGCATTTTAGTGAAACCGAATCTGGGCTATCCGGTTGCTCACCCGGTTACCGTTAGTATCCCCATCTTAGGCACAATTCTCACCGCCCTACGACAAGCTAGCCCTAACGCCAAAATCCTCATTGTGGAAGGGGTCTGCTCCCCGGTGAGCCTCCATGATATTGCTAGCAAACATGGTCTGTACAGCATTTTAGATGAAGGAATGCAGCTATTAGATGCAGATACACTACCACTGATGGAATATCCCAATCTGTCACCAGCGCCGGTGCGTTTCCGCACTATGTGGGCACCCACTCTGCTCCAAGAAGTCGATTGCCGGATTAGTGTCGGCACTTTCAAGCGCACGATTCTCAAGGATGAAGCTCTAATTTCGGCATCGTTAAAAAATCTGTATGGATTGTTTCCGCGATCGCACTACAAAGCCCGCAGTCCTAATTCGCGCGGTCAACTTCACCGGCCTTCGGTGCCCCAGATCCTACAAGATGTCTATTTTTGCATCGGGCATTTGTTTGATGGCGCGGTGGTTGATGCCCATCAGCGGTTACTCAGTCCGGGCTGGCAGCCAGATAAAGGACAGAAAATTGACTACGGGAAAGTATTTTATGGTGACGATTTAGTAATGGTTGATCGCACAGCCTGTATTGATGCTGGCGAAAAAATCTCAGACTACCTGGCAGTAATTGAAAAACTACGCCGGAGCTTGTAAGCGCTCCTGCAAACGGGTATGACGACGAGTGGATTTAATGGTATGCACAGCCTGCTGCATCGCCCGTTCCTCACCAACTAAAATTACTAAATGACGGCCTCTAGTGATCGCGGTGTACAGCAAATTACGCTGGAGCATCATCCCGTGCTGAGTACTGATCGGAATCACCACCACCGGAAACTCCGATCCTTGACTTTTATGAATAGTGATGGAATAAGCTAGCATGACATTATCTAATTGTGAAAAACTGTATTCAATTAACTTCCCACTGGGTTCTTGCCAATCAGGGTAACGAATATAAGTAGTAACTTCTTCATCTTTAGTCGTGATCGACTCAACAGTACCAATATCACCATTGAAAACCAATTGTGTATAGTCATTACTGGTTTGAATTACTCGATCGCCTACTCGAAACTGCTTGATTTTCCGCTGACCCGGCATAACTGGATTCCAAAGATTTTGCACCAGTAGATTGGTGGCAATATTCCCGCTCTCCGACTTGTGCATCGGTGCTAGATACTGAATATCTGTGGGACTGTAGCCCAATTGGGGTAGTTTTTCCTGAAACAACCATTCGATCGCTTTGGGAATAATGGCCGAATTGCACTTCAGCCAAACGCAATCGGTTTCAAACTTTTCGGTAACCTTCGTAATTACTTCTAGTGCTGGCATTTGCCCAGCATTGACGGCATAAGAACATTGGGTGATTTTAGAAGCTGCTGCTTGCCGAAAGACTTCGGTTAATTGTGCTACCGGAAATACTCCCGACTCAATCATGTCACGTAAGACGTTCCCGGCCGAAATGGAAGGCAACTGATTGACATCGCCAATGAGCAACACTTGTGCGGACAAAGGAATTGCCGCAATCAAAGAATCAGCGATCGATAGATCTAACATTGAAGCTTCATCAATAATAAAGCAGTCGCCTTCTAAGGGATAGCGACTATTGTGGCTAAAGCCACTGCCGGTCCAACCCAACAATCGATGAATAGTTTGTGCTTCTAAGCCCGTACTTTCTTGAATCCGCAAAGCGGCTTTGCCAGTAGGGGCGCAGGCCACTACCCGCTGCTTGTGGTCTAGCCAAAACTGAATGATGGCTTTAGCGGTCGCTGTCTTGCCCACCCCCGCTCCCCCAGTCATAATGGTAATTCCTTGAGTTACAGCCATTGCTAAAGCTTCTTTTTGTCCCAGGGCTAACTCAATAGCGTTGTCGGCTTCATAATCGACGATCCAATCTGCTAGATTGGTTTTTAGCTCAAAACTACCACACAAACTTTTTAAACTATTGGCTAATCGGCATTCAGCTTGGTGCGCTCGGTATAAATAAACATCTTCATCTTCAACTACTAATTTCCGCCGCTCGGGTGCCGTTGCTGTACACAAAGACTTGATATGGGCAGTTATATCGCTAGGATTAGGCTGATGACTTGGTAGTCTCAATACGTCAGCACAAATGCGTAATACGATTGGTTTTGGTAAATAGCAATGACCCTGCTGGGCAGCAGATTGACGCAGAGTATCAGCGATCGCCGCCTGATAACGAGCAGCACCGTCGATCGCAATCCCCGTTTTCAAAGCAATATCATCAGCTCTTTTGAAACCAAAACCACGCACGCGCTCAATCAAAATATAGGGGTCATTCTTGATCATGGCGATCGATTCATCCCCAAATTCGCGATAGATCTTCGCCGCATAAGTTGCCGAAATCCCTAGCCCAGACAAGAAAGTAATTAGGTATTGGAGCTTGCGACTTTCGGAATAAGATTGCAACATCTTATCTAGTTTGCTGATGGTGATCCCACTAACTTCCAGCATCCTCTCTGGCTCGCGCTCCAAAATCTGAAAAGTATCATCTCCGAAGTGATCGACAACCCGCGCTGCCATTTTTTTGCCAATACCTTGCAGCGTGATCAAGAATCCAATCACTGAATCACGGCCGATTGGTTCAGCAATGCGATAGCTCGTAAAATTAAATTGATTGCCATAGCTGGGATGCTGCCGCCAATCGCCATAGAGAGTCACCGCTAAATCTTTCTGGGGCGCAGGCATTACGCCCACAGCCTTGAAAGATTTAAAATCGATGTCAGCCATTTGGATCACCACATAGTGATCATCGCTATTTTGATGCATTACTTGGGCAATCGTCCCATTGATTTCAGCCATGGCGCTTCGGAGGGGGAGGACTCTTGCAATTATACTTTTAAGTTGACCGCAGTGAAGCCCTGCCGTAAGGCTTGCTGACGGATCAACCACGATTTCTTAATCCTCTGGCCAATTATGGGAGCCAGTTGACTAACAGCCTGACGCAGTAAGGGATGATTTCTTAATAACCTGGCTTGTCCTACTTCGGCTTGCTGAAGCGCCTGAACTTGCCGAATCTCTGGCTCTCGATCGGCTTGAATTCTTGGTAACAATTCATCGATCGTCGCCAGACTGGCATCATTTTGGAACGCTGGTACCAAATAATTAGCAGCTACGATTACATCTCGCAAGGCCATATTGATCCCCTGCGCCCGAATGGGAGACATGGGGTGGGCGGCATCGCCCAGCAGCAAGAGACCGGGCTGATTCCAACGGGGACAATGACCGACAATAGTAGTAAGTAGCATTGGTTTTTCTAGTTGGGCGGCATGTACCCGCAAATGTGGTGCCAACCAAGGTGGTGCCGTAGCTGCTAAAATTTTTGGCCAGTTGGCGGTTTTCCAATCAACCGAATCATCTTTGTATAAACTCCAGCCCACTTGCAAGGCACCCATAGCACTCCGAAACACTCCAAACGAATATCGATCGCGGACAAAAGAATAGAAAATATTCTCCATTGCTGGCAGATCGGCCATCTTGAACCACAGAATATCAAAGTCTTGGGGCTGTTCCTCTATGGTTAAATGGGCTAGTTTGCGCATGATCGAATGCCGACCATCACAACCAATCACCAAATCGGCCTTGATTTGTCGATCTTTGGATAGTCTGACACCAGTAACTCGTTCGCCATCCCATAATAAATCTTGTACGGGTGTGCCGGACAGGAATTCAAAATTGGGATAAATACTGGCTTGAGCGATCGTGGCGGCGAGCAAGGCCGACTGTGAAACCAGTGTGCACGGTTGGCCACTAACTTCCATCGGTTCTGCTACTCGAAATAGCCGCCGGTTTTCGATAACTACTTCCCAGGCCGCTAAAGACTGGTGCGGAATGCTAGTCAGTAAATCCATCAAGCCCATCTGCCGGAGAGCCTCCCAGCCATTGGGCATGAGCGCTTCCCCCCGTAAAACACGTTGTGCTTGGGAAGTTGATTCAATGAGCTGCACCTTAATGTTGCGCTGGGCAAGTAATAGCGATAAGGCCGCCCCAGTCGGACCAGCCCCAATAACGATGACTTTAGGCATTGTGATATAGATCTAAGATGTAATTTCTCAACTTACCTCGACTTTACCCATCTTGGATCGGAATCACGATTCTTTTCGCATGGCAATATCACTGTGGGCAATAGTGAAAATCGTCATATACCCACTTGGTTTAAGTTTTATTACAGTTAAAATTCAGCCAAAATCCTGATGAATAATTTAAGCGAAGTAGTGTACAGTTAGGGCACTTTTTGTTGGTGACGGAAAATTTTGACAACTAACAACTACTATATTTTATCTACTTAATCTAATTCCATAATTTTGCTGAAACGCGCAAAGTTATAACCATTAGGTATTTCAGTGCTGAAAATCAAGCGGGCATTTGAATTAGTATGGCGAAGTGCTCCGGGCTGGACAGGCACCCATATTGTATTGACGACAATTCAAAGCGTATTACCTCTCATCTTGCTATATATTACGAAGCTCATTGTCGATGACATTGCTTTGAGTTTGAATATTCCTAATAAATCACAAATTTTTGGTCATATTCTATTTTTACTCGTCAATGTGGGACTAGTTACATTGTTGATTAATTGCAACACTGTATTCTCCGAGATATCCTCAACAACGCTATCGCAACGAGTTACCGATTATATGCAGGTAATTCTTTACAAAAAGGCGATCGAAATTGATTTGGAATCTTACGAAAATCCTCAGCATCAAGACATTTTGGAACGTGCTAAATGGGAAGCACCACACCGACCGACTCAAATGCTCAATCACTTGACTAATGGGGGGCAGAGTGCAATTTCATTATTAGCGATCGCCGGATTGCTGATCTCTCTTCACTGGGGACTAATCTGTATTTTATTGCTGGCCTCCATCCCGACAATTGCCCTGCGCTTTCGGCAATCGAAAGCTATGTATCAGTGGCATCGTCACCAGACCGAAACCGAACGCAAAGCTAACTATTTAGGGCATCTATTGCTGGGAAATCAACCAGCCAAGGAGATTCGCTTATTTAATTTAGGGAATATGTTGATCGAACGTTTCGCTCGGCTCAAGCAGCAACTGTTACGAGAGAAACTGGCCATTATTGCTCGACAAGCAATCCCTAAACTGATTGTCCAAGTTTTCACGTCAATTGTAACGCTCGGTACCTATGGCTTTATCATTCATCAAACGATATATGGAAAATTTCAGTTAGGCGATTTAGTTTTATACAGTCAAGCTTTTCAGCGGGCACAAGGTGCCATTCATGGCGCGATCGCTAGTTTGAGCGGTTTACATGAAAACAACCTATTTCTGGCCGATCTATTTGAGTTCCTGGCACTTCAGCCCGCCATCATTACACCGACTCATCCTAAATTAGTGCCCCGGCCAATCCAACAAGGCATTGTATTCCAGGATGTCAGCTTTCAATATCAAAGTTCTACTCGCAAAGTGATTGATCGAGTTAATCTCACCATTGCACCGGGCGAAATTATTGCCCTAGTTGGCGAAAATGGTTCTGGTAAAACTACCTTGGCAAAACTGCTCTGTCGTCTTTATGACGTAACTGATGGCCGGATTACGATCGATGGGATCGAACTCCCAGACTTTTCGGTAACCGATTTACATTGCCAGGTCGGGGCGATTTTTCAGGACTATACCTGCTACCAGCTCACGGTGGCAGACAATATTTGGTTGGGCAATATCGAGTTGCCGCTAACCCCCGCCCGCATTGCTGAAGCTGCCCGCCAATCTGGCGCTGATCGCACGATTCAGAATCTACCCCAAGGATACGAAACCCTATTGGGGAAATGGTTTAAGGATGGGCAAGAACTCAGTGGCGGACAATGGCAAAAAATTGCCCTCGCCCGTGCTTTTCTGCGGGATGCTCAGTTGGTGGTGCTGGATGAGCCAACCAGTGCGATGGATGCCCATGCGGAAGAGGAGGTATTTCAGCGGTTTCGAGATCTGATGCGCGATCGATCGGCGCTGCTCATTACCCACCGTCTGGCAACTGTCAAGATGGCCGATCGGATTTATGTGATGCATCAAGGGCAGATCGTAGAAAGTGGTACCCATGAACAATTGATGCTACTAGGGGGTCGCTATGCCCATCTGTTTGAAACCCAAGCGAGAAATTACCAATGATATCTGCCCCGCCCGAAGTCACAGTTTTACTCGCTTGTCTACGTTTTTATTTGCGTACTACCATGGCTAGTGCGGTGGCTCTGCACTTACAGGCAGTAGATCTGAATTGGGGTAAATTACTCCAAACGGCGATCAATCATGGTGTCATGCCATTGTTGTATCAGAGCCTGAAAGCGATTGACTGCGCCAAGGTGACAGTCCAGGTGCCGCACTCTGTCATGTTACAATTGCAAACTCTCAACCGCATGAATGGACTACATAACTTATCGCAAACGCAAGAATTGCTCAATGTGCTGGCTAAACTGGAAAAGGCTGGAATTGAGGCGATCGCCTTTAAGGGTCCAGTGCTCGCAGCCGCTGTCTACGGAAATGTCGCCCTCCGTCAATTTGGCGATCTAGATA
>CAXTSZ010000099.1:0-8285 GCA_964247125.1 uncultured bacterium
GTTTGATGGCGAGGGCTTGGTCGTAGGCGGCGATCGCTTCTTCATATCTGCCCAAGTTATAAAAAGAATTTCCTTTACTAAATAACTCATCATAACTAGGTTGAGATGAAAATATTGAAGATAGACTTGTAAAAATTTTTTTGTACCAGGGCTGAAGTGCTGTAGTTATCTGATTAACAGAAATCTTTTGCTTCGATTCATCTGGCAACTCAAACAAACCCGAATTCCAATCAAAAAAATCAGGAGCGCGGCGAATAAAGTATTGAATACCAAACTTAGGCAACACAAAAACAAAGCAAATATTCCGAAAATGGTCGCGGAAGTTTTCACGCTGCTGGTTCAAATGGCTAAGAATCGGCGGTACCGTATTGAGATTATAATAACCACCCAAACCTCCATAGCCAGCTTCATATCCAGGCTTGACATCCGATTTCAGCGATTTATCTAGATCGAGAATAAACAAAACATTCAAGCGCGATCGATCCTCCCGTTCTGCCACCAAATCAAATAAATTATCGATCGGCTGCTCTAACTGCAATACTCCAATATTCTTATCTGGCAAGTCTTTGCGGATCTTAGGAATTAATCGATTCGCCTCCGCTGGCGCACACTGCAAAAAAAGCAACCCAAACCCAGAGCGCAGATCCAAAGCATCCACCAAAGCTTCATAGGTTTCAGCAGGTGCAAGGGGTGCCAGTTCAGTAGAGAAATCTAACATCATTGGCTGTTCTCACCAATTGCACTCAGTGCCTCCTTAAATTGCCGACAATTAGCTACCAACGGATGAACCGCTTGCCACTTAATCAGGTCATCCTTAGAATCGTAGTAACGATATTCTAGCAAATAGCCATTCCGCAACAGCTCGAAGTTATCCACAGTATTTGAAAAAAGCTTAGTCCTACTAGCAATCTGCGCCAGTGCAGTCCACTGATTATCAACAACGCCATTGGCATAAATATCTTTAGCTTCCTCCACCGCTCTTTTAACGGCCACCTCCGTAATAGTTATTTGACTCTTATTGTATTTCATCGCCGATTGGATTAACTGCATCAACAGCCGCACCCGACCACCACTCATTAGGCACAAACTATTCAAGGCAGTAGAGCTTTCAAATACCTGCGCAAAATCTACCTGATTGCTTTCCATATTCGTAACCAACCGGGAATCGATCCCTTCCAAACGCTGGCTTACCATACTGCGCAGCTTATTCAATCCTTCTGTATTTACTTGGCCATCTGGATTACGCACCATCACGATTGGCAGCATAATTGGCTGATCATAATTTTCGCGCAGTTCCGCCACCACCGACGAATAAGCCATCGAGATCGGAAAAGTATAGATCACATGGCAATGCAAACCACGCATCACAGTACTACGATTAATAAAGATGTCTCGACAATTTTTCTTCTCTCCGTCCTCTATACAGGGAATACGATCAAGGTTATCCACAATCAGCACAATACCGGCTGGATGAGTAGATTTTAATTTCTCCTGAAGCTTATCAATAAACTCATTGAGTGCTTTTAGCAAAGACGGAGTCTCATCATTAATTTTCTGCCGCATCTCCCGTCGTTTATCAGGAACAGTACGGAGAGTCGCAATAATTTTTGCAAACTGCGGAATAACACTACCCTCTAACTTCAATTCATCAAAAGACATTTCAGTAAGCGCAAAGTCTTTCAGCCAGCTCCACCGCCTCTCTAACCATATAACCAATGGATTATCTTCGTTCTCAATCCGCACAGCCTCAACCAAATGACGAACGCAAGACAGTAAAAGATCCACATACTGCACATCACCTGGTTCGACATCGCTAACATCTGCTGCAAAATACACGACAAAGAATCCTTCTAGCTTCAAGTATTCATTCAATCGGCAAGTGAGTTCTGTCGATTTCCCCGATCCGCGATATCCCGTAAACAAACAGCAAGTATATCCTGATGAATCTACAATTTTGCTACCCAGTTCTTCCACCACATCCCATTCACCCCGCACCGACTGACAATCCACATACGCCTGTGCTGATGGAGGTTTAGATGGCTCAAAAGCACTCATGATACTTCTGCGTAGTTCGCGGGAATTCATACTCATATTTCAGTAACAGACCGTAATTTCTAGCATAACCTACCCTGCTTAAAACCCGCTGTCCTAAGTTTACCCAGTATAATAGCTTTTCCTGAGTAGCAAAGAGTAAACAAAACATGGTAATGCACCTAGAAAACATCGTTCCCTTTGGTCGCCAGTCAACTTTTTAGACCAAATAACTCATAAAATGACTCACAGGTTAGAATCAAAGGCATACAACACTGCCTGGTAAATATCATCATGAAATTAGACCGCATCACCAGCAATCCGGCTCAAATGAATGGTCAGCCTTGTATTCGCAACATGCGATTGACTGTCCGTCGAGTAATTGAGTTATTAGTAACATATCCCGATCGACAAGAACTTCATCAAGAATGCCCAGAGCTAGAAGAGCTGGATATTCAACAAGCCTTAGTTTATGCCGCCAATTGCTTAGACGATCGAATTATTGAATTATCTCCAAGCTATGAAACTGTTGCTTGATAATTGAAATAGGTCGTATTCGTCTGCGTAGTCTGCCCTTAACTAGCCAGTAATAAAAGAGTAAACAAAACATGGCAATGCACCTAGAAAACATTGTGCCCTTTGGCAGGTCACTCGATGAATACATCCATATGTTCACTCTCACCAAAGACGACTTCAGTCGATCGATTCTCAGTGTCGGCGATGGCCCAGCCAGCTTCAACGCCGAAGGCACCAAACTTGGCTACCAGATTAAATCGATCGATCCCCTCTACATCTTCACCGCCGACCAGATCAGAGCCAGATTCAACGCCGTGATAGACAACATCATCACCCAAGTCACCAACACCGCCCATGACTGGGTTTGGACTTACCACGACTCCCCCGCTGCACTCCGCGCCCATCGCGAACAAGTCATGGAGCTATTTGCGGCAGACTATGCCGCCGGCAAAGCCAGTAACCGTTACGAAGTCGGCGAAATGCCCACACTCAAATACCCAGACTCCGCCTACAGCCTGGGATTATCTTCCCATTTTTTATTTCTGTACTCCGATCACTTAAGCGAGCAATTCCACATTGATGCCATCCGCGAAATGCTCCGCGTCTGCACTGAAGTTCGCATCTTCCCCCTGCTAACCCTCATGGTCGAAACATCGCCATATTTGTCACCAGTCATCACCAAGCTCCAAAATCTGGGCTTTAGTTGTGAAATACAGCAGGTTAACTACGAGCTACAACCGGGCGGCAATCAAATGCTCAAAATCACTAGCTGTATTGTTTGAATTCAAAAAACTGATCCAGTAAAATCACCCGAAAATCCCCGCAAAGAACTCAATCGATTCCTTCAGTGCCGCAATAAACACATCAATTTCTTCAGTGGTGTTATAAAAATAGAGACTTGCCCGTGCCGTAGACTGCGCCTTCAGTTCTCGATGTAGTGGTTGCGTGCAATGATGACCAGCTCGTACCGCTACTCCCGCTTGATCGAGTAGCGTCGATAGATCGTGTGGATGAATGTCGCCGGAAGTAAAGGCCGCTAGCGCCGCTCGATTGGTTTTTGGTCCATAGATCCGCAACTCGGGAATTTGACTGAGCTGTTGATACAAATAAGCCGCCAGCTCTTGCTCATAGGCATGGATCTGAGCCATACCGATATTGGTGAGATAATCAATCGCTGCTCCTAGTGCAATCGCTTCCCCAATGGCCGGCGTGCCCGCCTCAAACTTGTGCGGCAAATCCGCATAGGTCGAATGGTCGAGGAACACATCGGCAATCATTTCACCACCACCGAAGAAGGGTGGCATCGATCGCAATAATTCTAGCTTGCCATACAGAAAACCAATCCCGGTGGGGGCACACATTTTGTGGCCAGATGCTACTAACCAATCACAGTCCAGATCTTGAACATCCAGCGGCATGTGGGGAGCGCTTTGGCAGGCATCGATTAAGACCTTCGCTCCTTGGGCATGGGCAAGAGCAGTGATTTCTTTGACTGGATTGACACTACCGAGCGTGTTAGAGACATGGACGACAGAAACAAGCTTGGTTTTCGCTGACAATATTGCCTGATATTGTGCCATGTCAAAACCCTCATCAGCACTGAGTCCGACAAATCTCAGAACGGCACCTGTCTTTTGGGAGATGAGTTGCCAAGGCACCAGATTGCTGTGGTGTTCGGCGACCGTGAGAATGATTTCATCGCCAGCTTGGAGGTTAGCCAAACCCCAGCTATAAGCCACAATATTAATAGCTTCGGTGGCATTACGGGTATAGATAATCTCTCGATCGTCAGCGGCATTAATGAATTTTTGAACTTTGTGACGAGCAGCTTCGTAAGCATCAGTAGCTTTACCGCTCAGGGTGTGTACACCACGATGGACGTTAGAGTTGTAGTTACTGTAATAATCAACAATAGCATCGATCACCACTTGAGGTTTTTGGGAAGTGGCCGCACTATCCAGATAGACGAGGGGTTTATCATGAATGGTTTGGTGGAGAATCGGGAAGTCAGCGCGAACTTTGTGACCAAGGGAAAGGGTTTGGGTAGTCATGATGTCTAGGGAGAAGGTCGGAGGACGTATTGAACTATAGAGAAAATCATAGCTGGAAGCTTTTGACTGCCGATCGCAACCGATCGCGCACGGAGTTTACTGGGACTGAATCAATTACTTCGATAGCAAAGGCATTGATCAGCAATGTTCGGGAAGCAGCAGGGTCTAAGCCCCGGCTTTGTAAATAAAACAATTCATCATCGGAGAGCTGACTAATAGTGGCACCGTGGGAACACTTCACATCATCAGCAGTGATTTCGAGCTGTGGCTTGGTATCGATGCGAGCCTGCGGTGATAGTAATAGCGTCCGGCTTAATTGGTTGGCATTAGTCTGCTGGGCAGCTTGCGGCACCAAGACCTTGCCATTAAAGATAGCGTGCGCTTTACCATTCACAATGCATTTGTGCAGTTGATTGGTTTGGCCGTGGGGATGGTTCAAAGCAATTTTACTATGGGTATCAGCGACCTGGGTATCCCCAATCATTGCTAATCCATTGAGGGTAGTCGTAGTCTGTTTACCACCTTGGAAAACTTCCCAGTTATGGCGAGATAATTGACTCCCCAAGCTGATGCCGTAACCATGATATTGGCTGTCTTGGGCTTGAGAAACAGCGGTTTTGCTAATGTGGAAGGCTTGGAGGTCTTCGTCTTGAATGTAGACATGATGGACGTGAGCGTTTTCGGCGACAAAGACTTCGGTCACGGCGTTGATGAATTGGCAGTTGCTGGGCAAAGAGGCATGGAGGTATTCTTCGACGATGGTTAGTTGGCTGCTGCGATCGGCTACCAGTAATACCCGTGGTTGAATTACTAGGGACTGATCACCTGTGGCAATGAACAAAATATGAATGGGATCGGTAGTAATGCTATTGGTCTCAGCCCAAACTATGGCGACATCTTTAGTGCCTGTGGTGTTCAGGGCGGTAAAGACTTCTTCGCCACCGGGCTGTTTACCAAGATAATTGTCGATCGGTAAGTTGTGCTCGATCGCCGCTGCTAGATTACCGACAAATAAACCAGTTGTTGGTGATATTTGGGAGAATTCGCTGCTATAAATACCGTTCACAAATACCAGTCGCTGCTGGGCTTCGGGGAGATGGAAGCTGTTGATGTTGATAAGTGGCTGTTGACCAGTCGCGAGGACGAATTCGTGTTTTAGTAATCCGTTGAGGCTGGTAAAGCGCCACTCTTCGTCTTTGCTGTTGGGGATGGTTTCTTCTTGGAGGAAGCCGATTGCTTGGCTATGTAAGGTTTTGAGCCATGTTGGGGCTGAGGTGTTGGGGGCAGTAACGGTGGTGAGGAGTTGGGTGAGGTAGGTATCGCGATTGCTGATGGTGGATTGGTTCATGGTGGATTTTATGGAGTTTAAGTCTACAACCCAGCGAGTTGAATTTCTATTAAGTAGTGGTGATAGATAGTGGGCATTGCCCACTATCTAGGTCATATTAAGCAGCTACTTGGTCGATCCAGTCGTAGCCTTTGGCCTCTAGTTCTAGTGCTAATTCTTTGCCACCACTGGTGACAATCTGTCCTTTGGCCATTACATGGACAAAGTCAGGGACAATGTAGTCTAGGAGTCGTTGATAGTGAGTGATGACTAGCATACAGTTGGTGGCATTAGCTAGTTGATTTACACCGTTGGCTACAATTTTCAGAGCATCAATGTCTAAGCCAGAATCTGTTTCATCCAAGATGGCTAGAGTTGGCTCTAGCAGAGCCATTTGCAGGATTTCGTTGCGTTTTTTTTCTCCGCCAGAAAAGCCTTCGTTCACACTCCGACTGAGAAATGCTGGATCCATTTTGACAATATCTAAGCGCTGTTGTACCAAATCATCAAAGTCAAAAACGTCTAGCTCTTCATTGCCTAAGTGTTTTTGGCGGGAGTTATAAGCTACACGCAAAAAATCTAGGTTACTTACACCTGGAATCTCTAGAGGATATTGGAAGGCTAAAAACACACCTGACCTAGCGCGGTCTTCTGGTTCTAGCTCTAGAAGGTTTTGGCCTTGAAACATAATTTCACCACCAGTCACGGTATAAGCTGGATGTCCGGCTAAAACTTTGGAGAAAGTACTTTTTCCAGAACCATTCGGTCCCATAATGGCATGAATTTCGCCAGCTTTCATTTCTAGGTTAAAGCCTTTGAGAATGGGGGTGCCATCTACATCCGCAGTGAGATTTTTAACAGAGAGAATAGTGGTACTATGAGGATTTATCATATTGATATTCGTTTAATTTAGTTTTAAAGTTTTCTAGATATAGTCGGTCCTTGATTATACCATCATCAAATATGTGCGATCGTCATATCTTCAACCAACCAAAGATATCTCCAACAGTTAATTTCATCGACTGGGCAAATCCAGGAAATATTAATCCCTGCTCGATCGAATCTATTACTTGTACTTGTCGATCGGGTTGATAGACTAAGATCATCTTCTCAGCCGGATCGATTAACCATCCCACTTCAGTACCATTATCTAAGCAATGAAGAATATTCTTAATTACTTTAGTTGTACTTTGATCTGGAGATAAGATTTCAATTGTCCAATCAGGTGCAGTTGTCACCACATTGGAAACTTCACCATCATCATCTTTGGGAATATTTTCATTCTTTAACACAACTATATCAGGAACAGTCGATCGCCCTCCAGTCGTACACCTTAATTCAGGAAAAGCTATGGCAATACTTGCTTTTCGTAGGATAGAGTTAATAAAAGATATTAGCTCTAGTTGAAGCAAACTATGTTTTCCTTGTGGCATCGGCTTTTGAACTATCTTTCCATCAATATATTCACTTGCAGGTTTAGTTTCTGGAAGAGCCAGAAAGCTTTCTAACGTTAGACTTTTTACAGGTGTTGCGACCATTTTAAAACTTTCTCCTTTAATTTTCTCTTGATGCCATCCATTTTAGAATCCCTAGTAGTGGCTCAAGCGGTGGTAAGGAATACTCTTCTGGATCGATCGTCACATTGCTGCCTCTCATCTCAATAAATTGCCACCGAGTCCCGCTGGTAACAACGCCATAGATAAACTCGATCGAGTGTTTGCGAAGCTGATTGAATCTCTGCGCTGCGACCATTTCGGCAATACATTGACCCCAGCCATCTTTGAGTACACCTTTTTTTGCTTCAACTAATACTATTACTGGGGCATTAATTTTAAACTGAATCGGCGATCGACTAATTAAGAAATCACAAATACCATTTAAGCCTAACTCTCTATCGACTGTAAAATCTTCTCCTGAAAATAAACTAATTGAGTTGTTCAGTAAGGTTCGGACTTCTACCAAAATTGGTGAAACAATAAGTTCCGATCTGGCTTTTTCCGACCCGGTTTCACGAGCCAATGGCAAAGTTATCGTCAAAAACTGTTCTAACATTAAACTAGGAGAGATCGGGTCGATATTGGGCAAGAAATGACCTGTCTGCAAGTTTAGGTTGAACTTGGATTCTACCTCTTCAATTGTGAAACTACTATAGGGCATGATATTTACATAGTTTTAGTTGTTGTTTGTTTTCGACGAGCGATCGAATTCAATTGTCTATCAATGTTAGTGATCGGTGGGTAGTGCGCACCCTCCAAAACTTAACTCTTAAATCAATTAAGTACAGGCCGTTATCATGACACAATCGAGTCTTAAATCTCGATCTCGACGATCGATCGATACATTGGTAAATCCAGCTTCTA
>CAXTSZ010000100.1:0-8181 GCA_964247125.1 uncultured bacterium
AATCCCAATGGCTCAACAGTCCCCACCAATCATTATCCTCTCCGGCAACCCCCTCAACGCCGCAATTTTCGCCATTCTCCCCCTATTCCTCAATCCTAAAATCACCCTCCTGGAACCTAACCAACTCGCTATCCAGCCCAAAATCCCCACCAAAGCCATCCTGATCCTCAACGACACCCAAATTACCCATCTCCCCAACCTCCGCCTCCACGGATTCGCCGGAGCCGCCCTCATCCTCTCCACCAACCCCCACAATAACCTCATCCAAACCCACCGCATCCTCCGCTGGGGACAAGGCTCCCACGCCATCTTCACCGCCCCCTACTCCCTCCCCCAACTGCTCCAAACCATCCCCACCCTCATCCCCCTCGAACCCGAAAACCTCAAAATGCTCCAAAACGAACTTACCGCCCCCAAACGGTGGTTCAAAACGCGGATTTTACCCACCCTCAAACGTCTAGAGCGAGATCCCCAGGCGATCGCCGAGATTGCCGATATCATTAGCGAAATCCGTGCCAAAACCCCCGTCGCCTGTCATGCCACCACCCAAATCGCTGGCGAAACTGCCCAAATCCAACAACACTTCCGCCACGCGATCGATCGACTCCAAACCGCACCCCAACCCGAAACCATCGCCCATCTCCGCCAAACCTTCGAGCAGTGGCGCGATCTCACCCTCAGCGGTGGTGAAGGATTGGGCACCTTCTCTTAAAATAGGCATATGCCCAAACCCAGTATTCTAATTCTCGACGACGACGAAATGTGGCTGGCGCGACACGAGCGACGGCTCGATCGAGCTGGCTTCCGGTGCTTTGCCACCCAATCAGCTACCGAAGCGATCGCCCTGGGTAAATCCCAAACCTCGATTAAATTCGCCCTGATCGACGAAATTTTATTCGTACCCCCCGTACCCAGCGATATCTCCCAAGCCGAACTCCAACGCTGGCAAGGCTCCGGCGTAATTCGCGAAATTACCAACCTCCGCCGCGACATCCAATTTATCATCGTCACCTCCGCCCCCCAACTTCGCAGCCACGGAGATCTCCAACTATTTACCCGCGAAACCAGCAAACTGCGCCGCCAAACCAATGTCATCGATATCATCCACAAACAAGACATCGAAGCCGATCCCGATCGCGAATACCGCTGGCTGGTTGAAGACATCTTCAACCGTCCCCAAATTGATGCCGATCGCCAACAGAACCTCAAACCCCGCGTCATCCTCGGACTGGGGTTTGAGGCTACCACCTTCGCCGCCATGTCCGATCAGATCGATCGGAAACGGACTAACTATCTGCCCCTCGCCCCCTTCCTCACCAACCTCCCTCACCCAGAAAAATTTACCAACCAACTAATCGATCGTTGTCAGGAAAAATGTATCTTCATCGAAGCCCCAGGTTCCAAAAAACTCGATCGAACTTCCTTCATCAAAGCCGATTCCCAATCTTGCCAAATCCTCCAAACCCTCGCCCTCCAATCCGAATTCCACCAACCAGTCACCATTCGGGAAACCGACTATAAATTTACCCCTCGCACAGCCAAAGAAACTAATGAGATCGAAACATATATCGACACTCGATCGATCGCCGACTTTGCTTACGAATACAGCGACAGTGGCAAACACCTCAGCGACGGCATACAAATAGAATATCGACCAAAACCGTCCTCCCGCCTCAAAGTAGCGATTTCCCGCCTCAAACAAGACCTCGCCAAAGCCAACGTCGCCCCACCAAATACTCTCTTCACCGCCGAGCACGATGGCTACGTGCCAACTTTCGAGCTAGGCATCGCGATCTACAAACAAGGGAAAAAACAGCGAGAGTAGAAATTTACGATCGATCGACAAACCTTCAGCCCGATCGATATCCACTACGTCAGATTATTTATATCGAGCAACAAATTACGCGACTTTATGGTGTTTTACAACTTCTACTAGTGAGTCCAGCATTTCTCGGTCAAGTTATCATAGATGTTTGTACTACTTTTTTGTTTGATCTGTTACACTCGACAGGAGTGATTTTTAAAAAGATCTCTGTAAAATTGCTGTCGATAGCTGCGCTAGCGCCCAAGGTGATCGATACTAATAAATCTGGCGCAGCATCACGTAAGTTTATTGACTCATGATCTCATCCACTGTCCAAACCCCCGAACAGGCTCTCAAACATTTTTTTGGTTACGACAAGTTTCGCCTCGGTCAGCAAGAAGTCGTCCAAGCAGTATTAGATAACCAAGATGTGTTGGTAATCATGCCCACTGGTGGCGGCAAATCGATCTGTTTTCAGCTGCCTGCGCTGCTCAAAACTGGTGTTACCATCGTTGTCTCGCCGCTAATTGCCCTGATGCAAGATCAAGTGGAAGCCCTTCAAGACAATGGTATTAGTGCCACTTTCTTGAATAGCAGTATCAGTGGGATCGAGGTGCAGACCAGAGCGCAAAAAGTATTGAGCGGTGAAACCAAGCTCCTTTATGTGGCTCCCGAAAGGTTAATGAGCGATCGCTTTCTGGAATTTCTCGATCGCCTGCATACCGAAATTGGGATTGCGAACTTTGCCATCGATGAAGCCCACTGTGTATCAGAATGGGGGCATGACTTTCGGCCAGAATATCGACAGCTCAGTACTATTCGCCAGCGCTATCCGCAGGTACCTTTTCTGGCACTGACGGCCACCGCCACCCATCGGGTTCGTCAGGATATTATTAATCAGCTGCAATTGCGGCAGCCCAACGTTCATCTTTCTAGCTTTAACCGCCAAAACCTTTACTACGAAATTCGTCCCAAGGCCAAAAATACTTACAATGAGCTGTTGAAATTAGTCAAGCAGTCCAAAGGATCGGGGATTATTTATTGTCTGAGCCGCAAAAAAGTCACCGAAATTACGGCTCAGTTGCAGCGCGATGGCATTGATGCTCTGCCATACCACGCTGGACTCAATAATAAAGAACGCGAAACCAATCAACGCCGCTTTATTCGTGACGATGTCCAAGTGATGGTAGCCACGGTAGCTTTTGGGATGGGTATCAACAAACTGGATGTGCGGTTTGTGATTCACTACGATTTGCCCCGTAACTTAGAGGGTTACTACCAAGAATCGGGGCGAGCCGGTCGCGATGGCGAGCCAGCGGAGTGTATTTTCTTTTTTGGCTATGGCGATATTAAAACCATCGAATTTTTAATTGCCCAAAAAGTCGATCCGGAGACCGGTGCGGCGCTGACTGAAGAACAGCAGGTGGCTAAACAGCAGCTCAATCAGGTAATTGCCTACGCTGAGGGCACCGACTGTCGGCGGCGGATTCAGCTGCGCTATTTTGGCGAAGACTTTCCGGGTAATTGCGGCAACTGCGATAATTGCTTGCGTCCCAAAGTCGAGGCGGACTGGACGATTGAAGCCCAAAAATTCCTATCCTGTGTTTATCGCTGTAAGGGCAAATTCGGCATGAAATACACGATCGATATCCTGCGTGGTTCCAAAGACAAACGAATTCTGATGAATCAGCACGATCAGCTTTCTACCTACGGCATTGGTCGCGACCATACCGCTGACGAGTGGAAGATACTGGGCAGGTCGCTATTGCATCAAGGACTCTTGGCCGAAACTACGGATGGCTATGCGGTGTTGGGTTTAAATGATTTAAGCAAAGAAGTTTTGCGCGGCGATCGATCGGTGACTATTTCGTTACCCAACCAACTCCAAGTGGTAAATGAGGCTTCTTCGGCAGGGCGAGCCGTGGCCGAGGCGTTGTTCGATCGGCTGCGCATTTTCCGCAAACAGATTGCCGATACCCAGTCGGTGGCTCCCTATATTGTATTTGCCGATTCTAGTCTGAAATTAATGGCCAATCAGCAACCGCAAACCCTGGCCGAATTTGCCGAAATTTCTGGGGTCGGTAGTCGCAAACTCGCCCAGTATGGTGAGAAGTTTGTTGAGGAAATTCGGGCTTTTTGTGTTGAACAGGGGATTCCCTTGCGAGCGGAACGGAGTGTGGTGCCCTCGATGGCTGCGCTTGCGCATGTTGCGATCACGACGGAGGAACCGGGGATGAGCCATTTAGAAACCCGCGCTCTCTATCAGCAGGGTTTGTTGCCAGCGAATATTGCTCGGCAACGGCAGCTGAAGCTCGCCACCGTGATGCATCATTTAGAAATATTATTAGAAGCTGGTCAGTTGACGGATATCGATCGATTAGTGACACCCGATCGGCAATTGGCTATTAAAAATGCGATCGAACAGGTCGGTGATAATACTCTTAAGCCGATCTATGAGCATTTAGGCGAAGAATATAACTATGACGAAATTAAGTTGGTCAGAGCAGCTTGGCGAGCAGCTTTAGTTGTCTGAATATTCGGAAAGCTGTTTAGAGTTGGGAAGATGTCAACGATATAGAAAGATTTTCCCGAGGCTAAGAATTTTGAATATATGTATCTAAACTTATTAATTGTTTGACTAGCTGTAGAGGAATAGATTAGGATTGGGCGCATTCTTCACCAGAGTTTCAATGAAGGTTTCTGTATTGTTGCTACCGATTGTTGCTCTAGCGATTGGTTTACTGGTAATTGTAAATAAAGCTAATGCTCAAGCCTATCAACCTTCCAACCGCATTCCGGTAGCAGATGGTACTTTAGGAACTCAATTTACGCGGAGTAACAACAATTTCATCATCGAAGGTGGAGTTAGTCGGGGTCAGCAATTATTTCATAGTTTTCAAGATTTCTCGGTACCAACGGGTGGAGCAGCTACATTCATCAGACCAGCAGGAAACCGGTCGATCATCACCCGGGTGACAGGAAATTTGTTCTCTGATATCAATGGGGTAGTAGACACCCAGGCGGCTAATTTTTTACTGATCAATCCCAATGGGGTCGTTTTTGGGCCGGGTACGCAGTTGAATGTGGGGCCTTCGTTTACAGCGAGTACGGCCAGTGGGGTGGATCTGGTTGATGGGAGTGGTAGAACGATTACCTTCGGGACTAATGCTAATGGTGACGCTCCTTTTCTGGCGATCGATCCCAATGTGTTTTTTAATATCTCGCGCTTGAATATTAGTGGCGGTCGGGGTGAAATTAGGAATTTTGGCACACTGCAAACAGTTAACCCCAATCAATATATTGGTTTAATTGGTGAGAATGTATCGATCGATGGGGGACAGATCAATGCCCCGGGTGGACGTGTGGAGTTAAAAGGATTGTCGAATGTATCTCTAACTAACCAAGCCCGAATTAGTGTAGCGGGATCTGGCGGTGGTGATATTGCGATCAACGCCCAAAAAATAACACTGTTGGGAGGTAGTGTAGTTAGAGGTGGCCTGGAGGAAGGACAGGGAAATCCAGCCGCTATAGGGGGGGACATTAAAATCAATGGCACCGGGGCAGTCGTGATCGATGGCGGCAGTACAATTGCCAATAATGTGCGGTTAAATGCCAGCGGTAATGGTGGTAATACAACGATTGATGCTGGTTCATTGTCAGTCAGGAATGGCTCGCTAATTCAATCTTCAACTGGTGGTCGAGGCCATGCGGGTAATATTGCCTTAACAGCCCAAGATGCTATTAATCTCGATGGGGTGAGGATCTTGAGCTTAGTGACAGCCGAAGGCATTGGAAATAGTGGTAGTTTATCGGTGACAGCCAACTCCTTGTCGATAACTAATGATTCTTTGCTAACATCTTCAATTTTGGGTCAAGGTAATGCCGGAAATATCACCCTTACAGCCAAAGATGCTATTTTCCTTAACAATGCGGGGGTCTTCAACTCCGTCGAAGCAGGTGGAATTGGGAAAAGCGGTAATTTATCGGTGACCACTAATTCTCTATCCTTAGCCGATCGCTCTTCCCTGCTATCTTCCACTTTTGGGGCCGGCGATTCTGGCAATGTTATTGTGACTGCTAACTCCTTATCATTGACTGGCGGATCTACTCTAGCATCTTCCACTTTTGGCCAAGGAAATGCGGGAAATGTCACACTCACAGCTACGGATACTGTTGCCCTCAATGCTTCTAACGTCTTAAGTTCGGTGGGTACCGGAGCAGTTGGGAATGGTGGCAATATCCATCTTCAGGCTCGATCACTGTCCTTGCTGGATAGTACTCTCATTGCCTCTAGTTTGGGAGAAGGAAATGCCGGCAATGTAGTCGTCACGACACAAGATTCTTTACTCCTGAAGGGTCGGTCTAGTATCACCAGCTCTATCGGAACTATGGGGGTCGGCGCGGGCGGTAATATTGATATCAATACTAGATTATTATCTTTGCAAGATGGTGCTTCTTTGACATCTGCAACCGATGGCCAAGGGAACGCCGGAGGCATAAATATTAAGGCCATTACTATTTCTTTAGCTAATGATGCTTTTATATCAGCCAACACTTTTCGTCGGGGGAATGCTGGAAATATTCAAGTAGTTGCACAGGATGCAATTACTCTAGTCAATGCCAGTATCTCTAATTCAATAGGTGCAGAAGGGATCGGCAAGGGGGGGGATATCCTGATCAATGCCGGATCATTATCTCTGCAAAATGGTTCTTTTCTATCCTCGGCCACAAATGGACAAGGGAATGCTGGCAACATTGATTTAACCGTCAATAGAGCCATTAATATTTTTGGAACACAAGATAGCCGGAAGAGTGGAATTAGTAGTGCCATCGGTCCCGGGGCACAAGGAAATGGAGGTAATATTACCGTCAACCCTGGCACTCTCGCTTTGCGGGATGGGGCTTTTATTCTAACTCCCACCTTTGGTCGGGGTGATGCTGGCAACGTGGTAGTAAAAGCTCAAGATCTTATCTCTTTAGCTGATCAATCAGTGATTTCCAGCACGGTATTTGAGGAAGGGATCGGAAATGGGGGCGATATCAGTATCGCCGCTAAATCGATCTCTTTAAGTAATGGTGCTCAACTAGAATCTAGCACTGCTGGCATGGGGCGGGCGGGCACTATTCAAGTCTTGGCTACTGATGCAGTGAAGCTTAGTAATAGTAGCTTGCTGGTTAATTCCCTAAGTCCCACTAGAGTTGCTGGCGATATTATAGTTACTTCACCTCAAATATCCTTGGATAATAGTGCGACAGTTGAGGCTCGATCAATCCTGGGTAACGGGGGCAATATCACGATCGGGAGTAGAAATGCATCACCGTCTATTCCCAGTAGTAATATTTCACCTACTGAAACGAACTTATTGCTCTTGCGGCGCGGTAGCCAAATTTCCACTAACGCCCTTGGCACAACTTCCCAGGGTAGTGATGGCGGTAACATCAATATCAACTCCAAACTAATTGTTGCTATCCCTAGAGAAAATAGTGATATCACTGCCAATGCCGTGGGGGGGAGAGGTGGTAATGTCAACATTAATTCCCAAGGTCTGTTTGGTATTCAACTGCGCCCCCAGCTAACCGATGGGAGCGACATTACCGCTAGTTCTGAGTTTGGCCAAACTGGCAACATTAATATCAACACGCCCGGCATCGATCCCGGTAAAGACACGGGCGAATTACCCACTGCGCCCACCGATGCTAGCAACCAGATCTCGCAAGCTTGTAGCACAAATCAACCAGACAACAAATTCTTTATTACCGGGCGAGGCGGGCATCCGCCCAATACCGAAGATGCCTTTACCAGCGACGTGATTTGGCTCGATACTCGGGCAGCGCAAGCTCGACCAGAGGCCAATAATACAAAGATCGCCAGCCCATCGCCAACACCAGCAGTTGGTTGGAAATTTGATGGCCACGGAAAAGTCACATTGCTAGCAGCCAGTACCGAGGGTGAAACCAAAAGGAATAAAATTGTTTGTCCCCCAAATCAGACCCATCCTCATGGTTCCCGCTGAAGAAAGCATTTAAATTTTCACCATTTAAAATAAATTAAAATCATCAGTTTTTCATCATGTTACAAGCACTATTTAAACTTCATTCCTACAAGCTTTACTCGCCACTCCCTCTCTGATGGGTAAAGATTGTCTATTGTGCTAAACAGCAATTTCCCTGAAGGCAAGATGCTACGAATTTTGAATATTTGTATCTAAAGTTTCTAATTGTTTGACTCGATCTAGATGAATAGATTAGTATTGGGCGCATTCTTCACCAGAGTTTCAATGAAGGTTTTTGTATTATTACTACCGGTTATTGCTCTAGCGACTGGTTTACTGGTAATTGTAAATAAAGCTAATGCTCAAGCCTATCAACCTTCCAAC
>CAXTSZ010000101.1:0-7860 GCA_964247125.1 uncultured bacterium
CTGGTAGCTTGAACGGCCAGTAAGATTAATAACGCATTCAAGATCATCAGGGGTAAAGACAACCCATCAACACCCAAAGCGTAATCCAAGCCCAAAGGCTGAATCCAACTTAAATGCTCGACAAACTGTAGTCCAGCATTTTGATAATTGAATAAGGTGGCAATCGCCAGAGTGCCAAATAAACTAGCTCCCGCCGCAGCCAAGGCGATCGTTCGGGGAACATCGGCTCTGCCGAATCGACTAGACCCCGGCAAAATTCCAATTAACAGCGCTCCTAAAATCGGCAGCCAAATTACTAAACTCAGCATTAGCTAAAGCCTCCTAATCATAGTTGTGAATTAAATAAACAAGCCAATCAACAACCCCAGTATTACCACCCCTGAGAACATCGATAAAATATAAAACTGCGACTGTCCAGTATTGGTATATCTCAGTGATTGACCGCTAAATAAAGTGCCAAAGCCCACCAGATTGACTAAGCCATCTACAATGTAGCGATCGAACCAATTCACCACCTTTGCACTAGTTGCCACCAATAAGACAATCGTCACCTGATACAGTCGCTGCACATAGAGGTCGTAAGTAAAAAAATTCTGGATAGCAGGAATTGGCAACTTGACTGGCTTAGGTACTGTTTCCATCCCATAAATCAGTCCACCCACCGTAATGCCCATCACGCTTGACCAAAACAAAGCAGGAGCCAAGAACAAATTGACTGCACTCAACTCCGGTAATACTTCCAAACGGCTGAGAATAATTGGCAGATGACAAACCAAGATGGCCGTAAACACTATTGGCAAATTAATTAACCAAAAAGCTTCAGCCGATCGCTGTGCCATCGGCTGCGCTGCGCCCAGAAAAATCCGACAGAACAACCGGGTCAAACTAAAAGCCGTCAAAGCATTTACAACTAGAATCACCGCTACTAACCCAGGCTGTTCTACCCAAAGACTGGTGACCAGTTGCAGTAAAGCCCAGAAGCCACTAAAAGGAGGCATAGCAATGAAAGCACCGATCGCAACCAACATTGCCATCCCAGTAATCGGGCGGCGCGACCACAAACCACCCAGTTGAGTCAAATCTTGCGTAATATTTGTCCAAATGATGGCTCCAGTACTCATATAGAGCAAGGCAATGCCAAAAGATTCGCTAAACAAGATAAATTGAGCAGAATCTAGGTTTTGAGTACCAACGGCCATAAAAACTAAACCTATATAGGTACTAACAGAGTAAGAAAGCACCCGTTTCATATCTACCTGGGCGATCGCAATCAGCGAACAACAAATAGCAGTACTGACTCCCAAGCCCGTCAATATATTCAAGACTACTGGCGATAGCGATATCACCGGAGCCAATTTCACCAAGACATAAGCCCCAGCTCCCACCACTACTGCATTCCGAAACACCGTAGCGGGCACTGGTGCTTCCATCGCTTCGTCTAACCACAGCTGAAAAGGAATTTGGGCACATTTACCTAATGGCCCAGCAATCAGTGCTAATCCCAACAGCGTCGCTGTTAGTGGCTTTAGTTGAGCTGTCTGCGCCCAAGCTGCTAACTCCGTAAAATTCCAAGTACCCGCTACTGGGTAAAGCGCAATCACGCCCATCAACAGAATAATATCGCCCACTCGTTTAGTCCAAAAAGCATCTCGGGCACCCGTAATCACCAGGGGTTGAGCGTACCAAAAGCCCACTAATAAATAAGTAGCTAAGGTGAGCAGCTCTAAAAATACATAGCTAAAAAACAGCGAGTTTGACAGCATTAAGCCACAAATCCCGGTACCAAAGCAATTCATTAACGAGAAAAACCGCGCCCAGCTCCAATCTGTTTCTAAATAGCCCACCGCATAAATCTGGGCAATAAAATTGATACTAGTTACCACGGCTAGGGTCGTGAGGGTAGTTGGGGAGATCTCGATCGGGAAATTTATATCTAAGGTATTGCTATGCAGCCAAGCATAGCTAATTTCTTGGGTGGGCATATTCCAGCCGATACTCAATGCCAGTAGAGCATGAATGCCAGCAAATGCTGCCATCAATATATTGAGATAACCAGCGGGTCGAGGTCCCAATTGTCCTGACCATCCTAGTAGCCAGGGACTAGCTAAAATTGCTCCGATGAGAGGATAACAGGGTATTAACCATGCCATTTGGATAATTAGATTATTCATAGATTTAAGTCTTGGTATTGCCGATTAAATTTAGGCTTTACTCTATGAAAGATGATAATCGAAAAATCTCTAAAATGATAGATTGAACATAGAGTTTTACCTGATGATTTAACTGAATTCACCTTATCTATACTATGAATTGCGGTGAACCTATAATTCAGTCAAGAATGAAATCTATGATCAAATAATGTTTATTTATATTTATCCTGATAGATTTGATCAGGTACGACAACGTTGGAAATTCTGGTTTCAGTTAAACTGAGACTGGCCATTCGATCGCAACCCTCCCAAATATCTCAATGTCAGTAGCCCCTACCCTTACCACCAACTCTACCAAAATCCTGATCGCGATCGCCATCAGTTACCTAGCTCTAATTATTTTGCTGCCCGCTAGTAATGTCGTCATCCAAGCCTTCAGCGGCGGCATTCCCAACCTTCTCAAATCCTATGCCAATCCTGAATTCTGCCAGGCATTACTACTGACGCTCTCGATCGCGATCATTGTCCTCCCCATCAATATCGTCTTTGGCCTCTGTGCCGCCTGGGTCATTGCCCGTCATCAATTTCCTGGTCGCACTTTCCTGATCACCATCCTAGATCTGCCCTTTTCCATCTCCCCGGTCGTGGTGGGATTGATGATGATCTTGCTCTACGGCAACAAAGGTTGGTTAGGAGGCTTTTTGCAAGCAATCGGATTCAAAGTAATTTTTGCTTGGCCAGGAATGGTCTTAGCCACTGCCTTTGTGACTTTGCCCTTTATTGCCAAAGAAGTAATCCCCGTCCTCGAAGAAATCGGCACTGACCAAGAAGAAGCCGCCCGCACTCTCGGTGCTAGTGAATGGCAGATCTTCTGGCGCGTCACCCTACCCAACTTGCGCTGGAGCTTACTATACGGCGTGATTCTCACCAATGCCCGCGCCATGGGCGAATTTGGGGCAGTATCGGTGGTATCTGGCAACATCGCTCGTAAAACCCAAACGCTGTCTCTATATGTCGAAGATGCTTATAAGCAGTACCAAACTCAAGCCGCCTTTGCGGCGGCTTTACTGCTAGCCGCCCTAGGATTAGTGACGCTTTTGATCCAGGAATGGATTAACTACCGCAACAGCAAACTACAAGGCCCAGATGCTGAGTAAATTATGGCAACTCTACCGAAGTGGGTTTGGCAATATGCGGTAGGCCCCAACCCAGCTTTTCGCGCAGAATGCGGAAAAACTCTGGGGGTTGAAGACGAATGAAATTAGCAGTGTAAGTCGATCGAGCAATGTGGACTTGATAGTCCGGCAAGATAAAGCAGCCGCCGTTACCATCCACCACCATCACCAATCGGTTAGGGTTGGCTGGATAGATGACAACTGGCTCGGTATCTGGAAAAACCAGTGCCCGTGAAGCCAAAGAATGCGGACAAATCGGCACCAATTGTAGCGCGGCCACTCCTGGTGCAATTACTGGTCCCCCGGCACTGAGCGAGTAGGCCGTTGAACCGGTCGGGGTTGAAAGAATAATGCCATCCGCTGCAATATCGACAGGGGCATGTCGCCCCACTTCAATCTCAAAGTGACACATACTAGTTAATGGTTCGCGATGAATCACCATCTCGTTTAGACACAGTGCTTCCCACAACAAGGTGTCTTTGTGCTTAACTTGCACAGTCAGCATGGCACGTTCTTCGATCTGATAATCACCAGCGATCGCCTGGTCTAAAGCTTCTGGTAACTGGTTGACAAAAGTTTCCGTCAAGAACCCCATATGGCCAGTATTAATAGCTAACAAGGGAATACCTAGGGGTGCTAATTGCCGGACGGCAGCTAGTACTGTTCCATCCCCACCTAGCACCAAGGCAAACTTCATGCTGGAGTCAAAACCAGGAGCAGCCAAAGATTCGATCGGAGTATAGCTAGCCGTAGCTGAGGGGTGAGCATACCCCAAAATACCGCGCTTCCCCATCGCCAGACAGACTTCCCAGCCCAGACCAGTTAATTTATCCTGCACTTCGGTGGCAATGTTGCAGGCGAGGGGTTTGCCTTCGTTGTAAATAATGCCTATTTTGGGCACGTTAGCACTGGGGCTGAGTGTTTAATGTTTACTTCGACAAGCATCAATGCTTTAGAGTGGAGCTATTCTATCACGATCCAGCGGCGGAAATCGTTGGCTACTCTGGCTAGTAGAATGCCTTCTTTTTTTTGCTTTTGCCCGCTTTGGCCTGCTTTTGCTTTTCTTTCTCGTACTCCAGCTCACGCAATTTCTTCACAATCCGACTGAAGTATTCTTGGAAATAAGCTTCGAGGGTAGTGTTTTCTTGCGGATCTAAACCCAAGATTTTGTAGGTTGCCGCCATATCGGCGTTTAGTGGTTGACCCGTGGCCAGCACTTCTGCAAAGGCTAATCTGTCGGCAGAGTTCCAGCTCCATTCAAAACATTGGGCAAATTTGCGCACAGCCGTCAGTAGACCCAATGGCACCCTAGTTACTTTCGCTTCTTTATTAGAAAGCCGTTCGCACAAGCCAATAATTTCATCGCCGCTCCAGGCTTTGTTGCCAACAACTGGCAAAGTCTTGCCGGCAGCAGCAGGGACAGCAAGAGCTTTGACAGCAAACTTAGCGACATCTTGAGTGTCCATAAAAGCGGTGGGGGCAACTTGACCAGCCATCCAAACCGCTTGTCCTTCTAGTATCGGAATTGCATACTGGCCAACTAAACCCTGTAGAAAGCCACAGGGTTGCAAGATGGTGTAGTTCAGGCCAGATTCTGCTAAAAACTTTTCAGTGCAGTACTTTATATCCATCAGCGGCACCGATCGATATTTCTCAGCATCTAGTACCGAGATAAAGACAAAGCGATCGATCTTGGCCGCAGCTGCCGCCTGAATTAAATTGACCTTACCTTGCCAGTCTACTTGGTAAATACTGAGCGAATCGTTGGCGCGGGCAGTGGCGGCATCGATGACCGCTGTGACCCCAACCATCGCGGGTTCCAGTGATTCTGGCTTACACAAATCGCCCAGAAACAATTCAGCACCCCATTCCTTTAGGAAGGCGGCTTTTCTAAAACTCCGCACCAAACAACGTACTTCGTGGCCTTCATCTAAAGCACGGCGTACTATTTGTCTGCCCAGAGTGCCAGTAGCACCGACGATTAGTAAAGTCATTTATATAAAATTAAATAATATTAAGCATCCCCTCAAATATTAACAGAATTTCTCAGTTTCCGATACGAAACGTTACATTAATGGCAAGTGGGGGATCACCCCCCGGTGCCAGTCCTACCTATTCTTCTTCGGGGCCTTGAATCTTGAGGATTAAGAAACCCAGGCTCAAACCCACCAAAATTAAGGTGAAAGGAATAATTGCCGCCGTAAAAATTTCACCAATCATTTAATTAACTCCTGAATATTAAGCTATGACATTCTCTCACAAAGCTCGGCCACGTTTAGCGATCGCCCTTGGTGACCCCGCTGGCATTGGTCCCGAAGTCGTACTCAAGGCTTTGACGCCAGAGATGATGGCGGCAGCGAGCTTCACCTTGGTCGGCAATAGTCAATTACTAGCTAGCTATCATCAACAGTTATTGGCAATGGGGGCAACTGATTTACCCAGTCTGGCGCAGCTGACATTTGGGGAGGTGCCACTGGCATCTGATGTTGTCAATCAAATTCAGTTGGGTCGAGAAAATGCGGCGAGTGGAGAGGCTAGTTTTCAGTTTTTGCAAACAGCGATCGCCCAAACGCTAGCGGGCAATTTTGATGGAGTGGTGACAGCTCCGATCGCCAAGTCTGCGTGGTCGGCGGCAGGTCATTACTATCCTGGTCAGACAGAGTTATTGGCAGAAATGGCTGGAGTAGAAAAGTTTGGGATGATGTTTGTGGGTCGGTCGCCCCATACGGGTTGGCAGATACGGATGTTGTTGGCGACGACGCATATGCCATTAAAAGCAGTGTCCGATCGACTAAATCCCCAATTACTCAGTGATAAGTTAGCTTTGCTAATCCGTTGTTTGCAGAATGATTTTGGGATTGCAACACCACAAATTAATGTGGCAGGTTTGAATCCACATAGCGGTGAGAAAGGGCAGTTGGGACGGGAAGAGGTGGATTGGTTGGAAGGTTGGTTGCGATCGCAGCAGCAGCTGTATCCCCAAGTAAAGTTGGTGGGGTTATTGCCGCCGGATACGATGTGGGTGGCACCAGGGCAGGCTTGGTTTGGGACGGGAAATCCACCAGTAGCTGATGGCTATTTGGCGCTGTATCACGATCAGGGTTTGATTCCGGTGAAGTTGATGGCGTTCGATCGAGCGGTAAATACAACGATTGGGTTGCCGTTTGTGCGAACTTCACCAGATCATGGGACGGCTTTTGATATTGCGGGTCAGAATAAGGCGGATGCAACGAGTATGCGAGAGGCTATTTTGTTGGCGGTAGAGTTAGTGAGTAAACGCACGTACCAGTCAAGGTAAGAACTGTGCTAGAGAGTACGACACCAAGACTCAGCCACAAAAACAGGCGACTAGCTGGGATACCCAGAGCTAGTCCCACTGCCGCACCAATTGGTGCCCCAGTTAGCAAAGGTGCTAATAGACCTAACCCAATGACCCCATAGCGTTGCCAGATTCGATCGATCAACCCGGGCCGCCCTTTTTCATGGATTTTACTGTCGTGGTGTCGGAGTAACCACCCCCGCAACCTGCCGCCTAGAAATATCACCACGAAGACACCTAGTCCAGCACCCAATGCAGCCATCACACCTACCAGCACTGGATGAAGTTGAAGAGCAAAGCCCACTGGAATAGCAGCCCACAGCTCAAATGTACCCAGACCGATTACAGTTAATAGTTTTGTAGCAAGCTCCATAATATATACTATCGTTATTCTTTGATAAAGCCTATCGTTTTCGGTATGGGGTTGCCCGTTTTAACGCCACGAATCAATTATTTTATTCAACACCTTACTAGGTCGCATGGCCTGAATAGTCTTCGCTTCATTAGAATGATAGTAACCACCGATGTCGATCGTCATCCAGTCACGAGCGATTTGCGGAAGCAAGGCTAACTCGAAGCTTGCGCGTCGTCTAACGACAATCGAACTCTTCAAGCTAAAATAAAAAGAGCAAGCAGAAACAATTTCAAGCCGATGACAATTCGCCAACCTCGTTTCAGCATTCACCAAATTTCACCCGATGACATCGCATTGATGCGAACCATGCTGGCGACTTTCGGCGAAGCCTTTGGCGAAGTAGAAACCTATTGCGGGAATCAGCCCAGTACGGCTTACCTTAGACGGTTGCTCGAAAATGACTACTTCATCGCACTCGTTGCGCTGCAAGATAGCGAAGTTGTTGGTGGCATCGCAGCCTATGAGCTGATAAAATTCGAGCAAGAGCGCAGCGAAATCTACATATATGATTTGGCTGTTGCCGCAACCCATCGTCGCCAGGGCATCGCGACAGCATTGATTCAGGAGCTGAAAAAGATCGCCGAAGTCCGAGGAGCCTATGTAGTTTACGTACAGGCGGATATTAGCGATGAACCTGCTATCGCTTTGTATACGAAGTTGGGGGTTCGCGAAGATGTGCTTCATTTTGATATAGCAGCGATCGAGATTGATACAGGACAGGCAGGAGGCACCGCCCCTACAGATCTATCGTAATGATTCGATCGAACTATTAAACACCCCGCTCGATCGCATTGCCCCAAT
>CAXTSZ010000102.1:0-7857 GCA_964247125.1 uncultured bacterium
GGAATGTTTGCTACTGCTGGCGGGGCAATGGCATCATTCCACCAAGCTGATAGTCCCAAGCTGCTTGCCATGGCTAACATTCCAGTTGGAACAGCAATTTTTGCCCATTTAGGTAAGCTAAATTGGTTTTTCATGTGCATAGTAGTTAAAAATCAACAACATCAGAAATTCGTTTTTTACTAACTAGGCTTCATCAAGAAGAATGTCTTCCAGCAATGGACCGATTTCATCAGACTCTTGGTCGGATAGTAGTTCTACTATACCTTGCTCATTTTTCTTGCCAAAAAATAACAGCGGATCTACTGGAGTGCAGATGGCATATTCTTGCTCTTCGTTATAGAAACGCGAGAGAATCTGGAATTCTTCTGGCTCCAAATCTTCTTCATCTAAATCGATTTGCAGAATTTCTTCTGGATCGAGAGGTGGTAGGTCACCAGATGCTGTCAGGGTATAGGCGGTTTGCTTAAGAGTGAGGTTTTGCTCAGATAAAACAGCACTGGCATCTGCAAAAACTTTAGCGATCGCATCATCTTCATCGATCGCAATTAGTTCAGCTGATTCTTCCTCGTCCTCGTTCCAGGCGAAGATTTCGATCGGAGAATCGACTGGTAGCAGCAGCAAGTAAGTTTTAGAATCTAATTCTAGATACTTTTCAACATAGCAACTGAGAGTTCGACCAGTTTCATCTGTTAAATTCACTAAATCGTTTAGTTCACTATCTTCGGGATGGGATGATTCAGACATAATAGGAGTCGATTAATGAAATTGATAAACAAACTTAAACTTGAAAATCTTTATTCTATGGATAGATGCTGAACCGACCCGCGCCTGTGATTCTACTATCAATAATGAGTCAAGCATAGAATACCATATTGCCTAATGTCATGGCGTACTGGCTGCTGATAGCCATGGTAATTGTGGATGTTTTATGTCCAATCTTCTTGTTCTTGAAACTTACTACGGACTTGGTAGATCCGCTCATTGCTATGAATTTGGCGAGTTTTGGCAAATAGCTCCGCTTCGGTGAGCCCCCATTTTTTGAGTAGTTGGTCAAGACTATCTTTGATTGCTAATGCGCCTGGAAATCCTTGGTAACGAATGCGCAGTCTGGCTAGTTCGGCCAAACTCACCGGATCTTCGGCACCGCCCTGCATTATTTGATTGATCGTCTCACGATCTTTCTTTTCTTGAGGATGATTTTGCTGTTTACTCATAATTTAAGATAGTTCAGATACTAACAAGGCAGGGGAAGAATGTGATTTTCCCCTGCCCTCCTGACTAATGATGGTGTGTTGTTATTTAACGCCGCCCCAGTTGACGGAGAAGCCGTCTAGTACCAGTGAAGAGTTGTATATTTGCAGGATGATGAGTAGAAAAACTGCAAATAAGAGCATGAAAACACCCATGACTGGTGTGGTTCCCCAACCTGGGACGACCTTCCCATACTCGGAGTTTAGTGGTCGGAGAATATCGCCTAACTTTGTACGTTGTCCCATAGGTCACCAAAAAATAAGCTATAAAAAGTTTGCTTTAACATATCGCAATATATTATAGAAGTATATCATTCGCAACTTGTAACTCATATGGAATCCGCAACAGTTCTTAGTATTTCACTGGGAGCGATCATTGTAGCTATTACTGGCTATGGTTTGTATCTCTCTTTTGGGCCACCAGCTGCTCAGCTGGATGATCCGTTCGATGACCACGAAGATTAGAAAAGTACCATCTTGGCTCCTGATGCTACTTTTTGCTGTTTTAAGCCAACTTTGAAGTGCCTCAACCCTCAATTAATTTGGCAACTTAACCATATTTTTGCGCATACACTTAAGCTATCCCTGACCCATGACCAAAACTTTAATTCCGATCATTCTGGCTGGTGGCAAAGGCGAACGTTTTTGGCCACTAAGTCGCAAGCATCGTCCGAAGCAGTTTTTATCTTTGGATGGGAGTGGTGTGAGCTTGTTGCAAGCCACGGCTCAAAGGTTGCTGGAAATTGCCGGGGGCTGGGCTAATGTATGGGTGGTGACTTCTGCTCAGCTGGCAGCGGGCGTGCAAGAACAATTGCCAGAACTGCCCTTGACTAATTTGTTAGTGGAGCCAGAGGGGCGTGATACGGCGGCGGCGGTGGCTTGGTCTACTTTGGCCGTGGCGGCGCGACATGGCCAAAAAGCCACTGTTGGTTTTTTTCCGGCTGATCATCACATTGCTGATGAAGCTGGTTTTAATCAGACTCTGCGGGCGGCGGCGTTATTAGCCCAGCAAAAACCAGCGATCGTCACTTTAGGAATTGCGCCCCATTTTCCTTCGACTGGTTATGGCTATATTCAGGAGGGCGAAACTGCTGGTGAGTATTTAGGGCAAAAAGCCTATAAGGTAAATAGGTTTACGGAAAAGCCCGATCAGGCTACTGCTACCGAATTCCTGAAAATTGGCAATTACACCTGGAACAGTGGCATGTTTATTTTCACTGCCGAAACACTGTTGGCCGAGATGCAGTTGCACGCGCCCCAAATTATTCAGCCCTTGATGGCCTCTGGATTGGATGCTTATCCGACGATTAAGAAGCAGAGTGTGGACTATGCGCTGATGGAAAAAACCCAGCTAGCTTATGTCCTACCTGCCAGTTTTGGTTGGGATGACATGGGTGACTGGAATGCGATCGAACGCCTCCTGAAAGGTGATGTTAGTCATAATCTCAATGTGGAACTGGCGCAACATATTGGCTTGGATACTGCGGGGGCAATTCTATATGCCAGTAGTAGTGATGAGGTGATTGTGACGATTGGTTTAGAGAATATTGTGGTGGTGCGAGATGGTAATGTGACTTTGGTCGTAGATAAAAATAGGACTCAGGAAATTAAAGGGGTACTAGGGAAAATCAAGGAAAATATTGATTGGGAGCATTTGCTGTAGGCTATACTGGAGCTTATGAGTGAGAAGCAAAACAGTGGAATTAAGGTATTAGCTGATAACCGACAGGCCAGATTTCAATATGAATTCCTGGAGGTAGTAGAAGCCGGAATATCATTGACGGGCACCGAAGTAAAATCGATTCGGGCAGGCAAAATCAATTTGCGGGACAGCTATGGCTTGATCCGCAATGGTGAGGCTTGGCTATTGAATACCCATATTTCGGCTCACGCTACTACCAGTGCTTACTATAACCATGAGCCAACGCGGACGCGGAAGCTCTTGCTCCATAAAAAAGAGATTCGGCACTTGGTCGACAAGGTCAATCAGCAGAGTCTGACTTTAGTACCGGTCAAAATGTATCTGAAGAATGGCAAGGTTAAGGTGTCGATCGCACTAGCACGCGGTAAGAAGCTCTACGACAAACGAGATGATTTGAAAAAGAAAGACGATCAACGAGATATTGATCGGGCGATGAAGCGAGGCTAAAATAATTTCTGGTTTGCACCGATAAACAAAATCGCGCAGTCCTATAAATTGAAAAGAACTTTCAACCCTTCGTTAAGCGATGCAGGTTTTCGCCCAAGTAGATTTTCCAGTTCGGGGCTAACCTCTGCTTCCTGACCATTCTTGATGTCTGTGAGAAAACCTACGACCCTTCCAACCATTACTTCCGTTACGCCACGTTCTTTCATTTGCGCCTCAAATACCGATCGATTGGCAGGTGTATAAGCTACCTTTTTACCTGATAAATTGGCAATGGTAGCGGCAACATCGTCAAAGGAATATGACTCGCTGCCGGTGAGTTGGTAGATGCGGTTAGTGCGATTGCTCTCTAACAGTGCATTGGCGATCGCTTCGCCCATTTCGCTTCTCAGGGCAAAGGGCACTCGTCCGGCACCAGTCGGTAAGTTAATCCCCGTATCAAAAACTCTTTTGCCCCCCACGAACTGTGGGATGGTGTCCATGTATAAAACATTGCGGAAGATGGCATAGTCCAACCCACTCGCTTTGATATAATCTTCCGTCTGAAAATGACCCACCATCAACTTGTTTGCCAAAGTGTTTCGGTCTTTCAATGCTCGGCTAGTATAGGCGATACATTGAACCCCAGCTTTTTGGGCGGCATCTATGACATTTTGGTGTTGCCGCAGGCGATTATCTTCATCTGTTCAGGCAATTAGTAAGACTTTTTCGACTCCCTGCATGGCCTTGTCGAGTGAGGCACGATCGTCGTAGCTACCGATGCGGATGTCTACCCCTTGTTCTTTCAAGGTAGAGGCTTTGCTCTCATCACGCACAAGTGCGGCAATTTGGTTGGCGGATGTCTTTTTCAGTAAATGGTTGATTACTGCTGTTCCTAATTGTCCGGCGGCTCCTGTACCTAAAATCATGATTGCTCTCCTTTGTTTAGTTTTGTTTGTATTTCGTGGAAATCAGCGGCGTTAAGGTATTTTTGATGCACGGCATTGCCCATGCGCAGCGATTAGCTGTGACATCAGGTTGGCGGCTTTTTGTTGATAGATATTGACAATATGCTGTCGATGTCTAGATATTAGCATGTTGTCAACAATTGATTTGGATTTCTGGCTGAGGTGAATCGCCGTAAGAATTTGACAAACTGGATAGGCACGTGATGGTGCATAGCGACTGCGTCAACTATTGGTTTTTATCATGACAAATCGAGAACCAGCGATCGTATTTGGTCAACAAATGGCTTCTTCCTATGACAAAGGGAATGCTGTGTTTGCGCCGATGCGCGATGCACTGAATTTTCTTATGCGTAGGATCTTGTCCGAACTTCCAAAGGATGCCCAGATCCTCTGTGTTGGTGTTGGTACTGGTTCAGAAGTAATCGATCTTGCCCAAGCCTTTCCGCAATGGCGGTTCACCTTGGTAGAGCCTGCGGCACCGATGCTGGATATTTGTCGCCAGCGGGTTGAAGATCTTGGCATCACCTCCCGCTGTACTTTTCACGAGGGTTATCTCGATTCACTACCTGGATCGGATACATTTGATGCGGCGACTTGCCTGTTTGTTTCTCAGTTCTTATTGCAGCCAGAGGAGCGGCGCAACTTTTTTAATCAGATTGCTGCGAGACTGCGATCTCAGGGTTATTTGATTAATGCCGATCTCGCTTACGATCGATCTACTGCAAGCTATCCAGAAATTCTGGATATTTGGCTACGGATAATGGCATCGGCGGGAATGCCATTTGAAATGGTTCGTGCCAGGATTATTGCCGCTTATGGTCGCGATGTAGCTGTGCTACCACCGTCAGAAGTTGCCTCAATTATTGCAGCAGGCGGATTTGACCCACCAGTGCTGTTCTTCCAAACTCTGCTGATGCACGCTTGGTATGCCAGACGGAATACTATTCTTCAATCTCACGGATAACACGACAGGGGTTGCCTGCTGCGAGTACTCCGGCGGGGATGTCTTTCGTGACAACACTTCCAGCACCAATGACAGATCGATCGCCGATCCTGACTCCAGGACAAATAATCACACCACCGCCGACCCACACGTCATCACCGATCGATACTGGTTTGCCAAATTCCAAGCCAGTCCGCCGCTGTGCTGCACTGAGGGGGTGGGTTGCTGCATAAATCTGGACTCCTGGTCCAAATAACACATTCGAGCCGATTGTCACTGGGGCAGTATCTAGAATGAGGCAGTTGAAGTTGAAATAAACATTATCACCGATCGTGATATTGCTGCCATAGTCACAGTAGAAAGGCGGTTCGATAAATAATCGCTTGCCCGCCATCGGAATTATTTGCTGGAGCAGATGAATACGTTCTTCGTTGTCACGGGTATCATTAAATGCCTTGAAGAGTAGTCGGACACGTTGATGTTCTGCGACTAGTTGCGGATCGAGCGGGTTGTAGAGTTCACCCCCCAGCATCTTTTCTTTCTCACTTTTCATCAATCCTCGCATTTCCCCCTATTAGATGGACACTGGTAATGTTGGGTCAAGCGTGGTTAGGCACTGAGTCCGGACGATGGAAGTAGACAGACTTCCATTGCTTGAATTGAGCCATTCTTAATGGTACAACGATGACCAAGGTGCCGATCGGAAAGAACTGTTCCAGCTAGGTCGCGCACGACCTGATGCACATCGACTAAGATGCACCCGGAATCCTCCCTGTGAAAGGAAATTGGTTCATCGTGCGGATGGATGATGGACCATTGCCTCGTCCAATAAGCGCGAACTGCTTGATGTCCACGGACATAGCCGCCTTCCATCCCGTTCGGCAGAGTCACGTCGGGAGTCATGGTAGCTAGGGTGGCATCAGGATCTCGCGCGTTGAAGGCAGCATACGCCGCGCGTAACAGTTCCACTTCTGGCGCAGATTTATCTAGCATAAAAGTTGTGGTGAAGGACATGGTGCTGGGCCTAACGGCTGGAAGCTCATCGACATCAAGAGGTGAAGCAACCTCTCCGCGAAAGACACTACCCCGCCGTTCGCGGCAACGCCCAATCGGGTGCAGTGGCCGGACGACAGGAGTGGAAAGACTTACGCCTGGGTCGATCCCTGCTCGATCGATCGCCGAAACATCATCGTTCATGTTGGCGACAGCCTGCCGTTAGGCACAGTGTGGGCTTTGCTCAACCGTTGGCAGCTTTCGTCTGTTCAATCATCTCTTGGATGGTTTCAGTTTCACCAATTTCATAAAGAACGATCGCACCATTCTCAATGGTAAAGATTTGCTCGACTGTTGTATCCACGAGCAAATTGCCTTGCAAATCTCTGACAATTTGATGAACGGTAACGACATTTCGATTGTTTTCATCGGTTTCAAACTTTAAGGTCTCAAGCTGCACTTGAATAACCTTATATTGATTAGTCCAGTATTCGCGCACCGCATCACGTCCGTAAACGAAGCCGCCTTCTATCCCGTTCGCCCATTTCACATCTGGGTGCATTACAGAGATGATTGTTTCCAGCTCGCGGTTATTGAAGGCTGTGTATAAACTTTGCAGAAGCTGTTGATTTGAACTCATAGTTAATACTCCAGGTGATTTTTGGTGCAACCAGTAATGCCAGTTGATTTGGTAGTTTGGGAATCCCGAATATCGATGTTAGCCGTCTTTTGAGGTAGAAGCGGCTGTCTGAAAGGGATACTGGGTACGATCGCCTTTTGTAGACACCCCTACAATAGTCTGAGCCGTAACGTGCCGTCTCACCCAATTCTGCTAGAATTATCCTAATCCTGCTGGGGATGTGAAATCTTGAATGGGTTAAAGCCGATGGTGAATCATGCAGCCTCCACACTCGATCTTACAAACCAAAAAGAAGCAGCGCGAGTGCTGCCACAAACACCCCTAGTAGCTAGCTATCATACGGGATGGAAAGGGTTAACCTTCACCCACTACTGCCATCCTCCCTACAGAACGGTGGAGCATTGCCTTCTACAACATTCACTGGTAATCACAGACCCCAAAAGTTGCTTTCAGGTAGAGCGTAGTTTGGATGGCAAATTTAAACACTACGCTCACGGCAACGGTCGCATAGATGTTATCCCAGCATTTCTAAATCATTGGACAAACTGGGATCGGGAAGTCGAATTTTCGGTGATTGCGATTTGTCCAACATTGCTAAATCAAATCACTCAAGAATTGATGCAGCGTGAAATAGAACTGATGCCACAGTTTTCGATCGATGATCCGGTAATCCAGCAATTAGCCCTCGCGCTCAAGCTGGAAATCCAAACGGGTTGCATGTCTGGCAGGTTGTATGGCGAGTCATTGGGAACGGCACTTGCCGCTCGTTTAGTGCGGAACTATGCAATCGGCAAACCTGCGTTTGAGTTCAAAGCCAACGGTTTACCCCGATCGCAGTTGGAGCGAGTCATTGATTACATGAGGGCGAATTTGACACAAGATTTATCGATTTTGGATTTGGCGACCCTGACTGGCATGAGCGAATCCCACTTTAGCCG
>CAXTSZ010000103.1:0-7674 GCA_964247125.1 uncultured bacterium
TTCACGCCTTTTCCCAGGTGATTGGCGATGTGCATATTGGTGCGAATGTCATGGTTGCCCCCGGCACATCGATTCGGGCAGATGAAGGAAATCCTTTCTTCATCGGCGAAAGCAGCAACATCCAAGACGGAGTAGTGATTCATGGTCTAGAAGAAGGCCGGGTCGTCGGTGACGATAATAATCCATACTCGGTCTGGATTGGAAATGACACCTCTATTACTCATATGGTGCTGATCCACGGTCCGGCCTATGTGGGTAATAACTGTTTTATCGGCTTTCGATCGACTGTTTTTAATTCCCGGGTCGGTGATGGCTGTGTGGTAATGATGCATGCCCTGATTCAGGACGTGACAATTCCACCGGGCAAGTATGTGCCATCTGGAGCTATTATCACGACCCAACAGCAGGCCGATCGACTACCTGATGCCCAGGCGGCAGATCTAGCCTTTACCTCTCACATCATTCATGTTAACGAAGCACTAGCTTCTGGCTACCGATGCGCCAGTGATGAAGAGTGTATGGTGCCACTGCGCCAAGAACTAAGTGAGCTTCATGCCGCTAACCAAGCAGCTGATATTAATAATTCCTCTAATTCCTCATCTCCACCTATTACAACTATGTATAACAGTAATGTGAAGCTCCACCCTGAAGTCGTCAGCAGCGTCCGCCGCCTCTTGTCGCAGGGTTACCGTGTGGGTACCGAACATGCCAACACTCGTCGTTTCCAAACTAGTTCTTGGGAAAATTGTTCTCCCTTTAACTCTAATCAAGAAGGCGATGTTCTAAATAGCCTCGAATCTTGCTTGCAAGAACACAGCGGCGAATATGTTCGCCTCATTGGGATTGACACTCAAGCCAAGCGCCGCGTTTTAGAAACAATTATTCAACGTCCTAATGACAAACCAGGTCAGTCGGAAGTACGCAGTGTGAGTACCTCTTTTGCCGCTACGACTAGTGGCAGCAGTGCCGCCAGTACGGCAGGACTTGGTTCGGATTTGGTCACTACGGTGCGCCAACTGATCAACCAAGGTTGTCAAGTAGCCGTCGAACGAGCTGATAAGCGTCGCTTCCAGACTAGTTCTTGGAATAGCTGTGGACGCATTGAAGCCCAGAGCGAAGGTGCGATCTTGGCGGCGATTTCCAACTGTATTGCCGCTAATCCCAATGACTATGTCCGGGTGATCGGGGTCGATCCGCAGGCCAAGCGCCGCGTTGCCGAAAAGATTGTGCATCGTCCTGGTCAGTCAGTCAATGCTCCTGCTAGCAATAGTGTCAGTAATAAAGCTAACAGTTATGGTGGTAGTAGTAGCGCGAGCAGCTCGGTCTTAGCGCTTGATGCCGTGGAATTAATCTCCCGGCTAGTCGCCCAAGGTTGTTTAATTACTACTGAATTTGCCAATGAGCGCCGCTACAAGACTAGTTCTTGGGAAAGTGGTGGAGCAATTACAGCTGGGAGTGCCGCAGCGGTTGTTCGATCGCTAGAAGGCATCATCAATGACAACAGCAAGTCATATGTGCGGGTGATTGGAGTAGATAAGAAAGCTAAAAAACGGGTAGCTGAACAAGTTATTTACCGTCCCGGCAAATAACTCAGTCATCAGCATCCCCGTCGCCCCCACCAGCTATGTCTCTGCTGCCAGCTATGCCCATGAACGATCGACCCACTGCTGTTAGTGGGAACGTGATGGTGCATCCTACAGCAAATGTGGCCACGGGGGTGATGCTCCACGCCGATGTTGGCAGCCAGTTGGTCATTGGTGCCGGTGCTTGCATCGGCTGGGGGTGTGTTTTACACGCGCACAGCGGTACCCTAGTAATTGGGACTGGAGTTATTTTGGGGATGGGCACATTGGTGATTGGTAATAGTCAGGTGGGCGACCATGCTTGTATTGGTTCGGCTACCAGCATTATTGATAGTGTCGTTCTGGCGCGGGCGATAGTACCCCCAAATTCTTTGATTAATTCTGGGTTGCCATTACCAGCAGCCGCAGAGCCAATAACGGATGATCCAGTCAATTTACCAAATAATATAGCTTCGACCGAAAATGCACCAGTAGCGCTCACCATTAATGCTCCGATCTATGGCAAAAAGAGTTTAGAGCGGCTACTAGCTACTTTGCGCAATGAAAAACCAGATTTGAAGTAGTTGGAATTGATTCGAGCCAGAGCCAGTGATGACTAATAACACAGCAGCATATACTCTAATTAGCTATTTCTAATCAGCACTCCCTCCGAGGTTCGCAATGGCCGCAGCTAGACAGCGTTCTCCTGATGACTTTACCGATCAGGCTCTCGGCTTGATTTCGACCCAAAGCTTCCCCGCGATTGTGGGAGTGGCCGATATGATGCTGAAATCTTCTAGTGTTACCCTCGTGGGTTACGAAAAGATTGGAGCAGGCTATTGTACGGCGGTGGTGAGAGGAACGATCGCAAATGTCCGGATTGCGATTGAAGTTGGTATCGATACTGCCGAAAAATTTGGTCAGGAAATCTCCAGTACGATTATTGCTCGTCCGTTGCCCAATCTAGAATTGGTGCTACCGATCGGCAGCATTTTGGCTTTGCTTACTAAGGGCAATGGTTCCAATAAGTTGGCGGGCAAGGCGATCGGACTGCTGGAAACCAGGGGCTTTCCGGCCTTGGTGGGAGCGGCGGACGTGATGATGAAAGCTGCTGATATTCAGGTGGCGGGGTACGAGAAAATTGGGGAAGGATTGTGTACAGTGATTATTAGGGGATCGATTACGGATGTGGCGATCGCAGTAGAAGCCGGGATGCAAGAAGCCGAGCGGATTGGTGAACTGAGTGCGGTCATGGTAATTCCTCGCCCCTTAGACGATTTGGAAACAACTTTACCAGTAAGTAAGTACTGGGTAGAGAAGCCGCTGATGTTGCCGTTAGCCGCGCCCGCTGTCGTAATTCCCCAACAGTTGGAACCAGCGCTAGAATTGTTGGAGTTGCCCATGGTAGAACTACCGCAGCGTTTGCAATTGCCTAATTTTGAAGAGAATGAGTAGTATGGATAGTCAGCAGTTTTTAACTACGGCAGAGGCGGGGGCAGTCGATCGCGCTTTGCTGTCTACGCACGAGAAGTTTTTGACCCGGATTACGATTTCTTCGTTGCGTTTGTTGCAAAAGATTGCGATCGATCGAAATATTCCTATAGCCGAATTAACACCAGAGATCGTAATTGCTTGGTTTGAGGATGATAGTAAACGACGATTAGAGCATGGTGATGAGGCCGCTGCTTTGCAGTGGTGAAGTAACCAAAACCCCAGTCTGTGATTTTATACATTGGAAGTTGACGGCCATTGATCAGCTAATGCCTGACCAGCTATCCAGCCCGTTGTCCAAGCATTCTGAAAATTAAAGCCCCCAGTCACCCCATCGACATCAATGATTTCACCAGCAAAATATAGGCCGGGGCAAACTTTGCTAGCCATCGTTTTAAAATCAATTTCAGCTAGCTTGACTCCACCACAGGTCACAAACTCCTCTTTGAAAACGCCCTTGCCAGTGATCTGAAATTCGCCACGTTGCAGTTCTTGGAGCAATCGATCGAGCTTTTTATTCGACAATCCTGCCCACCGATCACCTACCGAAATCTCACAATGATCAAGTAAAGATGCCCATAATCTTTGCGGGATTGGCACCGGACAACTATTGTGAATGTTTTTCTGAGGCAGCTGAGACTTAACAGCCAATAGCATTTCGCGCAGTTTAGCAGCCGGGAATTCTGGTAGCCAATTAACAGTTAAAGTTGCCTGATAGCGACATTCATGCAGAAACCGCGCCGCCCAAGCCGATAACTTCAAAATTGCGGGTCCGCTCAGTCCCCAATGTGTAATCAAGACCGGGCCAGTGTGGGTCAGCTTTTTATCTTTATTCAGACTCACTGTAGCTGTTTTGACCGCAATGCCAAGTAAATCGGTGAGGCGCGGGTCTTTGATATTAAAAGTAAACAGAGAAGGAGCAAGGGGTGCGATCGAATGCCCCAACTCCTGCGCCCAGCGGTAACCAGTCGGATTACTACCAGTAGCTAATAGCAATTTATCCACCACTAACTCTTGACCATGCTTCGTCGCTAGGCTAAACCCGGCAGTGGTTCTGACCACACTAGTGATGGCCGTGCCATGCCATAGTTGCACTCCAGCATTGCTAGCTGCATCCATCAAACAGCTGACGATCGTGGCGGAACTATCTGAAATCGGAAACATCCGACCATCTGCTTCGGTTTTGAGGATGACCCCGCGCGCCTGAAACCAGTCGATCGTATCTTGGGGCTGAAAGCGGCTAAAGGCACCGCGTAATGACTTGCCCCCCCGTGGATAAAACTGCACCAGTTGGGCTGGGTCGAAGCAAGCATGGGTGACATTACAACGACCGCCGCCCGAAATGCGGACTTTGCCGAGTGGCTGGGGGCTAGCTTCAATGAGGGTAACTTGGCAATGAGGGTTGGCTTGGGCGCAGGTAATAGCAGCAAAGAAACCCGCTGCACCACCGCCCACAATCGCGATTTTTTCGGACATTTAGTTATCTATGGCCTCACCACCCACCACTACATCCCGAATCCGTAGACTGGGGCCACCACAGCCCACCGCTAAACCATTTTGGCCACCCTTGCCACAGCCACCAGATTCATCCCAATAGAAGTCGTCACCAATACCTTCAATATCGCCCAGAGTTTTGAACACATTGCCAGACAGCGTGACATCTCGAACAGGCTCGGCGATCTGACCATCGCGGATCATCCAGGCTTCGCCAGCACTGAAGGTAAACATTTCACCGTTGGTCATGCCACCCAACCAATTCTTGGCATAGACGCCGGTGCTGATGCCATCGAATAAGCGATCGACTGGCGTTTTACCGCGTTCAATCCAAGTGTTAGTCATGCGGACAATCGGCGGGTAATGATAATTTAAGCAGCGGGCATTACCAGTGGGTTGCTCATCCAGCTTACCAGCCGTTTCGCGCGAATGCAGCCGCCCCACCAATACCCCATCTTGAATGAGTTGTGTAGTGGTCGCCGGCGTTCCTTCGTCGTCGTATAAGTAACTGCCCCGGTGACCAGCTGGAACAGCTCCATCGAAAATCTGGAGATCGGTGCAGCCAAAGCGCTTGCCCATCGTCATCACTTCCAGCAGATCGGGATTTTCGTAAGCCATGTCGGCTTCTGATAAATGACCAAAAGCTTCATGAACAAAGAGTCCGGTCAAGATGGGATCAATTACTACCGTATAGGCGCCACCGTTTACGGGTGGTAGAGATAGCGCATCAACAGCACGTTGAGCCGCACTACGCACGCATATATCTAAATCTAGAATATCTTCGTAAGCTTTGCGCGAACCAATAGTTTCGCGGCCAGTTTGCACAGTTTCACCATGCCGAGCAGTGGCGGCAAAGCGCGTTTCTAGGTCAATCCACTCTTGCTCGATTAAAGTACCTTCGGAAGTGGCTAGCCAGCAACGCTGGGCGCTGTCACCGTAGCGAACTGAGGTGGTGATGATCCGGGGATCGACTTGGCGGAGGATTTCGCTATAACGATGGCACAGGTTTTTTTTGTCGATCAGTGAGATATGGCGGGGGTCGGTACCAGTCAGGGGCAAAATACAACTGTCTTGGATGGGATCGATCGGAGCCAAAATTGTTTCATCGTCGCCGACAATCCGGGCAGCGGCGATCGCTTCGGCAATGCGATCGGCTAAAGTATCCAGATGATTAAAGCTGGCGAAACCCCAACCGCCCTTGTGACAAGCCCGCACTTGCCCACCAATGGATATCCCTTCACTGAGGGTTTCAACTTTGTTGCCCCGGAGCAGGATATCGATACCTTCGGCTTCTTCGAGGCGAATCGCCAGGTAATCGACCTGATGTCGATAGCGGTTGATCAGGTCAGTTAATAGGTTTTTAGCGTCAGTGCGCAGGTTAATCATAGGGCGGGGTCACATGTGATTGTTATTGTAGAAAGTAAGTTGCACTAGAGGTCGATCGCATGGTTAATACTCAAATCCGTCAGCTCACTAGTACCGAATATTACGAGATGATGCAAAGTGGCATCATCAGGGAAGGAGAGCGGGTAGAACTGATTTTAGGGCGAATTTTCACTATGGCAGCAAAAGGCACTCGACATACGGTTTCTACTACCAGACTTATCACAGAACTACCGACGCTCATTCAACGACGGGCGATCGTGCGCTGTCAAGATCCGATTACTTTACCTAATAATAGCGAACCAGAACCCGATATTGTCATTGCGAGATTGCGATCGGATGATTATGTGAACAGTCATCCATCACCAGCAGATATTATTCTGGTAATTGAAGTTGCTGATTTGAGTCTTGAATTCGATCGCGATGTTAAGGCACCACTCTATGCAGTAGCCGGAATTAGTGAATATTGGATTGTCAATTTGATTGACGATCGCTTAGAAATATATCGTCAACCTGAAGGTGATATCTACACCAGTATTGAGATTGTCACGCCACCTAGATCGATTAACTTACCCCAGTTCGCTGAAATTGTCGTCAATACTAGCGATCTATTCCCAGCACAAAAAGCTTGAATCAAATTGGAAGAGTTGAATTTATCTAATTGATTTAATGTTTAAACTTAAAAATTCTCGAATTTCCTGAGCTTTCGCGTCTACGATCGATCTATCGAGCGAGTCTAAATGGGAAATATAGATATCTTCTCCGCTATATTGCTGGAGCCTGACAAAGAAGCGATCGACTTCATCATCTTCTGTAACTATGATATTTTTGATTTTAACCAAATCATAGTGCTGGCACTGGTGTTTCTTAAACAAAACCCAGTAGCACTCTATTCTTACAGCCTGTAGATCTAAATCGAATATTGCTGTGTAGTCACGAGTAGTCGCAATAGAAATACAGCTGATACCAACATACGGAAATAAAGCGATAAGTGTAGTAGTTATTAAATCTGGATACACAGGAAATGCTATGCGTGAAATTAATACGAATACAAATGTCACAACCATCCAGAAAGGAGCAATTGCCGCAAATTCACGCATGACATTGCGCATATTGCCGTAGGTCTTAAATATTAGTTGATGCTCGGAAGGTCGGATGATTTCCACGATCGCATTCTCAAGAATATTTATTCACCTGAATTTTGAGTGCCCTGAAAATAGACTGATGTTTTACAGCACAGATCTATTATGCCCATCGATCTGCCAATAAATTGAGATCTGAAGAATATAAGTCCATTTGACAAATAGTGTCGCCGATGCCTATTTATTCGACGAATCAGTCCGCGAATTTATCGAACAAAATAATCCCTGGGTGCAACGAGATATGGCAGAACGGTTACTCGAAGCTAATCAGCGGGGTTTATGGACAAAGGTAGAATCGGCAACATTGGAGCGATTGCGGTTGATGGTAAATGAAGCCGAAGGCGTAATTGAATCTCAGGTGGGTTAAGTTGGCAAGAAATATTGGGCATATTAACTATGTGTCTAAATAACAATCGAGAACCTAATGCTAGGCTTATTTAAAAACGAATCTTCACAGCCCAATAGTCCAGACTTCTCTGATGTTGACTCCCAGTCAAAAGCTGAAGATTTGTTTCGCATGGGTAAGCTAGAGCGTCTATTCCTTATGCCATTAGAATTTGGTGGCGTAGATAACCCCGTCAACATTCTCTATGTACCGATTG
>CAXTSZ010000104.1:0-7207 GCA_964247125.1 uncultured bacterium
GGACTTTAGTAAATCAATTAGAGGAATCGAATCATGGGAAATATGAATAACGTTCCTGCTTACGGACTGTGGGGATTGGTCATTATTAATTCTTTGATATTTATCATCTTTGCCTTTAGTTTCACCAAGCCACGCAATCCTAGAGATTGGCGATCGTTCGGGGCATTCTCAGCATTCATCGTGGCATTATTCGCAGAAATGTATGGGTTCCCCTTAACCCTTTATTTATTCTCCGGCTGGCTGCAAACCCGTTATCCAGGTCTAAATATCTTCTCCCACGATTCTGGACATCTGTGGTGGACATTTTTGGGATGGAAGGGCGATCCGCATTGGAATCCGATTCACATTCTGAGTAGCGTGTTAATTTTTGGAGGACTGTATTACTTAGGCAGTGCTTGGGAAGTTCTCTACAAAGCTCAACGCAGTCATACATTGGCAGTTTCAGGCCCCTATGCCACAATTCGCCATCCGCAGTATGTCGCCTTCATTATCATCATGTTGGGCTTTTTGTTTCAATGGCCTACTCTGTTGACGTTGATTATGTTCCCGATTTTGGTTGCGATGTATATCCATTTAGCACACCAAGAAGAAGGCGATGCTTTAGCCGAATTTGGTGAAGAGTATACCCGTTATGCCGCAGTCACCCCTGCATTTTTGCCGTGGGGTCGCCACAGCAACGTTCAGAAAAAACTAGCTCATTCACAGGAGTCTCATCATGACCCATAGTACTTATCACAGCGAAGAAAGTCGTGCCCGTAGTTATTCAGTTATGAGATTGAGTGTGCGATCTCTAGCCCTTGCGACAGGGATTACCACAGTCTTCGTCTACATGATTTGTGCCCTATTTATTGCCTTTACCCCACGAGATGCAACGATTTTCTTTGGTTACATTCTTCATGCCGATTTAACTAATATCGTTCGCAGCGTCGGTTGGGAAAGTTTCATTACGGATCTTTTTGCCTGGTCTTTGGGCACTGGATTATATGCGGCATTTATGGCTCGGCCTTACAACCGGATTGTATCGAAATCAATAAATTAAATCGAGGATAGTATTATCCATCGAATCACATTTTTGAAGATTCGCGATCGAGAGAGTAATTAAACACAAACCATCACTGAAAGAGGAAATTATGAGCGATCTAATTGTAATTGGCTTTCCAGACGAATTTAAGGCAGATGAAGTATTAATCGATCTCCGAAGACTCGAACTAGATTATTTAATCGATCTAGAAGATGCAGCAATTGTAGTCAGAAACAAAGATGGCAAAGTTAAGGTTAAACAATCTCAAGAACTTGTCGCTTCTGGCGCATTAAGTGGCGGCTTCTGGGGCTTATTAATCGGCTTGATGTTCCTTCAGCCATTGCTGGGAATTTTTGGTGCAGCAGTGGGTGCCCTTTCCGGTGCCTTAACGGATATCGGTATTGATGACAATTTCATTCGAGAGTTGGGTAACACAATCGAACCTGGCACCTCTGCCCTTTTTGTCTTAGTGCGAAAATCCACTCCTGACAAGGTTTTGGAAGATTTGAGCAAATTTGAGGGGAAAGTCCTTCGTACTTCTTTATCCCATGTCGATGAGGCAAAACTTCAGGCGGCTCTTACCAAAAGTGCAGCAGGGTAAATCGCAACTTCAAAAAATCTCCGATCTGAGATTCTATATTCATAGAGGAAATGCAAATGATCTCAAAATCAATAGCAATTCAGCCATCTAATTCACTGCCGCCAAGCAAGCGAAGTGTTGAAATGGATACAGCTTTCCAGATCGTCGTTATCCTTGTGATAATTTCAACAATTGGCACTTTGATTTGTGCTGGCATTCCCAAGGTTCGGCAGCATTCATTCAGCTTTAATCCATCTCCAAAAGTTCCGTGTCGTCGCTGTCGATATTTTAGCGATAATCACTTTCTTAAATGTACTCGCCACCCAGCAACCGTACTGACTGGGCAAGCAGTTGATTGTAGAGATTACTGCCCGCATAGTGTAGAGAAACGGATGGAAGAAGAGAGTACAGCCCGTTGGAACAGCCTCTCTTGGAGGAGAATCATCCAAAACTTTTTTCATAAATAAACACCCAAAAACAAGGATTTAATAACATGAAACTCCAATTAAAAGTTCCCAATATGAGCTGTGGTGGTTGTGTCAGCACCATCACTGACGCGATTAAAACAGTTGATGCTAATGCTACTGTTCAAGCCGATCCTCAAACTAAGACTGTATTGGTAGAAACACAGTCTCCTGAAGCAGCAATTAAGGCAGCGATGACCAAAGTTGGTTATCGCCCTGGTTAACCCATTGTAAAAGGCTTTGAAATTCAAGTCAGAGCCTTTTACTGGATATCAAAATCTCAGGCTCTACGCGCTCCCATCAAGATGGAATTGCGGGTTCGGCGATCGCGCAGTTGTTATTTGGGTTGGCTTCTTCGCTGACCATGCTTTATGTTGCGCGGGCGATCGTGTTTTATCCAAATCAGAGCATCACAATCACCCAGGAGGATCGATCGATGAAACATGAACACAGTCAACACGAACAACACCAACCCGCGCCATCCGGTGGGCACCAAGTACACGAACAACCACCTCAAAGAAATCAGCCTGACCCACATAGCAACCATAATGGTCATGGGCAGCACAATCACGAGCAACATGCTGGACACGATAAACACGCTGGACACAGCCCAGAGCTTTTCAAACGACGCTTCTTTATCTGCTTGGTGCTAACACTGCCCATACTTTACTTTGAGCCAATGTTTCAGACTTGGTTTAATTACACAGCGATCCAGTTTTCGGGTGCAGAGTGGGTGATTCCGATTTTCTCAACGATTATTTATTTCTATGGGGGCTGGGTTTTCCTGAAGGGAGCTTGGTTTGAACTCCAGAGTAAAATTGGCATGATGACTCTAGTTGCTCTAGCCATCACCGTGTCATTTGTCTACAGTGTGGCAGTAACTTTCGGATTGAAAGGAGATTCTTTCTACTGGGAATCGGCAACATTAGTCGATATCATGTTGCTCGGTCATTGGATGGAAATGGCTTCAGTGCAAGGAGCCAGCAATGCGCTAGGAGAACTGGCAAAATTAGTACCTTCTATCGCTCACAAGCAGATGAATGGGCGCAGCGAAGATGTTCAAGTGAGTACGTTAGTTGAGGGCGATCTAATTTTAATTCGTCCTGGCGAACAAGTGCCGATAGATGGTGAGATCGTCGAGGGTACTTCCAATGTCAATGAATCTTTTCTAACTGGAGAGTCGCGCCCAGTAGTCAAAAAAGCTACGGACGAAGCGATCGCCGGAGCGGTTAATGGCGAGGGTGCCCTGACAATTAAGGTCACTCGTACCGGAGATAACACCACCTTGAGCCAAATTATGCGGATGGTTCAGGAAGCACAGACCTCTAAAAGTAAATTTCAATCACTAGCCGATCGACTCGCCTATTGGTTAACTTTAATCGCGATTGGGTTCGCTACGCTAACATTCGTCGTTTGGTTATCGGTTAAACCAGACGATCTATCATTTGCAGTTAGTCGGGCGGTGACTGTATTGGTGATTGCTTGTCCTCATGCATTAGGGTTAGCAGTTCCCCTGGTGCTAGTCAATGCTACTGCCATGTCTGCGAAAAACGGTATTTTGGTGCGAAATCGAGAAGCATTTGAACGAGCAAAAAGCATCAAAACAATTGCATTTGATAAGACGGGGACATTGACAACCGGACATTTTGGAGTGCAACGAATTTATACGGATAGTACGGATAGTATCGATGAGATCAAAGCTCTGGGTATTGCTGCTTCCCTAGAATCCTTGTCAGAACATCCGCTCGGACAATCGATCGTCGAAGAAGCCAGCCATCGCAAAATCGCGCTTTCCAAAGCTAGTGACTTTAAAGCCGTTCCCGGTCAGGGCGTTGAAGGCGTAGTAGACGGTCAACGCTATCGGGTCGGCAGACCAGAATGGGTGCAAGAGTTGAAATTGCAGTTTCCGCCAGCATTGCAACAGGGACTACAAGACCGTGAAGCTCGTGGTGAAAGTGCGATCGTCCTGATGAACGACAAGCAAGTCCTCGCCCTATTTGGGTTAGCCGACCAAGTGCGACCATCGGCACGAGCAGCGGTGGTCAAATTACAGCAAATGGACGTGCAGGTGGTAATGATTACAGGCGATGCCGAAGCGGTTGCCAAGTCTGTTGCGGGGGATTTGCAGATCGATCGCTATTATGCTCGTGTCCTCCCACAAGATAAAGCGGCATTAATTCATCGCCTCAAAGCTGAGAAACCGACAGCTTTTGTGGGCGATGGGATCAATGATGCACCTGCTTTAACCGAGTCAGACTTAGGACTAGCGATCGGGGCAGGTACCAATGTCGCGATCGAATCTGCCGATCTCATCTTAGTTAAAAGCGATCCGCTCGATGCCACATTCGCGCTCAAACTGGCGAAAGCTACCTACAACAAAATGATTCAGAACTTGTTTTGGGCAACTGGATATAACGTCATTGCCATCCCCTTAGCAGCAGGCATCGCGGCTCCATTAGGCATTGTATTAACGCCAGCGATCGGGGCAATCTTAATGAGCGTTTCGACAGTCGTTGTGTCGATTAATGCCATGTTGTTACGGCGCATTAAATTAAATGATTAAATCTACATTCCGCACTTCAAAATAATCAGCGGTTAAAACCGCTGCTAGTGTTGCAAAACCCGCCTATGCGGGTTAGAGATCCCAGTCCGCGTAGGCGGACTTTGCAACACTAGCGACGATTTTAATCGTGCGGAATGTAGGATTAAGAATTCGATCTCAAATCACCTTCCAGACATCTATAAAAAATGCGATCTATATGCCAATTAAAGCCACTCACAAATATCACCTCACCCGCCGTAACTTCATGCAAGGGAGTGGCTTTGCAGGCGGACTGCTGCTCAGTAGCGGAATGCACAGTTTGTTATCTAGCTGTTCGCCTCAATCTTCCACCACGAATATACCCAAACAGAACACTGTCGCCCGTGCCCCGAATCCAAAATTCATTCCCGATCTGGAAATTAACCTTCAGGCTGCAACGAAAACGGTACAAATTTTAGCTGGACAACCAACCCAAGTTTGGTCGTATGCTGCAACCCTAGTCAAAGGCGATCCAACTAGCCTGACTGCCATTCCCGATAGTTATTTAGGCCCGATTATTCGCGTCCAAACAGGTCAGCGCGTGCGGGTCAACTTTCAAAATAACCTATCGCCAGGGCAGACTAGTATCGTGCATTGGCATGGCTTAATTTTACCCGAAGAGATGGATGGACATCCTCGATTTGCGATCGAGCCTGGGCAAACTTATATCTATGAATTTGAGGTAATTAATCGGGCGGGGATGAACTGGTTTCATCCGCATCCAGACATGCTGACTGGACAACAAGCTTATGCTGGATTGGCGGGACTATTTATTGTCACAGATCCAGAAGAAACCGCTCTCAATCTACCTTCAGGAGCTTATGAAGTGCCGATCGTTATCCAAGATCGTACCTTGGATAGCAACAATCAACTCCTCTATCTGGGTAGCGAAATCGGTACCCCTCGTAACAATAATATTGGCAATATGGGTGGGATGAATAATTCAGATCAATCGGGCAATGGTATGGGTGATATGAGTAGCATGATGGGCTTTTTGGGTCAACAGATATTCATCAATGGCAAGCCCAACTTCACTCTAGCTGCGGCAACGCGAGTTTATCGCCTCCGCATCCTCAATGGTTCTAATGCCCGCATTTACAAGCTGGCGTGGAGCAATGGCAATCCACTAATAGTTATTGGTACTGATGGGAGCTTACTGACTAAACCCGTAGAGAGAAAATATGTAATGCTGGCTCCAGGTGAGCGGATTGATGTTTGGGCAGATTTCAGTAAGTTCAAAGTTGGGACAGAGATTTCGCTGAATAGTCTGGCTTTTTCAGGTGCCGAAAATGTCGGCGGTAGCAGTATGGGGGGCATGATGAATTCTAATAATGCCCCAGAACTTGGTACAGCGATGATGCTATTCAAAGTCAAAATCGATCGAGCCGAAACAGAAACTCTGAAACTCCCTAGTAAATTAGCAGCCTTACCCCTGTTGCGTCCAGCAGATGCGATTAATGCCGCCCAGCCGCGTCCGGTTGAGCTTTCGCTCCAAGGGATGAAATGGGTGATGAATGGTCAGCTCTTTGAAATGAACCTGGCAACACCACAGGAAACTGTTAAGTTAAATTCGATCGAACAGTGGGAGATTATCAATAAACTCAATCCTGGAGCCATGATGGATGCTAAGGGGATGGCACATCCAATCCACTTTCACGGGGTGAAATTTCAAGTGATTAGTCGCCAAGTGCTGCCAGAACTCGCCGCAGGCTGGCAAACGGTCAAGGATGGCTATGTCGATGAGGGCTTCAAGGATACCGTGATGGTGATGCCAGGTGAGCGAGTCAAATTGCTAATGAAATTCGAGAAATATAGTGGTTTATTCGTCTACCATTGCCACACTTTGGAGCATGAAGATGCTGGCATGATGAGGAATTACCGAGTAGTTGGATGAAAAAAATATCAGAACTTAATCTAAAACTCAACCTTCAAGCTGGATATTTAACATGAACATAGAACACAAAAATGCAGTGGGTACGTTCCCAAATTTCCAAGAGATTGAGTCGGCACTCCGTCAACTTAAAGCAACTGGCTTTCCCATGAATAATGTTTCAGTTGTTGCCGAGCATCTCAATTCAGCATCTGACACATTAGCGCGATCTACGGATGCCACGATCCAATCTGAGGATGAGTTTACCTGGGGCAATACAGTCGAACGGGTCGAACATGGAGCCGTGGATGCTGGGGCGATGGGCAGTGTCGTTGGTGGCGTAGTTGCCGGACTAACAACACTCGCATTTTCAGCTTTTAGCGGTGCTGTTGTATTAGTTGGCATCGCGGCTGGAGCTTTTTATGGAGCCGTATCAGGCGGCATCCTCGGTGGTGGCATTGGCTTTGATATTACCGAAAAACAAGCAAGGCACTATAGCGATCTTTTAGCGCAAGGATATTACCTGACGATCGTTAAAGGAACCGATCTGGAAATTAGTCAAGCTGAGTCGGTTTTAAAGAAGACAAATATTCAAGATTGGATGATTTTTAATACACTTTAATCGCAATCGGAGATTTTTAGATGGTTAGTCAAATTTCCAAGCCTAGTATCGAATCACTCCATCTATCCA
>CAXTSZ010000105.1:0-7064 GCA_964247125.1 uncultured bacterium
GCTCTGATGAAGAAGTGCTGTCGTGGTTCGATGAAAAAGGCGATCGGTATCTACGACCGGAAGAAAAAGAAATTCTAGCCCAAATCGTAGCGATCGAAGCTAGACAAGAAGCAATCCAATCTCAGAAGGAAGCCGCCAAATCGAAAGAATTAGCGAAGCAATCAGAGCAGTGGGCTGCGGGATTGGCGGCCAAGCTACGTGAATTGGGTATAGATCCCGATGTCCTGAAGTAGGATCTTCCCCATGCCCCCCAAAACTTCCCTCTGGAAAGGCCAACCAGACCTCGTCGGACTCCAAATCACCCTTCAACCCAGCCAACCCTGTACCCTCCCCAGCAACTACACCTACTGGCTCCATGCCTGGTTTCTCGACCAAATCCGTCAGATCGATCCCCAGCTTTCAGCAGAACTCCACGACAACCAGACCGAAAAAGCCTTCACCCTTTCTGGCTTCTTAGGAAATAACCCAAACAACAACCCCATCCCAGCCTACCGCACCATTCAATTTGTCCACAGCAACTACCACTGCCAAATCACCGCCCTCAACAAAACCCTCTGCACCGTCCTCAAAACCTGGCAACCACCCACACTGATTCAGCTACAGGATGTAACATTTCAAGTTCAGCAGTGGCAAACCAGCCTACCTGCCACCAACTACAATACCCTCTGGAAAAATGCTAGCTTCAGCAACGAACTCAACCTGACTTTTATTAGCCCCACCGCTTTCCATAAAAAGGGCAACCACATGCCCTTGCCCATTCCTGAAAATCTTTTTCATAGTTATCTGCGTCGCTGGAATGCTTTTGCTCATAAGCAATTTGCCCCCGAAGATTTTTTAGATTGGGTGCGCGAGGGAGTTGTAATCCTAAGACACAATATTCGATCAAGCAAAGTACAACCAGGGAAACAAGGATCGGTGACAGGCTTCATCGGCAATATCCAACTAGGAATCACCGCTAAAGCTCAGCACCAGACCGATTACTGTCAACTCGCTCAGGCTCTGATTGCTGCCGCTCCTTACTTTGGCACTGGTCACAAAGTGACATTTGGTCTAGGACAAACTCGATCGGGCTGGGCACCAGAAGAAGCCTTGATGCAATATGGTGATCGATGCCAACACAACACGACACGATCGAGTCCCATAACTCTGTCACAGAAAGTTAGTGTTTCGTTAAACCAAAGATCTGTAAATCCAATTATGGCCAAAATTGCTGAGCTTCAGCCAATTTTCCTGGCCAGTAAAAAACGCCAGGGAGGCGATCGGGCAACTAATACGGCTCTACTGTGGGCGACAATTGTTGCTCGGCAAGAAGCTGGGGATAGTTTGAAGTCGATCGCGATCGAGCTAGATTTGAGTTATGAAAGTGTCAAGAAGTATGCGCAGTTAGCGCGGAAGTATTTGCTATCGATCGAGCAATTATGAAAGGGGGATGGATATGAAATATGATAGCACCAACTTTTTCAGAGCATTTCTCCAGAAAAATCAAAGAATTTTTTCGAGTCCATAAATCAACGACTTCAATGCCAAAATTTTGCGAATCGATAGCAACACCCCGGGCATATAACAAGCTCGATCCATCGTGTCATGGCGGAGTGTATAAATTTGACCCGGTGCCCCAAACAGGATTTCTTGGTGGGCAATAAATCCCGGTAGCCGAATACTATGAATCCGAATATTTTCGTTCGCTTGCGCTCCCCGCGCCCCAGTTATTTTTTCGGTTTCAGTGACCAGCGGTTTATTAAAAGTTTGCCCCAGTTCTCCCAGCAATTGCGCCGTCTGCACCGCTGTCCCACTGGGGGCATCAGCCTTTTGATTGTGATGCAGTTCAATAATCTCGACATTCTCAAAATATTTAGCAGCTTGGATCGCTGCCTGCTGCATTAAAACTACCCCAATCGAGAAATTGGGAATAATTAAACAGCCAGTGCTAGCTTTATCGGCAAACTCGGCTAACTGCTTCATTTGTTGCTCACTCAATCCCGTCGTGCCCACCACTGGCCGCACGCCATAGGCAATCGCCGATCGCACATTTTCATACACACCATCCGGATGAGTGAAATCTACCATCACAGCGGGCTGTTTTTCTTGGGAAGCCATCGCCAGCGTTGCTTGCAGATCGTCTAATACCGGGATTTCTAATTCACCACAGCCAGCTATTTCACCAATGTCTTGGCCTTGGAGATGGGGATTTCGATCGATCGCCCCAAACAGCACCATATCTTCAGCTTGCGCTACGGCTCGAATAACTTCTAAGCCCATTTTACCAGCGGCACCATTAACGACGACCGGAATGGGGGATGGATTACTCATGGTGTGCTGCTCGCCAAAATTTCACTGCTAGTCTACCAAAAATTGTCCCCTCAGTCCCGATTTTCTAGTCAGGCTGAGGGGAATTGAGCTATTCTGAATCTAAATGTTCGGGGTCTTAAGCATCAATAAATAAATCGCCTCCCTCTTGAGTCACCGCGAAATTGGCTACATTAGTGGAGGTTTTACCCATCGCCATCATTTTCTTAGCCACGCCAGGTAGCGGAATACCTACAAAAGACTCCACCCACTCCGTGTTTTTGCCAGTGCAGATTTCAAACTTGGAGCCGTGAAAAGGGCAGGTGATGACGCCATTTTCAAATTTGCCCTTAGCCATGGGCAGACCCAAATGCGGGCATTTATTGGCTATCGCACAATACTTATCGCCAACTTTGGCAACTAAGACAGCTTGGCCATTAGCATTAGTTTTTAGTACTTTACCTGCCGCAATATCAGCAGTGTTGGCAATTTTTGTTTTAGTCATGGAAATGCTCCTATATTTATGATGAATTCTGAAATTTATGGAAATAATTCCCAAATCATACAGGAATGAATCAACAACAAGCTACCATTGCCGCGATCGCCACCGCCATTGTGCCGCAGCAGGGCAGCGTCGGTATTATTCGTCTCTCTGGAGCCACCGCGATCGCCATCGCCCACCAACTCTTTGAGGCTCCTGGCCACCAGACCTGGGCAAGCCACCATATTCTGTATGGCTATGTGCGTCATCCCCAGACAAAAGCGATCGTCGATGAAGCCTTACTGCTGATTATGGCAGCGCCGCGTTCTTACACCCGCGAAGATGTCGTGGAGTTCCATTGTCATGGCGGCATGATGCCAGTGCAACAAGTCTTGCAGCTGTGTATTGAGGCTGGCGCTAAACTGGCACAACCCGGAGAATTTACTCTGCGGGCATTTCTCAATGGCCGGATTGACCTCACCCAAGCCGAAAGTATTGCCGATTTGGTGGGAGCCAAATCCCCGGCAGCGGCACAGGCGGCGCTGGCCGGCTTGCAAGGCAAACTGCGCTTACCGATTCAAAACATTCGGCAACAAGCCCTAGACATTTTGGCTGAAATTGAGGCGCGGATCGATTTTGCCGATGACTTGCCACCCCTGGATGTGGCTGATATTATTCGGCAAATTCAAGAATTAGAGCAAACGGTAGCAGCCATTGTGGCCACGACCGATCGCGGCGAATTACTGCGGATGGGTTTAAAAATAGCGATCGTTGGTCACCCCAATGTTGGCAAATCTAGTTTATTGAATGCTTGGAGCCGCACCGATCGGGCAATTGTGACCGACTTACCAGGGACAACCCGCGACGTGGTGGAATCCAATTTGGTAGTGGGCGGTATTCCCATCCAGGTACTAGATACCGCTGGGATCCGAGAAACAGCCGATGTCGTAGAACAAATGGGAGTCGCTCGCTCCAAAACCGCTGCCCAGCAAGCCGATCTGGTGTTGCTGACGATCGATGCCCAACAGGGCTGGACAGCCGCCGAGGAAGATATCTATCAACAGGTGATTGGGAAACCGCTGATTGTGGTGATTAACAAAATTGATTTGGTGGTGAATGCGCCCGCCATCCCAACGCATGTGCAATCCCAAGGTTTGGTCACCACCGCTGCGGTACAGGCAGTGGGTATCGATCGACTAGAAGCCGCCATCTTAGCCATCGTCCAGACCGGAGAACTACAAGCGGCCAATCTGGATTTGGCCATTAACCAGCGCCAAGCCGAGGTGTTAACCCGCGCCCAAGTAGCCTTGACTCAAGTGCAAGCAGCGATCGCCCACGATTTACCCTGGGATTTTTGGACAATCGACTTGCGTACTGCTATTCAAGCTCTCGGGGAAGTGACGGGCGAAGAGCTAGTCGAATCGGTGTTGGAGCGAATTTTTAGTCGGTTTTGTATTGGTAAATAAATTATGGTCAGGTGTTGGCCTCATAATTGGAGTTAATAATCCGATGATTCTACCGAAATGTTGCCAGAAAAATCACCAACTACTCACCCGCCGAAAATGACCGTTGGCACCAAAATGGCCTATGGCGCTGGGGATGTGGGAACAGCGATCACGGCGATGATCCTGCTTTCCTACCTTTCCCCATTTCTCACAGATGTAGCGCATTTATCGCCAGCGCTAGCAGGCCAAAGTCAGCTGGTGGGTAAGGTCTGGGATGCCATCAATGATCCAATCGTGGGTGCGATGAGCGATCGCGGTGATCTCTTTGGCGACAAGATTCGGCAGAAATGGGGCAGACGCTATCCCTGGATGTTGGTTGGGGCAATTCCCTTTGGGATTTTCTTTTTCTTGCAGTGGATTGTGCCGTTTGCGAGTGATCGGCAGTGGGAGTTGTTTGCTTTTTACACCTTCATCTCCATTCTATTCAATACTTTTTTTACTATCGTTAATTTGCCCTACACCGCGCTGACGGCAGAGCTGACCCAAGATTACAACGAACGCACTAGTCTAAATACCTTTCGCTTCAGCTTCTCGATCGGGGGCAGTATTTTAGCACTGCTGATTGCGAGAGCAGTTTTCCAGTCAGAGATAGCCCCTGCTCAACAATATTTAACCATCGGGGGCATCTGTGCTGCCATTACGGTGTTGCCACTATTTTGGTCAGTTTTTGGCACCCGCCGCCATGCCGAACGAGTAGCAATGGACCATCCAGCCGAGAAAGAACCAGTCACGATGCCAATTGGGCAGCAAATCAAAATAACTTTAACCAATCGGCCTTTTTTATATGTAGTCGGCATTTATCTTTTTTCTTGGTTCAGTCTGCAACTCACCGCCGCTGTGATTCCCTACTTTGTGGTGAATTGGATGCATCTCCCCCAGAAAGATTCACCCTTGGTCATGCTGTCAGTACAGGGGACAGCTTTGGCCATGTTATCGGTCTGGAATATCCTGAGCCAAAAACTAGGCAAAAAAGTAGTTTATTTCCTCGGTACCAGCCTGTGGATCATTGCTCAAATTGGTTTATTTATGCTCCAGCCCGGTCAAGTGGTCTGGATGTATGTGCTAGGGATCATGGCAGGCTGCGGGGTGTCTACGGCCTATCTAATTCCCTGGTCAATGCTGCCAGATGTAATTGAGTTAGATGAATTGAACACTGGTCAGCGTCGGGAAGGGATTTTTTATAGCTTTATGGTTTTCTTGCAAAAAATTTGCTTGGGGGTCGCGGTAGCGGCGGTGATGCAGAGTTTGGAATGGACTGGCTATCGCCCACCAGTAGATGGAGTAACACCAGAGCAACTACCGGCTGTTTTGAATGCGATTCGGTGGTCGATCGGCCCGATTCCAACGCTATCTTTGATGTGTGGTTTAGCCTGCGCCTACTTTTACCCAATTACGAAGGAGCGACACCAACAAATTTTGCTGGCGCTAGCTGCGCGCAAGGAAAATCAATAAGAAAAAGCGCCATTAACACCAGAGCTGCATTGACACTACGTCAGAATGTAAGCTATCCTAGGTAAGCTTCAGATGGAGAAGTGGCCGAGTGGTTGAAGGCGCAGCACTGGAAATGCTGTTTAGGGGTAACTTTAACGAGGGTTCGAATCCCTCCTTCTCCGTAATACCCAAGAACCCAGTTCAAATTATTGATCTGGGTTCTTTTGATTCATTTTCAGGAGCGAGTTCATTGATTTACTGATTGATGTTTTTCTTTAATGTAGCCAGAGATGACTGACTTAGTAATTAGAGGAGTTGGAGGTGTTGTTGAGATAGCCATATTAAGCGATCAAACGGGTGATTAAAATACAGTAAAATCGCAAAAATGCGATAAAGTTGAATGTAAGTATGACTAAATTGATCGATGCCAGCAACACGCATTATTTTATTTCAAGATGGGAAAGGAGATGTTCCAGTCTTGGATTGGCTAAACAAGCTGATTAAGCGCGATCGGAAGGGATATGCTAATTGTGTTGCCCGGATTGAACAGTTGGCTGAGTATGGTTTTGAGCTTAGGCGACCAGCAGCAGTGCTTAATCCTACAATTCATACCTATATTGAACCAGAGGAAGAAACAGATGAGTAATACTAATGATGCTCTAAAAATTATCCGCCGATCGCCTTTGGCGCAAGCGGAGCTATCGATCGATAAAGATCCAGAGTTATTGGCGATGGTGAAAGATTCGTCGGTTAATGCTCAGGTTTCGATGATTATTTATGATGTGCGGAAGCAGGCTGGGTTGACTCAGCGTCAGTTGGCTGATTTGGTGGGGACGACTCAATCGGTTATTGCTCGGCTGGAGGATGCTGATTATGATGGGCATTCTTTGTCTATGTTGGCGCGGATTGCGTCGGCTTTGAATCAGAAGTTGGAAATTAAGATGTTGCCGAAAGAGGTGGCTTAGGGCGAGTTTTGCCGGAGGCTAATTATATCTGGGGTTGTAGCGAGGGAGATGGCTTTGACGGTGCCGATGATGCGATCGCTTCATGAGCATTTGGGGATTCCGACGTTTGTGCATCCAGCGTTGAGTTCAGCTCTCAGAATTAGCTTCTTGGGTAAAGAGATCTAGCTAGTTTGTCTGCGGTGATATCGTTTTCTATTTGTTGATCCCATTGCTGTTCATCTAAATCCAAGACCTACTCTGTTAGCCAGATAAGCCTGTTTTGTAGACGGTATCAGTATCGTGATACAGAGTTGGTACAGTTTGGGCTAGGGCTGTGTCCTTAGTGGTGCAGAAAACTTTTCGGTATTGAATTATGTTTACAGCAGTAGAACAGTCCTTTCAAAAAGAGAATGTCAC
>CAXTSZ010000106.1:0-7045 GCA_964247125.1 uncultured bacterium
TATTATTCTAGCAGTTGTAACTTATGTGGTTTATAGAGCAGATATTAAACGAAAAACGACACCGCTTTTCTATGAATTTTCCTATGACTACTCAGAGAAGAAATTTCATGACGGCATTGCATCTTTTTCCAATTTAGCTATAACAAAAAGTTCATGGCGATTGAAATCACAAGTTGCTATTGGTGATTGGAAGAGAAACGCTGGCTCTAATTCGGCACTCATTCGACATCGCTCAAAGATTGGTAAACAAAATCCAAATCTACTTAAAACTAACGTTGAAGTTTGGGGTGTTGATGCTGGAAGTATTAAATTGTATCTACTTTCCGATCGGTTCTTTGTATTTCAAGATGGTGTTTATAGTGCAATCCCTTATAGTGAAGTTCAAGCATCCTTACAGGACTTTGAATACGTAGAACAAGAGTCATTACCTAGTGATGCAACTGTTATCGGGAAAACTTGGAAATACGTTCGCCGTGATGGTGGTCCGGATCGACGGTTCAGTAATAATCGTCAACTTCCTATCGTGAGGTACGGCGTAGTTGCTTTCTCCTCACCAAATTTTATTGCCTATTTAATTGTCTCCAGTCTCGGAATTGCTTCATCTTTTGCCCAATCCTTTTCTAGAATTTTGCCTTCATCTAGCACTGGTACTAAATCTCTACCTCTCTCGAACAGTCAGTTTCAATCTGTTTCACTAGAAACGGATCATTCTCTAGAACATCTAGAACCTTTGAGGAAAGCAGCATCTCAAGGTTCAGAATTAACAACTAATCAAATCGCCCAGTTGCTTGGCGTGTCTACTTCGTTTATCACTAAAAACCCGGTCAGTTTTGACTACGAAGGGTTTCGTTTTGCTCGTTCAGGTCGTTCAGGTCGTCAAATATCTTGGAAGGTTGAGTACCTAGATAATAAAATGTAGAATATCGTATACAAACGCAACCTAACAACCGGTTGGAGCAGACTTCCGCAAAAGCTTGGTGTAGATGCAGAGGTTACTGGCAGCCGCTCAACCGGAACGTTACAGCACTTTCCAGCTTTATGGCATACATAGGTGTTCCTGAGAGGCTGACTCAGCAACGATCGAATGTACTTTACGAAGACAGAACACGCTGTATAACAATTTCTTCAAAAATTGAACATCCTTTCTGATATTATGTAGTGTCAGTTTGAAGTATACCCCAGAGCTACGTCAGGGTTAGAGGCTTTTTGCGTCAGAGTAGGGTGGTTTTGCCTTTTTCTGACATATCCTTCTTCTGGATAGTCTTTCTCTCTTCTTCCGGTGGTTGATTAGCAGAATAATCTATATTCATCCAAAACTCATAACGCTCTTGAGGTGTCATGTGAGAGCGATCGCAGACTGTTATGACATCTAATGGAGATTCGGTGTAAGCAACATCATCCTTTAATTTCGATTGCTTCTCCTTACTCGGATTGAGTTCCGTGGCGGAACTCAATTACTTGATTTTTTGAAAACCTGAAAGCATAACCCTCCTCGTCGGGACTGATAGTAGTCCATTGGAGTCCTTCCATTTTAACCTTATCATTGAAACAATCTAGAGGGCTTGGCTTTACCATTTGCTATAAATAAAATCCTGCGAGTATATCGATCAACACTCAGGTGATAATAGGGTTCTTGCTGTACCTTGCTTCTGCCATGAACGACTACCTCGCCCGGATTCTCACTGCCCGTGTTTATGATGTGGCGCAGGAAACCCCCCTAGAACTTGCTCCTAACCTGTCTCTCCGCCTGCACAACCGCGTACTGCTAAAGCGGGAAGATATGCAATCGGTGTTTTCCTTTAAGCTGCGGGGAGCCTACAATAAAATGGCCAAGCTTTCGCCCGAATTACTAAAAAAAGGGGTCGTGACAGCCTCTGCCGGCAACCATGCCCAGGGAGTAGCTTTAGGAGCTAAACGGTTAGGTACCAGAGCCGTAATTGTCATGCCTACTACCACACCCCAAGTGAAAATCGATGCTGTTCGAGCGCGCGGTGGAGAAGTGATTTTGTATGGCAATACCTATGATGATGCCTGCGCTTATGCTCGTAAGTTAGAAATGGAGCAGGGTTTAACTTTTGTACATCCCTTTGATGACCCTGACGTGATTGCTGGCCAGGGGACAATTGGGATGGAAATTTTGCGGCAGTATCAGCAGCCGATTCACGCTATCTTTGTGGCGATCGGGGGCGGTGGTCTAATTGCTGGTATTGCGGCTTATGTGAAAAGACTTTATCCCGAGATCAAGATTATTGGCGTGGAGCCAGTAGATGCTGATGCGATGAGTCGATCGCTCCAAGCTGGTCGGCGAGTTAAGCTGAATCAGGTTGGATTATTTGCTGATGGCGTGGCTGTAAAAGAAGTAGGCGTAGAAACTTTTCGGCTTTGCCAACAATATGTTGATGAAGTAATTTTGGTAAACACTGATGATATTTGTGCAGCAATTAAAGATGTTTTTGAAGATACCAGGTCAATCTTAGAACCAGCCGGAGCCTTGGCCATTGCCGGGGCTAAAGCCTACGTCGAACGGGAACAGATTCAAGACCAGACATTGATTGCGATCGCCTGTGGTGCCAATATGAACTTCAATCGGCTGCGATTTGTCGCTGAACGTGCCGAAGTGGGAGAGCAGCGCGAGGCCATCTTAGCCGTAACTATTCCCGAAGAGCGGGGCAGTTTTCGGCGTTTTTGTACAGCTGTGGGTAAGCGCAGTCTGACGGAGTTTAATTATCGAATGGCCAATGAGCAAGCTGCCCATATTTTTGTAGGGGTGCAAGTACAAAACCATGCTGATAAAGAAGAAATCATCACTAATTTAATGGCTGAAGGTTTTCAAACTCTCGATCTGACTGGTGATGAGATGGCCAAATTGCACCTCAGGCACATGGTTGGCGGTCGTTCGACGGTAGCCCAAGACGAATTGCTTTATCGGTTCGATTTTCCCGAACGGCCTGGAGTATTGACTGATTTCTTAAACAGTATGCACCCCGATTGGAATATCAGTCTCTTTCATTACCGCAATCACGGAGCAGACTACGGGCGGATCTTGATTGGAATTCAAGTACCAGAGATCGATCGAGTTGCTTGGCAAGAATTCTTAGATCAATTGGGGTATGTCTATTGGGATGAGACGAATAATCCGGGCTATCGGTTGTTTTTAAGCTAGCAACTATTTACTTAGTTGATCTGAGTTGGCATGAGTTTTGTACTTGTACAATTGCATCAGAAAAAACAATACAAAGCGCGGATTATGCTTAAAGTATCGTTTCCATAACCGCTTTGGTTCCATGATTAATCTAAACAGCCACTCTAAACCCATTTTCTGCATCAACGGGGGCGATTGTCGAACCCGCCCCGAATGAAAATCGAAAGCGGCACCCACCCCTAACATTACAGCTGGAATACGTCCTTTATGTTCAGAAATCCATATTTCTTGGCGAGGACAACCAATACCCACAAATAAAATTTGGGCTCCTGATTTAACTATTTCGCGGGTGTATTCGTTATCCTCATCTATTGTTAATGGCCGAAAGGGCGGCGATATTTGACAAACTATCTTGATGCTTGGAAATTGTTGGTTTAAGAAATTAGTGAAGGCGACTAAACTGTCGGTGGTGCCACCATAAAGCGCAATGGAAACGTCGTTGGTAGCGGCAGATTGACAAACATCTAAAGTAAGTGTTGGGCCATAAACCCTCGAAGCATCTTTAATACCAAGTGCTTTTAAGGCCCATACCAAAGGCATCCCATCGGGGGTAACTAAATCGGCATTATTGACTATTTGGGCAAATTTAGGATCATCATAGGTTTCCATTGTCATGTGGACATTAGAAGCAAAAACACTTTTGCTTTCATGATGCTGTGCCCAATTCAGAATTTTGGTAGTGGCATCTTGATAACTCGTCACATCTACTCTCATTCCTACTATGTGGCGATGTTCTGGAATGGACACTTCTTGGGAATTTAATGGTGAATTCATTGAACTAAGTCTTTGATTTAATAGTGACTAAACTTTTTAATGCTTAACAACAGCAGCGTAGATACTGACTAATGAATTCATGTAATTATGAATATCTAGAGATTGAACACTCAGGCGGCCAGCATTTCCTAGAGAAATCCTTAAATCTTCATCTCTAATGAGATCCTGCATGGCTTGGACTAGCTGATCTTGATTACCGGGTTCTACCAGTAAGCCATTTTGTCTATGAAAAATGACCTCAGGGATGCCGCCCACTGGTGTAACTATAACAGGTAGACCCCATGCCATAGACTCTAGCATGGACATGGGCAAACCTTCGTTGTATGAGGGCAATATAAAAGCATCTGATTCAGCCAATAACTCATCCCGTTGTTCTGGACTAATCCAAGTCAGAACAGTAACTTGATTTTCTATGCCCAGCTCCGCAATAAGTTGATGGGCTGCTTCTAAATCACCATTGCCAGCTAATATCAATTTAGTGTTTTCTCGATCTGTCTTTGATAGCGCGGCAAAAGCTCTAATTAGATCGAAGGAACCTTTTTCCTGTTTGGGAAAAGATACTATAGACTTAGCTAAATCTAGTGCTCCTCCACGGCTACCAATTCGTCCCAGAAATACAAATTTTATTTGTTTTCTCCCTAGCCGTTGTGGAGATGTCGGCGGCATGACTACCGGGTTGTATAATACGGTGATTTGATCGTCGGCTAAATGGAATCTGTCGGAGTAATAATTCTTCCAACTTTTTGATAGAGAGATGAATTTAGCGCACTTGCTAAATAAACTGACTAGTATTTTTTGCACCCAGTGAGGAAGTCCATCATAAAATTCCTCATATGTGGCTCCATGAGCGTGCAGGATCACAGACTGGCGAAAAACCAAACTGAGAAATAATAAAATTGACTTTCTTAGGGTACTACCCCTTTCTGAAAAATGGATATGTATAATGTCTACTTTACTACTCAAGATTGACCATAGTAGGGTCTGGACTGCTTTAATAAAAACAACAATATTATGTGTGGCAGAGCCTTGAGCAAAAGTTGCAACATGATGGATTTTAACTTCTGGTGGAGTATTGTTGATAATAAGCTTTTCAACAGATGTAATCCCACCCTTAACATCTAAAGCTGCACCCAGCATTAATACATTAATGGTTTGCTTTTGATTATCAACAACTATTTGCATATATTTTCAAATCTATCGATTGGTGTGGTTCTGTCGCCCCATCACTGGTGATGATTCGGTGAAACCTTTTTATGGAGATGTATTCAGAGTCTCTGCGGGTAAACTGGGTACGCCGCAGATCACCATTCTATCATTCCCAGATCTATGGTCATATTGATTACTCATTAACTTTTGCCAAATATTCATCACTTAATTACTGAACAGATGATTGCTCCTGTGACCGACATGGCTGATGATGAAGGCTGGAAGTTTTTGGGTCAATGGCTATGGTAGATGCGCTTCTACAGAACTTTAATACCGTTAGCGATCGGAATCAGCCTACACCAGTTTTGGCCGCGATCGATATTGGCACTAATTCAATTCATACGGTAATCGTCCAGATCAAGCCAGACCTACCGGCCTTTAGTATTGTTGGTCGGGAAAAGGATACGGTGCGCCTAGGCGACCGAGATCAAATCACTGGTAATTTGACAGAAGACGCGATGTTTCGGTCAATTGCCGCTCTCCGTCGGCATCAAGAAATTGCTAAAAGTTTAGGAGCAACCCAGGTGATCGCCGTAGCAACTAGTGCTACTCGCGAAGCTCCCAATGGTCGATTATTTATCGATCGCATTGATGCCGAGCTAGGTTTGAAGGTGGATTTGATTTCGGGGCAGGAGGAAGCCCGGCGGATCTATTTGGGAGTGTTATCGGGGATTGAGTTTAATAATACGCCGCGCATCATGATTGATATTGGTGGCGGGTCTACCGAGCTGATTTTAGGCGACAGTGAAGAGCCACGTACTCTCAGCAGTACCAAAGTAGGTGCGGTACGTCTGAGCGTAGAATTGGTCAAGACCGATCCCATTAGTGATGCGGAGTTTAATTATCTGCAAGCCTATGTGCGTGGGCAGTTAGAAAGACCAATCGAAGATATTAAGGCTCAGATTCAAGCTGGTGAAAAGCCTCAAATGCTGGGTACTTCGGGAACGATCGAAACAGTATCAATGATTATTGCCCGGGAGAAAACAGGTTCAATACCTAGTCGCTTGCATGGTTTTAAGCTGAACCTTAAAGATGTCAAGGCATTGATTCAAAAACTGCGGCGCTTGAATAATAGTGATCGGGCACAACTAGCGGGGATGTCGGAACGGCGAGCGGAAATTATTATTCCAGGGGCGGTGGTACTACAAGAGGCCATGCTGATGTTGGGTATGGATTCGCTAACTTTTTGCGAGCGTAGTTTGCGGGAGGGTGTAATCGTAGACTGGATGCTGACGCATGGTCTAATTGAGGATCGTTTGCGCTACCAAAGTTCTATTAAAGAGCGGAGTACTCTCAAAATTGCCGATAAGTACGGCGTAAATGTTGTTCACTCTCAGCAGGTTGCCAAGTTTGCGGTGGAAATTTTTGACTATATGCAGCAGGTGCTACTGCATCAGTGGGATGAAAATGCCCGTCGTTATTTGTGGAGTGCCGCGATTTTGCACAATAGCGGCCATTTTGTGAGTCATTCATCTCACCATAAGCATTCTTATTATCTGATTCGCTATGGTGAGCTGTTGGGCTATAACGAGTTGGAAATTGAAATAATTGCCAACATTGCTCGTTATCATCGTAAGACTACGCCGAAAAAAAAGCACGATACCTATCAAAATCTGCCTAAGTCGCACCGCCTCATGATTTCCCAGTTAGGAGCCATCTTGCGGGTGGCGATCGCTTTGGATCGGCGCATGATTGGGGCGATCGAGCGCATTTCCTGCGATTTCCATCCAGCTAATCGGGAGTTTCAGGTGTTTTTTGAACCTCTGGAGTTAGATGATGATTGTTCACTAGAGCAGTGGAGCCTAAATTTCAAGAAATCTTGGTTTGAATCGGAGTTTAATGTCAAACTGATTTCACACTTGG
>CAXTSZ010000107.1:0-6744 GCA_964247125.1 uncultured bacterium
CCACTAGCGATCGCCCTCGAAAACATGTGGGCAGCCGAAGAGCAAGCCAAAGAACACTTCTGCAAAACCCTAGAAAAAGGACAACGTAAGAAAAATGCTGTCCAAGTGCGGGTGTTGTATGGCAATGGCAATATCCTGAAGGTGACAGCTAAGTTTGAATCCTTCGATCTGTGGCAGGAGTTACTGAACCTCAAAAAGTCAAACCCCAAAATAGACCCAGCAATATTTGAACAAGCTGCTCAAGTTTGGTCACAGCATCCAGTTCCTAGCGATGTTGCGATCGAACCTTGGACTAGAGCCTTTAGCGATCGACGTGATGCTTTTGCTGGCCAAGAAGACCAAAAACAACAATTTGTAGCTACTCTGAGCGATTGGTTAAAAGAGATGTGGAAAAGTAATGATGAACTCGATCGAGATCGAGAAGTTGGCAACTGGCTGAAACTCGCTGCCTTCATCCTGCGCAAACGCCAGATTAAAATTCCACCATCAGGAGGTCAAGAATAATGCCTTGGTATCGACTTATTCCATTAGATGTTTTGCTATTACGCGATGCCAAGCCTTTTACTCCGGGTGAACGGGCGTGGGCTGGCAGTACATTTCCACCCACTGGCGATGCGATCGCTGGGGCGGTGTGTGGCTTACTTGGCGAGACCCTAAACTTACGAATCACCGCGCCATTCCTCTGTCGGCAAGTGCAAAATACACAGACATTATATTTTCCGCGCCCCTTGGGGTTTGTCGGCGATCAAGCTCTGATTCCCTTGCCCTGGTTAGATCCTAAAAATCAGATGAAGTTCGATAAATCCACACCGCAGCCCTTGGTTACACCTTTTGATCCTGAGCGGGAAAACGATCCAGATGAAGATACTGAACCACCAAAATATCGTCAATATCTCCCCGCTGATGTTGTGCTGGCATATCTAAAGTCAGGAGAGATTGCCAAAGAAGTTTGGGAATGTGTCTGTAAAAGTGAGCAGAAACCTTGGGAAATTGAAAGTCGATCTCACAACTTGATGGCACCTGGAACTAAACAGGTGAAAACAGAAACTGGGGATGGTTACTTTGTTGAAAATGCCGTGCGGCTCCATCCAGATTGGAGTATTGCCTTTCAAGTTGATCAAGAATTACCCACCGGGTCAACTTTGCGCTTAGGTGGCGAAGGGCATCGGGTGTTGTTGGAGCGCTGCGATGACTTGGGTACTCAATGGCAAGAGCTTCAAAGTCGATCTGAGACTAATTTTCAGCGTAATGGAAAAGCTATTGCTTATTTGGTGACTCCGGGGGTGTTTGAGCGCCCGGTCAATGACAAGATTCTTTGTCAGGCTTGGCCATGGGAATGGAAGTTAGCCCATACTTCTAATCCTAATCAGTCTCCTGGTGATTTGGTGAGCGTGGCTACTGATCGATCGGTGCCGATTAATGGCATTAGAAAGGCACAAGTGTTTGCAGCTCCGCCGGGCAGTAACTATTACTTGAATCAGTCTAGGCCGCTATATCAGGGGCTAGCCACTGCTCCTAATAAGGTCAAACGCTGGCGACAGTTGGGTTACTCAGAAATGTTATGGATTAAACATTAAGGATAAAAACAATGAAAGATTTTCGTATTGGTTATTTGTACAGTTTGGCTCCGATTCACTGTGGCGGGGAAGGAGACTTAGGCAATATTTTAGAGATTGCCCGTGAAGCTCATACCAACTTTCCCTATATTCCTGGTTCCTCATTACAAGGCAGTTTGCGGAATGATTTGTTACAGTATCAAGGTCAAGAAGTTTCTGATCGACTATTTGGGCGAGAATTAAATAGTAGCCAGCAAATGGGTGTCCACCAAGTTTGGTTTGGTGATGCCCGACTATTATGGGTGCCGATGCGCACACTATCGTTACAGGGTCGTGATGTTTTCAGTTGGGTTAGTTGCCATTCGTTAATTCGGGATCATGGCATTTTGAGTAAGAATTCTAAAGCTGTCTTCCCCGATAATGCAGTGGGTAGCCGCCCCGGCACCTATACGGTTGCCGATGCTACGGTAGAAGTGCAAAGACTATCACCAGAACAAGAAGCGGCTATAAATTTTGCTGGTACTTGGCCAACTAATTTGGGTGAACCCACTCAAAAAAATTGGCAAGAAAATCGGATTGTTTTGCCAGATGATGATTTTCAAGTTTTGATGGAGCATTCGCTCTGGACACAGATTCGGAACAAAATCGATAAAGAAATCGGCTCTGCTGATGTGTTTTGGACAGATGTATGTATTCCTCGGGATACTATTTTTTATTATGGCTGGGGCTATGCACCACAAAAATCTGATCTGTTAACACCTGCTGATCAAGAAGCTCTTACTGAAGTTTTGAGCGGATTAATTCAGGTAGGTGGTCAGGCAAATGTGGGACGAGGCTGGGTACAAAGTTGGATTGCTGATCGAACTGCCCCCAATTGTTAAATATTTAGTTTATTCAGAGGCATAAAATGATTCAACCAGAAGAATTTAGTTTATTAGCTCACGAGCATGTTCAAGTTTATTTAGATAAACAACCAAATATTACAGATGAAGACCTCACCGCAGTACTCAGGCTTTCCCAGCATTTGCGTGTGTTCGGGCTACTTTCAGCAGTGGGCTATATCAATCAAACCAACGATCAAGAAGGTAAAATTAGAGAGCGAACTGTACCAGTTTGGCGATCGCTATTGAGCCAGCTAATTTTGGGGAAAGCCACTAATGATAGTAGAAAGCTAATGGAAGCTGTAGTAGAAATGGCTAGAAGGCATCCTAAAGAATATATGGTTGCATGGCGCAAGAGTCTAGTTTTAACTAACCATTGGAATTTTTGGGCGAGAGCCTACAAGAGGTAATTTATGTATCCATATAGTGGACCGAAGCTATTAGATTTATTAGAAAAGCAGCACCAAAAACGATCACAAGAAAATTTGCTGTGCAGTGGGGTATTTACGCTCAACTGGCGCACTAAAGTTGGCTCTTTTCCTCATCCAGATTTAGAAACGATCGTGGCGGCAGGTGAGCCCTGTGGTGCTTGGAAGATAGATTCTGGTTGTCCTCAGGGTAAAAGTCGCCCAGAAGACAAACGAAATTTGGGCGACAATTTGCAATATTTTTCGGAGTTGCCAATTTATGGATATGTGCCAGCGGCTTCGATTAGGGGGTTAGTCCGGGCTTGGGCACAACAACATTTGAGTGTTCGATCGAGAATGCAGGAGCTACTCGGCTGGCAAAACAACAACGATGAAATCAGTGCTGGCAAAATAGAATTCTTAGATGCTTTTCCGATCAAGCCTACTAAGCTAACCTTAGATATTGTTAATCCACAACAAGATTTTCAGGTGTTTCATCAAGGCCAAAGTACGCCATTATCGTTCTATACCTTGGGGAATGGCAATGAAGATATTCAGATCAAAGTAGCAATTCAGGGTATTTCTGGTAAGGCTAGCCCGACAGATGTGGCGGAAGTTTGGGAGTGGTTACAGCAAGCTCTGTCGCTACAAGGTTTGGGTTCGCGCAAAGCATCGGGCTATGGTGCGGTAACAGCACCCAAAGATTTTAAACCAGCCGCAAATCTACCCCGATTACCCGAAGGCTATAGGAGCAAAATATTATCGTTTACTCTTTATAGTCAAGGTAATGCTGGTCCTGATATGAGGGAACCAGAATTTCGCCCTGCTCACTGTCGCGGCTGGCTACGCTCTTGGTTACTGCGCTTTTTGCTAGGTGTGATGTCGGTAGAAGAGGCTAAGTATACGGTAGGTGAGCTGTTAGGTACTTTGCAAGATTCTAGCGATGGCAAAAGTCGGAAAGGTTGTGTGAGTATTAATTTAACTAAGGGTGGTAGTTGGGGTGAGCCATCAGAGGCTGAGCGGTTTAAGCGGTTTTATAAGTGGCATGGTAGTCTTGAAATTACTGCACCGCAAGAGATTCTGCATGAAATTATTTTGCCAGTAATTAAGTTTGCAGTGATGGTAGGGGGTGTTGGTCGTGGTTGGCGGCGACCTTTGCATTTGTTTGTGATGAATAATGGTAGCCAAGCGGCACGGGGTTGTCATGTAACTTTTACTCATAAGGTGAAATCTCCAGAGACGGGGCAGTTAGAGAATAAGCCTTTTGGAATTATCTCTAAGCCAGATACTTGGTTGAAGCTTTATGAGGTTTGGGCGAGTGGAGCAAAGAAACACTGGCCGAAACGGTTTAAGTCTCAGGTGACAGCAGCTAATGCAGAGGTTTTTTCACCACATACTTGTGCTATTTACGTGGTGGATGGACCAGAGACTGACCCGATAGATTTGCAAGATTTGGATTGGTCTACTAATAAACCATTAGATACTCGTGGTGATGGGATGGAGTTGATTTATCGACCTACTTACAAGCGAAAACCTGATGTAGGAGGAGAGGCTGGGGGTGGTGCAGCTCATTGTTCTTGGGTAAGCATTAAGCGGTCTCGAAAACAAGAGATTGTTTGTATTTTTATGGGACAAAATCGACCGTTACGCAAACAGTTTTTAAAAGACTTACATAATCTGGAGGGTAGTAGTTATTTATTTGGTTTGAAGCAGTGATTTTTGTATAGATGATATATAGCGGTTCTGCCTCGAATGAAGTACATGTAAATCCTTAGCTGGACTAGCTTACAGCTCCTAAAAACATGCCTCACTCAACGCGGAATTGCTATAGATCGTGAAGATTTTATTTTGGACAATATTTCATAGCAAACTTCAGCCTAAAAGCAATTTACTAGGATGTTTATGCTTACTAATTCTGTGATCGAAACCCCGCCTCTCAATAATCTCAAATCCTGGACAGTTCAAGACTATCACCGGATGAATGAACTGGAGATTATTGACCCCAACGAACGGACTGAATTAATTGCCGGACAAATCACAATTATGGTCGCTAAAGGAACTCCCCATGTACTAGCACTGCGCGTATTAGCCAGTGAACTAGAAGCTCTACTTGTCAATCAGCCGGTCTTTGTAAGTACCCAAGACCCCATTCATTTGGATGATTTTTCAGAACCAGAACCCGATCTGGCAATTATCAAAGGCAACATGTTTGATTATGCCGATCGACATCCCCAACCCGCCAATATTTATTTAGTGGTAGAAGTCGCTAGTTCTACCCTCAAGCAAGACTGCGAGATTAAAGATAAGCTCTATGCCAAAGCATCGATCGCCGACTATTGGGTCATCGATATCACCAACTATCAAGTTCATATCTTCCGCGATCCCACCCCCACAGGCTACACTAGCCATCTTATTTTGACGGCACCCCAAACAATTTCACCCCTGGCTTTTCCAAATATTTCTCTATCGATCGAATCTATTTTGCCACCAAGACCAGAAATGGTCTAGCCCTAGATATTGGAGTAATATCTGGGGGCGAAAATGTATAATATTACTAGCCCATTACCCCAGTTGGCCATGGTTCAATCACCCGCTCGCCCCCTCACCCTCGAAGCCTTTTTGCAGCTGCCAGAGACCAAGCCAGCCAGTGAATTTATTGATGGTCAAATCATCCAAAAACCAATGCCCCAAGGAAAGCATAGCACCATCCAATTGGAACTTGGTGCCAATATCAATCAGGTGCTAAAGCCACAACAAATTGCGAGGGCTTACACTGAACTACGCTGTACGAGTGGGAATCGTTCCACAATTCCTGATATCGCTGTCTTTACTTGGAAGCGCATTCCCAGAGACGACAATGGCAAGGTTGCTAATCTATTCCTGATCGCCCCCGACTGGACTATTGAAATTCTTTCTCCAGACCAAGGCCAAAGCAAGGTTGTCCGCAATATTCTGCATTGCCTAGATCAAGGCACCCAAATGGGCTGGCTGATTGACCCAGAAGAAGAACTGATCTTTGTCTACTTGGCCGATCGAACGATCGCAGTCTTTGAAGAACAAAATCAACTCATTCCAGTACCCACTTTTGCAGAATCATTGCAATTAACCGTCGGACAACTATTTAGCTGTTTAAAAGATTAGCCTCTTAGAAAGAATTGAGTGACGAGATAGTGTCGATCGATATCGATAAAGATACTGATCATTTACAAAGAAAATATAAACCAAATTAACTATGGCAGCAATTTTAGTAGCGACGATCGGTACCCGCGATCTCATGTTTCAAGCCGAATCTGGCACTTGGTATAATATTGGTAACGATCGACCCCAAAAAGATATCACGATCGAACAATTTGAAGTAGCTCATGACTTAAAGCTGCCAGAAGGCAGCACCTATCGGGAAATAACAAAATATTTAGCTGATCACCAAGATAAATATCTCGATCGATTGCTACCTGTCATTATTGGAAAATTAATCTCCGATCAAGCAGCCCAAATTCAGCAGCTATTCCTTATTGGTACCGATCAACCAGCCAATGTGAAACAACGAGAAAAAGATTCTATCCATAGCTGCGAACTTATCAAGGCTTGGGTAGAAAAGAAGCATAATATCGCCACTACGATTTTACCATTGTGTAAAGATGGCACTAGTCCAGCCGATTTTGAAGGAATGTTTCAATGGTGGCGCAAAACTTGGCGAAATGAAATTTCCCCGCCAGATGCTAACGAAATATGGTTGGGTTTGGCTGGCGGTGTTGGGCAAACCTCCGAAGCTGGCCGTATTTCTGGTCTTAGTTTGTATGGCGATCGCATTAAATTCTTCAACTTTCGGCAAGATGACACCAGAAATCGCGCTGGATATCCATCCGAATATAGCGAGCCATTTTTAGGTACTAACTATCT
>CAXTSZ010000108.1:0-6558 GCA_964247125.1 uncultured bacterium
TAACAACTGATTAGACTGAAATAATTCTGCCTAATCCCCTAAAGAGGTGTTTAGATAGAAATAATTCCGCCTATTTCCAGCAAAAAGGGGGATTAGCCAGAAAACTTTCTGCCTAACATCCCAAATTGGGTGTTTAGACCGAATTGATTCAGCCTAAACGCTGTTGCGATCGATTGGTATAACTTTTAATGTTATGTTACATAATCTATTTTCCCCATAGTCCAGCGGTATGGAGCAGTCGACACCTCCCAAACTATTAGATCAAGTGCGTCAAGCCATTCGCATCAAACATTATTCCTACCGCACTGAACAAACTTATGTCGATTGGATCAAGCGTTTTATACTATTCCACAATAAGCAACATCCAAAAAACATGGGTGTTGCAGAAGTAGAAGCATTTCTTGGTCATCTGGCAGTAGTCGGTAAGGTTGCAGCATCCACCCAGAATCAAGCTCTCAGCGCTCTGCTTTTTTTGTACAAAATTGTTTTAGAGCAAGAACTACAATCCGTCGATGCCCTGCGAGCCAAAAAATCTCGATACTTACCGACAGTTTTAACCAAAGAAGAAACAAAAGCTATTATTCATGAGTTGCATGGACAACATAAACTACTCGTACAGTTGTTGTATGGAACAGGGTTACGCCTTAGTGAATTAATGAGTCTTCGCATCAAAGATGTAGATTTTTCACACCAGCAAATTGTGGTTAGAGATACCAAGGGTCATGAAAGTAGAGTTACCATGCTGCCAAATACTTTGGCTCCTTTTTTGCTAGAACATCTCCAGCGGGTTCGCAATTTACACGAAAGAGATTTACAGCAAGGCTATGGAGCTGTCTATTTACCTTTTGCTCTGGAACGAAAATATCCTAACGCCGACCGACAATGGATTTGGCAGTATGTTTTTCCTAGCATCGGACTTTCCAAAGATCCAAGGAGTGGAACTATCCGGCGGCATCATTTGCATGAAAGCGGATTACAAAAAGCAATTAAGCAAGCTGTTAGGCAAGCCAAAATCGATAAAAAAGTGGGCTGTCATACTTTTCGTCATAGCTTTGCCACCCATCTTTTACAAAATGGCTACGATATCCGCACAGTCCAAGAACTTTTGGGTCACAAAGATGTCAAAACCACTATGATTTATACCCATGTGATGAATCGTGGTGGGCGAGGAGTCATTAGTCCATTAGATTAGATTTAAGTAAAAATCGACCTCAAACATCGTAACCAAATAGGTTGGCATTCACTTCATTGAGATTAATATCTGCTAACCCATATTCCGCCCATCGCCGATCGACCAACTTAGCGATATCCACATCCGACTCCAATGGTTCTCCCCATTCCGCCTCGGTTTCCGGATAAACCTTCGTCGTCGCATCGATCCCCATCCGGCTTCCTAACCCTACCTTCGGCGTGGCAAAATCTAGCTTATCGAAAGGCGTATCAGCAATAATAAACACATCCCGCTGCGGATCGACCTTAGAACTCAGTGCCCACACCACCTGACGCGGATCGCGGATATTGATATCTTTATCCACTACAATTACAAATTTAGTGTAGGTAAACTGCGGCAAAGCACTCCAAAAAGCCAGTGCTGCCCGTCGCGCCTGCCCCGGATAGGCTTTATCGATCGCAATCACCGCCGCTTTATAACTCAATGCCTCCATCGGCAGAAAGAAATCGACAATCTCGGGTACTTGCTGGCGCAAAATTGGTGTATAGATGCGGTTGAGAGCGATCGCCATCATTGCTTCTTCTTTTGGTGGCCGACCGCTAAAAGTAGTCAGGTAAATGGGGTCGCGGCGGTGGGTGACACAGTCAAAATGAATCACCGGCCCTGCTTTGGACTGATTGTAATAGCCCATATGGTCGCCAAAGGGACCATCGATCATCTCTTCCCCTGGTGTAATCGTGCCTTCTAGTACAAACTCCGAATCGGCAGGCACTTCGAGATCGATCGTCCGGCACTTGGCCAATTTCACCCCGGAACCACCGTACAAACCAGCAAATAGCCATTCCGACAGATCTACCGGAATCGGGGTAGCGGCTGCCATGATGATTAAAGGATCAACTCCCAGGGCGATCGCAATTTCCAATTTTTTACCGCGCTCGGCGGCCTTGCGTAAATGCCTAGCACCGCCCCGAATCGATAGCCACTGCACTGTCATCGTATTTTTTGATTGGAGTTGGAGCCGATAAACGCCCACATTCGGAGTGCCAGTCTCACAGTCTTTGGTAATCACTAAACCCAGCGTGACGATCTTGCCCGCATCGTGGGGATAAGGCCGAATCATCGGGATGGTATTTAGATCTACCGCATCACCCTGGATTACAACCTGCTGGCAGGGTGGGAAAAAATCACGGCTGGGTCGAGCATTCACCACATCAAACAGCACTTTGCCAAATTCGATCGCCTCGGCAATTTTCTTTGGTGGCTTGGGTTGTTGCAGCAGTGCCAGCTTTTTACCAAGTTCTTCTAATTCCTCGGGCTTCTCCATATTCATTGCCCAGCAAATCCGCTCAACGGTGCCCATGATATTGACAGCTACGGGATAGGGAGAGCCTTTGACGTTGGTAAAGAGTAAGCCGGGGCCACCACATTGCAACATTCGATTGGAGATCTCGGCAATTTCGAGGTCGCCATCAACAAGGGTATCAATCGTCCGCAGCTGGCCGCGTTCTTTTAGTACCTGCAAAAATGTCCGTAAATCCCGCGCCATATTTCTTCCACAAATCTCAATAATTCTATTGTCGCGTATTATTGAGTAGGCTTCAGCGATCGACTAAACTTTTTACCGCCAAAAGTTTTTGGAACTTGTGTGGTTGCCGACGACGCCGCCCCAGCCGTTGCGCCAAGACCCCCCAACCCACTAAGGCCACCACCCCAACCACCAGCCAAATCATCGGATTAAATGTAGTTAACACCACCGCTAACATCAACAATATTGCGAAGATTCTCCGCAGCAACAATCGTAGCCGTTGTCGCGATATTTTTAGAACTAGCTTAATACCGCGTGATTGCAACCACCAATACCAACTGTCCAGTAGCTGATCGCCGAAGTTGCGAACTAATCTATTAACCCGCAGTTTCCCCAAATAATTGATAGCCAGATCCCGCAACGCCAGCACCAACCGCGACAACCAATTAATCCACACCATCCCTGGTGTATTTTCAAACAGCTGTTCAGAACCCACTTTGTATTGCTTGCGGAAAAATTGCTGCTGCTCCGCTGCTAAATTTTCCAATGATTCTTGGGTAATTGCCTGCGCCATCTGCATCATGCTCGACTGCAGTGGGCTGTGGGTTAAAGCCTGATAGTTTTGGATTCCCCACATCTTTTCCTGGCTGGCGGTATTTTGTCCTGCCTGATCCAAATCCGTCGTTAAAATTTGGCGGTGGCCAGCCATTACCAGGTCTTGTAATCGATCGCGCAGTTGCTCTGCGGTGATTTCTAAATTTGGTTGTGCCAAATACGTGAGATGGGCTTTAATTTGCTGACGTTCTTGGTCAACCACATGGGGCAATGATTCAGTTAGCAAAAAATCTAAGTAATCGGCAGGAGTCATTGCCAGTCGCATCGATTCTCGTTGCACCAAACCACTAAAATACTGAATAGTTACTGGACTGATAATACCTGCCATCATTCGATCTAAGCCATCTAGTCTGCCCCATAACAGATCGTTGACATGCCAAGACTTGTTAAAGAATCCACCAGCGAGATAGAAATTATGCCCAGCCAATTTCTTGGGTGCTGACTTATCCTGGCTCCAACCTAACTGGGCCGTAGCTGGACTAATGCACACGGTGTGCAGCGGTTCTTTCTTGTCCAGATCAGTCAGATATTCTAAGGGATACAGCACCCGATCGAGCTGTTCAAAACTTTGAAATTGGTGTAGCAATAATTGCGCCGCCGCAGTTGGCGAATTGTGGAGCAACATCGTAGTTGCTGATTCGATCTGGGTCAGAATACTCAGAAAACACTTATTTTCCCGCTGATCATAGTGAAAACGGTGCTTATTCCAGAGATATTGTCCTTGGTTCGCCGCCGTGGCCAAAATTTCAATTTTCTGCTGGAGTTGTCGCCAGATCGTGGAAATTTGGGCGGAGGGCAACCATTCAGACTGTGTTTCGTTGGCAGTCAGCGGCAGATTCAAAAACAGCTCTGACAAAGATACTGCTTCATCCCAGTGAGTGGGCAACTCATCTCGACTTGGCAGTAGTAGCGGTAGTACTTGCACATCGAGCAAATAGCGATGGAGTCGGAAAATATACTCATAGACCAAAGGTCGCAAGAAATAATTGGATTTTTTCACTCCCAGCATGGCGTAGAAGTTATCGCTGATCACTACATTGCTTAAAAGTTGTTGGAGACTAGCTTTGATCACCTCTAGTAGTTGAATGCTTTGGCCAATTCGCCTGATCAAAACCTCCAGATAAAAGCGTTCGTTAGGAGACTTAGTCGCAACTAACTGTTCATGAATTTTGTGGGTTAGATAAAAGTGATGACGCAGACTATAGTCCACGTCTAGTTGCACCATCTGCGGTGCAAAATTCTGGAGGCAGGCTTCTCGCTGCTCTTTATCCACTGCACTGACTTGATGATCGGCGAGGAGTTTGTAAATACGTGCCAGCTCTAATTGCCGATCATGATCGCTGCCCGTAGCTAGGCGCAGCAGCAAAGGAATTGCTTGGGTGCGGAAGTTAATCAGCCGACTGCGCCGATAGATATTGCACTGGAGCTGTAATTCGGAGTTGTCGATCGAGGAACTCACCCTCTTTTCGGCTACGGCCAAGAGTTCTTGGTAGCGCTGTACTTTTTGATTGTGTTCTTGCACCTGTCGTAAGTCAGTAGCCATACTTTGGGACAGGGGCTGATCCAACATTTCCACCGGCGCTTGCCACTGGCCGAGCACGGGAGCCGTATAGAACAATATGCGCTGTGTCCAGCGATCGGGTGTGCGGTAGTACATGGTGCGCGTAGCTGGTTCCAAGAGAGCCTGTCCGAGCAAGCTGCCATCTAAGAAGCTAATCTGCTTGCCCTCTGGCCGATGTTGCCAATACCGACACTCCAGCTGACCCCAGATGCCTAGCTGTCGATCGACTAAGTTATGGGGATTATTTAGATCGACCTGCACCGGGGGAAATACCACTGGTAAAGCGGAGGTGAGCCGACAGAGCTTGGCCAATGCCTGAAAGGTATCCTGCGGTTTAGCGCCGCTGCCACCAATAGGATTAAAAGGTTCTTTCCGACATTGGCGATGCTTGAGGTGAAAAAGAGCGGCATGATCTTGAACCAGGGTCAGCGCCCCACCGTCGTCCCACTGTCGATAGGTCTTACCCCAGAAATCTGTGCTGGTCACCAATAAATCCAACTCTCGAAATGAAGAAACCCACTCCCGTTCTGAGGGTGATACCCGGTGTTGGAAAGCATTGACAAAAGCAGCTTCAAGTTGTTGTTGGTGATAGCCGTTGCCATCTAATAGCTGGCCAGTGGCCGCTGTGGGCTGATGCAATAATTGGTAAATATCGGCGTTGTTCTGCCAAATCTCGTTAAAGACACTGAAATCTACTGTTTTAGTCGTAGTACTGTTCGTCAATGCATAGCTCAGTAATACGGCATTCAACCCGCCTGCTGACGTGCCCGAGATCGTATCTACGATCAGATCCGCATCTACTAGTGCTTTCAGCAGCTTGTAGATGCCGCGACCGCGTACTGCTCGGTAAAATTCTTGACAGACTCCGCTAGTATAACTGGACAGGGAGAGGCCGCTAGCGGCTATTAGTCCTAGACGGACTTCTCGATTAAAGATTGGTGGGCTGTGACGTGTTTCTGATTCCATGCGGTCCAAGTATTGAGAAAAAACCGTTGAGCAACGGATTCACTTTTTAGATCATCATAATATCTGGCGAAATTCATTCCTCTTTTTGTAACGAACGAGGGATTAGTAAATCAGTGACTGGCCGCTGATCTAAAATCATGGTGGCAGTATCGTTACGGACAAATCCTAAGCGTTCATAAAAATTTTGTTGGTGGCTGGTGGTCAAATAAACTCGTTCGACTTGAGCCAGTTTGGGATGACCAACTAAGGCTACCACTAACTTTCGGCCTAAACCTAGACCGCGATAGGTTTCGTCAATGACCACATCCCAGATCATGGCGCGATAGATTCCGTCAGAGGTTGCGCGGGCAAAGCCCACTAATTTTTTGTCATCCCACATCGAAATTGTTGGATCGCTGTGTTCGATCGCGATCGCCAGATCCTCAATTCGTCGTTCTTTGGCCCAAAAAGCGTGAGCATTAAACAGTGCTTGCAGCTGTTCTAGATCGATATCAGACTTTTGGTCACAAAAACGAATGGAGGTGTTGGTCATCTCGGTGGTAAAAATTGGGAGACTGGAATTTAAAATGATGCCTAGTCGGGCAACTATTTTTAATGATGTTACTGCATATCTTGATAGTTCCCCATGAGCTGGGAAAAATTATTTTAGAGACCTATCGGCAAGTGGGAGGTGAAGAGTGTGACTCAGTGGTTAGAGGTGCAGTCGAAGTTAAAGAAAAT
>CAXTSZ010000109.1:0-6428 GCA_964247125.1 uncultured bacterium
TATCGATTTTGGATTTGGCGACCCTGACTGGCATGAGCGAATCCCACTTTAGCCGCTCCTTCAAGCGATCGGTGGGAATTGCGCCATATCAGTATTTGATGCAACAACGTGTGGAACGAGCCAAGCAATTACTGAAACAGCAAGCAATTTCAATTAGCGATATTGCTCTAGATTGTGGCTTTGCAAATCAAACTCATCTAACAACAGTCTTCCGTCAGATGACAGGAATGACACCCAAAGCTTATCAAAAGTGACGATCCAAAGTAGATTTTGGGGCAGGGCTTTTCATTATAGGTTTCAGTTATTATCTATTCGATCGAGAGCGCGCTTCATCCTCCGATCTGATGTTGGCTAAATTGGCTTCAGATCGCGATTCTCTATCGCGATCTACCGATTAGGTTCTCACAAAAAAACCGACTTCTTGAAAAAAATCGGTTTTTTGTCTTGTCCGGTAAATATTGCGATAAAGTCAGTAGTTTTGCGCGGTTGGTCGCACCACGATTTCATTAACATCTACGCTGGCGGGCTGCTCCACAGCATAGGCAATGGCACGAGCAATCGCCTCGGCAGGGAGTAGATCGATGCGGAATTGTTCGATTGCCGCCTTCCTCATTTCCGGGTCGGAAATTGTATTGGGTAGTTCCGATTCAGTCGCGCCTGGGGCGATGATGGTCACTCGAATGTTGCTACCTACTTCTTGCCTGAGTCCTTCTGATACTACCCGCACAGCGTGCTTGGTGGCGCAGTAAATTGTGGCAGTAGGGCCGATCCATCGATCGGCAACTGATGTAATGTTGACGAAATGACCGGAGTTTTGGGCTTGAAAAATCGGTAATGCCGCAGCAATCCCGTATAGCACTCCTTTGAGGTTCACATCAATCATCTTGTCCCATTCCTCCACCTTTAACTGTTCGATGAAAGACAGCGGCATTAATCCCGCATTACTAACCAGAACGTCTACGCGCCCGAATTGTGCTTGTGCAAATTGGAGAAACTCTACTAACTGTTCCTTTTGGGTAACGTCCAGAGCAGTAAAGCGCACCTCTCCACCAGCAGCTTGAATCTCAGCCGCGATCGTCTGGAGATTTTCGATGCGGCGCGCACCCAAGACGACTTTGGCTCCTTTGGCGGCTAAAAACCGAGCGGTAGCTTCGCCGATGCCGCTACTGGCTCCCGTAATGGCAATGACTTTGTTTTGGATGTTTAACATGCTGCTATTTCTCCGATCGAACTTAGCTTAAATTAAATCGATTGACCGCCGGAGACTTCAATGCGCTGGGCATTTACCCATTGGTTATCTGCCGATAGTAAAGACGCGATCGCACCCCCAATATCATCAGGAAGACCAACACGACCGAGAGCAGTTATTGAAGCAAGATATTGATTAAGCTCTGGATTGTCACGTACTGCACCCCCACCGAAATCAGTTTCGATCGCTCCTGGAGCAACTACATTTACGGCAATCTTTCTAGATCCCAGCTCTTTTGCCATGTAGAGACTGAGGGTTTCGATCGCGCCTTTCATGCTCGCATAGGCTGCATATCCAGGCAAGATCATCCGCGTCAAACCAGTAGAAAGATTTACAATTCGTCCGCCATCGTTAATCAGCGGCAGTAGTTTCTGGGTGATAAAGAAAATGCCTTTGACATGAATATTCATTAAGTGGTCGAAATCATCTTCTGTCGTATCGGAAAAAGCAGCATACACACCAGTCCCAGCATTATTCACCAAAAAGTCAAAATGGTCTGTCTGCCATTTTGCTTGGAGAGATTGTTTGACTTGCACTACAAAACTATCAAAAGTTTTAGTATTTGCAGTATCTAATTGCAGTGCGATCGCTTTTGCGCCCAGTGATTCGATTTGGGCTACGACTTTAGTGGCTTCCTCTGCATTACTGTGATAGGTGACAATAACATCTACCCCTTTTTTAGCTAGGTTCAGTGCTGTACTTTTGCCCAGTCCTCGGCTCGATCCTGTTACTAATGCAATTTTTGAGCTGTTATTAGTCATTGCCTTATCCTTTGAGTATTTTATCCGAATGTATTTATTTTATGGATAAGAGAAAGAGTTTGAAATACACAAACCTCTAATTTTATTGCCTAATCCTCCAAATTAAGTTTTCACTACTGAGTAAAGATACTCTACAATGGCTGTTAGACGATGATTAAATTAGTCAAAGATGAACAAATTACTAGTCAGTGCAAAGAATTAGCAGCCCTGATAACTCGCCATACCGAAGGTAAAGGTGACGGTTTTCATCAGACAAGTATCGATAAGTTGCAATTTGCACGAGAGTCTAATGTTGCCAGTACTTTAGCTGCTGTCAGCGCACCGATGCTGGCGATCGTCGTTCAGGGCAAAAAAGCAGCATTAGTGGGCGAGGAAACTTACGATTATGGTACCGCTCAATATTTGATTCTCTCCGTTGATTTGCCGATTAGCGGATTTATTACCGAAGCAACTTCAGCGAAACCATATTTAGGATTTAAACTGGATCTCGATCCGCGCCAACTCGGTGAAATTATTACTATCCAAGCCAGCATCATCGCTAGTAAAAAAGAAACTTCGATTAGAGGCTTTTTTGTCAGTACTGCCGATGCACCATTGCTCGATTGTGCATTGAGATTGACAAAGCTATTGGATACGCCGCAAGATATCCCGATGCTGGCTCCAATGATTACCCAGGAGATCTACTATCGCCTGCTGATGGGCGAACAATGCGAAGCCGTTCGTCAGATTGCGACATCTGGTAGTAATATGCAGCGTATCGCTCAAGTTATCCAACACATTAAAACCGATTTTACAAAGCAACTGCGGATTGAAGATCTGGCCGATCGAGCCAAGATGTCTCCGTCCTCTTTCCATTATCATTTTAAGCAAGTGACATCGATGAGTCCGTTGAACTATCAAAAGCAATTGAGACTATTAGAAGCGCGTCGCCTAATGCTAGTCGAAAAATCTACTGCGGCAAATGCTGCCGATCGAGTAGGCTATGAAAGTCCTTCACAATTCAGCCGTGAGTACGCTAGGATGTTTGGTGCGCCGCCAATTCAGGATATAGATCGGTTGCAGATATTGTCATCGACTAATTCTTAGAGGGGGAATCGCACCCGAATTCTTCATTTCTCCCTACTAAAAATCTCGTCGATAGGCTTTGGGGGTTGTCTCGGTTAGTTGACGAAATACGTTAGTAAAATGACTCTGGTTCGTAAACCCACACTGAAGTGCGATATCAGCGATCGATAGTTCTCTCGATCGCAACAATTCCTGAGCGCGCTCGATCCGCATCTGAATGATGTACTGACGAGGTGTGTAGTGCATCGATTTCTTAAATAATCTCAAGAAATAGTAAAGACTCATTCCCGCGACTTGAGCGAGATCTACGATGCTTAAATCTTGGCTGAGATGCGATCGAACATAATCCAATACCTGTCTCAAAGTATAGCTAGATAGCCCATCTTCATCACTGGCTAATTTAGGCGTGCGGACGGAATACTGTTGTAATAGCCTTGCGGCTAACATCGTTGCTGCCGATTCGCCGAAGATCTTGCCAGTGGGATATCCAGCTTCGATGTCAGCTTTGAGGGATAAACCGATTTGATGAATCAACGGATCTACCGTCCCAACTTGCGGGATCGGTTCGACACGATCTGGATCGATCGATTCATGTGCTACTTCTCCAACAAATTTCGGGCACAATGTCAACAGCGAAAATTCTGCATCTCCCTTCCAGACTGTGGCATTTGTCACGCCAGCAGGGACGATTAACGCATCACCTATAGCCTCTGACTCTCGGCGATGAAACTTACCATCAATTCGGTTTTCCTGATAAATTCCTGGCTGACGACCGACAATAATCATGTGGTGCGGTAGGACATATTCGGGAATCTCATGACCGGGATGATTGAATTCCTGAAAAAGTAAGCCTTTCCAGCCAATCTGTTGACTCGATGATACAGGTGCATGAGGCAGAATTTTAACCGACTCCTGCGGCTTGCTCATATCGACGATTAGCGGTTCCCGATTCATGCTGCTTTTTCCCAATCGCCATTAATTTCAGATTTAGCAATTTTTTGATAAATTTCGCAAGAATTTGCAAGACTGACCAACTGAGCTACCTGTAATCTTAATACATTCAAAATCCGCGATCGAGTCAACTTTTACAATTATTGTTTCGGAGAGCTAATTACATGAGTAATACTGTAGATTTATTTTCACCATTTCAATTGGGATCGCTCACTCTGCCAAATCGGGTAATTATGGCACCACTTACCCGTTGTCGTGCAGGTAAGGAGAATGTCCCCACCCCACTCCTGACAATTTATTACGCGCAAAGAGCTTCCGCTGGATTGATTATCTCAGAAGCAACTCAAGTTTCACCCCAAGGACAAGGCTATCCTCGTACACCTGGTATCTATTCACCCTCACAGATCGCCCATTGGAAAGAAGTGACTGATGCCGTGCCTATTTCCGGCGGACGAATTTTTATGCAGCTTTGGCACGTCGGGCGGATTTCCCATCCTTCGTTGCAACTAGATGGGGCATTACCTGTCGCACCCAGCGCGATCGCACCCCGCTTTGGTGAAGCCTATACCTATGAAGGCGAGCAGCCCTATGTCACCCCCAGAGCCTTGGAAACTGAGGAAATCCCTGGAATTGTCGAACAGTATCGCCAAGGGGCGGAGAATGCCAAATTAGCAGGCTTTGATGGTGTAGAAATTCATGCCGCATTTGGGTATCTTATCGACCAGTTTCTTCAAGATAATTCCAATCAACGGACGGATAAATATGGCGGATCGATTCTCCACGGGAGAGGCTACGCCAACGAAAATCGTGCTCGGTTATTAATGGAAATCACCGAAGCCGTCGTTGGGGTTTGGGGTGGCGATCGAGTAGGTGTTAAACTCGGAGCTAGCAATACTTATAACGATATGGCGGACTCCAATCCGATCGAGCTATTTAGCTACGTTGTCGAAACCTTGAATCAGTTCGATCTCGCCTACGTCCAAATCATGGAAGCCAGCGAAGCCGATCTCCGCCACGGCGGACGAGAAATCCCCACATCGATTTTTCGTGCCCTCTACAAAGGTACGCTGATGGTGAATGGTGGTTATGACAAGAAGCGATCGAATTCAGTCTTAGCCGATGGTGGTGCAGATTTAGTGTCCTTTGGCACCCTGTTTATCTCCAATCCCGATCTCCCGCTCCGGTTTTTGCTGGATGCACCTTTAACCCCAGCCGATAGTGCGACTTACTATCCTTCATTTGAACCTGTGCTGGAAGGTTGTCCCGATTCTGGTGGTTATACGACTTACCCATTATTAGTAACTGAGCGTAGTTTACAACCAGCTTGACAAGCTTGAAAATTAGATCGAGATTTTTTTACTAGCCGTTGATGAAAAACTCAACAATCGCAATTTTTAACTTTAAATTTTACCAGGGAGATTCAAATGGCAACTAAGCCCACAGTTCTATTAGTAGGCGTAACCGGAATGTTTGGTTCCAAAATCGCCCATGCGATCGCCGATAAAGGCGCAATGGAAATCCGTGCGCTGGTGCGTGCTGATGCTGGTAGTGACCCAAAAAAACAGCAAATGCTCGATGCCCTCAAAGCGAAAGGTGTTACTTTCGTTGAAGGCGACATCCTCGATCCGGCTAGTCTACCCAAAGTTTGTGAGGGTATCGATACGATCGTTTCAGCAGTGAACGGGGATAATGAAATCATAGTTACTGGTCAAACTAATCTGATTGCTGCTGCCGAAAAGAAAGGTGTGCAGCGGATGATTCATTCTGACTTTTCGCTAGATTATCGCAAACTCGATTGGGGCGATAACTATAACTTGGATATGCGGAAAAAAGTACTGCAAGCATTAGAGCAAAGCTCGATCGATTACACCTTAATCCTCCAAGGATGTTTTACAGAAATTTTATTTAGTCCCTTTCTAAATGTGTTTGACTTCAAGGCGGGTCAATTCAACTACTGGGGTGATGGTAATACTCCGATCGACTTCACCACCATGAGTGATACAGCAAAATATATTGCCGAAGCGATCGTCGATCCCGATCTGAAAAACACTGCGCTCGAAGTAGCTGGCGATGTTTTGAGTATGAATCAGTTGAAAACTACCTACGAACGAGCAACTGGTAAAACCCTGGTCGAGAATCATTTAGGCAGCGTTGCTGATTTGCAAGCCTGGATTGCAAATAAGAAAACGACAGCTACTTCTCCATTTGAGTACATACCTCAACAGTACTTATTTGGGATGGTCTCTGGCAAAGGCAAGCTCGATCTCATTAATAATGAACGATATCCTCATATTCGCCCAATAAAGGTGAGTGAATACATTATTCAAGCAGGTTTATAGAGATCTAGATGGTCGGCACTGCCGACCATCTAGATCTCTGAAATAGAAATTATCTTCGATCGT
>CAXTSZ010000110.1:0-6394 GCA_964247125.1 uncultured bacterium
ATCGGAATATTTAATAATTGCGCTCCAGCTAATAGCTGTTTCGTTAAATTGAGATCTTCAGTACTGGGATCGAGGCTACCACTGGGGTGATTGTGAGCCACAATTACCCTTGTCGCCCCTTGCCGTAACACTTCGCGAAAAATTTCACGCGGTGGTGCTAGGGTCTCAGTGGCTGTGCCGATCGTGATGATATGCGTACCCAATAGTCGGTTCTTAATATCTAGTAACAACACCGCAAATTTTTCCTGGGTCATCCACATCAGGTCATGACTTAAGGCTGCAGCGGCAGCACCGGGGCTATCTAATATGGTTTTTTCCCCTGGCCTAATTTGGAAGGTTCTTTTGCCTAACTCAATGCCAGCTAAAATTGTCGCGGCCTTGGCTGGCCCCACTCCCAAAATTGTGGTTAACTCCGCTGGGGTTACTTCGCGTAGTCTTTCTAACGGGTCGCGTTGGGACTGTCCCAGTTGAGACAAAATATAGGTTCCCAGTCCGACTGCTGACAATTTGCCTGGTCCCTGTCCTGTCCCTAACAAAATGGCAATTAGCTCGGCAGTACTGAGTTGCTTGGCACCATGAGAGAGCAATCTCTCGCGCGGCCTTTCATCCACGGGCATGTCAGTAATCCGTAAGCTATAAGTCATAATCGGCCAATCTAGAGATGTTGCTTCCGATTATCGCTAACTGACTAGGTTAATGAGCTGGGCTAATTGGCGGAATAATTTTAATTTTGTTTAACTCTAGGCCATGCGGCTTTCGATCGCCCACCGCGCCAGCTCCGTCCGATTGTTGAGTCCAGTTTTGCCCAGCATATTAGAAACATGGCTTTCGACAGTTCGTTGGCTCAAGCTCATCTGCTGGGCAATGTCTTTATTGGCCAATCCTTTTGCTACTAGCTGTACAACTTTGACTTCAGTCGGAGTCAGTTCTACCGACGGATTGACTTGAATCATTGTGTCATTCAAGTTACCGGTATCGCCGTGCTGAATAAGGCGGCCAGATTGCTTCAGCGAAGATTCTACTTGTGCCACTAGTTCTTCTGGCTCAAAGGGTTTCACCATATAAACATCGGCTCCCAAATTCAGCCCCTTAATCCGATCTTGGCTTTGGCCTTTCGCCGATAAAAATAGTACTGGAATCCAGCTTGCTTGATTTTGTTTCCGCAGTTCTTCCACAAAACCATAGCCATCCATTTCTGGCATCATGATGTCGCAGATAATCATGTCTGGTAGTTCTTGGGCGAGGATTTCTAGAGCCTCTCTACCATTCTCGGCTGTCACAACTTCATAACCACGAAATTCCAGGTAGTCTTTGACTAACAAGATGAGGTTGGGATCGTCATCGACCAGCAACAATTTTTTCTGATCTTTGTTGGTAAAAGCTTTCATGATTTTGCGGCCATTTTGTCAATTACATCTTGTATTACGTTTCGAGCTTTAAACCATAATGTGAGAATGGAGCTTCGTTCGCATCTTCGTATAGATAATCTTATTCTGAAATCACTGCGAAATTGTGAAATATCTCATCATTTTCAAATTTACTTGGTAATCCTACTGTTTATGTAAATGATCTGGCATATTTTACCCCTGAGTATGAGCTGTAAGTGGCTGCTGTACAAAGGCATAGGCTGATACTACGCGATCATTGATGATATGTTCTTGAATGATTTTTTCAATCACCTCTGGTGTGGCCGAGTGATACCAGACTCCGTCCGGATAGACTACCAAAATTGGACCTTGCTGGCACACTCGTAAACAGTTAGCTTTGGTGCGGAAGATGCAATTGGGACGGTCTGTTTGCGGCTGGGCTAATTTTAGTTCTTGCAATCGGTGCTTGAGATAATCCCAGGATATGAGGCTCGCTGCTCGATCGATACATTTGGGTTTACTCGCATCCGCACAGATAATCAGGTGGCGCTCAATGCAATTTAATCCCAATGCCTGGACTGTAATTTGCAAGTCAACTGGTTCATCCTTCTGGATTGCCATCTTCCACCGCCACTTTTTGTGAAAATCCCCAGGCAAAAATCCCCCCAATTGCTATTACCATTAACCACTCTGGTGGTACTAGTGTGGGTTGAAGCGCTCTAGTCGCCAAACGCAAACCCACTAACCCAACGGTCGTGTATCCGGCATTTTCCAGATTCACGTATTCATCCAACCACCGAATAAATAGACCAGCCATGAAGCGTAAGGTAATTACTCCGATGGTACCACCGGCTAATACTAGCCAAATATTGTCAGAGATGGCGATGGCTGTGGTTACACTATCTAAGGAGAATGCTAAGTCGGTAACTCCGATGATGGGAATTACTTGCCAGAGAGATGTATATTCTGCCTTACCCGAATTTTCTGATCCTTCTGCGGCTTGCTGACTACTGAAGTGTTGGTAAACAAGCCACAGTAAATAGATCGCTCCCAGTAGTTGGAATTGCCAGTACTTATTGACCCAGGTGGCTGTGAGGATCAGTGTCATGCGCAAAATATAGGCTACTACCAGTCCCAAATTCAGCGCTTGAGTGCGCAGCTTTTCATCCTTTAAACCTTGTGCGATCGCCGCTAGGGCAATGGCATTATCTGCTGATAAAACAGCTTCTAAAGCTACGAGAACCACCAGTAAAGCTGGGACTTCAGCTCCCACATGCCAGGGAGACTGCAAAATTTGATCTAGCATTAACTAATGGTAAAGACGACTGCTGGGATATTTCGAGTCTAACTTAACTGTTGCAGGTTATTACAAAATCTTGCTGAAAGCCGAAAAATGGTAGGAATAGTGAAAACATTAAATCTTTAAGACCCCAGGAGGAAAATTTACTCATGACTGATACCCAAGTGTATGTTGCTTTAGCGGTAGCGCTAATTCCTGCCATTTTGGCTTTGCGTCTTTCTACTGAGCTTTATAAGTAAATCTTTCTCGTGTTGCAATAATTACACTACTTGTAACATGACAAGAAAAATGTTAATCTTGCCGGGGTAACTGCAAAGTGCCCCGATTTGTTGTAAGTTGGTAAATTTTATTGATTTTCTGGGGTAAATTAAATCTATGAGTGCTCTTCCATCTCCCGATTTTCAGCCTTCGATGCAGACTAGGCCCTTACGGTCTCGTCGACGACATCCGAGTGTGCGATTGCATCCTTCCACTAAAAACAAGAGTAAGATCCTGCATGAACAGCAGCTTATGGCAGTAGTGAGTAAGATTGTGATCTATTCTGCTCTCAGTATTTTGGGTATTGTTTCTCTAGCGGAACTGACTAAGTATAGTTTTGTGCATCAGAGTAAGCTACATCAATTACAGTCTGTGATTAAAGACGCTGAACAACGCACCCAGGCTGGCAATGAAGATTTTCAGCGATCTTTTGACCCGCATCGCTCGCAAGAGTTGATGCAGGAGAGCAGCTATAAGGTAGCTCCTGGCCAACAGCCGATTGTCATTTACAACCCAGAAAACAATAAAGATCGCTAAAACTTTTGTGATTGAAGATGCTTGTTTCTAGGCTGGCTGGAAATAAAAGGCTGCGCCCAAAATGAAGTAAGTCGCTAAGAGTAAAGCTCCTTCTAGCCAGTTCGATCGACCATCTAAGCTAATTAAATTGGCGACGATGACGGCTACTGCGACAGCCACGACTTCAAATAAATTAAAGCTCAAATCCATGGGCTGACCAATGAAGTAGCCTACGAGTACAAGCATTGGTGCCATCAGTAGGGCGACTAGCAGGCTAGAACCCATCGCTACCGATACTGATAAATCCATGTTGTTTTTCATGGCTACGCCCACGGCTGTGACATATTCGGCTGCGCCGCCGACTAGTGGCAGTAAAATTACCCCCGTAAAGAGGGGCGTAAGACCAAGACCTTTGGTGGCTTCTTCTACTACTCCCACAAAAATTTCTGATTCATAGGCCACGGCGATCGTCGAAATCAGCAATACACTCAGCCATATTTTTAAATTGGGTTTCCGGTGGGATTTATTTTCTTCAGCTAGTTCGACCAAGCTCACTTCATACAGGTAGCTGTGAGTCCTCAGCGAAAAGATTAAGGTCAACACGTAAACTACGATGAGCACCACGGCTACGGTCAGGGAGAGCTGTTCAACTTTGGTGGCATTGATTGGTTTGCTAGAGGTATAAGAGGCCAGGGTGGGGAGCAGGATGGCAATGACGGCTAAGGTCATGGAAGATCCGTTTACCCGCGCCACGATCGATTTAAACCTTTGCTCCTTGTAGCGCAACCCGCCCAAAAACATCGATAGCCCCATGGCTAGGAGCAAATTGCTAATAATGGTGCCGGTAATACTGGCTTTCACGATATCGATGAGTCCAGCTTTGAGGGCTACTAAGCTAATAATTAGCTCTGTGGCATTGCCAAAGACGGCATTTAATAAACCGCCGATCGCCGGTCCTGTGACGAGCGCTACTTCTTCGGTGGCCGTACTGAGCCAAATGGCGATCGGTACAATTGCTAGCGCCGAGGTGACAAAAACTGCCATAGTTCCCCAGTGCAGATGTTCAGCTGCGATCGAGATCGGGATGAATACCAACAGAACGATCGATAAGATTTTTTTGATGGACATTGATGGTAGGTATTTTAAAACTGATTTGATCCTAACGGTATTTGCGATACATCGAGAATTGTCCCTTAACAAAATAGCCAAAGCCATGTAAGTTTGGATTGTCCTCAGAATTGAAAAGAGAAGTCGTATGGTTCGTACAGCATCCACAATGTTGCCTTTAGGGGTGGCTGCTCCAGATTTCCACTTACCGGATGTCGTTAGTGGTAAGCAGATTTCCTTGGCTGATTTTGCCGATCGCCAAGGACTGCTAGTAATGTTTATTTCGGTGCATTGTCCGTTTGTGAAACATATCCAAGCTGAACTAGCTTTGTTAGGTCACGACTATCAACAGCAGGGCTTGGGGATCGTGGCGATTAGCTCCAATGATGCGGAAAAATATCCAGATGATGCACCCGCTAGCTTAAAAGCCCTGGCGGAGTCCGCTGATCTTTCTTACCCAATTTGTTATGATGCCGACCAATCGGTTGCCAAAATTTATACAGCAGCCTGTACGCCGGATTTCTTTTTGTTCGATCGCGATCGCCTGTTATCCTATCGGGGTCAGTTAGATGCCAGTCGGCCTTCTAACGGCCAGCCAGTTACTGGGAAAGATTTACGCGCCGCCATTACTTCAGTATTAGCTGGCGAAACAGTGGATTCTAATCAACGTCCCAGTATTGGCTGCAACATTAAATGGATTCCGGGCAATGAACCAACTTATTTCACTGGTGTGCGGGCAGAGGATGATTAGACACTTTTGTACCACGGCACGAAATGTGATCGAACTTACAACCAAATTCAGTGCAGACGTAATATGATAGAGAAAGGTGGTGTACTAAAGTACTCCGTCTAACAACTTTTGGCAAGTAGATCATGAATTACGTTCCAATTTCGACCCCAGCCATCAAGTCTTCCGAGACTTGGGGTGTCTTACGTCAAGCTATTACTAATACTCCCGGATTCCAATATTGGCGTAGTAGTGACTTGGGTAACGAGTCCAAAGACATAGATGCTCTCGTAAAGATTTATCTACGCGAAACTCTGGAAACCTTGGCTTACTAATTGCAGCAGCTTCTAAAGTGCTTTGAGCCTTAATAACGAAAAATCAGGTCGGTTCTCAACGACCTGATTTTTCAGTTATGAAAAATATTTATAATGATGTTCCGACTAATGGTGAACTTGGTTGATCACCGGGTCGTTGGTGGCCGTGTTGCTCAAGTAAGCGGTGCCGACGGTGCCAATAAAGCTACAGCCGATTAAAGCACCTAATAGCAACTTGAACTTTAGCGGGAAAGACCGCTGCTGGTCTGTGTTTTCTTCTGGCTGAATTAATGTTCTGACTGTGACGGCAGGTAACTGATCTAAATCTGCTAGGACATCAGTGGCTGATTGATACCGGCCAGCCACTTGGGGGCAAATCATTTTGTCAATAATGCCAGCTAAACCACTGCCGATGATGGTTTTCTCTCGCCACACCAGTTGGTGATCGATCGTCTGCAAATATTGGGGATGGGTCAGCGTGAGTAGCTGAATGGCGGTGATCCCTAGGCTGTAGATGTCGATGCTGAAGCAAGCTTCGCCGCGCAGCTGCTCTGGCGATCGATACCCAGCCGTCCCGACAATTACGCGGCTTGCGTCTGGGATTGGGACATCCACTTCATGAACAGCCCCAAAATCGATCAATACAAACTTGCCGTTGTCTTTGCGTTGGATGATGTTGTCGGGTTTGACGTCCCGATGGATAATGTGGTGTTGGTGGACGTATTTCAATACTTCTAACAGGTCGCGCAGAAAGCCGCGCATTTCCGACTCCAACCACTGCCGACCGCGCAGATATTCCTTGCCT
>CAXTSZ010000111.1:0-6299 GCA_964247125.1 uncultured bacterium
TAATTTATTTTATCCTATATTATTGTACCTTGTATTATTGGAAAGTGCTGTATCTCGATTAGTCAGAAAAAGTCTGTCATTTTCCAAAAAGTTAGAAAATCACATAGCTGCAATCTGGAATTTTATTCATCACTACAATGCGACAAGGCGGCTAAAACTTGGACTTCCTTAACTCTTCCTTTCCTTCATGGCACTACCCAATTGTGATGCCGGATAATCTCGGTCATATGCACAATGTTCACAGCACTCATGAGGATTTCTGATCCAGCAGGTAATCGCAATACCTGGAGTAATAAATCGAGCGATATTCTCACGCAGAGAGTAACTAGAGTTTCCTGCGGAGTAGGCCAAAGGGATAGAATTTGAGAAATAGTTTGGTCTCGGTCTGTTGCGACAAAAGCCGAAAGGAGGCTCGAGCCTAAATCTGGCATGGTAATATCTAACTCTAGTCGAGGATATATCTTCATTTATGAGAGAATACCGGAGGTGAAAAACGAGACAGCATTTCTTTAATTGGTACTTCTTATTGCCAATTGCCCACCAACACAAATGGTGCCCAGTAATAGGGCGAACGATATTGAGAATTGCGGAGCAAGGAGCGTTGTGCTAGCCCTAATGATTCGGCTTTGCCGAGTTTCTTAGTAACTAAATTTTGATAGAGATTAGTCATTAGTAGTTGTGTAGCTTCATCATTAACCGACCATAAAGAAGCGATCGTACTGCGTGTTCTGGCTCGAATAGCTACTCCGGCCAAACCTAACGTCGCACGGCTATCGCCACTAGCCGTTTGACAGGCACTCAATACCAGTAAGTCGATAATCTTACCGGATTGAATATTGCGATTTTGGAGCAGACTATTCAACTGATTTAAATCGAGGCGACCATCCCAGGTCAGGATAAAAGTATCCTCTGGTTTGGAACTAAACTGCCCGTGGGTAGCTAAATGAACGATCGAGGAATCATCAGAGGCTAATCGAGCAGAAGCTTGACTTTGATTGAAATCTGCATTTAGGAGCTGTTGATTAGGCACTAAATTACTAATAGCTGCCAGCTCTTTTTTCACTCCTCCAATCGCTGGAAAGCCCTGACGAGCCTCACTAATACCACCCAAGAAAGCCTGATACTGTCGCCGATCTAGTGAATTTTGGGGAGGGACAAGTTGCAACCCAGGGGTTAGAGCCAGATTATACTTTTCAAACAAATAATTTTTGCCATCATGTAACACCGACATTGGAATATTTCTTAAAACTCCATCCAGGACAAAAACCAAAGTTTTAGTTTTGGATTTTTGCAGATCGGCAGCGAGGGGAGCAATAAGGAGGTTGTAAATTTGATGAGACTGCCGAAGAAACTCCTCTTCTTCTTGAGCATTAAATTCTTGTTTTTCAACTCTTTCCCGGAGACTAGTAACCAATTTTTGCACCTTAGCTGTAGCTATTGGCCGACTATAGTATCGTAACGGTTGTTGCGGAGCAGAAGTAATGACAGCCACTCGATCGCGCAAAACAATGGGATAAATAACCAGTGCCGATCGATCGATCTTATCTAGCGGTACTATATAGGTGTCCAAGCAGCCTTGCCGTAGAAAATTTTCTAACTCAGCAACTTGTAACGATTCAATTAAGTCCCGGGCGGTCGTGAGGTTCGCGGCCAGAATTTCGCCATCATCTTGGAGTAATAAATCCACCAATTCTCGATAAACAGGTTCCACACTATCCCGAAAGGAAAATTGCAAATCGGCATCGCTAGCGTTTAAATCGTTGCGCAGGGTTTTCAGATGACCCACGGCCTGACGATAGGCTGTAATCGTAGCTGTCGTATTTTGAGGACTAGTAATCGTGAGAATTCTGCCAAGCTGCCACTGAAGGCGATAGGCCAGATCGGGTGCAGGTAAACTTTCGGCAATAACTAAGGCTTGCTCAGTGAGTTTTTGAGCATACGGATGCTGGCCGGTGAGTTGATACAAGTTACCCAATGCACCTACTGCCTGGGCTTCTCCTCTAGCATCTTGGATGGTACGAGCTTGTCTGATGGCAGTGGTAAAGAGTACTCCGACTTGTCGCAACAATGCTGGATCTGTCAATCGATCTTGTTGATTTTTATGGATGCTTTTCGCTAATTTTACATAGGCGTAGATTGTGCTGCGACTGGCTGGGATGGTATCTAAATCTTTCTTGATATTTGTGGAAAATACCAAAGCATCGGCACTAGTATCTTGCTTGGCCGCTAGTTGATATAAGCTGATCTGAGCTTGAACTTTGAGCAACGGGGAAGTTGTGGAATTGATGACCGCTTGGTATTGATCGATCGCCTGAGCCGGAGCGTTGGTCATTTGAAAAATATTGCCTAAACTTAATTTAATTTGATCGGCGGCGGATTGGTCATGGATCTCGATCGCCATCTGAAGCGCGGCCGTCAAGATCTCTTGCGCACCCCAATCAGATTCTAGGGCAGCTTTACCAGCTTTCGCCTGCAAAAAGCGCATGGATACCAAGGTGTTACCTAAGCTTTGGAGGCTCCTGACTTTGAGGAGAGAATTGGGTTCTTTTTGTAAATTAGATTGCACCGATCGCAAGACCAGTAAAGCCTGACGATAAAATCCCAGGGCTTGAAAGGCTTGGGCTTGATTGATTTGAGTTCCCATCATGCCTTCTTTGTCCTGAAGGGTGACGTAGATTTGGTGGGCTTGCTGCCAATGGGCGAGAGCCAGCTTCGGTCGGCCAGCAGCGAGAGCTGCTGCCCCTTGCTGGTTGAGGACTTGAGCCTGATGCAGTTGGGAGCTACTAATCGCTGGGCTGACACCAGCAATTTTCATCCCGGCGTTGGTTGGCGAACTAATAGCTCCACCAGATGATGCGGTGAATAAACTGATGAGCAAGGTGGTGAAATAGACTTTGCAGGATGGCATCGGTGGGTACTAGGGTGAGTGCGTAGTTATGTGGATGGGGAAGTGTGATGCACTATTTGCTAGTTAGAACGATTGGTTGTAATTCAAGGAAAAGTAAAAGCCGTTCTCCTGTCCAGTGCGCCTTGCCTGACCATTGGAACTCAGGGGCACTCCATAATCTAGTTTAGCCAAAAAGTTATCACTATACTGATAACGTAGTCCCAGTCCAATAGCGGCGATGGTGTTATTCCCGATACTAGGGTTCGGCAATTGGTTCCAAGCTACCCCAAAATCTAAAAAGGGAACGATTTGCAAAAGGTGCGGGCTACCTGTCGGGGTAAAGATCGGAAAACGAGCTTCGGCACTAGCGATTACTCCATTGTCTCCTAAGAGTAAATCCTGACGATAGCCCCGCACTGTATCCTGGCCACCCAGACCAATTTGTTCGATGCCGACCAGCGCGCGATCAGCTAATTGACTTTCCACTTTGAGCAACAAAATGCTGTTAGGTGCCAGGGCGCGCACGTATTGAGCCTGTCCCCGCCAGGTGAGAAAATTACTATCGAGGGCGGTGGGAGCCGCTGTGGCATCCAGAATATTCAGTCCGACGCTCAGTTGCGATCGAGCGGCAAAGACCTGTTGGGTGTCTCTGGTTGTATAGTCTTGGAAAAAACGGGCGGCGGTAATGCGCGTATTGCCGTTCTGGTCGGCACCGGGCGAGGGAAAACCCACTCGTTCACCAATGACGGAAAAAAGATAGCCAGTATTGACATCCCGCTTGGCGAGGGTCAGACCCAAGGCAAATTCTTGAGCGGTGGTTTGGAGCAAGGGCTGACGATAAGTGAGTGAGATGTCTTGGGCAGTGCCATTAATGTCTAGTTGATCGAAGGGCGCTTCCACAACACGGCTATCGGAGCGGCTGTATTGCAGCTTGAGGGTACCGTTACGCGGGTTGAGCGGTAGGGTGTAGTTAATATCGAAGACGTTGCTGCCTTCGGTGCGACCATAGGATAGCCCCAGGCCATCGCCTAGCCCCGTTAGATTATTGTGGGCGATCGAAGCTTGGGCTTGGATTTCGCCGACGCTGGGGGTACGACTGTTGGCAATGTTGAATCCGACGTGCCAGTTGGGGTTCTCGGTAACTTTCAGCTGGACGACGCTGGTACCGGGTTCTTTGCCCGCAGCTAATTCTGTGGAAATACTTTTAATGAGTGGGTCGAGTTGCAGCAGCCGTAAGCTTTCAATAAGCTGATCGACTTTCAAGGGTTTCCGGGCACCGAGGGCAATTCTATTTTTAATATAGTTCGGGCTTAATTTTTGGGTGCCTGTAACGACAATGTCTTCGACGCTTCCTTCAATGATTTCGATTTTAACAATGCCACCCTGGGTATCGAAGGTTTGATTGCCGGGGATAAAGGCTCCGGAGTTGATGTAGCCTTTACTGACATATAGCTGGGTAATGTCGTTGGCTACTTGCAGGAGTTGGGGGAAGTCGATCGGTCTATCGGTGAGGGGGGTCGTAATTTTGGCTAGTTCGGCGGGGGTGAAGACAGTACTACCAGTGATTTCAAACTTTTTGACGACAATCTGGGTGGTAAAGTCGGTGGGGGGATTGCCGGGGTTGGGTGGGGCTGGCGCGGGAATAATTTGGTTGGGGGGCGGTAAAGTGGGCAGCGGGGCTGCCGGAATTGGAGTGATGGGTCTTTGGAAATCGGGGCGGGGCAGTGGGGGGAGGGTTTGGGCGCGGGCGGTGGTCGTGATGGTGGTGAGGGCGATCGCTAACAGACTAAATGCTAGTAAATGTAGTTTGAATAGTGGTTGAAACATGATGGACAATTTATAATCTCAAGTTATAGTAAAAATTTAAATGCTTTCTTCAGCGGGAGCCATGGGGCTGGGTCTGATTTGGGGGACAAACAATTTTATTCCTAGTGGTTTCTCCCTCGGTACTGGCGGCTAGCAAGGTTACTTTTCCGTGGCCATCAAATTGCCAACCAACTGCTGGTGTTGGCGATGGGCTGGCTATTTTTGTATTATTGGCCACTGATCGGGCTTGAGTTGCCCGGGGATCGAGCCAAATCACGTCGCTGGCAAAGGCATCTTCGGTATTGGGGGGATGGCCGCCGCGCCCGGTAATAAAGAATTTGTTATCTGGTTGATTTGTGCTACAGGCTTGCGAGATTTGGTTACTGGCATCGGTGGGAGCGGTGGGTAATTCGCCAGCGTCTTTGCCGGGATCGATGCCGGGCGTGTTGATATTTATGTTGCCACTCTGCCCAAATTCGGAACTAGCTGTGATATCACTGCGGTCGGTTGGCTGGGGACGAAGTTGAATGCCAAAAAGACCTTGGGAGTTAATGTTGACGTTGCCTCCCATTCCACCGACAGCATTAGCAGAAATATCACTGTTTTCGTTAGGAATAGCCACAATTAATTTGGAGTTGATATTAATATTGCCACCATCGCTGCCCTGCTGAGTAGTACCCTGAGCATTGGTGGATATTTGAGAATTGCGGCGCAAGAGCAGTAAGTTAGTGGCAGCAACGTTTCTACTGCCGATTTCAATGTTTCCGCCGTTGCCAGAGCTAGATTCAGCGTTGATGCTGCCCCTATTATCTAAAGTTATCCGGGGTGCGGTGACGACAATGTCTCCGGCAATTCCCTTATCGCTATTGGAGTCAACTTGCAAACGACCACCATTAATAAGCACAGCATCAGTGGCATTAACTCGAATCGCGCCGGCATTGCCCTGGCCAAATGTTGAGGCGGTCAGGTCAGTACCATCTCGTAAAGATAAAGAACCCGCATTGATACTAATACTGCCCCCATTACCGACTGTTTCAGTTTCTACCAAACTACGAATCCCACTGGCAAATTCGCCTTTAGTCCCAGTAATATCGATAGCTCCTGTAACTTGGATGTTCACATTTCCGGCATCCCCTCTGCCCGCTGATTGAGTCTCAGATGCTCCCCGCGTAATTGTTTGCAGTTGAGAGCCATTAGCTAGTGACAAAGAACCAGCATTGACATTAATATTCCCCCCTTTCCCGGCACTACCTGGTTCTACCGTGCTGAAAATATTAGCATCTGTCAGCAGAACAGCATTTTTAGACAATAGGGTCACATTGCCTGCATTACCCTGCCCAAATGTTGAGGCGTTAAGTTCAGCACCATTTTGTAGTGAGAAAGAACCAGCATCAAGAATGATATTGCCCCCATTACCGACTGCGCTGGCCGCAACAAAACTAAGAATTCCACTCCTAATACCAGTTATATCAACAGTCCCACTAGCTTTTGCCCTAACATTTCCTGCATTTCCTATTCCCGAAGTAGAGGCTTCTAGTTGAGCGCCATCTCGTAACGACAAGGAACCAGCATCAAGAGTAATACTACCTCCATTTCCTTCCACCCC
>CAXTSZ010000112.1:0-6228 GCA_964247125.1 uncultured bacterium
TTTAAGATAATCGAGATCGCGATGAAAATTTTCAGCTCATGCGCATTTTATTAGTGGAAGATGACGATCGGATTGCCAAACCCGTCGCGGAAGATCTGCGCTACCAGCAGCACGTTGTCGATGTGGCTAGCGATGGTGAGATGGGCTGGGACTATATTCAATCGATTAATTATGAGCTAATTTTGTTAGATGTCATGCTGCCCAAAATGGATGGCATTGCCCTGTGCAAAAAGATTCGGGCTGCTCACATCCACAGCTTTATCTTGATGCTTACCGCACGAGATACTACCGCCGATAAAATTATGGGACTAGATGCTGGCGCTGATGACTACCTGATCAAACCTTTTGAACTAGATGAACTGGCCGCGCGGATTCGGGCAATTGCGCGTCGTAGTGCACAGCTAGTCTCAACTGTGTTAGTGCATGGCAACTTACAACTAGACAAAGGAACTTTTACTGTCACTTATCACGATAGCCTGGTGACTGTCACCCCCACGGAATACAAGATTTTAGAATATTTTCTGCGAAATCCTACCCAGGTGTTGAGCAAGTCCCAGCTACTGAATCAAGTCTTAGAACTAGATCGCTCATCCGGCGAAGAAACCATCAAAACCCACGTCACCAATCTTCGCCGCAAACTCAAACAGGCTGGAGCGAATGCTGGGACTAGAGATCACTTCATTGAAACCGTCTATGGCTTAGGTTATCGGCTGCAATCCTTGACTAATGCAAGAGATAGCGACGCAGCACCAACCAGCTTTGACGCAGTTTAGTCCAGGGATTTTTCACGCGGGGTACTAATGCACTAGGCATTAGTAAGGGCAGATAGACTGTAAAACAGCTGCCAAAGCCCACCATGCTTTTTACTACCACTCGGCCTTGATGGAGCTGTACTAACCGTTGCACAATAGTTAAGCCCAGGCCAGACCCACCATTCCAGTAAGAACGAGCGCTATCTGCGCGCCAGAACCGATCGAAGATCCGCGCTAACTGATGGGCCGCAATGCCGATCCCGGAATCATCAATGGTCACCACGGCGGTAGCTTGATCTTTACTAGCCGTGAGCTTGACCGTGCCCTGCGGTGGCGTATAGTTAATAGCATTTTCCAACAAATTTCCATACAAGCGCTGGAGCTGGATAGCATCTCCCCGGACAAATAATGACTCTGGCAAATCAGTAGTAAGGGCAATTTGCTTGGCGATTGCCTGCGAAGAGTAAATTTGCGCTAATTGTTGAAGTAGTTGGACGAGATCTACTGTCCCCCACCGTTGCTCCGTGCTTGGATCATCACTGCGCGCCAGCATGAGTAAATCATCGGTCAAATGCGTCATCTGATTGCTGGCACTAGCGATCGCCTGAAACTTCTCCAAATCTCCGGGTCTCATATGATCGGCGTGTCTGAGAGCTACCGATACATTGCTTTTAATGGCCATTAATGGTCCCCGGAATTCATGGGAAGCATCAGCCGTAAACTGCTGAAGACGCTGAAAACTCTCTTCGATTGGCTGCATACTTTGCCTCGTCAACAATACCCCACCAACGATACTGACCAGTAAGGCGACCACTACACCACCACCCAAACTGATATCAATGCGCTGGATCGCCGCATTGGATGCGGCCAAAGAATGGATCGCTCGCACATAGCCAATTTGACGGTGGGTAATATTACTCACCACCGGGATCGTAAATGCTTGCAGCGGCGGATTTCCTGGCTGAAACTGCACTGGAGAGTTGGCAGGCAGACCCAGTGGAAACTTTAATAATCCCTGTTGGGTAACAATTTTGCCATCATTGCTCCACCACTGAAGAGTTTGGTTATTATGAATGACCTCTCTGACAGCATCTGGTTCGGCTAAAACGGCGGTGGGCTGCGCTACCTGAAAATCTCGTTCATCGGTACTAGCAGCTGCTCCCTCCGCCAAGGCGGTCAATTGGGCGATCAATTCGTTTTGCCAACCATGCACCACCATGATCCGCACCGCTAGGGCAAAGGTGCCCAGCACCGCGACTAATACCAAAATGTATGAGGAGAGTAGCTGATGCTGAGTGCGGCGGAACATGACAGAAACCTCTATGCGAAAGCTATTAAAAAAATATTCTCGCTAAAAAAACAGCTTGGTTGCTACTTGAGAACCAAACTGTAATTAAGTAGTATTTCTTTACTTACTTAGCTGCACCTGTTGTGGCTTTTTTCTTGACAACTACTTTCTTTTTGGCAACAGGCTTTTTCATAGCACCGGGCTTTTTCATGGCACCAGGAGCTTTCATTGCATCGGGGGCTTTCATTGCATCTGGGCTTTTCATTGCGTCTGGTGCGGCAGCATCTGCGGCCAAGGCGTTGGGAGTTTCCAACAAGCAAGCGCCAGAGATTGTGCTAATTAGCAACGATGCAATCAGGATATTCTTCATTGTTAGAGTGCTGTATTATTTCGAAAATTACTACATCTCTATTCAACTTGGAAATGGTCAAGAACTCGGAAAGATGCATGGAAAAATTTTGATGATAGTTCACAATTTGTTATGTTACTGAGGCGACACATCACTCCACAGCCCCCTCACCCTTTCCAAAACTTTTTCCATTGCCTCTGGTGCAATCGCAACTATCGGTAAAATCCAGTATCAATTCTACTCGTATGTCTAATCCTCATCAAGACCGTCTCAAACTGTGGATTGTCGCGCTCATGACAGCTCTAGTGGGCGTAATGAACCTGATATCTGCTGTCACACCCGCTTTACCAGAGAGAATCCGCTGGTTGCATAAAATAGTACCTTTCGAGACTAGGACTCGGGGACACATCACAGCGGCTTTGATTGGTTTTGTGCTTTTGACCTTGGCCATTAATTTACGCCGCCGGAAGCACAATGCCTGGTTGATGACTATCATTTTTTTGATTATTTCGATCGCCTCCCACTTGATTAAAGGTTGGGATTATGAAGAAGCAATTCTGTCTGGCGTGTTGCTAATTCAGCTTTTGTGGATGCGCGAACTATTTACTGCCCGCTCCGATCCGCCGTCGATTGGGCAAGGTTTGCGGGTATTGGCGGGGGCACTGATTTTCACCCTAGCCTATGGCAGCACGGGATTTTTGATTTTGAATGGTCGCTTTCTGGTACACCATCAACCAGTGCATTTTCAGTTGGTCAGTGCGGTGCAACAAACCTTGGCCATCTTTTTGACTGAAGACAATGCTGGACTGGAACCCACTACCCGCTATAGCCGCTTTTTCATCAATTCCATCTATTCTATTAGTATCGGAACGGTGGCCTATGGTGTGTGGCTGCTCCTGCGGCCTGTTTTGCTGCGCGGTAGACCGGCGAGTAAGGTCGATCGACAGCAAGCCAAACAGATCGTCAACAATCAAGGTCAAACGGCACTCGCCCGTCTAGCTTTACTGCCAGATAAGTCTTATTACTTTAGTGCTAGTGGTCAAACCGTGATTGCTTATGTGCCGAAAGGTCGAGTAGCCGTCGCGCTGGGTAATCCGATCGGCAGCCCTCCAGACCGAGCGGTGGCGATCGCTAGTTTTCGGGAATATTGCGATCGGAATGACTGGTTTCCAGCCTTTTATCAAGTGCCGGCTCAACAGCTCGACCAGTACCATCAACTATATTTTCGCTCGATCCAAATTGGCGAAGAAGCCATTGTTGATCTGCAAAAATTTACACTCAAAGGGAAGGCCAACCAAAATTTACGCACCGCCATGAACCGGCTCACCAAGGAAGGCTATCGCGTGCAGATTTATGAACCACCGATGGATAAGGATCTGCTCCGGCAGCTGAAACCAGTCAGTGATGAATGGTTACATAGTCAGCAAGGTGCTGAGAAAAGGTTCTCGGTGGGCTGGTTCAGCCGGGACTATTTGCAGCAATATTTAATAGCGGTGGTCTATAATCCGCAGCAACAACCGGTGGCTTTTGCTAATTTCTTGGGCGGCTACAATCAGCCCGAGGTCACCGTAGATTTAATGCGATCGCGCCGTGAATTACCCAATGGCACGATGGATTTTTTATTTGTATCGGTGTTGCAATATTTACAAGCCCACCACTATGAGCGGTTTAGTTTCGGACTATCTTTATTTGCGGGAGTGGGCGAAAGTGCCGATGCCTGTCGCAGTGAAAAATCTTTACGCTATCTTTCCCGCCATCTCAATCAGTTTTATAACTTTCGCGGTCTGCACAGTTTTAAAGAAAAGTTTCGACCGGCTTGGGAACCGCGCTATTTGGTTTATCCCCGCCTGGCGGCTCTCCCCGATGTGATTGTGGGTCTCATTCGCGCTGATTCGGGCGATCGATTACTCGACTACATCAAGCCAGATTTTTAGTGGGGTCGGGGCTGAATTGTCAATCCAATTCAAGCATTTGAGATTGCCGCAAATCTCTACCCTGACGCTGCCCAGATCTGGCTGGGAAGGCTCATTCAAATCGACTTATTAGCTTCGATGGATGACTCATGATTTACCAGATCCATTTGGCCCCGCAAACATAACTATTTCGACTGTCCACCAACTGAGCCGTAATTAGCCTAAGGCTGGAGGCTAAAGGTAATCGATGGTGCGCTGAATACGATCGAGCCGATGGTACCGAATTGGGTCGAGATGGGTTTGATTTTATCTTACTGGCAAAGGTCTGTAGCTCGACAGGCGATCGAAATGTTTGTCAGCGATCGCAAGCTGAAGTTAGAGTTTGCATCGCTGCTGGAGGCAAGTTATGTTGGGGAAGTCGTGATGCTGGATGGATGCTATGGGGTGCAGTTGGCTGATGGTAGAGCGATCGTTCACGATTTGAGTGTGGTTAAGTTACCTCAGCCATCAGCATCGGTAATTGAGGTTAGTTACGATCGTGGGGTAGCTACTATTCGCTCTTGAAGATCGTCCGCTCCACTAGCCAGCAATACTCATGCACAGATCGATCGTTGGATTTCATCAGGATCTAGAGCAGTATTAGTTACGACCAATCATCGATCTGTAACCCTGGGACTCGCTCAAAGTCGCGGCGATTGCGAGTGACTAAAATCCCTTCGACAGATAGAACGATTGCAGCAATTCGTAGATCGTGACTACCAACGCGGATTTTTTGCTGGAGATAGGTCGCGATATCGGTCTTTGGCTAATTCTGAAAATGGTAAAATTGGTAGTACTTGTAGATCTTCAATCGAGGATTGTAAATCTCTGTAGGCAATAGCGAGGCGATCGATCCGTTCGATGCCAGATAGACTATTAATCGCTGCCAATCTACCTTTCATTTTTTCTTCGGCTGTCACAATTCTCCAAAGGAGAGGCTACGCCAACGAGATTGCTACTGAGTCAGTGTTTACCTGGCGTAGTCGCTCTTGAATTTTGGGATTTCCTCGCTCCAATAAGGATAGGCTATCTGTATCTAGCACCCACAGTGTCATTTAGCGGTGTCTCCTTCTAGCTGAATACCTTCGCGTTCATTGGCTGCTTGACGTGCTGCTGCAATAGCTGCTTGGTATTCGTCCCAGTTAGGGTCGTCTTGGTATTTCCCAGCGATCTCCAGCCAGGGATTTTTTGCTGGTGCCAATGGCAAGTCTAGGTAGGCGATCTCACCATCGGCTAGCTGTGCTTTGACTTGTTGGTCTAGTTTCGACAGGGCATCTTCGCGACTATCGCCTTCAACTGAAAAGTCTGCCCAGGATAATAATTTGGCAATCCAGACCCGATCTGCGCGTTGTGTCACCAGGACGGGTGTGGGGGATGAGGTTCGATCGCTGTTCGCGTAGCGTCTCGTAGAGAAGGCGGGTCTTTGACCATCGTTTCCAATGGGGGGGACTGTCATGGCAGGTCATCAATGATTGGATGATACGATCCTAGCTCAATATTACTATTCACTGCCCACCATTCACTGGTTATGCACCGATCGATTGTTGGACTTCACCAGGATTTAGAACAACATATCGATACAATAGAGGAATAGAGTGATTGAAAAGGAGGTTTGACCTGTGCAGACTATTTCAATCGGGACGATTGCGAGTCCGAATGGGGATCGACTGTACCGAGCAGCTAGCGGAGATTCTCGTGCCGAGAGGCTCCGCCAACGACAAGCCACTGGCAAAACCGCAGGAGCAGCCTTAGATGCTTTGACGGCACAGATGGAGACTCAAGAGATCGAAGGGTTTCTATTGCTCCGAAATCACCAGCCCGATCGCTTTTTCACAGCCCAGCAGCAACAACGGTTGACGGAGTTAATGTCATTGTGGAGAACTGCTC
>CAXTSZ010000113.1:0-6046 GCA_964247125.1 uncultured bacterium
TTGTCATTGGGAGTCTCCTCTCTAGACAGGGAACGAGATAGAACCCATTACTGGGTGTGCCCGTTTAAACAGATCTCGCTGTGGAGAACGGAGCCAAAAACCTTTGTCGTATTTCCCGTATGTATTAGGGAGTGAAGACTACTGCACATCTCAGTTAGAACGAGCTAACTGCAAAAGTACTGCTGTTGCTGAATTATAGGGTGGAAGACCAGACATAATTATGATTAGTTAACAATAATTCAAAGTCGCCAGATCCTTGACTTGCCAGCATTGTAGATTGATCCCCGAATTACCGAAGTCAAACAAACTACAAAACTCTTAACAAAATCTCAATAAAGTTTTAATAATTGCCAATTACTTATGAACCAGCGGCCATCCAGTCACGCCAGATCTGTTGGATCACCAGATTTGTTGGATTAAGCAGGGATTTCAAAGCCGAAAAAATAGTATTTAAATAGTTTTCTCTACGATACTCAAAACAGCATTAATCCGGCGGCGGAATAGCTCATACACTGGAAAAGTAGCCAGGAGATAAAGGCTGACCGTCACTGCTACTGCCCAAAGTGGTGATGCAAATACGGCCAGAGAAGATTTTTGAGCTAGCTTAAAGGAAATCATGGCGATCGCCAGCCAGAGCAACGGAAAAACAAACAAAATAAATATAATTGGTAAAAGACAACCAACACCCAATAACTTTTCCCACACTTCTTTGCGGTAAAATATCTGAGCTGTCGATCGGTTATAGATAGCCACACATTCGTCCCGGTCTGGATTACTCCCGATGACTAAAGTCAAAGACTGTCCGGGCTGAACAGCACCATTAAAATTACTCACCCGCAGACACTCTTCCCGGCCATCAGACAAAAACAGCCAGATCTGATGCTCAATTTTTTCGACCCAACCTTTGCCCTGTCTCTTTCTTTTGCGGCGGGTACGGTAGTCTAGCACCTCGCCACTAATCAAACTCAAACGCACTCGACTCCCATTGGTGGCTTGAAAGGTTTCAAGAGGCGGCGGTACAGACGGGACAGCATCATTTTCAGGATCACTCATGGACTTGACCACAAATTAATTGGTATCACATTCTATTCCATGAAAAATTAATTCCACAGCTGTGAGCAAATTATTCAGTCAGATAGCTGGTATTTTTTTGGTATTTTTAAGTTGTGGTGCTACTTCATCATTTGATAGATCAGTTCAAAAGCACCCGAACTGACACTGAATTCACCCCGAAAAGGATTGTCCATGGCGGCCATCAAAAATACCAGTAAGCCAATGGTGGTGGCCATCAGCGCAATCATCAGATCTTGAATGAACTGCCGATCGTAGACCAAAAACCACGGGATAAAGATATTTAATAAAGCACCAAAAATCACTACAGCCCACAGGGTATCCGGCAACCCACTAGTGACACTTTGCAGACGTAATCGCCGCTCTTTGAGTAGATCATTAAATCTAGAAATAGTTTCGGAGTGGAGGGCAATATGGCCTTGCAAAACTGGATTTACGCGCAAGAGAGTACTTTGAATGTCCGCAATTCTAGCAGCTCCACCCTGGGGCACCAGTCCTTTGCGCTGTTGTGGCCAATCTTCGTCAATAAGATATTTGGTGTAATCGCGCAGACCATTACGCAGTGATGTATTCGCTGGCTCGGGATAATTACTGACAGAGCTATACAACGCTGCAACAGTGGCCGCTTCTTGGTTAACATTGGCATCAATATCAGCATAATTTTGCCAGGTGCCAACCGAGATAAGTCCTAGCGTTATGCCAAAAAAAACACCAACGGTAGCTAGGGTGGTACTGACTAAGTCGTTGTATTTACCATCGTTACCAGCAACACGTCTGACCCACCGTTGGGTGAGGCGCTGTCCGACTAGGGCAATACTGGTAAAAGTGCCCATCACCATGGTGGCAAATAACCAGTTAGGCAGATCATAAACCCAATACAAATTCACGCTGGATATTCCTCTCTTTAGGGTATTTTCATTTATTAAAAATACGGCCTGAGCATAGCACAAGTTTTCTTCTAACTCACTAGTTGTTTTAATAAGTTAATTTAGACAACTTAGGTTGCCAGTAAGCTAGCAATTTTGGCCGCTAAAATTTCCGCTTGTTTTTGAGATTCTGCTAGACTATCCCGCGCTTCTTGAACCACTTCTGGTAAAGCTCGATCGACAAAGTTCGGATTCTGCAACTTATTAACTAGCGATTCTACTTCTTTTTCGATCTTGGTCAGTTTCTTTTGCAGTTTGGCCGTGAAAGCCTCAATATCGACAACGCCAGTCAGAGGCAAAATCACCTGAACAGTCGCATAGACACTAGCAATCGATCGCTGATCAGCCACTACCCGATCGACAATTTGCAGATCATCAACTTTTCCAGCATCACAAATATAGTTGCGACCTCTTGCTAATGCCTGCTGCTCGGCAATGCTGTCACTTTGCAATACAATCGCCACTTTCAGACTAGGTTTAATATCAGCTTCAGCCCGGAGATTACGAATGGCCCGAATAGTACCAGTGAACAGCTCAAACTCCTGGTCTAGGCTGGTATCGATCATGGCTCGGTCGGCCACTGGATAAGTTTGCAACGAAATATCTAAATCTTGCTGAATTAAACCCTGCCACAATTCAGCGGTGATGTGCGGCACGAAAGGATGCAGCAGTTTTAAAACTCCATCGAGCACATAGGCTAAAGTCTGCTGGACGACTAACTTGACAGCAACCGGCGTATCTTCTTGGAGCCGAGATTTGACTAATTCGATGTACCAATCACAGAAATCTCCCCAGAAAAATTCATATAGAACCTTGGCAGCTTCACCAAAACCATAGGTATCAATATATTTTCTGGTTTGCTGAATGGTCTGATGATAGCGGGAGAGGAACCAGCGATCGACTAATTCCAAATTGGCAGCATCAGGATTTCCCAATTGAATAGGGGTTTGATCGCCCAAGTTCATCATCACGAACCGCGCCGCGTTCCACAGCTTATTGGTGAAATTACGACTGGCCTCGATCGACTCCGATTCATCAGTTTTGCGATTATATGGCAACCGAATATCTTGACCAGCACCCAGCACTTCACGCATCAAACCATAACGCAGAGCATCGGTGCCATATTTATCGATTAGTAGCAGCGGGTCGATACCATTCCCAGCAGACTTGGACATCTTCTTGCCCTTTTCATCCAGTACCAGGCCGTGAATGTACACATCTTTAAAGGGCATTTGGCCAGTGAAATGACCAGCCATCATGGTCATCCGGGCGACCCAGAAGAAAATTATGTCAAAGCCAGTGACCAGCGTGGCGGTCGGGTAGTAAACATCAAAATCGGAAGTTTTCTCCGGCCAGCCTAGTGCCGAGAATGGCCACAGTCCAGAGGAGAACCAGGTATCGAGGACATCAGGGTCTTGCTGGATCTGCACATGCGCACCGAATTTAGCTTGCGCCTGAGTCAGAGCATCTTGTTCATTAGCGGCCACCACAAAAGGTGTGGTGTCGGTGATTTCGCCGCCAGTTTCGCTGACTGCATACCAGGCTGGAATCTGATGACCCCACCACAATTGGCGCGAGATACACCAGTCATCTAGCTTCACCAGCCAGTCGCGATAGACCTTACCCCAGCGATCGGGAACAAAGCGCGGCGAATGATGTTGGTCATAGAAATCCAGACAGCGATCGGCTAATGGGCGAATTTTCACAAACCACTGAGTGGAAAGCAATGGTTCAACTGGTACTTTGCCGCGATCGCTATAGGGAACAGTGTGCTTATAGTCTTCAATTTTGACCAAGTTGCCAGCGGCTTCTAGAGCCGCAATCACGTTCTTTCTCGCCACAAAGCGATCTTGGCCAACAAAATCACCACCATTTTCGTTAATGCTGCCATCTTTATTCAGAATATTGATGAATTCTAAGTTGTGGCGTTTACCCATCGCAAAATCATTAAGATCGTGCGCCGGAGTCACTTTCACACAGCCCGTCCCAAAATCCATTTCCACTAGCTCATCCGCAAAGATCGGGATTTCGCGACCCACTAGCGGCAAGGTCAACGTTTTACCAATCAAATGCTGATAGCGCGGATCTTTTGGATTTACGGCCACACCTGTGTCACCTAGCATAGTTTCGGGGCGGGTGGTGGCTACTTCTAAATAGCCCGAGCCATCAGTAAGCGGATAGCGAAAATGCCAAAGACTGCCATTGACTTCTTTGTTTTCTACTTCTAAATCGGATACCGCCGACTGGGAGGCTGGACACCAGTTCACTAAATATTTGCCACGATAGATCAAGCCATCTTGATACATCTGATTAAAAGCAGTCAGCACTGCTTTCGACAAACCTTCGTCCATCGTGAACCGCTCGCGAGTCCAGTCTACCGAAATACCCAAGCGGCGTTGTTGACCGACGATGGTACTACCCGATGCGGCTTTCCACTGCCAAGCTTTTTCGAGAAATTTTTCGCGGCCAATGATCGATCGACTACCGCCCTCAGCTTTCAACTGCTTTTCGAGGATGGTCTGGACGGCAATGCTGGCATGGTCGGTACCAGGTAGCCATAGGGTATTTCGACCCGTCATCCTTTGGTAGCGGACTAATACATCAATCAAAGCACTTTCAAAAGCATGTCCCATGTGCAGACTACCCGTCACATTAGGTGGCGGAATAACCACACAAAAGGGCTGACCAGCCGATTGGGGATTGGCTTGGTAAGTATGCTGGCTTTCCCAACGACTCTGCCACTTGGCTTCAGTGTCTTTGGCAGTGTATTGAGGTGGTAGATTGACGGTCATTACGCAAACGGGCAGTGTTACACAGGATATGATAGCAAGCTTAGTGGTGCAGATAGTTCACACTTTCCAAGTATTGACGGTAATGATTCCCACCAAAGAGATGAAAATAACGATAATTGTCCAGAACCATCCTTCCTCCATGGCACCTGCTTCAACTGCAAAATAAATTGCCATTGGCATCGTTTGTGTTTGCCCTGGGATATTCCCTGCCAGCATTATAGTTGCGCCAAATTCACCCAATGCCCGCGCAAATGTTAGGACTGTACCTGCTAGAATTCCAGGCATCGCCAATGGCAAAGCAATATACCAAAACACGGCTAGTTCTGATGCACCTTCTAGTCGAGCGACATCTAATAACAAAGTGTCAATCTGTTCGAAGGCGCCTAATGCTGATCGATACATCAAGGGAAATGACACAATTGTGGCCGCTAAAACTGCCGCATACCATGTAAAAACTACGCCTAGATTCCATTGGGTAAGAACTTGCCCCAAAACACCATTTCTCCCCAGTAAAATTAGCAGCACAAATCCGACAACAGTCGGCGGCAAAATCAGTGGTGCGATTAGCAATCCCTCAATTAAGGAGCGTGCTTTACCTCGATAATGATACATTTTATAAGCAACAATTGTACCAATTCCCAAGGTAATAGCAGTTGCGATCAGCGATACTTTTAAAGAAATCCAGAGTGGCGATAGATCGGGAATTAACATTCAACTCTCAGTCAAGGCTTAGGTATCCCAAATCCATACTTTTTAAATATAGTTCGAGCCGGTTTACTTTGTAAGAATTGAATAAATTGTCTAGAACCAGCGAGTGATTTGCTTGATTTGATAATGGCGATCGGATAATGAATTGGTGAATGCAGTTTTTCATTGGCAATTGCCACAACGGTGACTTTATCTGAACTTTTAGCATCGGTGATATATACGATTCCGGCATCGACATTACCTGTTTCGACGGTAGTTAAAACAGATTTAACATTATTGCCCAGCACAAATTTAGATTTCACTTGTGCTAATATGCCGAGATTTTTAAAAACTTCAGTGGCATATTGTCCCGCTGGTACCGTGCGGGGTTCGCCGATCGCGATGCGCTTAATTTCTGGAGCAGTGAGTTGTTTAAAGCTAGTTAAAGCTGCCCTAGATTGTTTGGGTGCGACCAAAACTAATTGATTTGTCAATAAAGTCTTGGGAGTGCCCATTACTAATAATCCCTGTCTTTGTAAGGAATTAATTTGTTTATCGGCTGCCGCAATA
>CAXTSZ010000114.1:0-5683 GCA_964247125.1 uncultured bacterium
ATCACAAAATCGGCATTGATCAAGGCGGGTGCTAGTTGCCAATGAATAAATAACTGGCGGTGCGAGTCATGCTCACAAAAATCGGCAAACTCTTTGGGTAACAGTGTGGGTGGTGCTACTAAATGCACTTCGGCACCACAGGCCGTTAAACTCCAGATATTGGAGCGAGCGACTCGGGAATGCAGAATATCCCCGACGATCGCGATTTTTTTGCCAGCCAATAATTCTGTGCGTGGTGCTTTGGGATCTAATGCTGAACATATCGTAAAAAGATCGAGTAAGCCCTGCGAAGGATGCTCGTGTTGACCGTCACCGGCATTTAATACCCCGACGTTGACTCCTAACCGATCCATTTCCTGGGCAATAATTTGGGGTACCCCAGAATGCTGGTGACGAATCACCATGATATCGGCACCCATCGCTAAGTAAGTCTTCGCCGTATCCAGAATTGTCTCACCCTTACTCAAGGAAGAAGTCGCAGCAGCGAAGTTCATTACATCTGCCGACAGTCGCTTGGCGGCCAGCTCAAAGCTACTGCGGGTGCGCGTTGAAGCTTCAAAAAACAAGTTGGTAACCAGTTGTCCTTGCAGGGAAGGCACCTTTTTTACAGGGCGCAGGATGACTTCACCAAAGCTAGCTGCTGTTTGCAGCACCGTGTTGTATTCGGCAGCGGTGAAGTCGGCCAAAGACAAAACATGTCGGCGATTCCAAGTCATGATTACGGCGGCGATAAGTCCGGTACCAGTGTTAGCGATCGAGTTCCTCTTGTCAATCTCTAGATGGGGATCTGCCAAATGTTTAAGGCGATCGTAATCAACGAGAAAAATAAAATAAATCCAATACTATCGAGCATCGTGGTGACTAATGGTCCACTGAGGAGTGCTGGATCGAGGTTGAGTCGTTTGAAAGCCATTGGTAACAGTGTTCCCAAGGTCACCGCGACGAGCGTGTTGAGTGCCATGACTAACCCTGCTACTAGCGCTACCCAGCGTTCTGCTGGAGCCGTCCAGAGCAAGGAGGCAATCAGTACCATGGTTAATCCTAACGACAGGGCAATGGCGATGCCGGCCAGCAGCTCTCGGCGCAAGATCTTGAGGGTGTCATCGGTGTTGATTTCCCCGATCCCCAGTGAGCGAATGGTTACGGTTAAAGCCTGAATTCCCACTGTGCCACCAGTATTAGAAAACAGGGGCATAATCACAGCAATCACCGGGATTTTAGTAATAATTGACTGAAAAGGTGCGATCGAACTAGAAGCCCCAATGTATAAAATCATCATGGTTAGCAACCAAGGTAACCGACTACGAATCTTATCCAAGGGCGAAGATAAGGCTGATTCGTCGCCGCTCACCACCCCGGCCAGCTTTTGCATATCCTCAGTAGCTTCTTCTTCGATGATATCGACCACATCATCGATCGTAATGATCCCCACCAATCGGTCTTCGCGATCGACCACTGGTAGCGCGATCAAGTCGTAACGCTGCATGAGCCGCGCCATGGATTCTTGGGTGGTTTCGGTACTGACTCTAATGACGCGATCGCTGGCCACATTTTTGATCAGGGTATCTGGCAGCGTGAACAGCAGTTGCCGCAAAGACACCACTTGTAAGAGCTTCCGATTATCGTCAGTGACGTAAGCATAATAAATGGTCTCTTTATCTTGGTCGCTCTGTTTGATTTTGGCCAGCGCTTCGCCCACTGTCAGACCCTGGCGCAGCCGCACATATTCCGTTGTCATCAGCCGGCCAGCCGTGCCTTCGGCATAGCCCAGGATCGTGGCCGTGGCCTGCCGCTCTTCGGGGCTGAGTTGTTGTAGTAAGCGCTTTACTACCCCTGCTGGTAATTCATCAAATAAAGCCACCCGATCATCGGGGCGCATTTCTTCAATGATGTGTCGTACTTGGTTATTGTGCAGGTCTTCGATCAACTCTTCTTGAATTTCTGGGGGTAAATACTCGAAAACATCGATCGCCTGGTCTTTGTTTAATAGGCGAAAAGCGATGGCTCGATCGCTCGGTGATAAATCGGCAATATAATCACCAGCATCAACAGCTGGAATTTTGTTTAATTCCACCTTGAGCTGGTTTAAGTCGCTGATATGAGCTAGTTCTGTTCTGCCTTCTTGATTTAGCACTGAGTTCCCCTCGATCTCTATTCACCCGCAAAAGATCGCCGTCGGCATCCCCTTTTAATCATAGTGCCCACGGGGATCAATCTCCAAACACCAAAATGCCATAAAGTAGCAACAGCAGATCTATGTTGCAGGTTAAGACTAAAAACACTCTCTTGTATGATTTTCGTGGTATGTTCTGTTTCAGCTAATTGGCTTAAACTATTTTTGTACCTTTGCATATAAAGTAGTTCACTAAGGAGTTAGGCTTTGATGGTCTCCTGATCTCAGTCTCTCCCGCGCAACCTCCACTTAACCGTAGCTTAATAAGCACGATAGGAGGCCGAAGCACAATATTCTCGTGTCAAAAAATATTAACCGGAACAGCAATATAGCGTAGAGATTAAGCTACGGTTATAAAAAACAAAATTTGAGTAAAGTTTGGTAATGAAATGAAGAAAGCGCTAATCTGTGGAGTTTCTGGCCAGGATGGAGCTTATTTAGCGAAGCTATTATTAGAAAACGACTACATTATCTGCGGCACCTCGCGCGATGCCCAAATGTCTACATTCCGGAGCTTGACATATTTAGGCATTAGAGAGCAGCTACAGTTAGAGTCTATGTCTTTAGTCGATTTTCGTAGTGTATTGCAAGTGTTGAAAAAGTTTCAGCCCACGGAAGTCTACAATTTAGCCGGCCAGACCTCGGTGAGTTTGTCTTTTGGGCAACCAGTAGAAACTTTAGAAAGCATTGCTACGGGCACGCTGAATTTACTGGAAGCTATTCGCTTCTTGGGTGCTGACATTAAATTTTACAACGCTAGTTCTAGTGAATGTTTTGGCGATACTAGAGGAGCAGCAGCTGACGAAGAAACACCGTTCCGCCCCCGCAGTCCCTATGCAGTAGCCAAGGCCGCTGCCTTCTGGGAAGTCGCTAATTACCGAGAAGCATACGGTTTGTTTGCTTGTTCCGGAATTTTGTTTAATCATGAATCGCCGTTGCGACCAGAACGATTTGTCACCCAGAAAATTGTGGCTGCGGCTTGTCGAATTGCTGGCGGTAGTGACGAGAAATTGCGCTTGGGCAATATGCAAATTCAACGAGATTGGGGGTGGGGACCAGAATATGTAGAAGCCATGTATTTGATGTTGCAACAACCGCAGGCCGATGATTATGTGATTGCGACAGGAGAAAGTTGTTCTTTAGAAGACTTTGTATCCACAGCTTTTGCGGCAGTGGGTTTAGATTGGCGGGAGCATGTGGCGATCGATATTAGCTTGTTACGACCTACAGACTTAGCAATTAGTCGAGGTGACCCTAGTAAAGCTGAAAGTATCTTAGGATGGAAAGCCAAGTCAAAAATGAACGATGTAGTTAAAATGATGAGCGCTGCAATAACTACGGCGATTTAGAGATGCGATCGAGTAAAGAAACTATGCTGAGTGATATGCCGTCAGATTTTACAGACATAGCAGATTCGAAGATATGGCTAGAGGTGCATGGTGACAGCATTACCCAATATAGAAAAAGCTGATGGATCTACAAACTAGGCAAAAGTTTATTGCTATTAGCCTCAGAAGAGTGAAGCCTGGCAGTGGCAGTACAAAAGAATTTCTAATGACTCGCAGTTGGAGGAAAAAAGTGACAGATCTGCGAGACTTGTTTAGTATTCCCTATGTAATTGTGGGGGGTGTGGCTACTCGGTTATATATGCCCGAGAGAATGACTGATGACTTAGCTATTCTTATTCACAGCAGTCAAGCAGAACAAGCTTATGCGCACCTAGCTAAACAAAAAGTGCGACGCATCGGGGAATTGAGTATTGGTGGAACATCGTGGGAGCTGCCCGATCGAATAGTGCTGGATATTATTAGTAGCGATAAGCCTTGGGTAAACATCGCCTTATTACGTCCGCGTATTAGTCCAGATAATCAGCCTGTTATCGATCTTCCTTATTTGGTCTTGATGAAGATGGAGGCTAGCCGCACTACAGATCTCAGTGATATTAGTAGAATGCTTGGACAGGCTAGCGCTCTAGAGCTAGATGCGGTTAGAGAAGTAGTTGGGATGTATGACCCTAATAGTTTGGAAGATCTAGAGAGTTTGATCCAACTGAGCAAGTTAGAACTGTCATCGGAATAATAGATGGGTTAGGCTCAATAGCTTGGTGGGTAACGATCGATCGCACAGAAAAATTCAGATTAAATCTCTACTGATCGCCTCCTCAAAATGAAGCGGACGTTTGCTGATGTGATTTGAGTTAAGCTAGAATTACTTAATTTTTGATAAGGTTAAGAGCATGTACCAAGTGAATCCTCCTCTTTCGCCTCGGGTAACGTTGCCAACGATGTATGATTTGCCCAGTGAAGACCTGGAGGGACTGGGAGTGCCCGATGAGTTTCATAATTTTCAGCCGGAATTGCTACGTATTACTTTTCGTCCGCCCAACTATGCTAGTGAAGAGATTTTTACGGGTAGCGATCTAAATCTTTATTACGACTCTCGCCATCCTAACTGGTATAAAAGACCAGACTGGTTTGGGGTATTGGGGGTATCCAGGTTATATCAAGAACGAGATTTGCGTTTGAGTTATGTGGTTTGGCAAGAATCTGTTGATCCCTTTGTGGTCGTTGAGCTGTTATCACCGGGCACTGAGTTAGAAGATTTAGGGAAGACTTTGCGGGAGGTGAATAAGCCGCCGACTAAATGGCAAGTTTATGAGCAAGTATTGCGGATTCCTTACTATTTCGTGTTTAATCGCTATACGGATGAGTTGCAGGCATTTGGGTTGGTTGCCGATCGATATCAGCCTTTAACGATCGACGCACAAGGTGTTTGGTTAGAGGGGGCACAGCTCGGTTTGGGGCTGTGGCGGGGAGTTTGTCAGGGTATCGATCGACTGTGGCTGCGGTGGTTCGATCGAGATGGCAATTGGATTTTAACTCCAGTGGAGCAAGCGGCTCAACGAGCGGAGCAAGAGACTCAGCGGGCAGAGCAAGAAACCCAGCGGGCAGAGCAGGAGGCTCAACGGGCGGAGTTGGAAAAGCAACGGGCAGATTCAGCCGAATTAGAGTTAGCTAATTTGAAGCAGTTGTTGCTCGATCGGGGTATTAATCTGACTGGTAGCGATCAGCCTTGAATGGAGTAAGTTGTGGCTTTCACTAACTATAAAAGTATTGCTGATGTTTTACGAAATTTCCCATTGACTTATCAAGAACAAGATTTCATTCAGAGTTTGCCGTTTCAATGTGATGAGTCTTTTATATCTAGATTAAATACAGTTGTGCAGGAAGGAATTGTTTTCAACTCGGAATATGCAATTTGTGAAAATATTATTTCACCTATTCTGACTGAGGTTTGGCGAGCTTACATAAAAGATTTTTTGATCTGGAGTCATCAACCACTTAGCTATGACGAAAATCTATGCGGTGTACCGGACTATGTGGTTGCTCAACGTTCTCCCAGAGGAAAAGTGGTTTTAGACAAGCCTTATATGATTTTGGTGGAAGCGAAAAAAGATAATTTTGAGGAGGGATGGGGTCAATGTTTGGCGGAGATGGTGGCAGGACAAAA
>CAXTSZ010000115.1:0-5613 GCA_964247125.1 uncultured bacterium
GATCAAATTCCCGCCGCCTTGCCCAATCAGTTTTGCTACTCCTTGCGATCGCCTAAACCTTTCACGATTGGTGAAGCGCCAGAGCGATTGCTCGATTACTTTCATCTCAAGTCCCTAGAGGCCACTGGCTGCGACCAAATGCCTTTAGCCGTCAGGGCAGCAGGTGGTTTGTTGGAATATCTGGATGACACCCAACGGGGCAATCCGGTGGATTTGCAATTACTGCGATCGTATTCTTTAGCCGACTATTTAGTTCTAGATTATCAATCTCGCCGCAACTTAGAGATTTTTCAAACCTCCCGTGATGGCAACTTGCGTGGCTCTTTGTTGTGGGCACTCGATCGCACTTGTACGGCCATGGGTGGTCGGGCCTTGCGGCGGTGGTTATCCCAACCCTTGCTGGATGTGCAGCAGATTACGACCCGCCAATCTTCGGTGGCCGAGCTAACCGAAAATACTTTCCTGCGCCAGGATCTACAACAGCTGCTCAAGAATATCTATGACCTAGAAAGATTAACTGGTAAAGCCGCAGCGAGCCGGATCAATGCCCGCGAATTACTATCCCTGGCGGAGTCTTTAAGCCGTCTACCAGCTCTGGCGGAACTTGTTGCTAACGCCACTTCCCGTTTCTTGAAAAACCTGCAACAATATCCGATCGAGCTAGTGACTCTGGGCAAACAAATCCAGGCTTATTTAGTGGAGAGTCCACCGCTACTGTTAACTGAAGGCGGTGTGATTAGAGGCAACATTAGTGGCCAGCTCGATGAGCTACGGGCGGCGGCAGTGGACGACCATCAGTGGTTAGCTAATTTAGAGACCGCCGAGCGGGAACGTACTGGCATTAGTAACCTCAAAGTAGGTTTCAATAAAAGCTTTGGCTACTATCTCAGCATTACCAGATCCAAAGCCGATCAAGTTCCTGACGACTACATGCGCAAGCAAACCCTCACCAACGAGGAGCGCTATATCACGCCCGAACTCAAGGAACGGGAAGCTCGGATCTTGAATTCTAAAGAGGATGTGAACCAACTCGAACACGAAATTTTTTGTGAATTGCGCACCGAGGTGGCCAGCTATGCGGAGCAGATTCGGGGGGTGGCCAAGCGGGTAGCGGCGGTCGATGTGTTGTGTGGATTGGCTGAAGTGGCTGTTCAGCAGGGTTACTGCTGTCCCGAAATTACCGCAGGTCGCGAGATCAATATTGTGAGCGGTCGTCATCCAGTGGTCGAGCAATCGATGCCGGCGGGTTTCTTTGTCCCGAACTGTGCTGATTTAGCCGCAGAATTAGCTGGCACTGATTTGGTGGTGCTCACAGGGCCTAATGCTAGCGGTAAAAGTTGTTATTTGCGTCAAATTGGCCTGATTCAATTGATGGCGCAGATCGGTAGCTTTGTGCCAGCTAGATCCGCCCGGTTGGGTTTAAGCGATCGCATTTTTACCCGCGTCGGTGCGGTCGATGACTTAGCCACCGGTCAATCGACATTTATGGTGGAAATGAATGAAACTGCCAATATTTTGAACCACGCCACCCCCAAATCGTTGGTTTTATTAGATGAAATTGGCCGGGGCACTGCGACTTTTGATGGTTTATCGATTGCTTGGGCCGTATCCGAATATTTAGCTAGCGTCATTCGATCGCGCACCATCTTTGCCACTCATTACCACGAGCTAAATGAGCTAGCCTCCATCTTAAGCAATGTGGCTAACTACCAAGTAACAGTCAAAGAATTACCCAACGAAATTATTTTTCTCCACCAGGTGAAACCGGGTGGTGCCAGTAAATCCTACGGCATTGAGGCGGGAAGGTTAGCCGGATTGCCGCCCATGGTGATCGATCGAGCGAAGCAAGTAATGAGCCAAATTGAAGCCCACAGTAAGATTGCTATGGGCTTGCGCGAATTTTAGCTACTGGGTGGTGTCTCACCAAGACGCTGTTGATACATCGCAACCTGAGCTTCGAGTTCTTGAACTCGTTGCGCTTCTTGATTAGCTCGTTGGGTTTCTTGTTCGGCAAGCTGTGTTTGTTGCTCTAGAGCAATATTCAACTCCGCTAAAGGTAATAATCTGACACCATCATCCAAGCGATAAAAAGCAATGATTTTATCTTCTACTAACAGCTGGAGCTGCAAGGCATTACTTTGACCGTTCGTGATCGGCACATAAACTGGTTCTATATCTCCTTGCAATTGATATCCCCGCAGCTGCTCAGGAATCCATTCACCACGCGGATCAAACTGCCAATATTCACTTACCCCAATGCTCTCGTACAGTTTTTTCTTTTCAATATCGTCTTTATTTCGAGTGCCAGGGGAAGTCATTTCAAAGATAACCGTCGGTACCTGGCCTTCTTCCCAGGTTTTATAATTATCCCGTCCACCGGGCTGCACATTAAAAATTACCATCACATCCGGTGCAACACGCAAGCGCGGAAATCCCTGCGCATAGTATAGAAATTGATCGGCTAAAACGGTGGCCTGCTGACCTTTCAGATGATGCAGAAGCATCGCTAAGGTGGTCATGATCACATATAAATGGTCGTAAGATTCAGCCAAGGGTTCTCCATCGGCACTAGGATAAAAAATTTCGGCAGGTGGGTTCTGCTGGGCGACGGAGTTGATTAATAATGTGGTCATGAAATTTCTCCCTGCTATCTAAACTTGATTTTAACAAGATTGTCTGCCGACTTTTTTGTTATCCTGAAGCAAGTGCTTTGGTTTCCTATCTGACTCATGTCTGATTTTGACTTTCAGCCCTATCGAGATTTTATTCTGCTTAATTGTGAGCTGGCTTTGTATACGCCTACGGATGCGTTGTTGCGTTTGCCGGTGAGCGTGTTAACTCAGCGGGAGCGTGGGTTGGATCAAAAAGATTCATCACCAGAAAAAACGGTAGAACAGTTACCTGTTTTGGATGGATTGCGGAAGTATGCTTTGGCAGAGCAAAGAGAACATATTATTTTGTCTGGTAGACCTGGTTCTGGGAAATCGACGACTTTACAGCAGTTGCGACTGGCTTTAGCCATAGAAGGATTGGTGCCGGTTTTAGTGCAGTTGAAGGGCGATCGATCTATTCCAGAAATGATTCAGGGGGAATTTCGGCGGGCAAAGCAAAGGGTGACTTTAGAGCAGATCGATGATTGGTTGTTGGCTGGAGGCAAAGCGTCAGAGCAGAATGATAATTGGTTGTTGGCCGGAAACAAAGCGTCTCTACAAAAGAATCAATTAGTGCTTCTGCTTGACGGGGTGAACGAGATACCGACTGATGATTGGCGGTGTGGTTTAGCAAGTTTTCGAGAGCAGAACTCCACGGTGCCGATGATCTTTACTACCCGTGATTTAGCATTAGGTGGAGATCTAGGAATTAGTCGAAGGTTGGAGATGAAACCTTTAACTGTGCTGCAAATGCAGGAATTTGTGGGACAGCGTTTGCCGGAGGTGGGGGGAAAGTTATTGGAGCAGTTGGGCGATCGATTACGAGAAATCGCGGAAACACCTTTGTTGTTAAAGATGCTCTGTGATGTTTTTGGTGAAATGGGTCAAATTCCTGAGAACAAGGGTGAGTTGTTTCGGTGGTTCGATCGAGAATACGACAAATTAAAAGGATTACCTCCGGTATCAGAAGATTTTCGGCGGTTCAAGTCAGAGATTCTACAGCATTTGGCTTTTGTGATGATGACTGGTGAGCCGTCTAAGCCGACGGAGTTTTGGTTGACTATCGATCGGGGTGTGGCGGAAAGGGAAGTCGAGAAGTTTTTGATCGATCGAGTTATTGATCCGGCTTCTAAGGCAAAGGAATGGATAGAGAATCTAAAAGATCACCATTTGCTGCAAGAGGCCGTAGATCCAAGGAAGCTAGAGTTTCATCACCAGTTATTCCAAGAATACTATGCAGTAGAAAAATTGTTGATTATGTTTAATAGTGGTCATCCTGATGTTACTAATGAGCGACGATTCCAACATTTTTATCTGAATTATTTAAAGTGGACAGAAGTGATTGGATTCATGCTGTCCCTAATAGACAATGAAAGTTCAGCAATAAAAATAGTAGATCTAGCTTGGAATGTTGACCTTGCGCTGGGAGCATACTTAGCAGGTCAAGCACGATTGGATTTTCAAACTCATCTAATTAATACTATTGATCAGAAAAGATTACAACCTTGGTTGGAAATATATTTGCTGGGTCGTACCCATTCTTCGGCGGCCACAAAAAAACTGCTAAATTATCTTGACAACAGTGATCTAGATATTGCAATTGATTCTGTATTAGCGTTGAAATCACTAAATGATTTACAATCAGTTTCTGCTTTGCAAACAAGATTAGATAATCTGGAGAAATGGGTATCACCTGATGATTTCCCTGTAAGTAATTACACTCCAGAACCCGGTAGCAAAGAACTATCTTCGAAAGCTGAAAGGCTTGAAATTGAAATTCTGCAATTGCTTGCGAAATTGTCACCAAAAAGCATTCAAGTGAGGGTTGATCATTACATAAGAGATTCTGTTAGCTATATAGATTTTCTGACAATGAGACCTGAGATGAATCTAGTTATTACAATATATGCAGCGAAAAGTGAAGTTCGCATTGGAATTGAAAGACAGGTGCTTTTACTATTAAAAGAAAGTGATGATGCTAACAAGATCAATCAATTGACAGGTATTCTTTCGGAGCTTGGTAGCGAAAGTGCGACAGAAGTATTGATTGAAAAGATAAAAAACACTTGCGATCATCAATTTCTTAAAGCAATTATAAATGCTTTGAGTAAGTTCAATAATGAAAAATCATCAAAGGCCCTAGCTGAATTAGTTGGTCATCCAGATTATTTTGTTCGATGTGATGCTGCTAAGGTGATTATAGAGGATCAGAGGGTCGATGCTATTCCTTATTTGGAGGGGATTTTAAAAAACCCTGATTTCTACATAAGGTGGTATTCAGCTACAGTACTAACTGAATTAGGGACAGATATTGCATTTGAAATTCTGGCTGAAGGATTAGAACATGAAAACCATGAGGTTAGAGAGAAGTCAGTTAAATCTTTGGATAATATTAAATCAGAGGACAAGAAAGAGTTATTGATTAAGAAGTTGATAGATCAAAGCTACCTTGTTCGGAGACGCGCTGCTATTATTCTTGCTGAATTCGGTTATGAAGATGCCATCTCAGAACTACTTGAAGCATTATTTTATTACCGTCCAGATGATCCAAATCTTGCTGATGTCTCTGTTGATTTTAATTGGCCAGAAATGAGAACGATCTATAGAATAAAGGGTTTCAATACTCTAGAGAAGCTTGGTGATGAAAATGCTATTAAACGATGGATTGAGGAACAAAGTCCTGTTGTGAAGAGGGGGATCATCTACGAGGTTGTTACTGCGCTAAGTCATTTCAACACAGAATTAGTTCAAAAAAATTTATATAGATCATTATTGCGGGGTGAGAAAATTGCAGCACTCGCATTGGCTAAATTTGGAAGAATTGATATGGCTCCATACCTTATTAAAATATTGAGCAGTGATTTTCATGAACCGCATTCAAGCCGTGCATCTCAATTTCTAGTAGATTCAGGGCAAACGCATCAAAATTATATACTTCAATTATACTTGATTAGTTTATGTT
>CAXTSZ010000116.1:0-4142 GCA_964247125.1 uncultured bacterium
TTTGACAGGCGTGATCGATCGATTGATCCAAAAGCAGCTCGTCTGTCGTGAAACTCTGTTAGAGAACCGCCGGAATGTGCTCGTGCAATTAACGCCTGAAGGTCAAGCGGTATTCGATCGAGTCTTTCCCGCTCATATAACTCATCTCAAAGAACGCTTCGATAAACTTGATACCTCTGAGCTAGAACTCCTCAAAGTATTGCTAGGTCGGCTTCGGCAAGCTTTTTAAATTGAATTTTCCTAAATACCCTTGCCAAATCTTTCGAATATGAGATATATTTAAAGCGATTAGTTCTAATTAGAACTAATCTATGGTAATAATTCCGTAATTCTTTATGAATCAACAATCTCAGCCTTCAACAACAGTAACGTTGGCAGCCGGAACCCACTGGATCTGTAGCTGTAGTCGCTCTAACAATTTCCCTTATTGTGACGGTGGGCATCAAGGGACAACATTTCATGCATTGGCTCTAGAGCTTGAATCACCCAAGGTTGTGGAAATATCCGTGTAAGGTAACTGCTTTTGTCAAATAGTTCTAATTAGAATAGTCTTAGCGTAGAGGAAAATATGAAAATTACGATTCAAGATGTTCCATCAGCAATCTCAATGGTTCTTCTAAATACCTTGTAAATAGCTCTATTTATTATGAATAGCTTACCCGCATTATTTATTTCTCACGGCGCACCAGATTTGCCGATTCGGGATGGGGCGGTGACACATTTTTTGAAATCCCTGCACCAACAATTTCCCAAACCGAAGGCAATCTTAGTGATTTCTGCTCACTGGCATACTGCCGAACCGACTGTTAGTAAAGCAATTCAACCCCAAACTATCTATGACTTTGGTGGCTTTCCCCCTGCTTTGTATCAGCTCAATTACCCAGCTCCTGGTGCGCTTGTGCTGGCCGATCGAGTCATCAGCTTACTGACTCAAGCTGGCATCCCCTGTCAAACACATCCTAATCGTGGACTAGATCATGGAGCCTGGACACCGCTAATTTTGGCATATCCCGCTGCGGATATTCCCGTCACCCAACTCTCGATTCAATACAATGCTGGATCTTTGCACCACTTCCAGATCGGGCAAGCCCTCGCGCCCTTGAGAGCAGAAGGTGTGCTGATTTTAGCTAGCGGCAGTGCCACCCATAATCTGGGGGAATTCGATAGTCGTTATGACGCACCGCCACCTGACTGGGTGAAGGTTTTTGACGAATGGCTGGCGGAAAGAATTGCCGAAGGTAATTGGGAAGCTGTCTTGAACTATCGCAAAGTTGCTCCCCATGCCGAACAGAATCATCCAACCGACGAACATTTACTACCTTTATTTGTGGCATTAGGTGCGGGAGGTAATGAGGTCAAAGGGGCGAGATTGCATCACAGCTATAATTACGGCGCATTTAGCATGGCGGCTTACGCTTTTACCGGATCGGTGTAATCGAGATTAATTATTGTGGAGGAAAACATGGCACTGGGTAAACTAATTGACGGCAAATGGACAACTGAATGGACTGAACATAATGAGCAAGGGCAGTTTCAACGAATGCCGACGGTGTTTCATGACCGGATTACTCGCGATGGTGCCAGTGGGTTTAAATCCGAGGCTGGACGCTATCATTTGTATATTTCCCTGGGTTGTCCGTGGGCACATCGGACAGCACTATTATGGAAGCTCAAAGGGTTGGAAAATGTGATTGGCTTATCGATCGTCGATCCAGTCATTAGCGATTGCGGTTGGCAGTTTTCAGATCGAGTTGGCTGTATTCCCGACACTGTAAATAGTGCAGATTATCTCTGGCAAATCTATGTCAAAGCCGATCCCAATTACACGGGGCGTGTCACCGTACCTGTGCTATGGGATAAGCAATCGGGAAAAATTATCAACAATGAATCGCGCCAAATTATCCAGATGTTCGACCGAGAATTTACTGAATATGCGAATGATACCGATTTTTATCCCGTAGACTTGCGATCGGAGATCGATCGAGTGCTGGATGCAATTTATCAACCGATTAACAATGGTGTATATCGCAGTGGCTTTGCTGTATCCCAAGCTGCATATACGGAAGCCGTAACAGAATTATTTACAGCTTTAGAGGATTGGGAAGTGGTGTTAGGAAAACAGCCATACCTCTGCGGAGATCGGATTACCATTGCTGATTGGTGTTTATTTACTACATTATTTCGATTTGACCTGGCTTATTATGGCTTATTTAAATGCAATCTCAAACGACTGGTTGATTTCCCCAACTTGTGGAACTACTGCCGCAAGTTATATCAATATCCTGGTGCTCGATCGGTTTGCAGTGTCGAACATGTGAAACAACTTTACTATGCTGGTTTACCAGAACTTAATCCGAGTAGAATTGTTCCAATCGGCCCAGATCTGAATTTAGATTTACCGATCGATCAATAATTAAGAGAGAGTTTTAAGCGCAGGGCTGCTTGGGTCGCACGTAGAATGCATCGTTGTTCATCCAATCCTTGACATTAGAAGTCAATCGATGTTAAAACTAACTAGTTGGTTCAGCGATTGTTTATGTCCTCTGTCCTATCGCCCCGCGATCGAATCATCAAAACCTCATTACACCTGTTTTATACCAACGGGTTCCATGCTGTTGGCACCAATCAGATTTGTGCCGAGGCTGGGGTGAACAAGAGCACGCTCTATCACATCTTTCCTTCCAAGGTAGATATGGTGCTAGCCGCGCTGGAGGTTTATGCTGGCGATTTAATCCACCAATTTAGGCGGATTGCTAAGTCTGCAACAACACCGACTCAAAAGATCGAGCAAATCTTTGAACTGCCCTTTCAGGCTAGTCAAAACGTGCAACAGCAGTTTGGTCATGTCAAAGGCTGCTTTGTCGGTAATATTGCCCTAGAACTGTCTGGGCAAGAAGAACGAGTCAGAGTGTATCTCGTCCAGGTTTTTCAACTTTGGGCAGAGACAATCGAACCCATCGTGCAGGAATTGGCGATCGGACAGAGCATTGATACGATCGAGGTTTCCAAGTCGATAATTGCTTATCTGCAAGGAGCGATTTTGATGGCAAAGACAGTTAACAATCCTCAGCTAATTAAAGATTTAGCCAAATCTGCCGTGGCTTTGGTGCGCTAACGATTCTTTGAGCTGTTTTATGACAGCTTAATTTTAGACACATTTTAAACCAACTAGTTTGTTCAAAAATACCGAGATTTACCATGAATAGCTTTCAACCAATTGAACCCCAAACCGCTAATGTCAAAGCCAAAGCCGCATTAGATATTGTGCAAGCTGCTTTTGGCGGTACGCCCAATTTAATGAAAATGCTAGCGGCTGCTCCCAATGTCCTAACTGGCATTATGGCTTTGAACCAGGCAGTGAATAGTGGTGAACTAGAAACCGCTTTAGTCGAACAGGTTGCCTTGCTGACCTCCGCGATGAATCAATGTGATTACTGTGTCGCAGTGCATGTCTATGTCGGACAACAAAACGGACTCAGCCGCCCCGAACTATTAGCTAATCTACAGGGACAGGCTAGCGATCCGAAAGCTCAGGCTGTGCTGAATTTCACCAAATCAGTGGTGGAAAATCGCGGTCGGGTTAATACCGATACTTTGCAGGCATTGCGCGATCGAGGATTGAGTGACAAGGCAATTCTCGAAATTTTAGGAGTAATCGGTCTCTACACATTTTTGAACTATGCCAAACATTTAACCCAACCAGTTTTAGATTTTCCCGTCGTGGAAGAATTTGCAATCAAAGCTGCATAACAGTGCAGCGAAAACCAACCAATCTATCTTACTTATTCACGTCACAACCACAGAAACTATCATGATTAAACTCTACGGCCACGAAATCTCTGGCAACAGCTACAAAGTACGATTGATGCTATCGCTACTAAATCTGGAATATCAGTGGATTAAGGTTGACCTGCTGCAAGGCGAACATAAATTAGACGCTTACTTAGCGATGAATTCCTTTGGGCAAGTCCCCACACTGGTAGACGAGGAAAAAACAATTACTGATGCTCAAGCCATCTTGGTGTATTTGGCATCATATTATGGTGGAGATCGGTGGTTGCCTCGCGAACCATTAAACTTGAGTCAGGTGGTGCGGTGGTTGTCAATAACGGCGGGAGAATTGCGGCAAGGATTAGAAGATG
>CAXTSZ010000116.1:4242-5391 GCA_964247125.1 uncultured bacterium
GTGGTGCGGTGGTTGTCAATAACGGCGGGAGAATTGCGGCAAGGATTAGAAGATGCCCGTCTTTATCATTTGTTTGGTGCTGGCACCAATATAAACATCGATTACCTCCGGTAGGCTACGCCAACGAGCCAATCAGAAATCAACATTTATCTTGGGTCAGTTAGAACAGCATTTAGCTCATCGTCACTGGTTAGAAATGGGCAAACCGACGATCGCGGATATCGCTGTTTTCCCTTATGTCACCTTGTCTAAAGATGCCAACATTAGTCTAGATGCTTATCCGGCATTGTTGGCTTGGATCGATCGAGTGAAAAACTTATCGGGATATGTACCGATGGATCGAGTTTAACTACAACTACTGATCATGTTGCTAGGAGCAGCGTCAAGTAATATGCAAAACCCAGGTTGGCGATCGACTACATCACCATTTCACCAAGGCGAACAGGCAATTCAATCACGGTTGGGAGTCCACTCCCGGATGGATGCACCGGGTCGTCGGGCAATTCGCGATTATCTGACAGAGCAACATCAACAGTTTTTTGCTCAACTGCCCTATGCGATCGTGGGAACCGTGGATGCTGCTGGTTGCCCTTGGGCGGCTTTTTTGCCAGGAAAACCAGGCTTTGTAACTGCTATTGATGAATATCATTTACAAATCAACAGCCCACTAGTTTGGAGCGATCCATTGGCAACTAAGATTACTAATGGCTCTGACATTGGAGTCTTGGGGATAGAGCTACATACCCGCCGCCGCAATCGCCTGAGTGGGATCGTCACAAAAGTTGGCGAAGATAGTATCCAGATTTTGGTAAAACAGAGTTATGGAAACTGCCCTCAATATATTCAGGCCAGGGTGTTAGAGTTAGCTGACACAGATCGATCTAGCTCTAATGCTACCGTTAGCAAGCAGTTTCAGGTATTCGATCGAGTGGCACAATCGACGATCGAACAGGCTGATACCTGCTTTATCACGACTGCCTATCTGGAAGAAGCAACGGGCGGTGTCGATGTTTCTCATCGGGGTGGGAAACCGGGGTTTGTGCGTGTTGATGACGATCAAACATTAACCATCCCTGATTTTGCTGGCAACAATTACTTTAATACCTTTGGCAATTTGGAATTCAACGATCGTGCTGGATTGTTGTTTTT
>CAXTSZ010000117.1:0-5214 GCA_964247125.1 uncultured bacterium
TATGCTGAATCGATGTCAATCGCGCTTTCTGCTCATTTAGTCCAAAACTACAGTGCGACGCGGATTGCACCCGTACGAGGGTTACTCTCAACACGGGATTTGCAAACAGTCAAAGATTATATTGAGGCTAATTTGACTGCGCCGCTGACGGTGGCAGAATTGAGCGCGGTGGTGAATCTGAGCATTCATCACTTTGCAGTGTTATTTCGCCAAACTGTTGGTTCGACACCCCATCAATACGTTCTGAAAATGCGGATCGATCGAGCCACGATCTTATTGAAAACTACCAAACAACCCATTGTCACGATCGCTCATTTAGTTGGTTTCAATACTCAAAGTCACTTTACTCGCGTTTTTCATCAGCATACCCAGCTTACGCCCAAACAATATCGCGATTAACGATCGTAGGCTACGCCAACGGGTTTAACGCGGTTTTAGGACAAGATTCGCGGGAAGGGGAAAGACATCAAGCAATGGCAGTAGCTAAAGTGGGATCGAACTATCCAAATGGAAGGTATCGATCGTGAAGGGATGGAAGCTAGTAATCGCAATGGCGATCGGATTGGGACTAATTTATGCGATCGTTTGGGGTAGATTGGGCATCAAAGACGAGCCGACATTATTCCTAGTGCGGTTGACGGCGAGAACTTCCTGTCTGGCATTCTTATTGGCATTTATTGCATCACCATTAAACCGCTTGTGGCAATCACCGATATCGCAATGGTTATTGCAAAATCGCCGCTTCTTGGGTTTATCGATGGCAGTATCTCATACTTATCATGCCGTTGCATTTATTACCTTAGATGTCTATGTTCGGGGACTGGCGGCACCAGATGCTTCGCCCTATGCAACTGTTGCTTATATTCTGCTGTTTGCCATGACGCTGACTTCATTTCCGTTGACGAGTAAAGCGATCGGTTCGCGAGCTTGGCGACTGCTGCACACCGTCGGGATGTATTATTCTTGGGTTATATTTGCAGTAGGATTTGCAGCCAGTTTGGGGAAGGAATGGGTGTATTTGGTAGCGATGGTATTGATGGCAATTTCGCTGTTAATTCGGATTTTGGGTAGGCGTAAATCGCGGGTACAAAGTGCCATTTGAACCACACACTTTAGTAGTATTATAGAATAACATGATGACTTTCATCCAAATTATTAATTCAATTGGATCGATCGGGGATATCAAGAGAAAAAGAATATTGTGGGCATCGCATTTGAGGCTTCTTTTGGACTATTGATGCTGGCTGGATCTCCATTCTTGACGCGACTTTAAAGTGTAAAATGAATAGCCAAGTCCCTGATTTGAGGCATTGGAAATAATGGAAACGACGAGTATCGAACAAAATTTTACACCCGTGGAACGCATCGCCCAAATCGTCTCTGCCGTCCTCCACCCGCTGGTATTACCAGCGATCGCCTTCACCTTTTTAGTAGTTGCTGATTCGACTCACGATCTATTACATCAAGCGATCGTTGAAGGGGTGGCGATCGTCTTCTCGGTTATTTTAGTACCCGCATATATTTTCTTCCTCAAAGGTCAGGGTTTGGTTGATTCCATCGATATCACGATTCGCGAACAACGAATTAATCCTTTACGTATGGCTGTAGTCAGCTACTTTATTGGTTTTCTATTATTAAAGACTGCGGGTGCATCGAGTTTAGCCCAAGGATTAATGTTTTGCTACGCGACAAATACTTTGCTAATTGTGTTAATTACAAATTGGTGGAAAGTCAGCGTCCACACCACAGCAATAAGTGGTCCTCTAGTTGTAATGGCATATCAGTTTGGCAATGTCATTTCTCCGTTCTTTGGGTTAATTCCACTAGTCGGAGTATCGCGATTAATTTTGAAACGACATACGGTTGCCCAAGTTCTAGTTGGTGCGGCGATTGGGGTGTTAATGACTGTCTTGCAAATCCGACTGTTTTTCAATGAGTTTTAAGTATCTGTCCCCAATAATCCGCCCGTTAGATGTTATGCAGTAGAGTGAAAGTGAGCCGATCGATGAAAATAAAAATTGACGATCTTGCTGGATCTGAGATTGCTGAGTTTCTGGAAGAGCATATCAGAGAAATGAAGTCAGTTTCTCCGCCAGAAAGTAAGCACGCTCTCGATTTAGAAGGCTTGAGAAAACCCGAAATTACATTTTGGACGGTTTGGGATGACGATCGCTTAATCGGCTGTGGTGCAATGAAAGAATTAGATGCAGATCTTGCTGAAATTAAGTCGATGCGTACCACAGCTTTATATCGAGGACAGGGAATTGCATCGATGCTACTTCAGCATATTTTGAACGAAGCAAAGCAGCGAGGTTATCAGCGAATTAGTTTAGAAACTGGCTCGATGCCATTTTTTGAACCCGCGCGAAATTTATATGCAAAATACGGCTTTGAATACTGTGCGCCTTTTTCGACATATCGGGAAGATCCAAACAGTGTTTTTATGACCAAACTAATCAGATGATTTAGTTTTAAAGCTCCGTAGTGCCCTGGTACAAAGCTTTCTAGTTTCAGGTACATTGCTCTCCAATTGCCATCGATCGCAGACCATTTTCACCCATTCCGGTTGAGACTTAGCCGCATCATTGAGCCAATTACTCGCGGAATCTCGGACATAAAGCGAGACATCCGCACGAACTGGTTCTAGCAAACCTAGCCCTAGATCGGGATTCTCTTTCAGCTTGGGGATATGAGCGCACCATACCCCACGCGGGCGAGTTACTTCGATCGCAAACCTCCTAATATTGGGAGAATTATCGCTCGCCCAGGGGATCAAGAGTGGGATTGCTTCATCGATTTGGGCAGCAATATAAGGACGCACTGCCAACCAAGACCATTCCCTGACACCGAAATGGCGATCGTCGGCAAGCGATCTAATCGAATCTAATCGTTGTTCCAGGGAGAGATCGGGAATCGCCGCCAACAGATAAGCCGCCCAACCACGGACAGTATCTGAGGGGTGAATGGCAAAATCTCGAACACCATCTGTGCCCAAATGTTCTAGTAGCAGTTTCCCCGTAGCCGCCATACGCTTGGTAATTCCATCGGCTGGTGAAATGCGACTTTTGGCGATACTTGCCAATTCTGGGACAACCTGCGCCATTAAAATTGCAAAATCAACCGCCAGACACTCTGCGAGATTGACGGTTTCAATTGTGCCGGAATTGAGTTGATTTAAAATATCAACTGGCACATCGATCGGTTTGAGCGATCCTTTTCTAATTACCATAATCTGTTATCTAACATCAGTTTTTCCTTACGGAGAGGCTCCGCCAACGGGTTAAGGATGTTTGCGTTGATCTAGCACTGCACTCGATTATTCGCGGAGCGTTCTCGTAAAGTAATCGGTGCTAGTAGTGTGATAATCAAGAACACTCCAAATACTAACACTAATATATTACGTACTTGGTATGGCGATCGAACTATCTGCATGAATAAAATGGGCTATTTTATCGCTAAAATGAACATGCTAGGCAGTGTCCACCCTACGGAGAATCCGTCTGATTTTCCAATTACCTTTGCACTCTCAATTTCATTATCCAAGCAGACAATCTGCGCCAATTAGCATTGACAACCTTCCGTTGGGCAATCGAGTGAATCAGAATAAAAATTGCGAAGGCTTTTGAGGTTGCGCCATGTGCGATAGCAGCTCGATCTGCCGCATCCGAACTGACGGGAAAGAGATCTGGCATCGGCACACCAAATAAACTGATATTATTCGCCTGATAAGCATTGGCTAGCCAATAACCACTTAGCGGCACAACGAACATCATTAAGTAGAGCAGGGTATGTAAACCAGTCTTAAAGTACCAATTTACAGTCAATTTAGGCAGATGCTTACTATATTTCTTTCCCCAAACCCTCACTAATAAATAAACCCGCCAACCGAGCAATAGTAATACCAATACGCCAAATGATTTATGCGCGGCAAATAAAAGTTCTCGATCGGTAATTTTATTGCCAAATTTTGCCATGATAATCCCACTTGGAAATAATAGTAGATAGCAGATTGCCATCCACCAGTGCAGAGACATCAGTTGCTTGAAGACATTATTCAGTCTGAGTTTTAATGGTGCTAGTGACATATCAAGATATTTTGGGTTTAATAGTTTTTACAAATACCAAATTGGCTGCCGACATCAGCTTAAAGATCGCTAATAAATCCGGCATTAGGGTTGTTTAAGCAGACTTGCTTGCTGAAATCGTAGAAGGAGCAAAGCTGCCGAAAGTAATTGCCTTCAAAACCATGTCTTGGACTGGATTGTTATGCCAGCGCACATTGACCATACCGTGCTGCTGGAAATGATTGGCGTATTCAGCCTGATTGACAATATCTCCTAGAACAATACTGCCACTGGGCTTGAGAACGCGAATAATTTCATCAAGTGCTTTTTGACGATCTACTTCCGCTTCAAGGTTATGCACAACCCAATTTGAAATAACTACATCGAAGTGGTTTTCAGGAAAGGGTAACTGTCGCATATCGGCTGTTTTGACCTCAACACGCTCTAAAACTCTCTCAATTTCTGCGTTCGCTAATGTAGCCTCAGAGCTATTCCTAGCTTGGTCTTGCTGCTGCCAAAGATCGATACCAATTGCTTTGCCAGTTGTGAGTCGTTTAGCCGCCCCAACCAGCATTAAACCGCGTCCACAGCCAACATCAAGCACAAGCTCACTACCAGACCATTCGATTAAGTTGAGCAGTTTCTCTCGATCTTTTAACTTCTGAACTTTACTGAAGAAGAGCATTAAGCAGCCCATGCCCAGCAAGTAAAGCGCAACAACAGCAAGTAGCAAACAGCTAATTAGTTTGAATTTGCCGTCCAGTAATGGCGAAATGGATGCTGCAATAAGCAAGATTGCGCTCATTGCACCTGCAACAAAGAAAAACTGCACGAGTCCGGGGGCATCAATGCCGTATTTGGGCTTTTGCATAAAGCTGTTCAGAGATAGATAGAATAAATTTATTTTAAACGTTCGTTTTAATGCTAGGATTTGAACATTGACATTCTAAATAGCCTTCAAAAGCTTTTGTACACGGGATAAACTCAAGAGTTAGGCTAAGTTTCTCTAGACAAGTTTTATTCAAACGTTCGTTTGATGTAATTAAAACAGATATCCTCATAAATTGCAAGGTACAAATCTGAAATCGCCCTATAGCTGGATTCAGTTGGGGACGGACAAGTTCTTAACTACAATTGACATAACTCGAAC
>CAXTSZ010000118.1:0-5152 GCA_964247125.1 uncultured bacterium
GGAATTTTTATTAAGAGATAGAAACCATGACACAAACCCTCAAACGATTGACGTTGTTTAACCAAATCAACGTTTACCTAATATCCACACCACAAGGACCAGTTTTAGTTGATAGTGCTGCGCCTGGAATGTTTGGGTGGTTAGTAAAATCTTTGCGCCAGGTGGGGATTGCTCCAGAGCAATTGGCTGGTGTCGTAGTCACTCATTTTCATATAGACCATGTGGGCACAGCAATGGCGTTGCAAAAGTGTAGCGTTCCAGTGTATGCCCTAGCAGCAGAAGTCCCAATTCTGATGGGTGACACAGCACATCCTGGATATGCAGGCACGGCGGGAAAAATTTTTCTGGCTGCCGAACGTTTGTTATTTGGAAACCCATCTTTTTCAGGAGTTCGATCTTTGGAAGTTGGACAAAAACTTTTGGACACAGCTTGGCGAGTTGTTGCTTCGCCAGGTCACACGCCAGGGAGTTTGGCTCTATTTAACGAGGAGACAGGAGATCTATTATCGGGAGATACTTTACTGAGTGATTTTGGCTGTCCGAGAGCTAACCTTTCCTTTTTTACGCTAGATCGTGAAACGTTAGTAGAAAGTGCCTTAAATTTGATGGCCTTGGAGCCAAAATACATTCATCCTGGACATGGAAGACCATTACCATTGTCAGCTTATGCCAAAGTGCAGACACAATTAATCAGCAAATCGAGAAAACAATGAAATTGCTAGATAGCACAATTGACATGGAGTTTACAATCGCGCTTCCTGAACCATCGACTCACGATCTAACAATTACCGTTATGATTTACGATCGCCACCTGCGAACACATCTCGACGATCGTCTAACCAATTCTTTAAGCGGAACAGAGATTTGTGCAACGTCTCAATCTCCTCAGAACTCCATTCGGCAAAGATCAGTTGGGCATCAGGATCGATGTGGGCGATCGCTTGTTGATGTGCAGCCAAACCTGCTGATGTGATCGAGTGAAACTTAACTCGCTTATCCTCCTGACTCACTTGGAAATCTAAATAACCCTTTTCTAGCAAATGCTGTACCGTTTTTGTCATCGCTGGTTGATTTGCCTGAAACGCTGCGGAAAGCTGGGTGATGGTATATCGCTGCTGCGGATCGCGACTGAAATGGTTCAACATGGTGAATTGCGGCAATGGCAAATTGCTCTCAGTCATCAATCGATCGAACCTGGTCGTCGTTAACTGATTTGCCACCCCGATCCAAATCAGAATTTGCCTTAATTTTTCGGGTTCGTGACAATTCATAGCTTTTTAGCGATTTCGCAAGGCGAAGGTTTCACCAACGGTAAATCTGGCACATCTCTACGGGGTAAAGGATTTACTTGTCTAGCATACCCCAATCACCCCCAGATTTCCACGATCGGGCAAGGGGACATCCTTGACAACATTCCTAAGAATGTTAGTATATTCTTAGGAATGTTTTTAGAGTTTTATGATATCCCCTCAAAAGTCTTTGTACACGATCGCAGGCTGGTTGCTAGTTGCCGAAAGCCTGCTCATTTTTGTCCCACTCACCGTATTAGGCAGTGCAATTAACTGGCCGAAAAGTTTGAACGATCCCGCTGATAAGATTCTACCGCTGCTGGTTGAAAATGCCTCGGCCGTGAGGTTTGGCTATCTCGTTTATTTGGTTTATTCGATTCTATTTTGGATTATTGCTAGTTTGACGATTCAGGTATTGATTAATGATGAACCCGATTCAATCTGGCTACGCATCGCGAATGGGTTTGGGATTGCCTCGGCTGTTGCTCGTTGTTTGGGAATAATTCGCTGGCTAGTGGCAATGCCTGCTTTAGCAACACTTTACACCGATCCAAGCATATCTACGGGAACTCGCGAATCGATCGCAGTAGTTTATCGTGCGCTCAATGACTATGCTGGTTCGATAGGTGAAGTGCTGGGGGTGAGCTTATTTGCAGGACTATGGCTGGCGATCGTGTCGGTGAGAATTTTACAAACTAGAATATTACCCCGCTGGCTGGGATTTTTGGGGTTGGTGTCGGCAACGTTATTGGGCGTGCAATTAGCCAGGTTGTTCGGCGTAGATCTCGGCGCGTTTATCTCGGTATCAGTCAGCGTTCTACAACTGTGGTTTTTGGCAATGGGGATTGTACTAGTGGCGAAAGCTGCAAAAGTCGAGCGTAATCTTGCCGCCAAGTAATAAGGGAGAAGTAATTCTCAATTCTCAATTCATAATTATTTACCGAGGTTTGATAATGAATAGTGACGATCGATTGCATGTTGTTTTAGGAGCGAATGGCGGGCTGGGTAGTGCGGTGGTGTGGCAACTAGTTCGGCAAGGTAAAAGGATTCGAGCTGTTTCTCGCTCTGCCCAAAGAGTTGACTTAGGATCTCGAATTGAAACTGTGCGGGGAGATATCACCGATCCCACTCAGATGCGGATGATTTGCCAGGATGCAACAGTAATTTACCACTGTACTAATGCGCCCTATCCTGAATGGACACAAGCCTTGCCACCGATGATGGATGCAGTCATCAGGGCTGCGGAGACTTCAGGGGCAAAAGTGGTATATGGAGACAATCTCTATATGTATGGCCGAGTTTCAGGATTAATTACACCCGATTTACCCGATCGAGCTACTGGGAAAAAGGGGTTGGTGCGATCGAAGATTGCGGCGCAACTCATGGCAGCACATCGATCGGGTCGAATTCAAGCCACGATCGGTCGAGCATCTGATTTCTTTGGCCCTGGAGTCTTAAATTCGATGATGGGCGAAGTTGTGTTTCAAGCTTTAGTCGAAGGGAAAACCCTGAATCTAATTGGCAAGCTCGATGTGCCCCATACCTATACATTTATTGAAGATTTTGCCAAAGGTTTAGTAACTCTGGGAGAGCGAGAAGAAGCTTTAGGCGAAATCTGGCACATTCCCAGTGCTGAAACTCTGACTACCCGACAATTTCTAGATTTGATTTTTGCAGAGGCACAGCACGCTCCTAAGTTACGAATTGCTTCACCATTGATGTTGAATTTCTTGGGATTGTTTAGCCCGATGATGCGTGAACTCAAGGAAATTAATTACGAATTTGAAGAGCCTTTTGTTGTCGATCATCGTAAGTATGAGCGAGTATTCGGCAGCGATACAACTTCTCATCCCAAGGCAATTTGCAAGACTATAGCCTGGTTCTACGATCGTCATTCCCAAGACATAATTTTCTAATACTTAGAAAAATTTTGGTTGAATATTCAATTAATTAAAACAATAATTCTGGAGCTATTTTATGATTGACAACATCACAACTTCTCATTCACAACCGCATTACCATCTCAACTGGCAAGAACTGCGGAAAGCTTATCAAGTATTCATGACTAATCCAGCTCAAGGTATTCTGCATATCCTCGCGGCTGGTCGATATAGTCGTTGGAATGCCTGGATGATGGCTCGATTGCGTCGGCAAGCTCAGTCGATCGTCGATCGAGAAGTACACATCGATCTGGCGGCTTTGTTCCAATTGCCTCCAGATACTCTGGGCGGAGCTTACGCCCGACATATGTACGCTCAGGGCTTTACGACTGATGCTTTTGCCGACAAAGAAAAAGACACTATCTTTGAACGACGACTGGGGATCGCTCACGATGTGCAACACATCATTACTGGGTTTGATAGTTCACCTATTGGCGAGTATGGTTTAGCTGCTTTTATGTTGGTGCAGTATGGCGATTTGCTCAACGTATTTGTGTTGTCTTGGGTACCTTGGTCGGCAATCGGCAACTTTCGATCGATTCCCAAATTATTTAAATCGCTCTCGCGTGGATTTGCTGGCGGTTGGCGAAGCTCTCCGCTCGTGGCTTATCCGTTTGAAGACAATTGGCACAAATCTATTGTAGAAGTGCGCCAAGAATTAAAAATTAAAGTTGAAATTTAATAGAAATCTAATCTCTATTACAACTACTATGTTTACTCTTGAAATATTTTAACTAACCCAAGTTGCTACCTATACTCAAAGTGGTTTTAACCACTTCTTGTGATGCGAAGTCTGCCTGCGCGGACTAAATATTTAGTCCGCGCAGGCAGACTTCGCATCATTAGCAACGATTTCAATCGTTGGCATCCCAGTGGGTAGCAACTTAGGTTAAGTATTGAACCCGCTATAGTGCAGGAGTTTTAATGCTTTCTCGACGCAAGTTTATTACGATCTCAGGGTCTTCAGCCGTAATTGTGGCAGCGGGTAAGGCGGCAATCGACCTGGATAAAATGCCCTCAACGGCGATTTCCGCTTGGTCCGAACCCAACCGAACCAGATCTTCACAAACGTCTATTAGCCTATGCAATTCTGGCTCCTAATCCCCATAATATGCAGCCTTGGATTGTTGATTTGCGACAACCTGATTTAATTGACCTGTATTGCGATCGTACCCGATTGCTCCCAAAGACCGATCCATTTTCGCGCCAGATTTCTATCGGTCACGGTGCTTTTTTGGAGTTATTGGATTTGGCAGCCAGTGCCGCCGCTATGGAGTTTCAAATCTAACTAATTTAGCGTTCCCAGCGAAATTTGCGATCGATCTCAGCAATCGCCACATCATTAATACTCGCAAACCGTTTCATCATCAAACCGTTCTCGGCAAACTCCCAGTTTTCGTTGCCATAAGCCCGAAACCATTCACCAGCGACATTGTGATACTCATATTCAAACCGCACAGCGATCTTGTTATCTGTAAAACACCACAGTTCTTTTCTCAGGCGATAATCTAGTTCTTTTTGCCACTTACGGGTCAAAAATTCTTTGATGGTGGCACGTCCACTAAAGAACTCCGAGCGATTGCGCCATTCCGAATCTGGAGTGTAGGCTAGAGATACTCGCTCTGGATCGCGGGTATTCCAGGCATCTTCAGCGGCTTGGACTTTAGCCTTTGCAGTCTCTAGCGTAAATGGTGGTAAAGGTGGTTTAGTTTCCATGATGTCGATAATTATTTGTTTGAATTAAGAATCTTGATATTTTTACCAAGGCCCAGTATGTGCAAGAAATGGCGAAAAATCTGGGGCTGACCACCGAAAATTTAGACTACCATCTACACGATATCCACGATCTAGATGGAATCTTAATAATCGCTGTGCTCCTGGATAATCACTGATTTCAGCTCCTTCCCAAATTACTTTGGCTCT
>CAXTSZ010000119.1:0-4872 GCA_964247125.1 uncultured bacterium
AGTGGCGACGGTCATAAGGAGACAGGGGGCAGTGAATAGCTCTTTAATTCTAATGCAACAAACTCATCACTGCTCTGCTACCACTCAGCTTGGCAATATCTACAGCAGTGATACCACCCTGATTTTTAATCGCTGGACTAGCACCAGCATCCAATAACAGCTGGACAATCTCGACCCGCCGCTGATTGGCAGCCCACATTAAGGCCGTCGCCCCAGTTTTATCTTGATAGTTTAGCTCTGCTCGCGCTGCGATTAACAGCTTCACCAATGACACATTGTCGCGTTTTACAGCCACAATCAGTAAAGACTGCTCATCATAAACCAAAATATTGGGGTTTACACCAGCCCGAATCAATAACGCGGCCACGGCGTAATGCTTGGCTAAACCGGAGACGGTGAGAGCTTTATCGCCCTGGCGCTGATGGTTTAAGTCCACGCGCTGCAATAATTCTTGCGTCACCGCAACATGGCCATGCAAGGCAGCTAGTAGCAAGGGAGTATCACCCAAAGCATTGCCTATATTGGGATCAGCGGTGCTTAAGGCCGCCACCACTTCACAATGTCCTTCAATGGCGGCTAGATGCAGAGCGGTATCACCTTCTTGGGTCTGATGGTTGATATTGGCTCCAGCTGCTACCAATAATTTCACAATCGTCGCTTGGCCAGCCGCCGCTGCGGCCAACAATGGTGTCCAGCCTTCGGTATTCACGGCATCTACGGCTGTCCCAGCCTGAAGCAACCGGGGAATAAAATTTTGATAGCCTTGCTCTGCGGCGATCAGCAATACTGTATTGCCATCAGCATCAGGAGCCTGGATATTGGCTCCGGCGGACAACAGGATCTCTAACATCTCTAGGTCGCCGGGAGCCGGGATCAACATCACTGGCCACCGACCATCAGCGCTCACCTGATTGATATTGGCTCCAGCCTGGACCAACTGGCGTACCACCAATAAATTATTTTTGAGGATGGCAATATTGAGAGCCGTATCATGGGCTTGATCGATCGCATTCACATCAGCTCCAGCCGTAATTAGCATGGCCACAATCTCGCTGTCACCAGCTAAAGTCGCCGCCATCAAAGCCGTACTACCATCCACATTCACTGCCTGGATATCAGCCCCAGTTGCCAATAGTTTTTGCACAATAGCGCGGTGACAATTAACCGCTGCCAGCATCAAAGCGGTGATCCCCAGCTTGCCCCGGGTCATATTCACATTGGCACCGTGACCGATCAATAAATCAACAATCTCTGTAAAGCCTTGTTTGGCAGCAAACATCAAAGCGGTGGTGCCGTTGAGATCTTGCATGTTGAGGTCAGCCCCGGATTTGATCGCGACCATCACCCGACTCGCCTGTCCAAACCGAGCGGCCTCGATCAACTCTTGCTGAAGTTTATTAGCCATGCTGTTGCCAATCTATATGAGGAAAAGAGAAAAATATGCTAGTTTCTATAAAGAAATATTAACTAACTGTTAGAGAGCCAATGGATTTCTTTTCTGCCGAGGTCAAACCATACCTCAATTTCATTCATCCCCCACTAATGTGGGTTTTGCTGGGCTTATGTTTGTATGCCATGTACTCGGGCATTCAACTGCGCCGCATCCGTTCTGCTGATGCAGAACTCAGAAAAGAATTAATCAAAGGTAAATATAACACTCGTCACCACCAAATCGGCTCAATTATTTTGGCTTTAATGGTGGCGGGGTCATTGGGGGGCATGACAGTCACCTACATCAACAATGGCAAGCTGTTTGTGGGTCCCCACCTGCTAGCGGGCATGGGGATGACGGCACTGATTGCTTTTTCGGCATCGTTGACTCCTTATATGCAAAAGGGCAATGACTGGGCTAGATACACTCACATTACAATCAATGTGGGTATTGTTGGTTTGTTCGGCTGGCAAGCCGCTAGTGGCCTAGAAATTCTCCAGCGAATTATCAGTAAGATGTAACCGTTGATTGGTGACATCGTCGGCGGGTGGGCGTTGCCCACCATCTAGGTTTTAGCTAACTTGTGATAACTATGGGGATCAATATTAAACTATGTCGATCGCTGATCCCATAGAAATTATGTGGAATGAAATTGCTACTCAAATTAGTGCAGCCACAGGTCAATCTTTTCAAATACAAGAGGTGCGACGGGTCGGTGGTGGCTGTATTAATGATAGCTATGTAATTGGGGATCAAGCCGAGCAATATTTTATTAAGCTCAATCAACCACAGCGGCTAGCCATGTTTACGGCAGAAGCCGCTGGACTGGTAGCGATCGGCCAGACTCAGACAATCCTGGTGCCACAGCCCGTTTGCACTGGCTTAATTGCTAGTCATTCTTACCTAGTGATGACTTACTTAAATTTAGGAAATATGACTGATTGGCAACGGCTGGGTCAACAATTAGCTGCATTACATCGAGCGATCGCACCCGCCCAATTTGGCTGGCATGGCCATAACAACATTGGTTCGACCCCCCAGCTTAATGATTGGAGTAGCGATTGGGCAAAGTTCTTTGGTGAACAGCGCTTAGGATACCAATTACAACTAGCTGGTGATCATCAATTTCCCCAAGGGCAACGGTTGCTAGCGGCGCTACCGGCACTATTGAACCACCAGTTGGCTATTTCGCTGGTACATGGTGATCTGTGGGGTGGGAATGCTGGTTTTACCCAGGCCGGCCAGCCAGTAATTTTCGATCCGGCGACTTACTATGGCGATCGCGAGGTCGATTTAGCCATGACTGAATTATTCGGCGGTTTTCCTGCTGCTTTTTACCAGGGATACCAAGAAATTTATCCGCTATCTCCAGGCTACCAAAAACGCAAAGTGATCTACAACCTCTACCATGTCTTAAATCACTACAACCTCTTCGGTGGCAGCTATCAAAGTCAGGCTAATGGCATGATTACTCAGATTCTGAGCTGGGTGAAATAGGCTGGGATTTGGCTAGTGTTTGATGAGCGGTATTAACGACTGTTCTGATTTGGGGCAACGTCGGCGCGGCAATGGTACTTTCCATGCCTAACCACAGCAGATACTCGATGTTGCCCGCTGGACCGGTCAGTGGCGAGAAAGTTAAGCCCCGATACTGCCAACCCAGGTGCTGGGCAGCGACTAATACTTGCGCGATCGCACCGGCCTGAGCAGCGGGATCGCGCACTACACCTTTTTTACCGATCGCTTCCCGACCAACTTCAAACTGGGGTTTTACGAGTAACACCATTTCTTTGGGGGCAATTAGCAGCTCCCACAGGGCGGGCAAGACTTTATCTAAGGAAATAAAGGAAACATCGACTACGCCTAAATCGGGGCGGACGGCATCGGCGGCATATAGGTCAGTGGGCTGGAGGTGGCGGAGGTTGACTCGTTCACGGAGTACTAGCCGTTCGTCGGTGCGAATTTTCCAATCGACTTGGCCATAACCCACGTCAATGCCATAGACTTGCTTGGCTCCGGCTTGGAATAAGCAGTCGGTGAAGCCGCCCGTGGAAATACCGCCGTCTAGACAAGTGCGATCGATCGCTGATATCCCAAAGTCGGTGAGGGCTTTAATGAGTTTTTCACCACCGCGTGAAACGTAGGGTGGCCGATATTGCAGTTCAATGAGGGCATCGATCGCGACTTCGGTACCAACTTTATCGATTACTTGATGATTGACTTGGACTTCGCCAGCTTGAATGAGCCGCTGGGCTAGTTGCCTAGAGGTACAAAGGTTCAATTCTACTAACAGTTTATCAAGACGTTGCTTTTTCACGGGCACTAAAAAGTTTGAGCTAAAATAACGGCATATCCGCTGTTCGTAATCTCTAGCTTATCTGAGGCGCGGCCATGTGTATTTGTATTAACTGTGAATATGTCGATCGCTGTGCTACTTACCATGCGGTGGAGGGGCAGCATGAGCAGGCGCATTTGACGGAGCACCCTGATTTTGAGGCGAATGAGCCGAGGATTAATGTCAATATTCGGACGGTGGCGGATGGGGTGGAGATGGAGTGGGATGTGGTGGGTTGTTTGAGTTTTAGGCAGGATCAGGGGAGGTGGGCAAGGCTGAAGCCGGGTGAATTGATTCCAACTTAGATTGAAATATGGTTGAAAGAACCCGGATCTGGGGGTGCCGACCCCCAGTCCCCCCGTTGAGGGGCGGGACGCACCCCCACTCCTAATAGGAGACGCTCCGCGAACAAACTCCCCGTCGTAAGGGTTTGAAGTTTTGTCTGATTAACTTTTTAACTCGAACTCGACTTTAATTTAAGGTTTCAGAAGATAAATTATGACGATTACTATCTCAGTGCAATCGGATACCGATCGAGAGCAGCGCTTGCTGATGCCAGGGACTTATAGCTGGCAGGAGTTTGAGGCGTTGGAAGCTTTGTTAGTGGCTTCGCCTGGTTTGCGAATTACCTATTTGGATGGCTCGATCGAACTTATGACTCTTGGTGAAGCTCATGAACAAATCAAATCTTTGCTTGGCATGTTTTTGGAAACATATTTGATTGCTATCGGGATGGAGTTTATCCCGGTGGGTAGTGCTACTCGCCGAGGTGCAGCAGAAAGGACTTCTTTTGAGCCAGATGAATCTTACTATTTAGGAGTCAAGAAGGAGCATCCTGATCTTGCGATCGAGGTGATTTTGACTAGTGGTAATTTGCAAAAGTTAGAGAAGTATCGCCGTTTCCAGATTCCGGAGGTGTGGTTGTGGGAAGATAATCAGCTTCAGGTTTATGCTTTGGGTGCTGCTGGTTATGAGTTGGTAAGTTGTAGTCAGTTGTTGCCTAGCTTGGATCTCGATCTGTTGGTGCGCTGTGTGCAAATGCCTTCTAGATTGGGTAGTGCCCTGAAGGAAAGGAAGAGTTAAGGAAGTCCAAGTTTTAGCCGCC
>CAXTSZ010000120.1:0-4771 GCA_964247125.1 uncultured bacterium
ACCATCAAAACAGTCTCTGGCAAGTTTGTCGTCATCAGACCACCCCAGCCAGATTGTAAGATGGCACGTTGTCCTGTCCGTGCCAGAGCTGCCAATACCAGATCGGCGGTTTCGGCTGGCTTGCGACTACCCATACTACCAAACCCGATATAGACAGGCGGTGCGCCCCTGTCTAGAAAATTCGACAGGGTGGTAGGTGGAGTCCAATCGGCTGCTTCATCCAAAAACCAATAGCCAGTTACCTGCGTATTGTGCCAATCTGCTGGTTGGGGAATTACCGAGGAACTAAAACCATAGAGGGTGGGGTATTCCCGCAAAATTGGCGAATTGTAAGACCCCCAGAATGGAGCTGGCGGTAAGTTTAGTACCTGCTGTCGCGCCAATCGATCGGCTTTTTGAAATCCCTGCCACATGATCTGGCGGAAGAGATGATGGGACAACCGATTAACGGTACCACCGAGTCTGGAGATGGACTGGGGCAACAGAATGGCCGGAAAAGCTCTCGTAGGAGTAAAGGGAAAGATATAGGCTTGCAGGCAGGGAATCTGTAACTTTTCGGCTAAAGAAATCGCGAGGTACAATCCCCCAACTCCGGCGATGAGTAGATCCATCCCCTGACAGGCAGCTAAACCATCGTGCGCCCAATCGATCGCGATATCCTGCACCATTTTTCCGGTATGGGCATTAATTGCCAGAAAATTTCCCTGCTCCAAGAGTTTGAGCATTTCTGGCGATTCCAAAACTTCTTGGACGTTACCTTTGGCAGGGCAAAACTCTAATCCATGATATGTAACTAGCGTTGCAAAGTTTTCATGGGTAATCAAGCGGACGAAATGACCCGCTGCTTTTAAGCCTTTGCCTAACGCGACATAAGGCTGAACATCGCCTCTAGTACCCATCGCAATAATCGCAATTCGCATGAATCACACTCCATTGATTAATTATTGATTAACTGAAAAATTAGGCGATCGGCGCAATTCCCACCCACAGCGTTTCGATCAAATTATGGATAAATATACTCGGTGCAATTTGTTGAATCTCCGGTAATGGCATGCCAACTGGCCATTTATCGGCGATATTTTGATTCACGACATAGTTGGTCATGGCACCGACAATCATGTGGGCAACGGTGATGGTATCGCATGATCGCAGATGACCTGCCGAGATTGCTCGATCGAGATATCCCGCCAATAACTGACTATCTCGCACCGGTGGCGGTGGCACCATGGGCGGATGTGGAGAGTTGCCCTGAGTCATCATCATAAAGACGCGGGGCATTACCTCTTGATAAAACTCCAGCATTTGCCCACAGATCTCAATTAGTTCTGCTTTAATGGCTGCGGTGGGCAGATCATTCGCCAGCACATCAACCCATTCCCGCATCTCGGTAATCCCCATTGCCGCCAGAAAGAGGGCTTGCTTAGTCGCAAATCGTTTAAAGATCGATGCTTCTGAGATGCCCGCTTTTTCGGCGATTAACAATGTCGAAGCATTGCCGCCTTGCTCTAAGAAGACTTGCCGAGCTGCTGCCAAAATTTCTTCATTGGTAATTTTGGGCGGTCGAGCCATAGGTCAGCAAGTGATTACTTATTTAAGAATAAATTCTGGGTCGATCGCCTTTGGCGCAAGCAGAGCTATCGGTGCAACGCCTTATTTAGTGGCTGTCCAATTTTTTCGCCCCTGCATCGGGATATCAGCTACACCCTTCATAGTTTTACCATCTACCGTACCCGCAAACTTCAAGCTCATTCCTCCAGCTTTAGCCGAAAAATTCACTTTTTTATCATTGGTGATGGTACCTGTAAGTGGTAGATCGCCCATTGGTGCCCGAAAAGTCCCAGTGAGTGTATTACCTTTCTGAATCAATGTGTATGTAGGCGATAGATTCTCACCACTAATTGACATCTTCCAGTTACCTTCAATGTTCGGAACTTGGGCGACAGCAACGCTAGAAAACAAGATTAATGATACGGAACCAAGAAAAAGTAAAGGTGGGAATTTGGACATAGTTCACCTCAGATTATGGATAAAAGTAGCAGATTAAATTAGCTTAGTTTTGGGGATATCCATTAGTAAGTAAGTAATCACTTATTAATAGTAGCTGGGTATTTAAAAGATTGTCAAGTGTATTAAGATCTATCAAGAACATTCAATTCTGCGAGAAAAAAGATGCAGTCCAAAGCCGGTCAAGCCATTATCCCAGACGAATACAACGACAACTTCATCGATCGCTTGTTTATCTGGCTTTTTTCCCGCAAGATATCCCAAGCACTGGGGCAAGGCACTGACATCAACGGCTATGGCGGCTTTGTTGATCTGTCGAAACAAGCGATGCAGGGACGAAATGCCCAAGAGCAGCAAATAATTATTGCCCAAGTGCTGCAATCTTTAGTACCTACTCCCATCCTCTGGGCAATCCGTACATTTTCCTCACCCACGCGGCTGGTATGTGTTCTGAATGCTTGGTTTGCCACCCAAATGTTTGTATGGTTAGTGGGACCTTGTGAAGTCGCTGAAGCCGAGGTGGATTTACCAGATGGGACAGTGCGATCGCAACCATCGGCTGTCCAAATCAAAAAATGTCGTTATCTAGCCGATAGTGGTTGTGTCGGGATGTGCGTCAACCTGTGTAAAGTGCCTACTCAAACCTTCTTCACGGAAAAATTTGGCATCCCTTTGACAATGACTCCTAACTTTGAGGACTTAAGCTGCAAAATGATTTTTGGACAAATGGCCAGCAGTCCAGAAACAGATACGGCCTATCAGCAACCTTGCCTAGCGCAGCAATGCCCCACCGCCAGATTGACCACCGCCGCTTGCCCGAAATTAAACTGACGACTTTATCTCCACCATTTTATAAAATCCAGCATGATCTGTTGATGTAACACCACCAAAGGCCGTTTTTCACCGGCGATCGCTGAATAAGCAAATCCAGTTTCAATTTGAATGGGTGTAATCAAGCCAAAATCCCAGCCTTCACCCAACACGAGTTTATCGAGATTGACCGTGAGCGGTGCGTAGAAAATATGTCTAATAACGCGCTCGTCGTTGTAGCAGCCAAACTTTTTCCAGTCTTGAATCTGATAGCCGATCTCTTCGAGAACTTCTCGTTCAACGGCGATTTCTGGCGTTTCGCCAGTTTCCATATGCCCGCCAAATAAACCCCACAATCCGGGAGACGGAATCGTGGGAATATTATCTCGTAATTGCATCAAAAACTTACCTTCAAAGGGCAGGATCGCGATTGCAATTTCTATAGTCATAGCAGTTGTAGTGTTAGAGCTACCCAATATCTAGATTTTAGGTGATTTTAACACGTTTAACCCATAGTGCTAGACCACCGCCGCGTCCCCGCGCAGTGATGCCATGATTACTAGCTGAGATAAAACTAAAAAATGGTAGCTCGGAGATCGATTTACTGGCAAAATCTCGATCGATCTTTTGTTTTTTAGGCATTTTTCCTTGATAAATCACTCGATCGAGTATCCGAACTTCAATGTCAATGAAATCAAACGCCAATAGATTTTTTTTACCCAAATAACGATATGGCCCGGTCAGCTGGAGTCTCACTAACCCTACAGCAACTTGATTAGCAATTTCTCCGGTGTCGGGATTAGTTGCATCTGGTGTAAAACGAATAGTGGCTGGAATGAATTGAGGGAAGTAAAAGCCTTTGCCAAGGCGAATTCCTGCTCTATTCTTGATTTTTTTGGTTCCTGTCGCAAAAGATAGTTGCCATTCACCAACCAGATCGGTAATTGGGATGTTTAGTCTAGTTTGTTTGGCTAGTTTCTCGACCCCTAATAGAGCGCTCACGAGATCAGCGGCTGGTGGTCGATCGCTCTTACCGCCCAATATTGCAGCAATTGCCTGGGTTAAAATCTGGGTGGAGTCTGGGGAATTCACGATTAATGATGGTGTGGTCAAGGTCATTTTAGCTTTAATAGAGGATTATTTCTCAACCTCACAATCAGTAATCTAACCGCCAAATTTGTACAGCTCGATCGGCCAACTGCGCCTGCCGTTCAGCAATAGCCACCGGATTCCACTCTACGCCATCAATAGTCCGAGTCAAAGCATAAATACTTTTCTGATACGCCGCCTGCTTAATCGCAAACCCCTTCTGACCCAAACTTCGATTTAGCTCGCGCTCCAGTAGTGTCAAATTTCCCAAACGGTACAACGACCTTTGCCCCTGCTCCTCACTAAACTCCGCCGACCAATTTTCCGCAAATAACTCCGGGAGAATGTGTTCGATCGTAAAACTACCAGCCGCCACTTTCTTGTTGGTAGCCGCAGTCTCTAGTTCTCCCAAAATATACTGCACCAATTTCTTATTTTTGCTATTTTTGGTAGGCAAGCTCAACCGCGTAAAATCACTTTTAAATTCCTCGTCACTCACGTAGGCTGGTTTCAGTATCGCAAAGACCTGCTGGAGATTCTGCGCGAGATCTTGAATAATGGCCTGAGCCGCTTCTGTATAAATTCTCTCCAGATCCGAGGGACTGCGATCGCCCACCACCGTATAGCGAAAAGAGATAATCGATACCATCCGCAAAATTCTCGTAAACTCGGCGGGTGGAAATCTATCATGGGCGGCAAACAGTACCGGGTAGATCTGCTGAACCCGAAACAAATTAAGTTCCCGTACATAGATATTGGCTTCTGGGAAATCTTGCCAGAAATCATCTTCGGGGTTATCTAAGGCTGTAAATAAATAACTATATTTCTCTAAATTATCAAGTAAATCAAAAGACTGCTGGGCATTACT
>CAXTSZ010000121.1:0-4588 GCA_964247125.1 uncultured bacterium
GCCCCCACGATCACTTGCACCGGCGTATGCCCCAATAATTCTTTCAGACGTTGCTCATTGAAGTGGTGATCTTCGGAAAATAGCTCATCCACCATCTGGTTGAGAATCTTCGCCTGTTTGCCAGCCGCCTGCCTCACGCCAGCCGCATCGTACATCACAATAATGGCAAAGATAGTGGCGATCGCAAATTCCACGCTATCCCAACCTTTAATTTGCCCCACCCCCGCTGCCAAAGCCGTTACAAAAGCGGAATGAGCACTAGGCATCCCCCCAGTCGTCGTCAGGACGCGCAGACTCACCTTTCTGTTCTTAATCAAGTCGATAATTAGCTTTAATCCCTGAGCAATACCGCATGCCGCCAAAGCCACTATCAATGCATGGTTATTCAAAACAGCGCTGATATTTTGAATCGCGGGAGCTGCTGAAATGGGCACAAAGCTTACCTGGGTGAGGGAATAAAATCAATGTAATACCGAAGTGAGCTAACAGCAAGTGGCTAGTTACGCCGGGTTGTGATGAAGTCAGCTAATGCTTGTAGCGGTTGCGCCGCTACGCCGTAAATATCCAAAATTTCTTTGGCCGTAGTGACTAGCGACATGGCTTGGTGCTGAGACTCTTCAATGCCCAATAGCTTTGGATAGGTGGCTTTTTCGGCTTGCAGATCTTTGCCAGCACTTTTACCTAATTCCTCGGAAGTGGCCGTAATATCTAAGATATCGTCAATGATCTGGAATGCTAGGCCAATGTTTTGGGCATACCGAGAGAGGCGTTGCAGATCCTCTGTCTGCCCACCAGCCATAATGCCGCCGCAAACGACCGCTGATTCTAGCAATGCTCCAGTTTTGTGAGCATGAATGTAGCTCAAGGTTTCCAGTGTCACATCAGCTTGCCCCTCAGACTCCAAATCCACCACTTGGCCACCTACTAAACCACCAGCACCAGAAGCTTTAGCTAAATGAATCACAGCATCAAGAATGCGATCGAGCGGCACGAGTACTTGCCTACTACCATTGGCTAAATGCTCAAAAGCATAGGCCAGTAAACCATCCCCAGCCAGAATGGCCATATCTTCGCCATAAACTTTGTGGTTGGTCAATTGCCCCCGGCGGTAGTCGTCATTATCCATCGCTGGCAAATCGTCATGAATTAGCGACATGGTATGAATCATCTCCATCGCACAGGCGGCTGGCATGGCCATCGCCATATTTCCACCCAACAACTCGCAACTAGCGATCGTTAGAATTGGCCGTAACCGCTTACCGCCAGCCAGCAATGAATAGCGCATCGCCTCATAGATTTTGTCGGGATAAGCCAGCGGTAATGATTGCGCCAAGGCGGCTTCCACCTGCGTCTGTCGATCGAGCAAATAAGGCTGCAGTTGGAAGTGAGTGGGGGTGAATGGTGGAGTACTGGTCATTGCCAAAAGTCGCAGATTTCGTGTGTCATCATTTTAAGGGGCTTTGGCACTGTTTGGAGACAGGAAAACTTAGGCTGGAGTCAACTTTAAATATCGCCGTACTAACAAAATCGCCACTAAATCATCGATCGGACGCGGTGGCAAGCGCAAACCCTGGGGTATTATTTTCTGAAATCCTCGGGCTGGATACATTTCCCAGTAAAGATCCCGCGCTGCCAAGGTGCTGTTGTGTTCGTCCACGAGGGTGATCGAGAGCTGCGGCAGCGCTGTCTGTAACGTCGCTTGCCACTGTTTAGATGTGGTGCGATCGCCCATCACCACCTGTGTTACGAGCCACTGTGAACAAAGAGTTTGGATTTGGTCTACTACTGCCGCTGTCGGGATCACGGCCTGGTAATGAGCCTGTCCCTGACTATCCGCCACTGCTACTCCACATTTGTCTTTGCCGGGATCAAATCCTAGATACATCATGAGTTCACATTCTTGACTAATCGGTTCCCAACTTGTGACAATCTTAGGATATCTGGCTTCAGAAGAGAGAAATTCATGAAAGTAGCAATCACCGGTGCCACTGGCTTGGTCGGTAGTCGGTTGGTCGAAAAATTATTGGCGCGGGGCGATGAGGTAGTAGTTTTCACTCGTAATCTAGCAGCTGCCCAAAAGTTGTCAGCCACCAAAGTTGTCCAGTACCAACCCCTAGAAAGTGGCGACTGGCAGCTAGAAATTTCTGGCTGTGATGCTGTGGTTAATTTGGCAGGGGAGCCGATCGCTGAAAAACGCTGGACTACCGAACAGAAAAAGATCATTTTAGAAAGCCGCCAAATCGGCACCGAAAAAATTGTGGAGGCCATTCGTCAAGCCCCGCAAAAGCCTCAGGTTTTAATCAATGCTTCAGCAGTAGGCTACTACGGCATTAGCGACACGGCCAAATTCGATGAATCTAGCCCTACTGGCAATGACTTTTTAGCAGAAGTTTGTCGAGAGTGGGAGGCAGCAGCTCAAAAAACTGATATCCGGTTGGTCACCTTCCGGTTGGGCGTAGTACTGGGTAATGGTGGTGGGGCTTTAGCTAAAATGATTCCCGCTTTCAAAATGTTTGTGGGCGGTCCGATCGGCTCTGGGAACCAATGGTTTTCGTGGATACACCTTGATGATGTGGTGGGCATGATCCTAACCGCGCTGGACGATCGCACTATGTCAGGAGTATTTAATGCTACTGCTCCCCACCCAGTAAGGATGAAAGAGTTTTGTCAACAGCTGGGCGCGGTGCTGGGTCGACCATCCTGGATACCGGTGCCCAGCTTTGTGTTGGATGCCATGCTGGGTGATGGGGCGATCGTGGTATTAGAAGGTCAACAAGTGTTGCCAACAGCGGCTTTGAGCCGGGGGTTCACCTTTCAGTATGCTGAGATTAAACCGGCTTTGCAGTCGATCGTCTAACAAACAATCCATAACCCTTCGGTAAACAACACTCTGACCATTCGGCTTGCCCGATATCGCTCTAGAGGAGCCTAGCGTAAATTTAAGAGAGTTACTGATCACACCAGTTTAAAAGACTGGGTAGTAGGTACGGTAAACCACCCTTCAAAAAAATCCTCAATCAAACCAGGATAGGGATGGTAAGTGCTAATGCACCATAATTACCAATCGCTTGTCGCCGCACCCGTGGCCAATCAGCCTTGCCCAAGGGTGGCAACAGTAACCCCCGATTGTTTATAAATAAAGGAATAGTTAAAGCTGTATGGGAAAAGTCGTAGGCATTGATTTAGGAACAACCAACTCTTGCGTAGCAGTAATGGAAGGTGGCAAACCCACTGTAATTGCTAACGCCGAGGGCTTCCGCACTACCCCTTCCGTGGTTGCTTTTGCTAAGAATGGCGATCGGCTCGTGGGGCAGATTGCTAAACGGCAAGCGGTAATGAATCCCGAAAATACTTTTTACTCAGTCAAGCGCTTCATCGGTCGGCGCTTTGATGAAATTACTAATGAAGCTACCGAAGTTGCCTACAAAGTTTTAAACGAAGGCAATAGTGTCCGGATCGACAGTAACGGTAAGAAATACGCCCCTGAAGAAATTTCGGCTTTGGTACTGCGTAAACTGGTAGATGATGCCAGCAAGTACCTGGGTGAAACTGTTACTCAGGCCGTAATTACCGTACCAGCTTACTTTAACGACTCGCAACGGCAAGCCACCAAAGATGCTGGCAAGATTGCTGGGATCGAAGTGCTGCGGATTATCAACGAGCCGACGGCGGCATCTTTGGCCTATGGCTTAGACAAAAAGAGCAGTGAAACCATCCTGGTATTTGACTTAGGTGGCGGTACTTTCGATGTATCCCTACTAGAGGTAGGCGATGGCGTATTTGAAGTACTTTCTACTTCTGGTGATACCCACTTAGGTGGCGACGACTTTGATAAAAAGATCGTAGATTTCATGGCCGATGACTTCGCCAAGAAAGAAGGTATCGATCTACGCAAAGATCGTCAGGCTTTGCAGCGGCTCACCGAAGCAGCGGAAAAAGCCAAGATTGAATTGTCGAGTGTGACGCAGGCTGAAATCAACCTGCCCTTCATCACCGCAACTCAAGATGGACCGAAGCATCTGGATCTGACCATGACCAGAGCTAAGTTTGAAGAAATTTGTGCGGATTTGATCGATCGCTGTCGAGTGCCCGTCGAAAACGCCGTGCGCGATGCCAAAATCGACAAGAGCAAGATTGATGAAATCGTCCTAGTTGGTGGTTCTACTCGAATTCCCGCTGTGCAAGCGATCGTCAAAAAGGTATTGGGCAAAGAACCAAACCAAACTGTTAACCCGGATGAAGTCGTCGCCGTCGGTGCTGCTGTCCAAGCCGGGGTACTGGCTGGCGAAGTCAAAGACATTTTGTTACTAGATGTAACGCCATTGTCTTTGGGTGTCGAAACTTTGGGCGGTGTCATGACCAAAATCATCCCGCGTAACACTACCATCCCGACGAAGAAGTCTGAAACCTTCTCCACCGCAGTGGATGGCCAGAGCAACGTCGAAATTCATGTTCTGCAAGGCGAGCGGGAAATGTCCAGAGACAACAAATCTTTGGGAACCTTCCGTTTAGATGGTATTCCTCCTTCCCCACGCGGCGTACCGCAGATTGAAGTCACCTTCGATATCGATGCCAACGGTATCTTGAG
>CAXTSZ010000122.1:0-4391 GCA_964247125.1 uncultured bacterium
ACCGACGACTGGCCGTGTTTCGTCTCGGTTCTTTTTTTGATTTACTCCTCACACCCCTATACAATAACTTTCTCTGGATGAATTGTCAATAGATGATCCTAAAAAAATTTGGACAAGCGGCAATCTTTTAACAATGGCGCTGTAATGCGTTGATAATCGTCAAGATTTTTTCATATTCAGATTGTTGACCAAGACCTAGATGTAAATTAGCCGCTCGTCGGTAATCGGCAACTGCACCAGCATAATCCTGTAACTCTTGTCGAGCGATTCCTCTATTGCGCAGGCAGTCTAAAGAAGTTGGCTCAATACTTAAGCCTTGGCTATAGTCGTTAATGGCTCCCAGTAAGTCTTTTTGGCGACGTTTGATGATGCCTCGATTGTTGTAAGTTTGTACAAATCTAGGATTGAGAGCCAGCGCCCGATCGTAATCGACTAAAGCCGTTTCGAAGTCGCCCAATTCACCATTGACTAAGCCCATAAGATGGTAAATATTGGCATTGGGAGCAATCTTGCTCGCATGTTGATAATTGGCTAAGGCGCCGGCTAAATCTCCCTGCTGCTGGTAAATTCCACCGCGTTGCTGAAAGGCGATCGCTAGTTGCGGGTCATGCTTAATTGCTTGGCTATAATCGTTCAATGCCATGGCCATTTCTCCTTGTTGCTCATAGAAAGCGCCCCGATTGTAGTAAGCCTTGGCTGATTGGGGATTAACTTGAACTGCTTGATTGTAATCAGCTAAAGCCGCCGTATTATTGCCAAGTTGTTGGTAAACATTACCGCGTTGGTAGTAGGCCACAGCGTGATATGGCTGATAGGTGAGGAACTTGGTGTAGTCGTTAATCGCTGCTGGCAGATCGCCCAGTTGTTGATAGGTGAGACCTCGATCCCAGTAAATAATTGCCAGATTGGGGAGCAGCTGGATACATTGGCTATAGTCGGCGATCGCCGCTGGTAAGTTACCTAGTAAACGTTGCACATTGGCGCGATTTTGATAAGCGCTGGCAAAATCTGGCTTGAGCGTTAGCGTTGTATCGTAGTCTTGTAGAGCTTGGTGATAGTTGCCTAGCTCGTGGGCATAAATGATCCCACGATTGTGATAGTGCAGTGGTTGTGGATCTATTTTAATTAGCTCGCCATAGTCGGCGACTGCTCCGGTAGCATCACCCTGTAAAAACTTATGATCGGCTTGTTGCTTAAGCTCAAGACTGTGGTGGGAATTAAAATCAGTCATCGCATTGGTAGTACAATTCTGTTGCTGGGTAAGAATTTGATTCATTATTTGGCTCAATTTTACCCAAGCTGGTAGCACTGAAGACCATTGCTGAGATAAATCGGTGGTTATTAATCGATCGATCAGAGCAGCAAAATCTTCTCTACAGCTAGTCTGCTGCCGCCAAGTTAGTTTTCCTGGAGTATCCATTAACTGTTTAATTCTAACTCCAGTTAAAAGTTGAATGGCCAAATATCCCAGGTTTTTAAGATCTTGCTGGATCAAATGAGCTTCGTCGATAGTGGCGGCGTCAGAAGAACCGAAAAAATGAGGATTAATTAGTTTAATTAATCCAGCATCAGTCAAAGTCATCTGTTGATTTTTTCGCCGTCGCCCTAGCTGGCGACAGTGCAAGCTGCCGTGCCCAATATGATGCTGATGTAGTGGCTGCAATACTTCCATGATTTCAGCTAAGATACTGATCACGAATTTCTCTGGCCACATTTTGCTAGCAATCAGTTCTGTTTCTAGACATTGGCTATCGATATATTCATAAGCCACGAAAAACTGATCTTGCCATCGCCAATACTCGATTAGTTGTGGCAGTCGATCGGAAATGCCGTTCAGTTGCTGTAGCTGTTCTGCAATTTCTAGCATTTTTTCTGGTTCTCGCTCTAGCGCAGAAAAATGCTTAATGATGTACTTAGATTTTTCAGGAGATGCCGAGGCGGATTTATCCATCGCCATGTAAGTTCTTCCCCAGCTACCATGACTAATTTGGGCGATGAGATGATATCGCTCTTGCAGAATTTGGCCGACAAGCATTGGACAATATTGGAGGGGAATTTGGGGGACAGGTGATTTTCGATACCCTCAGTATAGATAATTCACAAAAATTGAGTGCAGTCGATGATCTTACTAGGTTAACTTCTCTGTGCTGCATTCGATCGCCAATTAAGCTAAAATGCTGAGACTGTGATCGGACTAGAATCTATGACGCGCGCCATTATTGAAACTGACAAAGGCACTATCAATATCCAATTTTTTGATACTGATGCTCCTAATACTGTCAAGAATTTTGTTGAATTATCCGAAAAAGGCTTCTACGACGGCCTGACTTTTCATCGTGTGATCCCGAACTTTATGGTTCAAGGTGGTTGCCCACAAGGTACTGGTACGGGTGGACCTGGCTACAAGATTAATTGTGAAATTAATCACAACAAACATGAAGCTGGTAGCCTTTCGATGGCTCATGCTGGTAAGAATACTGGCGGTAGTCAGTTCTTTATTTGTCATTCACCACAAGGACATTTGGATGGTGTCCATACAGTGTTCGGGAAGACAGAGGATATGACGGTGGTGAATGCCATTCGGGGAGAGGACAAAATCAAGTCTATTAAAATCGTGCATGAATAGAGCTACTCACCAAAATAAGTAGCTAATGATTATTTGTTAGGGTGTGTGAACATCACCCTAATTTTTTTGTGGGGATTTTGGTAGCGACCAGTCCATTAAGTTAGATAATTTATAGACAATTCTGGCTCCCACATTACCATCCCATGCCGCGTCACCGACTTCACAAAGATCGAAGCCCACGATTTGCCGACCGCTTTTGACTAACTCTCGAAATAGGCAATAAGTTTGCTCTAGTTCTAAACCACCAGGGACGGGGGTGCCGGTATGGGGGCAAAGCTTCGGATCGAGACCATCCACATCGAAGCTGATATGTACTTGCTGGGGTAGATGGCTGATAATTTCTTGACAGATGGCAACCCAAGTTTGGCCGTCGTAGAGACGTTGATTAATGGCGGCATCGTAATAGGCCACAATCCGCCCCTGAGAACCATTGATGATGTCTACTTCATCCTGACAAATATCCCGTAAACCCACCTGTACTAGCTTGGTGAGTTGGGGAATCTGGATGGCATTAAACATAATTGAAGCATGGGAATAGGTAAAGCCTTCGTAAGCATCGCGTAAGTCAGCGTGGGCATCGATGTGCAAAATGCCAAAGTTGGGATATTTGGTGGCTAATGCGCGAAAATATCCCAAAGGGGCGCTGTGATCGCCGCCGATGACTGCAACCCGTTTGCCAGCTTGCAGGGCTTGCTGGCATTGGTCTTGTAGCCACTGATTGACCTGTTCCCCAGCTTGATTGATGTTCGCAAGTATCTGAGTTAACTCTGGTGTGAGTGGTTGACCTTGTTCGAGAGCGGTGATGACTAGGGCAGCCTGAGCGCGATAGTGTCGATTTTTTTCTAGTTGCTCTGGCGAAATTTCTGGCATGAAAATGCCTTGGCGCCAGCCATCAGGGTTGTCAAAGTCAAACAAGTCTAGCTGGGTAGAAGCATCCAGAATTCGCTGGGGGGCATTAGCTGTGCCTGCTCCATAAGAAACAGTGACTTCCCAGGGTACCGGAATAACAATTAGTTGGGCGGAATCATAGTCAAAAGGGAGACCGTAGAGATTACCGTTAGCGGCGGCTACGCCACTGGGGTTGTAATCAGGCTTATTCATTGATTATTTTAGCCAACGTTTAAAATTTTTGTACAAATACACTTATACTGTAAAATTTGCAATTAGATTGCGATAATTTGGCGTCATCATATCTTGTTGCACTGGTTTAATACTTGTCGGCTTAACGCCTATGTTCGTCTGACACCAATGTTAAGCAATCAAATTTAGAATCTCATCTTTAATTTTACCAACCTACCTATCTACCGTTCGCGTAGCGTCGGCTCTGCCTCATAGATTCATAAATCTATCAATAGACAGATTTATTTACGAATAATTACTTACACGAAAACTTGTGAAATCTTTGTAAAATGTTAAGCTTTTAGTCGCTCATAATTTCATCACAATCTTAGCGTAGCCTAGAAGATAGAGGAACCTGATTGTCCTCCCGATCGGGTGGATTTATGAATAAGAAGTTTTTGATTTATAGCTTAGTCGGATTACTTAATAGTTTTACTGTTACTGGATTAGTCCTTACCAACAGCAAACAGGCTCAGTCGTTACCTGCATCGGAAAATTCGCAACCAGCCAGATCCGTTCGCGTCGATAGACATTTTATTGAAATGATGATTCCGCATCATCAAGACGCGATCGTCATGGCTGACCTAGCTTTGAGTCGTGGCAGACGATCGGAAGTTAAGGAATTAGCTGCATCGATTAAACAGGA
>CAXTSZ010000123.1:0-4324 GCA_964247125.1 uncultured bacterium
ATTTGCTCGGCTTCGGCGGCGGAAATGTCTTGACGCTGGGAGAGTAACGCAATCATCGTCTCGCGATCGACATGTTTGAGCCGATCTCCCAGATGTTCTAACCCCAAGCGAGGATCTTGGAGGAGCAAGCTGAGATCGCGTTTGATGCCATCGGGATTGAGTTCTTGTTTGTCGGTATTGCGGAGGTAGTCTTCGAGCGTCGTCTGGAAGTCGTGGACTTTGGATTTCGCGCGAATGGCTAACCGCTGGGGGGTGCGCAGGACTTGCCGAATCGTGGATTGTACGTGGTCGATCGCTTCGTTAGCTTCGGCTTCTGTGAGGTCGTCCCGCTGTCTGAGCAGTTGAACTAGGGTATCGCGGTCTATTTGACCCAACCTGTCGCGGATCGATTCTAGCCCGGTTTTGGAGTCATGGAGCAATGTAGTTAGATCGCGTTTGATGCCATCGGGATTGAGTTCGGATTTGCCAGTCCGCCGCAGATAATCGGCGATCGCCTTGGTAGTATCCTCATACTGTGCTTTAGCTTTATCAACAATTGCCGCTGGCGCGTGGGTGACTTGGTGCCAGTTGGACTCGACTCCATCCAAGATACTATTTACTTGGTCTTGACTGAGATCTTGGCGTTGAGCGAGCAGTTGCACCAAGGTATCGCGATCGAAGCTGCTAGCACGCTGTTTGATGTCGTGGAAACCAGCTTGCGGATCGTCTAGGAGCTTCTGGATGTCGCGTTTGATGCCTTCGGGGTTGAGTTCATCTTTGCCAGTATTGCGGAGGTAGTCTTGTACCTGCTGCCATTGGGTCGTAACTCGCGTTTGGATACCTTTTTGGATGCTTTCGGTATCGGCGATCGCAATTGTTAAGATCGGCTCTAGGGCTTGGGCGATCTGGTTGTTCTCGTAAGGGGTAAGATCGTTGCGCTGCTGAAGTACGCTCAAAAATCGATCCTGTTGAATCTGGGCTAACCGCGAGTGTAGCTCTTGCGGCGCGGCATCGCCGTCGGTAAGCAAGGTTTTGAAGTCTTGGTGGGCTTGATTGGAGAGTAGATTTTGCTTAGGAGTCGATCGTAAGTAGAGATCGATCGCCGTTTGGGTTTTTGCCAGCATTCCGGCTGCTTCGACTGCGCGCACTTCGGCTAATACCTGCTGGCGAACTCGATCGAGTATCCCTGTCAATTCGCCGATTTTTGCTTGGGTAAATACGCCGCGCGATTGCAAAATTGTCGTAAATTCTTCCGGCTTGAGTGTTTCTAGACTCTGGCGGATGGTGCGGGCATCGGCATTGGGGTCGTAGAGTCGATCGCGAAACTCTCGATCGATCCGCTCTGGCGTAAGTTGCCAGGAGTAGGTATCGCGCAAATAATGTTCGACATCGGCATGAATAACGCTGGCACCTGGCGAAAGTGGTTGCACTTTATCGGTGATTTTTTCGGCCTGGTTTTGGATCTGTGACTGAGCGGTTTTAAGTTGACCTTTAATTTTCTCGACATCGAGATCGGATAAGTCCACCCGACTCAAAATCAGTCCCATCAAGGCACCCAAACCTTGCTCTAACTGGCTCGAATTTTCGCCTTTACCCATGTCCTTGACCAATCGATCGACTAGCCCAGAAAAGTCACCAGAGAGCATATCTTGGGGCTTGGCGGATTTGACGAGATCGATAAGTTGCTTCATCCCGCCAGTCTGCCCGATGCCACCCAAAGCACCACTCCACGATCGATCTAGCTCATCGACGATCTTTTTGACATCGCGGGGAGAAAGATCCATGCGCTCTTTGAGGAGATTTTCAAAAGTGTCGCGGCCGAGGGTGGGTAAATTATCTTTATCCACCACTTTATGCAACTCTGAATCTTTGAGAATTTGCTCAAATTCCGCCCGAATCCCTTTAAGGTCTAGTTCTGGCGATTTTACTTTACCAACTAAATCTCGAAAAGATGCCTGGACATCCTGCGGATCGATATAGGCAGTCATTTCGCGGCGCACGGCTGCTGCGGCTGCTTCTGCTGATGAAACCAATTCCGAACCAGCCGCCTTCATCCCTAGCGCGGCTGTTGCCGTGCCAAAGACTGCCTGAAATCCTTTAGTTGCCGTATTTACCACCGAGCCAACTAGGGAACCAACAGTGGTCGAACTAATCCAGACCAAAATCGAGAAATAGGCAGCCCAAATCGATAGCCCGATTGTTGCTCCCATCATCGCTGTTGGCACCAGACTCAACTTGACTGCCAGCAAACAAGCGACAAATAGGGCGATGCTGACAGTGACCAATGTCCAGATGCCGACAGCAGTACCGATCGTGTGAATCGTGCTAACCGAACTATCGGACGATTTGCGATCGTCATCATGTGCCGAAAAATTCACTACTGAAATCCCTGCCGCTACTGACAAATTGGTCAGCAACATCTGAAATCCGAAGGTAAGAAACAGCCCCGCAATCAACGCCGTAAAAAATTGTGGCCCTGAAAAAGCCGCGATCGCCGTCTCGCGAATCACATCGGTTTGAGCCAATAAATTGGCGGCATGGCTGTGAAAAAGTGACCTAATCATTAACATCGTTTTTTGAGATAAGTTGTGTGAGTAAGATTAAAAGATGGCTAAACTGACCTATTTAACGGGTCAAAACTTGTTTAGCCTATTAACACTATTAATTCTCTAATTACAACTTCGATCCAACGTCCTAATGGGAGATCTTCAAAATTTTAGTTCTATCCCAAAAGACATATATTCATCAAACTGTTTTATTTTTGTCTCTTGACGATCGAGTGATTTCCAGGGGATTTAACGGATGCCCGTAGGCTCTCAATACCTCTCGGTTCAGAACTGCTGACGACTTAAGTCGCAGCTAGTGATACAAAGTCCGCCTACGCGGACTGGTTTCTCAGTAAAGCTTTAGGCGGACTTCGCATTGTTAGCCCTACTCGCGGAGGGTATCCGTCAGGATGGTTTTAATCGGTGGCTAACGGCTTAACTGAGAAGTATTGCGTAAGCCCTATTTCCCCAACAGTTGAGCGAGAAGTGCTGCTGGTCGGTTTTTTGGCATCACCTTACTTATTCGCACTATTTTTTAGCTCTGTGGCACTATTTTTGGCGACATTTGGATACATCGAACCAAACTCTTTTACTGCATCTGCTGATTGTTCGCCAATTTTTTTAATTCGCTCTCCAGGCTTACCTTCAACTTCCTTCGCTTGTTGCTGCCATTGACCAGTTGTTTTAGGACGATTTGGATCTTGATCTTGCTGAAGCATTTGGTCGATTTTTTTTGTTGCTGTTTGCTTGCTCATTACACCCGAATCGACATTAGATGTTAGAAATATAATCCCGATAACAAAAATGGGAAAAACTCGCTCGATCTGGATCTGTTTGAACAAAGAACTAAATCGATCGACTACTTTGGAAATAAAATCCATCACGCTTGTCTCCTGATTTTAAAAATACGATCTTGTGTTTTGACTGCTTTCAGTCTCGTCAATAACTTATTATGGTCATGAAAGATGTGCTATTTCTTCTCTCGAAAGGCATAGATTTTATCGGCATGATGATAAATAATTTCCCAGCCATTGGCGATCGGGTTAACTATCATGAAACTTACTCATTCTTTTTCAAGATCGACAATCGTTTAAACGAATTAATTTCGATAGTTTGGATCGAGCCAGCAACGGGGTAAATCCTCTCCAGATGCAAATGTTAAATCCTGTTTGGCAAACGGCTCTGGATCTTGTTCTTCCTCACCTGATTGGATCCTGCCTTCGATTTCATTTTGGAGTGGATTGAATAAAGTTTCTAGATCTGTAATATTAACTAGTGTTGCAGAGCTTTTATTTTGAAGAAACATTTTTACCTCAGCTATCGATCAAAGATTTATTTTAGGAGTATTTACAGATTGATATTCGATTGAAATAGACTTCGGTACTAAAGAAACAGCTACACCAATAATCTAGATCTAACTCACGGGTCAATAATTACTTATCGGTTTAAGTTGCACCCCGAACAGTATCTTGGAGATCTGTAGCTTTGTCCCGTGCATTTTTGCCGAGATCGCCAGCCGCTGATTTTACATCATCCTTAAATGACTTAGCATTTTCCTTGACGTTTTCAAATCCCTTACGAGTACCTTTTGCGATATCCGCTGCGGTTTCTTGAGCAGATTGACTTATACTCTCAGCAGTATCTCCGACTCTTTCTTGAATTCCTTTTTTGTCCAATTCCTTCTTAATTTGTTGCAACGGATTTGTATCTTTGCGCTCTAAACCCTTTGCTTGATTAATCAGTCGATCGGCTTTGGCATCTACTTTTGAAGTATCGACGCGCGGATCGACATCGCTATA
>CAXTSZ010000124.1:0-4180 GCA_964247125.1 uncultured bacterium
CCTTCGTCGTACTTTGACCCGGTGAAAGAATCTCAATTATCCAGTCGGGCGCGAGTTTAAACACATTTTCAACATCGCCTTGATCATTAGCTGGAATCCTTGCACTCTCAAACACGGCAACATCCGGGACAATTGAACGATCGCCAAAATTACAGCGGAGTTCTGGAAAAGCTTGGGCAATTCCTCGATTATTTAGAACTGGATCGATCGCGAATAATAACTGACGCTGAATAATGCTGTGCTGACCTTGAGGCATTGGTTTCTGAATGATTTGACAGTCAATATACTCACTTGCTGGCTTGGTCTCGGGCATTGCCAAAAATGTTGCCAGGGTAATCTGCCTAGCTGGGGTCTGAACCATGAATGATATCCTCCAAAAATCCTACTTCTATTATGCGATATTGTTTCTACCCACCAAATTCATCGCCATCACAACTAGGCAATACTGACCCGTTTGCGGCGCTCCTTATAGGAAACTCCCACATTCTGCAATCCAGCCTTAACCATTTCTCTTTCCAATAGCGCAAAGAAACTCGATCGATCGGCTCCTCGCACCACCGCATAATTATGGGCTTCGGCCAAAGCCACCGGATAGCCCTGGCCTTTCTTGACCTGGGCCAGCATAATCCCCAAGGCTTGATCCAAAAGCTGACCATCGGTAGCTACCCAGGCAGGCATCTCCACCCGCGCAATCTCTGCTCCCACATTCACATAACAAAAATAAACTCGCTGCTCCTTGCTATAAAAATCGAGAGTACGAGCAGTGCTTTGCCACAAGCAGCTACGCTGTCCCGGCTGTAAACGATTTAGCCACAGCGAAGTATCGCGCAGGCCATCAAAGATTTGGCAGGGCGGTCTTTCCATATCAATGCAGTGTTTGGTACAGTCTGGCTCTGGAAAGCCACAGCCCAATAATCGTAAAAAATTCAAACCGTCAATACTGCGCGAAGAGCTGATATAGCTAATCATCGGGATGTTGACTTGGCGAAGTTTCTCCCAGGCTGTCAAGATGGGTGCAATGGTTAGCTCGCGGGCTTCAGCTGGCAATTCTTCCAAAAATCGATAGATTAAAGAGCCATCTACCATCGCTAAAGTTGGTACCTTTGGTGGCTGGGGATGTACAACTTCATCAAACCCGATCGGTGGATTTGCCCAATCGAAGCCTAAATCACCCAACAGCAAAGCTTCATCTACTGTCCGCTGATAACCCAACCATTCCTCCGTACTAATACCCCATTGGCGCGATTGATAGAGATCTTTGGTTTGATAGAAAACTTCGGGAATACTGTCTAACAACGGATGTAAGTCTTGCCCATAGTGAATCATTACCCTCCCAATATTGATCAGGTAGCAATAGGCGATTTCGTGGTGGCTGGGGGCAATTTGGGAGCCGTCTGTGGCTAACACCGTATGAGCTTTGGCTGGTGCCGAAATATCTTGGCAAGTACTTAGATCTTCGACTGGAATGGCTGCGCCAAAACGAAATTTATTATTCCAGATAATTTGTAGTTGTTCAAGATCGGCTTGTTGACAGATCGCCTTCGCTAAATAATCTGTAGCTAGCCGCATTCGTAGGTTACTGGCCTGGGCTTCCTTGGTGAGGTGTTGGCCAACTTGGGGCAACTGTTTGGCAATTTTGTTGAGATCCAGCATGAATTTATGTCCAGCTTGATGGGTCGTGGCAGAATGTTTCGATCGACAGCAATTTTACGCGCTTGTCATTTTGAGCAGCCCATCGTTCGGCGGGGGTATTGTAGCCCCAATCGGCTAAGAACAATTGTACCGAATCGAGGTCAGGCTGTTCACAAATGGTCTGCAATGTGGGTAACCGATCTTCTACAAACCAGATTTGATCGGGTTGACTGGTTAAGAGATAGCGCAGGGTATCGGCCTTGGATTGCTTGCCTTCCTTGCCAAAAATTGCATCGGCTGGGAGCTGAACGCCCTGTGCTTCTAAAAGTTGGCGAGTAAAGCGACCGTCTTTAGTGGTGATAATCACCGTTTGGATTTCTGGGGGCAGCGCTAACAGTTTGGCGATCGTGCCGGGATAGCAGCTTTGTAGTTTTAGCCAGCCTGTTAGATCTTGGGCGATCGATCGATCCCGCACTTCATCTAGTACCTTTACAACATCTGTAGAATTTAAGTGATGATCGGCCAAAATCTGTGCCGCCAGACCCGCCCAGTCACGGTTAATCTGTTCTTCTGGGGTGTTTTGCGCTAATGCCCAAACCAGCAAAGGCATTTCCCAGCCATATTCAATTAAGGGGCGCAGGCGGCTAAAGATCAGAAAGAGTTCTGGGGGCGCGGGAGAAGTAGGAATTGACCAGATCTGACTATAGACTAGCCAGGATGTGTGGAAGTATTCTGGTAGTCCGTTGCAGATCACACCGTCGAAATCTAAGGCGAGGATCGATTGGCCGGGAGTAGGACTGCGCCAAAGCTTGCTGGTCATGAATCATTGATGAGGGGATCTCGATTATTCTAAGCTGCGATCACTACAATTCAATAGAATCTTGATTCTGTTTTAGTGTCATGATCGCAGTCTCCGATCGCCAGGGAATAATAAGCAAGATCATCCAGATCAATTTGTTGATCGTCTTGTCCCCAAACTACCCCCCAGATTACAGCACAACCATGGAAGAACTCATTGGAAGCCAACTGCAAGGGCGCTATCAGATTGAATCATTGCTGGGTCGCCAAACCGGACGGCGGACTTTTTTGGCGATCGATACCCAAACCCATGATGCTGTTGTCATCAAACTATTGCTCTTTGGCTCTGATTTCACCTGGGATGACTTAAAGCTGTTTAAGCGGGAAGCTGAGGTTTTAAAATCGCTAGACCATCTGGCCATCCCTAAATATTTAGATTTTTTTGAAGTTGAACTGGAGTGGGGCAAAGGCTTTGCCTTGGTGCAAAGTCACATCCCGGCTCAGTCCCTCCAACAGTGGGTACAAGAGGGTCGCACGTTTAGTGAAGATGATTTAAAAGCGATCGCGAAGAGTCTGTTGGAAATTTTAGAATATCTCCACGCTCGGCAGCCCGCTGTGATCCATCGGGATATTAAGCCCAGCAATGTTTTGCTAACCGATCGCACCGCGCACAGTCCTGGCCAAGTTTATTTGGTCGATTTTGGTTCGGTACAAACGGCCATAAAAGGTGGTACGCGGACGATCGTGGGTACTTACGGCTACATGCCGCCAGAACAGTTTGGGGGCATCACTTCCCCGGCTTCTGATATCTATGCTGTGGGTGTAACACTCATCTATTTGGCCACGGGCTGTCATCCCGATGAATTACCCCAACAGGACTTCCGACTACGCTTTGAAGACCGCGTTAATCTCAGTCCTGGTTTCGTGCGCTGGCTGCAACAAGCCATTACTCCCAGCTTAGAAAAACGCCTTCAATCAGCTAGCCAAGCCCTACTAAACTTAGATACAGGGGAAAATTCTCTCTGGGTTGATGATCAATCTGGTCGTCATCTTCGCCAGCCACCCGCTGGTAGCAGAGTTAAATTAAAAAAAACAAGCAATCACTTAGAAATTCTGTTGCCAGCTGGGCGTTTCCACCCAGCGCTGATTCCCCTGGTTGGCATCGCGGTTTGGTGTATCACCTGGATGTCTTTTTCGGGGCTGGCTGCGTTGTCAACATTTTTTCAAGGCGGAAGTGTCAAATCAGAATTTTGTTTTGCTGGCTATGTGTATCTGGGGCTGGGTTTATCGTGCCTGATTTTGATGATCATCGCTTCTCTCAAATATCTCCAGCGTACCCGGATAAATCTGAATCGATCGACAATTTCCTTATCTCATGAGCTATTCGACACTGTGCGTTGGACAGTTCAGAAAGCCCCAATTGAAAATATTATTAAGCTAGAGCTATCCTCGTTCTCGTTTAAAAAAGATTCTCAGGGCGATAATGTTGTGCAACTTCCCCAAATTAACATTTGGGCTGGCACCCAACAGATTTCCTTTGGTGGTTTTGGACGACTGAGTTCACCCGAGCTAGACTGGCTGTCTGCTGAACTCAGCAATTGGCTGGATCTATCTGTGGATAAGACCTTAACGCATAAAAACGACCCGCCAGAAAAGATTCTTTGGCGTAGTCGTCAGTAAAATGCCGAAACTTTAAAAACTGGGGTGCAAGGATTCGAACCTCGGAATGCCTGGACCAAAACCAGGTGCC
>CAXTSZ010000125.1:0-4157 GCA_964247125.1 uncultured bacterium
CAGAATCAAGTTGGCAATCCGATAGGTCAAGGCCCGAGTTTTCCCAGAACCAGCTCCCGCCACCACCAGTAATGCGCCGCAGAAATGCTCAACGGCTTGGCGTTGGGAAGAATTCAAAACTGCGAGGAAGTCATTCTGGGACATTGAAGTTAGTAACAGGTAATAATTAATTGATTAGGAACAAACAACTGTGGCTTAATTGATATTTTAGTGCCAACTCTAAATCCTCGCTAGCTTAACATCCCGCAGCCCCATACCCCACATCGTTTATGACCAGTTCCACCGTATCCAGCCTCTCTAATACCAGTGATATTTCTTGGCATACCCTCAATACCGATCAAGCTCTAAAACAGCTTCAGGTCAATGCCCAGCAAGGATTAAGCAGTGAGCAAGTCCAAGAAAGATTAATACAGTATGGTAGTAATGAACTGATTGCCACTGGTGGTCGTAGTCGCTGGCAAATTTTGCTCGATCAGTTTACCAACATCATGTTGATCATGTTGATCTTTGTGGCAGTGGTGTCGGGTTTGATGGATATCTGGAGTATGCAAGCTGGTGAATTTAAGGGGTTTCCCTTTAAGGATACGATCGCCATTATGGCCGTGGTGATTCTAAACGGGATTATGGGCTATCTGCAAGAGAGCAAAGCCGAGCAAGCCCTAGCCGCCTTGAAACAGCTATCTTCACCACAGGTACGCGTAAAACGCAATGGCCAGATCAGCGAAATTGATGGCAGACTGCTGGTACCGGGCGACATTATTTTAATCGAGGCCGGGGTGAAGCTGGCCGCCGATGGTCGTCTACTAGAAGCCGCGAATCTTCAGATCCGCGAAGCCGCTCTCACCGGGGAGGCCACCGCCGTCGATAAGAATGCTCATTTGAATTTAGGTGAAGAAGTAGAAATTGGCGATCGGCTGAATCTAGTCTATCAAGGCACCGAAATATTGGTGGGGCGGGGAGAAGCAGTAGTTACCAAGACAGGAATGCAAACGGAGTTGGGAAAAATCGCCGCTCTCTTGCAGTCTGTAGAAACCGAGCCAACGCCCCTGCAACAACGGATTACGCAGCTGGGGAATGTTTTAGTCAAAGGCTCGCTATTTTTAGTGGCGTTGGTAGTCATTGGTGGCATGATGCCCAGTCTATGGAAAGGTAGTTTCGATATCAAAATGTTTCGAGAGCTGGTGGAAGTTTCGCTTAGTATGGCCGTGGCCGTAGTTCCCGAAAGCCTGCCCGCTGTGATTACAATTACCCTGGCACTGGGCACTCAGCGCATGGTGCGGCGGCAAGCTTTGATTCGGCGGTTGCCCGCAGTAGAAACCCTCGGCAGCGTCACGACTATTTGTTCAGACAAAACGGGAACGCTGACCCAGAACAAAATGGTCGTGCAAAAAGTAGCTACATTACAGCATGATGTCACGATCAGCGGGGATGGTTACAATCCCAATGGTCAGTTCCAAATTGCTGGTGTTCAGACCAATCCGGCCAAACATCCCGATCTGATGCGCTTGCTCTGGGGCGCGACGCTCTGTAACGACTCACTACTTCAGTTTAATGATAATCATTGGCAGATTATGGGCGATCCCACCGAGGGGGCACTGGTAGTCTTGGCCGAAAAAGCGGGCATTAGCCAAGCAGCTAGCCAGATAACTCTGCCGAGAATAGCCGAGATTCCATTTGATAGTGATCGCAAGCGCATGAGTGTTATTTGCCAGCAAGAACAAGGCTATATTCTTATTACCAAGGGATCGCCAGAACAAATTCTCGATCGCTGCCAAGGCATAGTAGTTGGTGAAGAAGTCACTGAAATCAGTACTAACCAACGGCAACAGATACTTCAGCAAAATAATCAACTGGCTAGCCAAGGACTGCGGGTTTTGGGGATGGCTTACCGAGAATTAGATCGGGTGCCATTAGCTAATGATGATCGCGCTGAACAAAATCTGATCTGGCTGGGTTTAGTGGGAATGCTAGACGCGCCGCGTCCTGAAGTCCGAGAAGCGGTAGCAAAGTGCAAGACAGCCGGCATTCGGACAGTAATGATTACTGGCGATCATCAATTAACCGCCCAAGCGATCGCCATCGATTTAGGGATTGCTGATCCCACTTGTCGCGTCGTCACCGGTGCGGAACTGGCCAAGATGAGTACCGAGAACCTCGAAGATATCGTCGATGAGACGACTGTTTATGCCCGGGTCAGTCCCGAACACAAACTGCGGATCGTGAAAGCTCTGCAACAGCGCCATCACCTAGTAGCTATGACTGGCGATGGGGTGAATGATGCCCCTGCCCTGAAGCAAGCCGACATTGGCGTAGCCATGGGCATTACTGGTACCGATGTCAGTAAAGAAGCCAGCGATATGGTACTACTGGATGATAACTTTGCTTCGATCGTGGCCGCCACCGAAGAAGGACGAGTGGTATACACCAATATTCGGCGCTTCATTAAATACATTCTGGGTAGCAACATTGGTGAAGTGTTGACGATCGCCGCAGCCCCTCTCCTGGGCATGGGCGGCGTACCCTTATCACCACTCCAAATCCTGTGGATGAACTTAGTCACTGACGGTCTGCCAGCACTGGCCTTGGCCGTGGAACCACCCGAACCAAATGTGATGAATCGTGAACCCTTTCACCCCAAAGAGAGCATCTTCGCGCGGGGGTTAGGTTCTTATATGATTCGGATTGGTTTGGTATTCGGGATCTTGACGATTTTTATGATGAAGATTGTTTATGACTATACTACTGCTGATAGTTATCCGCGCGATCATGATACTTGGAAGACGATGGTTTTTACTACGCTTTGTTTAGCTCAGATGGCACATGCTTTGGCTATTCGATCGAACAGTCAACTCTTAATCGAAATTAATTTCTTTTCTAATCCCTATCTACTGTGGGCGGTGTCGGTCACAACACTGTTGCAATTAGCTTTAGTCTATTTCCCACCGTTCCAGAGCTTCTTTGGTACTCATCCATTAGACATGCTGGAGCTAGGCATCTGTGTGGGCTTTAGTATGTTGATGCTAGTCTGGATTGAAGGCGAAAAGCTTTTTCTACGCTGGTATTCCCGCAAGTCGTAACCCGTGTTCCTTAAACAGCTTCAGCTTCGCCATTTTCGCAATTATCACGACCAGTCGATCGAGTTCACTGCGCCGAAAACAATTATCTTGGGTGAGAACGCCCAGGGTAAGTCTAATCTATTAGAGGCCGTGGAGCTATTGGCCACTCTCAAAAGCCATCGGGTCAGTAAGGATCGGGACTTGGTAGCTGTGGGGGAAACCGAGGGACGTATTAGAGGACAGATCGACAGGTTGCATGGCACAGTGGATCTGAGCCTCACCCTCCGCTCTCAGGGGCGGCGGACGGCGACGGTAAATCAAGAAAAACTGCGCCGCCAGATGGATTTCTTAGGGAATTTCAATGCGGTGGAATTCTCCTGCCTAGATTTGGATTTAGTGCGCGGGGCACCGGAACGACGCAGACACTGGATCGATGGTTTATTGTTACAAATTGAGCCAGTCTACGGGCATATTTTACAGAACTATTACCAAGTGCTGAAGCAGCGGAATGCTTTGTTAAAGCAGGGCGAAGAGCGGTCAATCGTTAGTACCGAGCTGGAGTTGTGGAATCATCAACTGATCAATGCCGGGACGAAGGTAATGCGGCGGCGAGCGAGGATTTTGGAACGATTGGTGCCGATCGCGCAACATTGGCATGGTCAAATTAGTCAGGAGCGGGAGCAGCTCTCGATCGATTATTTACCAAGTGTAAGTGTGGGGGACAATAGTGTGGAGAGTATTCACCAGACTTTTCAGGAGCGGTTGCAGCAGCGCCAGGTGGCGGAAGTTAGTTTAGGGACAACACTGATTGGGCCGCATCGGGATGATTTGGAGCTAGCGATCGATGGCACGCCAGCGAAGGCTTATGGTTCCCAGGGGCAACAGCGAACTTTAGTATTAGCTCTGAAACTGGCGGAGTTGGAATTGATTGAACAAATTGTGCAAGAGTCACCGCTGTTGTTGTTGGATGATGTGTTGGCGGAATTGGATTTGCATCGGCAGAATCAGTTATTGTCGGTGATTGCCGATCGGTTTCAGACGATCGTGACGACGACGCATTTGGGGGCTTTTGATGCGAAATGGTTGGATGCAGCGCAGATT
>CAXTSZ010000126.1:0-4122 GCA_964247125.1 uncultured bacterium
CCTGTAAAGTCTCCCAAGGCATCAGCTGGTGGTCAGGGGCTTCATATTTGTGGGGATCGATCTCTAGAAGGGCATCAAGGGACAATGGAAATTGCTTATTTTTTTGCCGGTAGGCAGTTTTCAACAACCAGCCAAATTTGTTTTTGAGATAGGCCAGAAAATTTCCGGTCAATCCATGGATGGCTGAACGGGGTTCAAAAGCTGAGAGGCAAGAGCGGCCATCTTTTCTGGTGCTAAACAGCCATAACCACAGGTTATCCAAAGCCTCGGCAAAAAATCGATTGTTTTTAGCGATCGATCGCATTTTGACAACCCAGGCGTGGTTGTCTAGCAGGGCAAAAAGACGGTTGTTGGCAGTTTGTCGAGTATTAACATCTGAAGCATTGATGGCCGCCCGCAGCCGATCGCACAGTTGGTAATCTGCTGGGGTCTGGCAGTAGCGATCTGGGTCATTGAGCCAATCCATAGGGCAAGTGGAGGTAAGTGGATATGGGACTGATTGGTTGTCCATATCTTTTAATCTGCCCCCATTAAACCGCTTTGGCAAAACTCCGCAAAGTTTTTCCAAATTTCTTTTTGATGTCGGCTGAAAGCCGCTCTAGCTGAGGGGATTTCTATCTATTTTTTAAATTTCTCGCTCTAGGATAGCTAGCTCTCGTCGCAGTTCCTGAACCAGGGTTTGTTTGCCGCTTTCTGTGGCAGATTGGATGCGGCGGCAAAGGGCGGGGAGCAGGTGCTGATATTTCTGGCGGGTGATCTGGCGGTTGCGGAGGGTCATTGCCCAGTTGGGTACGGTCGTGTATTCGTTAATGATCATAGGGTGATTTTCTCGGTGGTGTTGATACTTTTTAATCACCCCTTGATCATTTTCTTTGGCAAATTGCCAGCAAAAATATTAACTAGAGAAATGGCTGGGGAGAAAGTCTCAACTAGTCATGAGCGGGGCATTCCAATCGTCAGAGTCTCTGGGTATTTGCTGATAAAATGTGCTGACAATCTACCGCTAAGAAGTATGACCAGTGATCGCGATGATTTTGATAATCCTTGGAAAAAAATACTAGACAGGTATTTTCAGGAATTCATGCTGTTCTTCTTCCCAAACATCCATACTGACATTGACTGGAAGAAAGGCTATGAATTCATGGATCAGGAGTTCCAGCAGATTGTCCGGGATGCTGAATCGACCAAGATGTATGTGGATAAACTGGTAAAGGTTTGGCGGAAAAGCGGCGAAGAGAGTGTCGTATTTGTCCACGTTGAGGTTCAAAGCCAAGAAGAGAGCGCCTTTAGCCAGCGGGTATTTACCTATAACTACCGGATACGGGACTGTTACAGCGGAAAGATTGTGAGTTTGGCAGTTCTGGGCGATGACCGCCTAAACTGGCGACCGCAGCCTTATGAAGATGAGTTGTGGGGATGCAAGGTTACGTTTGACTTTCCGATGGTTAAGCTGCTGGATTACGAGCCACGCTGGGCAGAATTGGAAACCAGCATGAATCCCTTTTCGATCGTGGTGATGGCACATCTCAAGACTAAATCAACAAAACAGGACTTGAGATCCCGTAAGGAATGGAAGTTTCAGCTTACCCGGCGGCTGTTTGAAGAAAGCTTTGAACGTCAGGATATAATGGAACTGTTCTTGTTTCTGGATTGGCTCATGGAGCTGCCCAGAGGACTTAAACGAGAATTCAAAGATGAACTCGCTCTGTATCAAAAGGAGAAAAAAATGCCTTACATCAGTACGATTGAGGAAATAACCCGCGAAGACATTGCAGTGAAGCTTTTGAAGAAGGGCACTATGCCACTCGAAGAAATTGCTGATATCACCGGGTTATCGATCGAGCAACTTAGAGAGCTTCAATTGGAACAAAAATAAATTTACTCTTGTAAGCTAAGGGTTAAGCCATGCCTTGACAGATGAATCCAGCCCAGTAATATGGTGCAGCAAAGGGTTGAAATGCTTCACTATAGTTTTTAGTAATCTGCGGAAAATTGGTTTGCACATTTCTTAGATTATTAATAGAGTCAAAGGTCTGCTGCCAGCGAGCTTCATCTGTATCACTATTGATCGATTTCAATTCAGCTTTCAGTCTTGCTATTTCAGCATCGATCGCTGGTATTTCCCCTGCCAAGAATTCATTGAGTTCTCCGGCATAGTTTTGGGCGAATTCTGAACCAGTTAAATTTCGGAGGCGCACCTGTGCCCGTCGTAAAGAAATTGCCCGGTTATAACGTTCGCGGCGTTCCTGGTGGTAGAAGATATCAAACAGAGCGGTTACCAGATCATCCACGCTCCACAGGGTGCTTTGAACACTGCGGGCACCAATGCATAAGAAACCCGTGGTCAGCGTTGCTACGTCGTCGGTAAAGCTAAAGTTGCCCAGGTGAGTTTCGCAGGCCGAGAGGAATACTTCATCTAGCTCTGGGTATCTGTCACCCGTCAGTAAGTCGCCGAGGGTGATGTTGCCATCTGCTAAATTCAGAGAAGATTCTAAGGGGCTGTCTAAACGAGAGCTGGCATGGTGGCTGGAGTGCAAACGATTAACCCGACCCAGAAGTTGGCGATAATTGGCGATCGTCGCTTGGGTTGTACCGCGCAGCCGATCGCTATCTGGTACTTGATAAATTTCGGCAATTTTGTGGCCTTCATATCTGGCTCCCAGCAAGCTGCCATCGGCATCTTCCACGATGCCCTGGGTGCTAGTGTTGATCGCTGGCCGTTGTTGACAATATTGCAAGATTTGGCAACTGGGGATGAAGCGGATGGTGTATTTTTCACCAAGTAGTTCCGATTGCTGATTGAGCGGAGTCGAAATCGGTAATGCGGCGAAGGGGATTTGGTGGAGGAGCAGGTGGGGGACTAAAACTAGTTCTTCGATGCCAGCTAGGTGGTTGGTAATTAGCTGGGATAGTTGCAGTCGATCGGCTAATTCTTTCAATACTGCTGACATTTGGCTATGCCATGCGGTTTTATCTAGGTTATAGGGTTTGAACCAGTTTTCAATTAGCCATTGTTGTAGCTCATTCCAGCCTTGGCCAGTGCAGGTAAATAGTTCTGGTTCTTGGTTCTGTTTAAGAATGAAGATGTGGGTGTCATCGTTGGTGCTGTAAAAGGTCAGAATTGCGGTCTGGGCGTTGGTAATCAGCTTTTGAATCTCCGCATGGGAAATTGGGTTGATCGCCATCTGTCCAGCTAAAACTGGGTCGTGGGCGCGAATTTTATTGTAGATGGCTTGTTTACGGGCTTCAATTCGTTGAATTTCGGCATTGGCGATGCTCATTCTTCTTAGATCTCTACTATTTCCAGCTACAGCTGATTTTTCGGTGCCGCCTTCACGCAAGCCTTCAACTTGTTGATTTAGTTGTTGGTAGGCCAGTAAGTAGGATTGAATTTCGGTAGGGATTTGAGCATCGGGATACAGGTCTTTGCTGGCCATTAGTTCGACTAGTTGACGACTGCGGACGCGCTCGGTGTATTCGATCGCTCTTTTGTAGTCTTGGAGGTTGACAGCGCATTGGATGGCGTTTTCATAGACGCTGAGGGCTGATTGCAAAACGCGCTGCCGTTCTTCGTCGTTTACTGACCAGCTGCGGGAGAGTTCGGCGGCTTGCATGGCAATTTCGTAGGCTTCGATTGCCTTTTGCCAGTTTCCTTGTTTGAAGTAAATACTTCCCAATCCTCGACGGGCTTTCAAGGCATTTATGGGTAAGGCTTCAGGAGTGAAAATTTCTAATGCTTTCAAATAGTGTTCAATCGCTTTTTCATCTCGTCCTTCTTCTACACAAAAGATGGCTATATTTTCTTGTGTACCTGCCCAGTCTATTGGAAAATCTTTTTGGGTATAAACCTCTAACGCCGCTTCATAGCACGCGATCGATTTTTCCATATTCTCCGCTTTATTTCCTCTGATTCTGTTGCTAAGTGAACCTGCCAGGTTGTTTTGGGTTGTTGCCCACTGTATTGGAAAATCTTTTTGGGTTCTTACCTCTAACGCCGCTTCATAGCACGCGATCGATTTTTCCATATTCTCCGCTTTATTTCCTCTGATTCTGTTGCTAAGTGAACCTGCCAGGTTGTTTTGGGTTGTTGCCCACTGTATTGGAAAATCTTTTTGGGTTCTT
>CAXTSZ010000127.1:0-3793 GCA_964247125.1 uncultured bacterium
ACGGACTAAGCCCTCGATGAGGATTGAACTCATGACCTCTTCATTACCAATGAAGTGCTCTACCACTGAGCTACAAGGGCGAAATAGAAGCGTCTTAGGCGAACCTAAGACGCACCACTTACTCTTTCGTGAATGGGCCGAGTTGGATTTGAACCAACGTACGGGAACCCGAGCAGATTTACAGTCTGCCGCCTTTAACCACTCGGCCATCGACCCGTGTCATCCACGATTTACAATCTTAGCATGGCTAAGGCCAAATACGAAGCTTCTTGGCAACTATTTTTTAATCGTAGCCAATAGACCGCCACAGGCATCCAATAGCAGATCAATGACATAGGTAAAGCCGTCATCTCTACCGTAGTAAGGATCGGGCACCTCGCTGTCAGAATGCTGAGTAGCATAGGTACACATCATTTTCACCTTCTCCACATATTTCCCGTACGGATCTAGCGATCGAATATCTCGATAGTTTTCCTTGTCCATTGCCAAAATCAAATCAAACTTCTCAAAATCCGCCGCAGTGAAAGCCCTGGCTGTACCCACCATTGGAATTCCTCGCTCTTTTCCCGCCGCATGCATGCGTCGATCGGGAGAGTTCCCAATGTGATAACTGTTAGTCCCAGCCGACTCACAGACGATTTCACCTACCGGAAGTCCCTCCGCTGCCACCAAATAATTCATGATATTTTCCGCAGCAGGCGATCGACAAATATTTCCCAAGCAGACAAACAATAGCTTCGTTGCCATATTTCTTTCCAATACAAAAATGGACGTTCAAGCATTGAATTAGCCAGTCGCCCACCACATCATGAACAAATGCTCAAGACTTAGAGGATCTAAGACAAGCCAGGAATATTCAGACCAGCCGTCAAGGACTCCATCCGTTCCCGCATAGTTTCAGTAGATTGCTCGTAAGCATCAGTCATGGCGGCCATTACCAAGGCCGAGAGTTCATCGGCGCTCTTACTCATCGCCTCGGGCTTGATGACAATGCTACGCGGCTCTTGGTTGCCGCTGAGGGTTACCACGACCAAGCCGTCAGCAGACGAAATTTCCATCTGTTCTAGTTCTTCTTGCAACTTTTTGGCGTCTTCTTGCACCTGTTGCGCTTTTTTGAAGGCATCGGCTAACTCTTTCATTTTGCCTAAACCGAAACCGCCACCAAACCCTTTACCTTGTGTCATATATCTACTCAGTTGAAATCTTTAGTTGATCTTACAGGAGTTCGTCCCTTCCCTAGGGTACCCCTAAGGTGCGGGAAACTCACCCAACATTTTCACTTCCGCTTCGAGTTTGACGGCACACTGCTCAAGCACTCGATCGCGAACATGATTAATTAAGTTAAAAATATCGGTGGCTGTCGCACCGCCGCGATTCAAAATGAAGTTGGCATGGAGTTCAGACACTTCAGCCCCACCGATGCGGTAGCCCTTCAAGCCGAGGTCTTCAATTAGCTTGGCTGAATACTGGGGCAATGGGTTCCGAAAAACACTCCCACAACTAGGCTGATCGTAAGGTTGGCTGGTATGCCGCCGCTCTAAATCTTTTTGGGTTTTGCCAATTACTACTGCGGCATTTTCGGCAGCTTGCAGCTGTAAAGTGGCTGAAATCACCAGCTGATCGCGACCTTGCAGATTAGAGTGCCGATAGCTGTAATCCAGCGCGGCTGGTAGTAGCTCTAAGATCTCACCAGTATTAGTTAAAACTTGAGTTCTCACCAAGATATCGGCGGTACTACTGCCGTGGGCACCAGCATTCATCACTACTGCACCGCCGACAGTGCCCGGAATACCAGCGGCCCACTCCAAACCCATCCAACCCTTTCTGGCTGCTTGCCAAGCCAAACTCCCGATCATCTTGCCAGCGCCCACCTTAATCTGATGAGTGTTTAGATCAAACTCCGTTTCTAGCCAGCGCAAGTGGCGGGTAGCAATGATTAAACCGGGCAGGCCACGATCGCTAATTAACAAATTAGAGCCAGCCCCTAAAAAGGTGATTGGCAAACTTTGACTGGTGGCCCAGGCGATCGCCGCTTGCGTTTCAGCTAAATTGACTGGTTCAATAAACCACTCGGCCACCCCACCCACTTTCCACGTAGTTAAGTTGGCTAACGAAACCTGAGGACGAATATTGAGAGCAGTTGAGACACTAGCACCAGCATTGTTCGGAATAGTCATGGGGATTGATTATTGGTAGAAGTTCATCACGTCCGGGATGATCTGGTTTAGATTGCCTGCTCCTAAGAATAATGCCATATCGCCCGATCGCAAATTATCGGTCATAAACTGCGTGACTTCTGGTAATGTCGCACAGTAGCAGACGTTTGGATGGAATTTTTGGATGGCGGCCACGACTTGTTCTCCGGTGATTTGTCCATCGTTCGGCTCACCAGCGCTGTAGATATCCGTAATTACTACCAAATCGGCATCAGTAAAGCATTGGGAAAACTCTTTCAAAAAGGTGATTGTGCGGCTATAACGGTGTGGTTGGAAAGCCGCAATTACTCGCCGGGGAGCCTGTACTTGGAGCTTGGCAGCGGCTAATGTTACCGATATTTCGCTGGGGTGATGAGCATAGTCATCGATAAAACTAATGTCTTGATGGGTACCGCGCAACTCAAACCGTCGCTTGGCGCCAGTGAACTTACTGAGGGCTTCGGCAATCGCTGAATAGTCGACCTTGAGCAGCCGGGCTGCTGCTACTGCGCCCAAAGCATTACTAAGATTATGTTCACCTAAAACCTGTAGTTCTAAGTTGCCCAATAGCGTGCCACGCTCATAGATTTGAGTCGTCGTCCCGTGAGCGTGATATTTAGTATCGGTAGCCAGATAATCAGCTTTACTACCATTTTTTAGACCATAGCTAATTTGCGGCTTTATTTCAGTGTTTACTAATGGGCAATCGATCGAACCAATCACCGTCTTGCACTGATGAGCAAAGGTTTGGAAGGTTTTGATCACAGCTTCTAAGCTATCATAGTGGTCGGCATGGTCTAGTTCAATATTAGTAATCACACCGATTTGGGGCTGGTGCTTGATCAAAGAACCATCCGACTCATCAGCTTCTGCGACCAAATAATCAGTGGCACCAAAACGCGCATTACCATCCCAGGTACTTACCTCGCCGCCCACAATAATAGTGGGGTCGAGTCCAGCTTCTACCAAAATGCAGCCTACCATGCTGCTAGTAGTGGTTTTACCATGTGTACCCGCTACCGCAATACTGTTGGATTCAGCGATCAGCGCAGCCAGGACGTCCGATCGATGCCAAATTTCACAACCCTTCGCCAGAGCAGCGGCCAATTCGGCATTGCTATTATTAATAGCCGTGGAGCAAATTACCTGCGGCAGTTGGTCGCCAAAAAAATCTAAATTGGCGGCGGTTTGCCCCATAAAGAATTGAACGCCGACGGACTCCAATCTATCCACAATATTAGTACGCCGTAAGTCGGAGCCAGAAACTGGTAATTTACGCCGAGCTAGCACATAGGCCAGCGCCGACATACCAATTCCCCCAACTCCAATAAAATGGAAAGGGCGACCGCTGAAATCAATAGACTTACCCATGTGTTACATTCCCCGTTCGCCAACCAATGGCACAACTCAGCTTCAGGCGTAATAATACCAACAAACAACCGCCTGTAGAACAGTGTGATGAAAATCACTACTCATTTTACAAGCGGTCGGTATTTGCTAGAGAGTTTTAGTGGAGCTGGGCAGAGTCGAACTGCCGTCCGCCTTGGGTATTTACTTTCCGCTCGTTCACAGGTTTAGCCCTTCTAATCCTTGGGGCG
>CAXTSZ010000128.1:0-3704 GCA_964247125.1 uncultured bacterium
ATTGCTTCTTCGGCCTTCCGTTCAATTTTGTCTAGCTGCACCGTCCCTTTGGTAAGATCACTCTTGGCAACTGCCGGAAAGCCCCGTTTAACATTATCTAGCTGCTCCATTCCTTTGCTAGGAACAGCTTGCGTAGTCTGCGTTGTACAGCCACTAGCGAAAGTTAGGACAGCAGCAAGCAAGATCGGTAATAACAGCTGGATTGGGCGTAGTTGGGACAGTAATTTGGATAGCAATGCTGAAATGTATTTCATATCAAAATCCTCTAAGTTAGTAAGTTAGTAAATGACTACCGGGTTGGGAGCGAGCATCGCAGCAGTTATGCGTCAAAGACTGCTCCGAGATAGAAAACCGTAAAGAAAGATGGCAATGATCGCCCCCAAGACTGCCACAAACACTCCAGGAATGCTTAAACCAGGGGCTGTCAATTGCAAGGTTCCAGTCTGGATAAAAGTGTGCAAAGTACCGCCAATAAAAGCACCAACTACACCCAGCACCATGGTCGCAGGCCAGCTACCACCTTGATGACCAGGAACAATAGCCTTGGCGATCGCACCGGCTAGCAAGCCGAGAATTATCCAAGCAATTATGTTCATAACTAGTTTCTCGTAATCTAACGACTCTAATAACTTATCAGTTGGGTCGATAGATCGACATCTCCCGATTGGATGAATTCTGAGTTGAGAATGAGCGTCAATGGAGAGAGAGTTTTATTAATCGCCGTAGTTATCTAACGGTCTTCAGCCAGGTGAAACAAAAACGAGCACCGGGGATGTGCTGATTATCTAGCCAGATCTGACCGCCTTCATCTTCGACAATTTTTTTGACTAGTGCTAAACCAATCCCAGTATTTTCATTAGAGTTTATAGGTTGGATCATTTGGAAAATTTCAAAAATACGCTGATGGGCTTCCCCGGCCGGGATCCCAGGTCCATCATCTGCAATCGAGAATTGATAGCGATCGCCTAAATCCGCAACAGAAATTTCAATTCGACCATCAACTCGTTCGTGATGTTTAATGGCATTACCCAATAAATTAGCAAAAATCTGACCCAATAATATTCGCTTAGTATCAAAAGTTGGTAGTGACGACAAAATTTCTATCTTAAAACTTGGCGGTGGAGAAAGAGAATCGATTGTCTCCGACAGAAGTTGACTAACGTCGACAGTTTCCAGCTCTAACTCCTGTCGGCCTAGCCGGGAATAGCGCAATAACCCATCAATCAGTGCCGTCATCCGATTGACCCATTGGCGCAATAATTGCAGTTGTTTTTGACTAACTGCTGGGGTTTGGCCACTGAGATCTTCTTCGATCCACTCTGATAAATTAGCGATCGCTCGGAGAGGAGCTTTGAGATCGTGAGCAGCTATATATACGAAGCGATCGAGTCCCTCGTTTCGCTCTTTCAAGCTTTGCTGGGTCAAAATTAGGGAATTATTGAGACGTTGCAGCTCGGTGGCTTGCGTTTGGTTGAGGAGTTCTAATTGCTTGCGATCAGTAATGTCGTAGACCAAACCAGAAATCCATTGTGGATTGACCGTTGCTTTGGGATGTAACTCGCCGATGGCATCGATCCAACGAACTTGGCCATCCTGCCAGATAATCCGGTATTCACAGCGAAATTCAGATAAATTATGGTTGATTGTTGCTTGCAATTTGGTTTGTACCTGCTCTCGATCGTCAGGATGCACGCGATCGAGCCATTCGTTATACAGTTTTTGCGTACTGCCGGGTTCATAGTCAAAAAGTGTTTCAAATTCTGTTGTCCAGAATATTTTCTGGGTACCTAAATCCCAATGCCAAGCGGCAGCCTTCGCGACCCGCATCGCGGTCGATAGACGCTCATTATAAAGCTGAACACGGCAGCGTTAGATTTCAGCTTGTTTAAAAGCCGTAATATCGCGCATCAACACCACCGCGCCTAGTTTTTCACCAGTTGGGCTATAGATCGCATCCCCACTAGCCAACAGCGATCGCTCTCCGCCTTGCGGAGATTTAATCATCATTTCCTGATCAACGACAGCAGCTCCTTGCCAAGCTCGAAAAAGGGGGATTTCAGACTTAGTTAACAGCCTCGTGCCATCGCCATCATAAAGATCATAATAGTTAGCCCAGTCTTCTGGTTCGATCGGTTCGGGTGGTAACCCATGAAATAGCTGCGCAGCACGATTAAATAATACTAAATGTCCGTCAGTATCACAGGCCACGATTCCATCGGCAGCATGGGAAAGTAAGGCTTCTATAAACTGAACGGATAGGTTTTTACGATGCAGCGCCGCTGCCCCACCCAATTTCACAGCCGTACCAATCCAAATAGTCTGACCCCATGCATCGCGATCTGGTTCTAATTCAATCTGAAACCACTCCCAGTCTCCTGAAACATTTTTTAGTTGAAGTTTGATGTCCAGCGATTCTTGTAACCGGATCGCTGCTTGCCAACAGTCCAAAAAGCGCTCGCATTCTGCCGCGCACAAAATCTCCTCAAATATATAGGGATGACTATCGGCAGGTATTCTCCCCATATATTCATGCCAGTGCTGATTGACAGTAATAATTTCGCCTCGACCTGCCCACATATCACTTGCTTCAGTCATGAACCAAGCTAAGTGGGGAATACGCTCTAACAATTTTTGATAGCGAGTCGTCGCTGGACTAAATCCCAATGTGGATTTTTTTTCATAGGGGAGTTAGATGACTATGTTCTTCTAAACCAAGCTAGCACAATGATCATAGTCTCGTAGCAGAATTGTCCCAAATACTATAATTTAATGATGATTTAACAATTTGGAATTATTAATAAATATTTAAGATTCTAACCAATCAAAAATTCGATCGAACTGCTGTAAATCCACTAGCCCATATTGCCACAGTACCATTGGCAAAATTCCATAATTGGCATGAGATTGCTTTACAGCTAGTTGGACAGACTCCGGGGATAAACCCAAATCCTGATGTAAAAAATTCATGAATTGTAAAATGTTATGTGTAGACATAAAATCAACGTCTTTATTCGTTTCTGTCTGGTTTGCACTCTATAGTTATACTGGTAATTCCCAATAAATGAATCAATCAATAGGTAGAGTTTTTTGCACCCCGATAAAAGCAAACTCTGTTCGCTAGCATTTACCACCAGTATTTATCGATAGTTATTCTCTCTCTGGAGACAGATTTTTATAGATTACGAACTCATCCGATCGGTAGAGATTGGTTCTTGCTAATGAGCTAGACAGATGAATCTAATGCCTGATAGACAAACCAATATATATCCATAGAAAATAAAGTTGGTCAGATTTGCAAATTGACACAGCCTTCCACTTTTCTTACGGAAAATAATTATGTCTGAACCGAATGGTGTAATGATACAGTACTTTCATTGGTATGTTCCCGCCAATGGTAGTCTTTGGCAGGAGGTCGCCCAGCAGGCCGCCGCCTTAGCAAGAATTGGTATTACGTCACTGTGGTTACCACCTGCTTACAAATTGGGGGTGGGATGGATGTGGGCTACGGGGTCTATGACTTATTCGACCTCGGGGAATTCGATCAAAAAGGCTCGGTGCGGACTAAATATGGCACGAAAGATGAGTATATTCAGGCCATCAAGGTAGCACAAGAGGCCGGCATCAGCGTTTACGCCGATGTGGTGTTCAATCATAAATTGGGTGCAGATGAAGCCGAAGAGGTGGAGGCAACTCCTTTTGATATA
>CAXTSZ010000129.1:0-3649 GCA_964247125.1 uncultured bacterium
GGATCGAGTATCAAACTCGGTCTATTTTTAGTGGATAGATTTAGTTGAAATTATGTCGGATTGGATTGGCGATCGCTATTGATGGTCGATGATTTTTAGTCGATCGACTAGAGTCGCGCACCGAGATCGATCGCTTGACATGCCCTCTCTTTTTGAGAGATAATAGTAGCATCTGAGTCTAACTGTCAACATTTAATGCACCTAATCTCGATTACCAATCTCCGAGAAGATGCCGCGCAGTATCCTGATGCTGACAGAGCAATTGGAAATTGGTTTAAAACAGTCGAACAAGCCCAATGGCAAAATCTCGAAGAAGTTCGTCGATCGTTTAGAGATACTGAAGCAGTCGGGAATTTTACCGTGTTCAATATCAAAGGAAATAACTATCGATTAATAGTAGGAATAGATTATGAACGTCAGGTTGTTTACTACAAGTATTTTTTAACTCACGCCGACTATAGCAAGGACAAGTGGAAAAATGACCCTTACTTTTAATCGAGAACAATATACCGAGCTGCTAGTAAAGTATCAACCTAAAGTTATTGAAACAGAGGCAGAATACCGACAAGCTTTATCCGTAGTCGAACATTTTGTATTTAAAAAAGAGCGCAGTCTAGAAGAGCTAGCGTTATACGATCTAGCACTTATACTAGTCAAAGACTACGAATCAAAAATTTGTCCGATGGATGATTGGCGATCGCAATCTCCAACTGAAATGCTGCAATATTTACTAGAATCAAGCGGTAAAAAACAATCCGATCTAGTTGGCATCATTGGTTCTAGCGGTATTGTCTCTGAAGTAGTAAATGGCAAGCGATCGATTAGTAAATCCCAAGCTAAAAAACTTGGTGAAATATTTCAGGTTTCACCGAGCTTATTTATTTAGTCGATCCTCACTCGATCGCTAGCCAACTGCATATTCGGTAAATTGACGCTTAAAAGGAGAGTGAAATCCGACCACAATATCCAGGGCTGTTTCATTCTACTGAACAGCATGCTGCGAGAGGGATTTAGCTATTCTAGTCGAGCACAAAACTAGGGAGAACGGCTCTATTTTGAGTAAGATTTACTGATCCAGTGATAAATCTAAGCCTTTATTGAGGTTTGAATTGAATCATTAGAAGCTCAGAACCCTTGCAAGATATAAGCTTTGCTAGAATGAAACAGCCCTGATTGGCGATCGCTCTTGATGGTCGATGATTTTCTGTCGATCGGGTGTTAATCGATCGCTAAATGCAGCAATAATCCGCCCAAGCAGAAAAATATTGCTAGTCTCGGAGCTTGCGTGCCTTCTCAGGCAATCGACACATTTGCGGCCTGGGCAAAAGCTCTCTAGGGATTTTTTTGATGGTACCGTTGGTAAAAGAGCATTGTCAAAAGTCTTGTCCTGATCAAAAACCGTAGCAAGCGATCAATCACCCCCCCGCAAATTCATAACTATGATCTCTAAACTCATCGCTCAACATCCATTTAACTGGGGCGATCGCACTTATTTGATGGGTGTTATTAACATTACACCGGATAGTTTCAGTGATGGCGGCCAATACAACTCAGTCACTGCTGCTTGTCAACAAGCCGCGCAGTTTGTCCAAGCTGGTGCCGATATTTTGGATATTGGCGGCGAATCTACGCGGCCAGGAGCCGCTCCAGTCAGCAGCGAGCAAGAATTAGAACGCGTCATCCCCGTCATCCAAGGTATTCGACAGCAGGGATTAACGATGCCGATATCGATCGATACCACCAAAGCCATTGTTGCCAGATCTGCGATCGAAGCTGGCGCGAACCTAGTAAATGATGTTTCGGGCGGTATTTTCGACCCAGATATGCTGAAGACGATAGCAGCCTTAGATGTCCCGATCGTCCTCATGCATCGGCGCGGCACGCCCACTACGATGCAACAGCTCACTGATTATCCAGATCTAATCGCCGCCGTCGGCAATTTTTTGGCCGATCGCATTCAGGTAGCTTTAGATTGTGGGATCGATCGATCGAACCTCATTATTGACCCCGGTATTGGTTTTGCCAAAACATATCAGCAAAATATCGACTTAATTAGAAATCTATCCCTCCTCCGTCAGCGTCTTCAACTCCCCTTACTCGTGGGCGTATCCCGCAAAAGTTTCATCGGCCAGATCCTGCAACAGCCCGATCCACAGCAACGCATCTGGGGCACGGCGGCGGCTTGTTGTGCGGCCATTGCCAATGGCGCAGACATTCTGCGCGTACATGATGTGGCCGCCATGCACGACGTGCGGCGCGTAGCAGACGCGCTATTTAGAAACGTAGATTAATTGCTTTCACAACAAATCATGTTGTCCAGTAAAATATCGCGCTCAATCTTGGTATAATTGGCCACTTATCGACCCAGGCTAGATGTCGGCAATTGCTTTAATGCACGTTAAACCGAGCATTTGTAATTGTATGCGAGCGTCTCAGATAAACAGCATAGTCCGGCTCCAGGCATCTATCCCAGGTCTATTTCTCAAAATTTTATGGGCTGACACTCAAAATTACTTTATATGACTAAGCCACGCGTTCTTTCTGGGGTACAGCCTACTGGCAATCTGCATTTAGGTAACTATTTGGGAGCCATCCGCAACTGGGTGGTCAATCAGACTGACTATGAAAATTTCTTTTGTGTCGTAGACTTACATGCCATTACTGTTCCTCATCATCCGCAAGAACTGGCTGCTAATAGCTACGCGATCGCTGCCCTTTATTTAGCCTGTGGCATCGATCTGAGCCATGCCAATATTTTCATTCAGTCTCATGTCCGAGCACATACCGAACTGACTTGGTTATTTAACTGTATTACACCTCTCAACTGGCTGGAAGGAATGATTCAGTTTAAGGAAAAGGCCATTAAGCAAGGAGACAACGTCGGGGTGGGATTGCTGGATTATCCGGTATTGATGGCGGCAGATATTTTGCTATATCAAGCCGATCGGGTACCCGTGGGCGAAGATCAAAAGCAGCATCTGGAACTAACCCGCGATATTGCCGGACGCTTCAATCATCTCTATGCTGCCGAGCAGCCAGTGTTAAAGGTTCCCGAGCCATTGATTTTGGCGGAGGGAGCACGGGTCATGAGTCTGACTGATGGCACAAAAAAGATGTCGAAGTCTGATCCTTCGGATCTAAGCCGGATTAATTTATTGGACTCGCCGGAGTTGATTCAGCAAAAAATCAAGAAGTGTAAGACTGATCCAGAACGTGGTTTGAATTTTGATGATGTGAATCGACCAGAGTGTCGGAATTTATTGTCGCTATATGCAATCGTTAGTGGTCAAACCAAGGAAGTAGTGGCGATCGAATGCCGGGAAATGGGCTGGGGTCAGTTCAAGCCGTTGTTAGCAGAGGCGATAATTACTCATCTGGCACCGATTCAGAACAAGTACCAAGAGGTGGTAGCCGATCGATCTTATTTGGAGTCGGTGTTGCGCCAAGGGCGGGAACAAGCAGAAGTGGTGGCGAATCAAACACTAGCGGATGTCAAAGCGGCTTTAGGGTTTTCGCTACCACTGTGATATTTTTTATCGCCTTAGTTTTTCAACCAACTAAATAGTTGACCAATAGTCAGTTTAAATGATGTGGCAAATTCAGGCACGGGTAACAGATCATCCTGTTCTTCAAAAACGGCGATCGTCCG
>CAXTSZ010000130.1:0-2208 GCA_964247125.1 uncultured bacterium
GATTATTGAAAAATATTGCCGATCGATATTGAGTACCGCTATCGGGTTCTTGGCGATTTACTTGAGTCGGATCGTGGGCAATGAGAAAGTGAATTTTCAGCAACTTCCCTAGCGAAATTTGCTGGGGGTCATAGGTGATTTTAACTGCTTCCGCATGACCTGTGGTGCCAGTGCTGACAGTATCATAGTTGGCAGTTGCGGCAGTGCCACCAGAATAACCAGAGACAACACTAGAAACACCTTTGAGATTTTCAAATACTGCTTCTATGCCCCAAAAACAGCCGCCAGCTAGGACGATCGTTTGTTCGCCTTTGACTTTAGCAGTGGAAAGATCGATCGGTGGATCGATTTTCATTCCTGCCATTATGACTGGGGCAGAATCCGCAGGAGGGCTAGACAAAAGTGGGTGTGGAACTCCACAAGCAACTGCAATTAGTGATACTAGTGAAAGGCTAAATAGAAGACGGTAGTTATTTGACATTGTAGGAAAAATTGTAAGTTTTGATGGGATAAATTTAACTTTTATTTATAATTCTATTGCTGCTTTTTTAATAATGTTTTTATCTGGAGAGTGGATGCCGACGAGATAAATAGCTTTGAGTGGTTCATTGGCTCGTCAATTTAAGTATCACCGATAACACCACAATTTCTCTGAGAAAAAACTAGGAATTTCCTAAGTTTATTCTGAGAGTTTTCTCATTTCATTCTCAGCAATTTCTCAGATGTCCCAGATAGACAGCTCGATCAAATCTCTTCACAGAGTTGCTGCGGTAATTGTTTGAGCACTCGATCGAATGGTGCAAAATCTTTCAATCCGTGACACAGAATTAATGCACCCTGAATCGCGATGATGGCATCCTCGCCGCGTTGTTTTGCCAGGGTTTTATCCAATCCTGCGGCGATGAGAACAGTTGAGATCGCTTCAATCCACTGCGAAAATGCCCACCTAATTTGGGTGTGAAACAGATCGTCACTCGCTGCTTCTAATACTAAGACTGCCCACAGGCAGGAATTTTGCCCCTCATTAAAAAAGCGATTCGTTTCGGCGCACATTGCCTGGAATCGATCGATCGGTTTTTCATTATTCCTCAGAATCGGCAAAATACTCGTCTCTAGCCACAGATTAACCTGCGTCAGGGCAGCTTCCGCCATCTCTGCCTTGCCACCAGGGAAGTGATGGTAGAGACTGGCTTTCCCCAATCCAGTTGCCTGGGAGATTTTGGAGATCGTTACACCCTCATAACCAAACTGTCGAAACAGTTGGAGCAGAGTTGGCACATAAGTTTGTTTCGACATAAAAAAGAAAGTTTAATTTACCTATTGACAATTATAGCGAACGAACGGTACAGTATTTGTATACCGAACGAACGGTACAAAGCAAGCTTATCTTCCGAGAGAGTATAGGCATGAAACAAGCACAACGTCATCTTCCGCAGATCCATACGAATCAGCCTGTTTGCCCACAGCAACTGTGGATCTTAGCTTTACTGGCTCTCATACCCCTGTTAGAACGTGGTTTTTTACCAACCGACTGTTCGCCTTAAATTAACAGGTACACGGATTTTCACACATTAAGTACTCACCTCCACCACATCAGGATCGATATCATGATTAAACTCTACGGTCACGAAATATCTGGTAATAGTTACAAAGTAAAACTGCTGTTAGAATTATTAAATATCGAGTACGAATGGATTAAAGTAGACTTGATGAAAGGTGAACAAAAATCGCCAGAATACCTTGCACTTAACCCATTCGGACAGGTACCATTCTTGGTCGATGGTGAGACTAAATTAGCAGATGCTCAGGCGATTTTGGTGTATTTGGCACGGCGGTATGGTGGTGATAAATGGCTCCCACTAGATGCGTTACCTCTAGCTCAAGTCATTCGTTGGTTATCGACGACAGCCGGAGAAGTACGTCAGGGGCCAGAAAATGCCCGACTTTATCATTTGTTTGGGGCTGGCACTAATATTAATATCGATCGAGCTACCCAAAAAGCAGAGGATATTCTGACCCTATTGAACGAACATTTAAGTACGCACACTTGGTTAGAATTTGAGCATCCCACCATTGCTGATGTGGCTGTTTTCCCCTATGTTGCCCTGGCGCGAGATGGCAAGATTAATGTTGATGCTTATCCGAATGTTTTACGTTGGATCGATCGCATCAAACAACTACCTGGTTATGTTCCAATGGCTGGAATTT
>CAXTSZ010000130.1:2308-3563 GCA_964247125.1 uncultured bacterium
ACATCGAAACAGCTACTCAATCTTCAGGAGAAATCATGATCGATCTCTACTACTGGACAACTCCTAACGGTCACAAAATTCCGATCTTTTTAGAAGAAGCGGAACTACCTTATACTATTCATCCGATTAACATCAGCAAAGGCGAACAATTCCAGCCGTCTTTCTTGCAGATATCACCCAACAACCGCATCCCAGCGATTGTAGATCGAGATCCAATAGATCGCGGCGAGCCGATTAGCGTATTTGAATCAGGGGCAATCTTGCAATACCTCGCCGAAAAAACTGGTAATTTTTTGCCCACCAATATCAGGGATCGAATGGAGACTATGCAGTGGTTATTCTGGCAAGTAGGTGGGCTGGGGCCGATGTTAGGTCAAAATCATCATTTCACTCAGTATGCACCCGAACAAATCCCTTATGCGATTCAACGCTATCTCAAGGAGACAGAGCGGTTGTATGGAGTATTAGATAAGCAATTAACAAATCGGGAATACATTACGGGCGAGTATTCGATCGCAGATATGGCGGCTTATCCGTGGATTGTACCTCATGCCAGCCAGCAAATCGATCTTAATGCCTTCCCCAACGTCAAGCGGTGGTTTGAGTCTATCCAGAGTCGTCCAGCCGTAAAACGCGCCTATGCTAAAGCTGAAGAAATCCGATGAAAATCTTAGCAATTTCTGGGAGTTTGCGCCCTCAATCTGCTAATACAGCCATTTTACAAGCAGTGGTGGAATTAGTCACTGCTGATGTAAATATCTCAATTTACGAGCGAATTGGCAATCTACCTCACTTTAACCCCGATCTCGATCGTGATGACGGATTTGCTCCAGTCATTGATTGGCGGACACATTTGCAAGCTGCTGATGGGGTAATGTTCTGCACGCCGGAATATGCTCATGGTGTGCCTGGTGTCCTCAAAAATGCCCTCGATTGGATCGTTTCTTCGGGTGAGTTTATGTATAAACCTACTGCGGTAATTAGTGCATCTCCATCACCCGATGGTGGCGATAAAGCAAATGCTTCACTGGTGCAAACGTTGAGAGTCATGATGGCAGATATTCCATCAGGGGCAACGCTGTGTATTCCGGCTATTTCCGCCAAGTTAGATGACAAAGGTAAGCTAACAGATCCGGCGACAGTATCGGCACTACAATTTCTGCTAGATACTCTTATCTATTCAATTAATAAATGATTTGCTAAAAATCGATCGAACTCTCAGGAGAAAACAACATGGCAAACCCAGGCTGGACAC
>CAXTSZ010000131.1:0-3555 GCA_964247125.1 uncultured bacterium
TCGCTAGACATATTACTTATATTTCAATCGAGAAAATTTGGAGGGTGGGCAATGCGCACGATCTAAGTTGGAGGATGCAAATCTGCCATAATAAGCAGCCTCCGAATATTTTTAACACCCGATCGATTGAGATTTAGCGCATCGATTGTTGCTCTACCAGTTGGGGTAATACCAATTATTTCTAATCCATCTTCACTCCAAGCAAAATGCTCCAGCCAAATATTTTGCCTTGGATGATACAGCGGTACATTTTTAGAGCTAATCGGATCGATCGCTTCTTCCTTTGTGTACTTGTAGCCATTGCATCCACCGCAAGCCAGCGCAAGGTTTTCTAATGAGGTTTCTCCACCCTTGACAATGGGAGTAATATGCTCACAGACAAAAGACTGAGAAGAATAATCCATCGGACATTGGCAGTATTCGCAACGTCTTTGCGCTCGAACGATAATTTGTTCCTGTTCGCTAGCTGTGATGTAACGTCTAGACATAAACTGCGGGTGCCGATATATTGAGCTGCTGAAGTAGCTGGGGAAGAGGAACTTGACGGAGTTGAGCGAGTGCTAATAGATTTCGTAGTCGCTCGGCATCAAATTGTTCGACAGTATCGGTGAGATCGAGCAATTCTTGGTGTTCCGCTGATGTTAGGGTTTCAGCTTGGAGTTTTGACCGTAGATCGTTATAGCGTTGTTGGATGACAAGGGGAAGGGTGCGATCGATTTTTTGCAGCAGGATGTTTTCTGTAGCAGGAACAGAGTCGAGTTTTTGCCACAGGATAGTTTTTTCTTCTGACGATAGTGTATGAATTGTTTCAACCAGAGATTCTATAAGTTGGATGTTCATAAAATTTAATTAGCTTCTATATATTGAAGATCTTAGACGATCATTGGAATGTAAAGATAGGATCGAGATCGAGTCATGAGAGTTTACGTCTCAATTTAAGTTGAATTAATTGTTTTCGCCATGACTCCATATAGATGTAAAAAACTGGAGTTAAATACAGCGTTAATACTTGTGAAAACACCAAACCCCCAACTACCGCAATCCCCAACGGACGGCGAGATTCTGACCCTGCACCAACGCCTAATGCGATCGGGAGTGTCCCCACCAAAGCTGCCATTGTGGTCATCATAATTGGGCGAAATCGCACGAGACAAGCTTTGTAAATAGCAGCGGCTGGTTGAAGTTTCTCTGACTTTTGAGCTTCAATGGCAAAATCCACCATCATAATTCCGTTTTTCTTGACAATACCAACTAGCAGAATGATGCCGATGAATGAGTAAACATTTAATTCGACATTGAATATAAGTAATGTTAATAGTGCCCCAAATCCCGCCGAAGGTAGTCCCGATAAAATCGTAATTGGATGTAAGAAATCTTCGTAGAGAATACCGAGAATCAGATAAATTACCAGGATGGCAATTACTAGTAATAGTCCCAAACTAGGTAGCGAACTTTGGAATACTTGACTGGCTCCTTGCTGACTAGTAGTGATACTGAGTGGAATATTTTCTTTGACGATCGGATCGATCGATTCATTGGCAGTTCCCAAAGATATGCCTGGAGATAAATTAAATGAAATCGTCGCTGCATTGGAACGCCCGATATGATTAATTGTTAGTGGTGCTGTCCCTTGAGAGAGCTTGGCAAAGGTACTCAGGGGTACAGCTTGTCCACTGGTAGATTTGATGTAGAGCGAGAGGAGTGAATTAAGATCTTGTTGGTATTGCGGCATCAACTCTAGAATCACTTGGTACTGATTACTGGCACCATAAACAGTGGAAACTTGATAGGAGCCGTAAGCATTTCTGAGGGTATTTTCGATTTGTTGGGCGGTGATATTGTAGGCTGATGCTTGGTTTCGATCGATATCAATTTTAACCTGCGATGTTACTGCCAAATCGCTGTTGACATCTTGGATTTGAGTCAGAGCTTTGAGTTTGTCGACGAGTTGGGGGACGTATTTTGCTAGGACGGTTGCGTCAGAACTTTGGAGCGATAATTGATAGAGTCCGGTAGTTTGCTGTGCGCCGACGGGAATAGCGGGAGGATTTTGTAAGAATACTTGAATCCCTGGAATCGCGGCTAGTTTTGGGCGGAGGCTTTGAATGATTTCATCGGCACCGCTGGCGCGTAGGTCTCGACGTTTTAATTGAATAAATAAGCTACCAGAATTGCTAGGTGCGATCGATCCGTTACTCCCGCCGATATTAGAATTGACAGCTTCGACATTCGGATCTTGGCGAATTATATCAACGACTTGTTGTTGATGACGGCTGAGTTCGTTAAATGAAGCATCTTGAGCCGCTTGGGTAACGCCGATGATTTGGCTGGTGTCTTCGCTGGGGATAAAACCTTTGGGGACGAGGGTAAATAGTCCGACGGTGGCGATTAATAAAACTGCTGAAAAAATCATCGTGGTGAAATGATATTTCATCACTTTTTTTAGGCTCCAATCGTATCCAGCGAGGACTCGATCGAACATTGCTTCAGAAGCCTTGTAAAAGCGGCTCTGTTTACTATGGTCTACTGGACGTAAGAACCGACTGCACAGCATCGGGGTGAGGCTTAGAGATACAAATCCTGAGACTAAAATCGCGACGGCGATCGTCACCGCAAATTCATGGAATAGTCGTCCCAATAAGCCGCCCATAAATAGCATCGGGATAAACACAGCGACCAAAGAAAGGGTCATTGAGAGAATCGTAAAACTGATTTCTCTAGAACCATTTAAAGCAGCCTGGATCGGACTTTCACCCATTTCTAAATGGCGGACGATATTTTCTAACATGACGATCGCATCATCCACGACAAACCCCACCGAGAGCGTCAACGCCATCAGCGATAAATTATCGAGGGAGAAATTGAGTTGCTGCATCACCGCGAAGGTACCAATCAGCGAGACAGGTAATGCTAAACTGGGAATAATCGTGGCGGATAAGTTGCGGAGAAAGAGGAAGATTACCAGGATGACTAAACCGATCGTCAGTACCAACGTAAACTTGACATCATCGACCGAATCCCGTACCGATTGAGCCGCATCATACATCACGCCTAGTTCGATCGATCCAGGAATCTGAGCGCGGATACTGGGCAAAAGATTTTTAATCGTATCGACAACTTTTACTGTATTAGTGCCTGGTTGTCGTTGAATCGCTAGGATAATTGCTCTGTCGTCGTTATACCAACTGGCGACTCGATCGTTTTCCACGCTGTCAATTACGCGCCCTAGTTGTTCTAAATAAGTCGGTGCACCATCTTTATAGGCAACAATTAGTTTCTTGTAAGCGGCGGCATCTTTGAGTTGACCGTTAGTTTGCACCGCAAAGTTTTTGAATTTTCCTGACAGGCTCCCTGTGGGTAAGTTGACATTTCCCTGTTGAATTGCTGTCTGGATTTGCTCTAAACCGAGTTGCCGACTCGCCAATTGCTGGGGGTCGATCTGGATGCGGGTGGCGTACTTTTGAGAGCCGTAGAGTTGCACCTGAGCGACACCGCTAATGGTCGAAAGTTTCTGGGCGATGTAGGATTGGGCGTAGCTATCGACTTCGGAGAGTT
>CAXTSZ010000132.1:0-3517 GCA_964247125.1 uncultured bacterium
AAGAATTTTAACTTTCAAGACCATGAGGTATTTTGAATAAATATTATTTTAGTAAAATTCAGCCAAATGATCATTGACATTATCTATCTTATTTGTAGATGATGACAATGTTGATGCTACAGCTGGAACTACAGCGCAGGGATCTTATAGTAATGATGGAAAAAAATCGCTGTTATTGATTCGTGGATAATTTACACTGCAAATCAACGACACTAAAATTATTTCTTGGTCTAGGTCGAAGCTGTATATCTGTATCTAAAGATGCACGATATATAACTTAACTTACCGCGACTAAATTATTTATAAGCTAAGACCACTACCAAAATTCTATTTATCTCCAGACAATTCCCATGGAGAGGTGTCTCATGAACAATCTGAAAAAATCTGATATCAATATTGGTTTGTGGCAGACAGAAGATATTAGGGCTATAAGTCTATCCAGGCCAACGAACTCCTTGCTAGATATTAGATCGGCAAATTTATCCTGGCGGTGGCGAACACTAATAGTAGGGTTACAATTTGTTTCCCTAATATTGCTAGATACTGCAATGTTCTTTGTGTCGTGGATAATTGCCAGTCGTGTTGGGATACCCACAGCGGGGGTGAATATTTTTGACTCAATGTTACCAATTTTAGTGGTTAGTGTCGGAACTCTTGCTGCTTCTGGGTTTTATGGGACTGATGATCATCTGCACCTATTTGCAAAATTATTTAAATCTCTCACCCTAGCTCAACTTCTGGTATTAACTACTGTTTTTTTCTATCAACCTGGACTTTGGGTATCCCGCTCCATTTTTTTGATTTCTTGGCTACTGAACTTTTTATTGATTGGCGGAGCGAGATGCCTGTTTGAGATATTAAGTATTCAAATTTGTCACCACAACCCGGTTTTTCAGCAAGCCGTGGTACTAATGGGCAATCAACCGGATATTGAGAAAGTCCGGGGATTACTAAAACGTTCTAGACAATTCAGAGTTGATGGCGTTATTGACTTGTCGGTTTGGGATCTGCACAGTCAATTGGAGCAGATTATCAATCATGTTCGATCGCGCGGTGTGAGTGAGGTATTTATTTGCTCTCATAACTTGATTGATAGTCAGATTATTTTATTTTGGAACTTGAAAGCAGCTGGCATCCATTTGAGATTAGTTCCTACTGAGCTACAGCTATCACAGCGGTCGGCTGAGACTAAAATGATTGAAGAAGTTGCCACGATTCGCTTTAAATCTTTACCAATTGAAGGAATTAATTTTTGGCTAAAACGGATTCTTGATATGATTGCTGCGCTGGTAGCGATAGTGGTTATGTCGCCGCTTTTTTTGCTGGTTGCTATAGCAATAAAAAGAACATCTCCAGGGCCAGTTTTTTACAAGCAAAACCGCGTTGGCTTAAAGGGTCGCCGCTTTCAAGTCTGGAAATTCCGGACAATGGTTGCTAATGCTAACGAACTACAAAAAGATTTAGAAGCCCAGAATGAAGTTCAAGGCGGGGTGTTATTTAAAATAAAAAAAGATCCACGAATCACAAAAATTGGTAAGTTTTTGCGTGAGTATAGCTTAGACGAGCTACCGCAACTAATTAATGTGTTAAATGGAGAGATGAGTCTAGTTGGGCCACGCCCTCTCGCTGTCAGAGACTATGAGTTGTCTATCCAAAATGTCGAACAATTTTCTAGGAATCGATTTCTACGCTATGAGGTCTTACCGGGCATTACTGGGCTGTGGCAAGTTAAAGCACGCCTTAATATTAACTCTGAGGAGATTTTCTATTGGGACATGCTCTACATTCTGCAATGGTCTCTGACCCTCGATTTTAAAATATTACTAGAAACCATTAAGGTCGTCTTATGTCGGGAGGGATCGTGAATATTATTGCCGATGAGCAGGCAGACGGATTTGAAATAGGCTACCCTGACCTGGTGTGGAAGTAACGTTGATCTTACCAGCATGGGTAGTAACAATGCGTTGGACGAGGTGTAATCCTAAACCACTACCGGCTTGCCGATGTTTTCCGGTGCGGAAGCGTTGGAAAATAAACATTTGTTCTTCAGCAGACATTCCTAACCCAGTGTCTTGAACGTCGATCGCCACCCAGCCATTTAAGACTGAACTTTCGTGTGTGTCGGCAGGACAAAAATTCAAGCGGAGTTCAACACTGCCGGTATCGGTGAATTTTAGCGAGTTCCCGATCAAGTTAGTGGTCATCCGCCGAATTTCTTGGCAGTCACCTAGTACCTGGAGTGACTTCGGATCAGAGGCATTGCTAATCGCACTTAAGGTAATCGATTTGGACTGAGCTAAGGGTTGTAGTTCTTGCACAACGTCTTGAATAATATCCCACATGTGACAAGTAGTAAGGGTAAGAGTTTTAGTGCCAGATTCATAGCAGTGTACTTCTAAGAGTGTATTTACAAGATCTAGTAGGTTGCGGTTACTGCGATCCATGGCGATGACCGCTTCGTGCATATCAGCCGAAAGTGGACAGAACGCCTCTTGCTGAAAAAGCTTGAACATGAGGTTAGCTGCTACCAACGGCGTGCGCAAATCATGGGTGAGATGGGCAATAAAGTCGGCCTGCTGAAGTTTTTGGATTTCAATTTGGGTGCGCTGTTGCTCTAAATCATAGTTTTGTTGTCGGAGTAATTCGTTTTGCTGCTGGAGTTGTCTACTGGTTTTTAGTACTTCTCGTTCAGCCTGATCAATCCGGATGGCATTACGCATGATTTGGGCAAGAGTGACCGGAGAGATATGTGATTTAGCCAAATAATCAGTAGCACCTGCCTTCATCAGGTCAACGGCAATCTGTTCATCGCCTTGCCCGGTTAACACTATTAAGGGATGTTTAATATCCAGACAGCGGGCGGCTTGAATTAAAAATAGACCATTTTGATCCGGCAGTCCATAATCTAAAAAAGTACAGTCAAACAAGTTGGTGGTTAGGAGGGCGATCGCTTCAGTACAGGTGGCAGCTTCGGTCAGAGTCACTGACATCCCCGACTTTAGGAGGGCACGCCGCACAGCTATGCGATCAACTTCATCATCATCAACAATCAATACCCGCAGAGATTCTTCCATGCCGCTTAGTTTCATTACACTATGATCTATATCATCTCGCATTGTACCCAATATTGATTTCCTAAGTTGATTGCTGTAACCACACCGAGACCGAACCGCCATTGCAGCGAAACTCTGCCCAGCAGTCATCGTTAGTTACGATCGTCTCCTGCACATGTTCAGTAATATCTATGTAAGTACAATTAGGCTGACCAACCTCCATCCATTTACTACTATCAATACCGTTGCTTAGTAATACGGCCATGCCACCGGGGTGCTGTTGATCACCCAGTCTTGTCCAGCCGATCGCACTAGGATGGTCAAAATAGTCTTGTTGCTCGCCATAGGCATAGTTCTGTCGGGCGTAGAGGAACTTATCAATTAACCATTGATGACAATCCATCCAGATTTCGTACTCGTTACCATCCTTACCCGTATCTTGATAGTGTGCGCCATAGTAGTCA
>CAXTSZ010000133.1:0-3369 GCA_964247125.1 uncultured bacterium
TAGTAAACGATTTACCTAAGATACATTCCGATTATAGCAAGCCTTCAGGCCCTCTGTGTTCAAGCAGAGTGAGTCCATGAAGTCTTAAACGTCTGCAAGCGATGATTGAACGTGTTTTTGAAATGCAGGAAGCCCGCCATTGGAGAGCGCTATAGTCCCAGGCTTTTTTGAATGTGGGCAAATCCCCTAGGTTCATAGCATCACCACCCATGTAATCCTGAACTTCTGGATAACCAAATATGACTTCTGCTCTGGCTGAGATAGGTGGATTGCTGCAATCGATCGACCATACAACTTCAGCGATACGGTAGATTTTGAACACATTTGGATCGTCGTCAAATCAGAAATTATAGTGATATCGACATGAAATAATCGTTAAATACTCATCCTCTACCGCATAAACCAACCGATTGGTATCATCAATTCGCCGAGACCAAAAACCTGCTAAATTCTCTCTCAGTTGTTCCGGTTTACCCACACCCTCAAAAGGATCGCGCATCGTCGCTGTGATTAACTTATTGATTCTTTTGAGTGTCTTTTTATCTTGCCCTTGCCAGTAAATATAGTCATCCCATGCCTCATCCGTCCAAGCTAACTTTCTACTCATCTAGCAAGTCTCGCTCTACCACTTTTCCCGCTCTAAATTGGGCGATCGATCGCTCCAAATGAGCGGCATTTGCTGGAGATTTGAGCAAATGAACCGTCTCCATCAGGCTATTAAAAGACTCCAGCGACATCACTACCACATCATCAGCATCCCGTCTGGTAACGATCGTATAATCAGCATCCGCAACCACTCGATCGAGTACTGTCTTGAGGCTATTTCTCGCATCACTGAAGGATACAACTTTCATTGTTTAACTTGTACGATTATAAGTACAACTATAGCATTGCCTAGATCGATATGGCGATCGATCCTTATATTACCCAGCCAAACCACTCATACCAACAACATCTAACTCTCTAACTTGGTATCGATCGATTCTTATTCACCAGAGGCTACGCCAACGCATTTAGCTACAGCCTTTCGATCGATCCTGCTGACACCAGGAATATGGGGGAATTTCCCCTAGTCAAATGGTTAGGATCGTGGCTCGATTCTCATTCTGAGAGGCTTCGCCAACGGGGTTTTCGGTTTATCATTAGTTGATTCATCACAGAGCTAACTTGCTATGAAAAAAGGGAGACTAGAAGCATTTAGTGATGGCGTAATTGCCATTATTTTGACCATCATGGTGCTGGAATTAAAAGTTCCCCATGAGCCGACTCTGGCTGCGCTGCGTCCGTTAGCTCCGGTATTCTTGAGTTATGTGATTAGCTTTATTGTGATTGGAATTTACTGGAATAACCACCACCATCTATTCCAGGCAGTGCAATATATCAATGGTCGGGTGATGTGGGCAAATCTCCATTTATTGTTCTGGTTATCGCTGATTCCGTTTGTCACTGCCTGGACGGGTGAAAATAACTTTGTGGCAGTGCCAGTTGCTCTACATGGGGCTGTATTTTTGATGGTGGGGATGTCTTACTATATCCTGACTCAAACTTTGGTCGCTCATCATGGTCGAGATTCTAATCTCGCAATCGCGATCGGCAAAGATTTAAAAGGTATCATATCTCTCATTATTTATGCAGTAGGAATTGCATTAGCTTTTGTCAATTCATGGCTGGCTTTTTCGCTATATGTTTTAGTTGCAATTATCTGGCTTGTACCCGATCGACGAATCGAAAAAATACTCTATCCTTAATCTAAAAATTATGCCCTACGTTAATATCCAAATTACTCAAGGCGCGACATATAGATCGGTTGCGGATATTGTAATCGACTAATTATTTAGACGTAGGCTTGCTAGTAAAACGCAAATGCGATCGAACCGAGCCAAATTGTCATGAGCGGCAAAACAAACGCGAATAAAACTTCTTTGGATTTGGGAGTATACGGATTTATGATGGCGTGAATTCCTAGTAAAACGCCTAAAATTATCCCAACTGCCATTGGTAAAGTCGAAAGTTTTGCCGATGAGCCAACAATCCAAACCGCAGCTGGAATGTGTACACCCATCCGCAGAGACCAGACGTTTTCTTCACTGAGCTTATTAATAGAAACTACATCAATGGCTGCATCACTAAAAATCCAGACGTAGCCCGCCATTCTCACCCACTCAAGAGCAGGTAGTATTGCAACAACGGGGGCTAACGCGAGATGATAAATAATCCCCAAGCAGTTGCCCAGAAATAGATTTCCGCTCCCTTTCGCTAAAAACATTCCCATCCACGCAAGTGCGGAGATAGCAGCGCAAATACTAGTTTGTGCGTGTTCAAATTGCCACATATAATCCTCCTTGATGCTGATGTTAAGGATATCAATTGAAATCAATGTCTGGGAAAATCGCTCTCTCTACTCAACCCTCGAATTAATCTCGATTCCATCCACATGGGGTCTAAACGTCCAGTTAATTCGATCACTCACTGGCCGAGCTGTTTTGGGCACCGCATGAACCCAGTCATCCTGACAGCCAGGAAGCATGATCAATAGCGACCCACTCTCTAAAAAGTAGTCAACTGTTTCACCGCTCGACCTGTGTCGCAGCTTAAACTTGCGTGTGCTGCCGAGGCTTAAAGAGGCGATCGCAGGTCTTTTACCGATCTGCGGGAAATCATCGGCGTGCCAGCCGATCGAGTCTTTGCCTGTGAGATAACGATTACCGACGGCAAAATTGAACTTAAATCCGCTCAATGCTTGAATGCGATCGCGGGCTGCTAGCAAGAAATCCGGCCAGGGAGCGGCCTTAATTTGGCTGCCCCGATAGGCATAGTGCAAGTCGTCGCCAAATAAGGATTCCTCGCGGGGTACGGGAATTAATTTGCCATACATATTGATTTCGCCGCGAGTCCATTCGAGTTGTTGGGACTTTTGAAACCAATCGAGATTGTCTAGGTCGTTGAGAAAATTTGGGTAGAACAGAACTGGTGCCTTTATTTCGGTTAGCAAACTACTCATGCTGCATCTCCTAATTATTGTTAATCCCTCATGAATGTGCGGTGTGCCAATGGTTCGGTAAGGATTAGTCTTTGCTATTTCAGCAATACTAGAAGCGTGAGCGGAGCACGAAGACCATGATGCGGGATTTCTGGAATCACATCTGTTACAAGCCGCATTTCTGGAAAACGCTTGGCAACGCGGGTGACTGCCTCACGCAATTGCAGACGAGCGAGTAACGACCCGACGCAAAAGAGTTCATCAACGAGATTGTCGGTATCCATTGTGCCTGCTGTGATGGCTTCCCAATATTCACGCCGCTCCAATAGCGAACGTAACGCATTGGCGATCGTATTAATCGTGGTTTCATGTCCGGCAAAGAAAACGAC
>CAXTSZ010000134.1:0-1376 GCA_964247125.1 uncultured bacterium
TGCAAGTTGAAAATCCAATCTTGGTAGAAGAAGGTGTGAAGTATCAAACTTTTCCAGCCATCAAAATCGATTTGCTGGCTGTCGATCGACGTGCGAAAGGATCGGGTCGTCATCTGGTGGAGTGGGCGATTGAATATGTGGTATCTGAGATTGTTCCAGTTGTTGGGGTAAGGTTTGTGACGGTGGATGCTTTATACGATCGAGATGTTGAGCCAGCTTACGATGCGTCAGGATTTTATACCAAGCTGGGATTTGACTTTGCTGACCCTCGTGAAAGTCTTCCCCCAGAAATGCCCTACCGCACGATGTACTTTGATTTGAAACCTGTGATTGAACTACTCAATCCACAACCTTCAGAAGCAGAAGCAGGCTAAATGTATAGACTGTGTAACAAACCCGCTGCACGCCGACCGAATTGAGTTGATGATTCTAAAAAACTGGTAGTAGCGGGTGAACAGGAACGTTAGGCGATACAAATAGGCGATCGATCGTTCCAGTCAGTCAAATTTATCACAACCCACCAGTTGCTGCAATAATTTCCCCGGTAATCCAGCGCGCATCGTTAGACACCAAAAATGCCACAACATCTGCAATATCTTCCGGCATTCCGAGTCGCCCTAGTGGAGTATCATTAATGAGACTTTGCTGCCATTCAGGTGAAATCATACTGTCTAACATATCAGTTGACACCACTCCTGGGCCGACTGCATTGACGGTAATTTGACGCGATCCCAATTCTGCGGCAAGGCTGCGGGTGATGGTTTCTAGAGCTGCTTTTGTGCCGGCATACACCGACGCTTCTGGATTTGGATTCTTGGTAATACTAGAAGTAATGTTGACAATTCGCCCACCCGATTCCATCGATCGAACGGCGGTTTGAATTGCAAACAGTGGCGCACGAACATTGACATTGAATAAACTTTGATAAAAAGCCTCATCAACTTTTTCGATTTCCCGCATCTCAGACAATCCAGCATTATTGACCAGAATGTCTAGTTTGCCATGTAATTCCAAATTTTTGGCGAACAATTTTTCAATTGCTGCCAGATCGGATATATCCGCCTGAACTGCAACTGCTTTACCACCTGACGCTTGAATTTCCGCGACTACTCGATCGGCACTTTCAGCATTGCGACTATAATTGACAACTACAGTTGCCCCATCCTTTGCCAAACGCTTGCAAATCGCCGCGCCAATACCGCGAGATCCACCAGTAACGATCGCAACCTTATCTGCAAGTTTATTCATTATGAAAATATTCTCTTTGGATTACAAAAATTTGAAGTTTGATGCTAGACAAAGGTAGCTAGGACTGGGCGGCGGAAGTTCCGATTCCCTTTGGTACTTCGCTCAGTTCGGCTGCGCTCACTGAGCGA
>CAXTSZ010000134.1:1476-3329 GCA_964247125.1 uncultured bacterium
AGCCGAAGTGAACTCCCACTAACTAGTCCCTAGATTTATGCCGCCCAGTACTAGTACTCGGCGGCGGAAGTTCCGATTCCCTTTAGTACTTCGCTCAGTTCGGCTGCGCTCACTGAGCGAAGCCGAAGTGAACTCCCACTAACTAGTCCCTAGATTTATGCCGCCCAGTACTAGTTAATTTGGGAAGTCTTCCAGGAGGCGTAGTAGGTTTCAATTTCATCAATGATTCCGGTGTGACGTGGAGTCCAACCCAAAATTCGCGTAGCTTTACCTGAAGTAATGAATTCGTTTTGGTCGAACCAGGTGCTGGTTAGGTCATCCTCTTGCGGTGGCGTGAATTCGATCGAACCGCCATAGTTGGCTGCTTTCAAACAGGCTTTCATCACTTCTAAACAAGTGGGACGTTGCTCGTCGGCAATGCAGAAAATCTCACCATCGATCGCGGCTCCACTTTCAGCCACCCGCACGTATGCTTCTGCCAAATCATGAATATGCACCCAGCTCCAACCCTTCTCACGATCGCCGCGATAAACCGCTTTGCCCTGCTCTCCCATCTCAAACCATTGACTGGTAACACTCGATCGACCATCGATACCATACATAAACCCCGGACGGAGAACGACTTTCCGGCAATGTGGGATTGGCGCAGCAAACATCTTTTGCTCCATATCCATCCGAAACGCCAGATGGTGTTTGGGGTTTCCTGGAGTCGTCTCATCCATAATCCGTTCGGGACGTTTGCCATAGATCGAGCAGCCTGTTGTATAGATAAACAGCCGACTGCGTGGTGAAGTTTCCGCTGCTTGCTGGAATGTCTCAAACAGTTTTAGATCCGTTCCTTGGGGATCTTCAAAATCCATCATGGTATGGATGAGGACATCAGTTTGTTCGAGCAGTTGGCGATAGGTTTGTGGTTGTCTGACATCGCCAACTGCTAATTGGATCTCGTGCCGTTGCAGTGCTTGAGCGCGGGGTTGGCGATCGTCCCGGACTAATCCAGACACCTGATGACCTGCTTGACGAAGCGCGATCGCCGCATGAAATCCGGCATATCCAGTTGCACCTGTAATTAGAACTTTCATCGTTTTCTACCTATGGGTACAATGTGGGTTAAAGAGTTAATACTGACGATCGTATGATGATTTTTCGATAATGTCTTTGATAAATCTTGCGAATATTTTGCTAAATCTTGCGCTTTGGAGTTGTCGATCTGTTCGATCGGAGCTAAAGTTTTTTGCGATACTGAGTTGGATTAATCCCAGTATGCTTGCGAAAGAAGTTGGTAAATTGGGCTTGACTAGAAAACCCTAAGTAATTACTAACTTCAACAATTGAGAGATTGAGTTGAGTTAATATTCGCTTTGCCAAGTCAATTCGCTGTTGCACCACATACTGCCACAAGGAGATTCCCATTGTTTGTTTGAATATCCGCGCCAAGTGAAATTGACTCAAACCAACATTGGTAGCAATCGCCGCTAACGATAAATCTTGAGTTAAGTGAGAGTGAATGTAATCGATCGCTTGTTGAGTTTGTGGATGAGAAGCACACCTAATAGTTTCTATCGATCGGGCTGTTGTCGAATAATGATAGACTAAATGAGCTGCAAGCGCGTTACTCAGTGATTCTGCATAAATACGACTGCTAATTGGGTCAGTTTCTAACGCTATTTTTAGCGATCGCCCAAGCTGATAAATTAGCGGATCTGATTTAGCAAAATGAGGCAAAATTTCGATGCGATCGGGGTCGATAATTTCAGGATCTAATTGCTTTAAAAAGGTTGGCTCAAAACTGATTAAGAGTAGATCTTCTTCTCCTGTCGATCGAATCCAGTGACGTGTATTAGCAGGTACGA
>CAXTSZ010000135.1:0-3301 GCA_964247125.1 uncultured bacterium
TCGATCGATTGCTCACAGAGAGCGAAAGCTTCTCTGAGCTTTCCTTGAACTTGATAGATAATCGCTAGGTTATGGATAATTTCCGCCTTAGTTACTTTTTCCTCATCAGGACAGATCTTAAGAGCCTCTAAACAATGTTGCTCCGCATCCCCAACCTCGCCTAAATTACGCTCTGCTCTGGCCAGCAAACTAAGTAACCTAGCATCGGCCTGTAAATCTAAGGTCGATTGGCAGAGCTGAATAGTTTCTCGATAGCGACTTTTTTGTACCCATTCATCAGAAAGGCTGCGAGCCATATTAACGGCAATTTCCGCATCCTGTCCCAACATTGCTAGCCGATGAATTTCCAACTGCTGCTCTTCAATCTCCTCGATCCAAGTTTGATGCAGTACCTTCACCCCCATCGCCGCCAACTCCTGCCGATTACTAGGCACCACCAAACCCAACACCCTCGGCACCCGCACCAAATCATCACTCAAACCCCATTCCAAAAGCCCCAAAGCCTTCGACCTGGCCACAAACCCCTCCAACCCCACCAAATCAACACAAATCGATTGCAACACCGCCAACGGCACCGGCAACTCAAACAACATCCCTCGCTCCAACATCTCCACCAATCCCGGCTCTTGCTGCGCCAACAGCCCTTCCGCCAAAATACTCTCCAAATACTCCTGCTGCTTCCCCTCCATCGCCGTCAAAATCAACTCACTATCCGTGCGCTTATCCTTTAGCACATCATTTAACCACCACATCAAACGCGGATAACCGTCCGCAATCTCCTGCGCCTTGCTCTGTAAAGCTTCATCCACCCCAGAATTAGCCTGGAACGCTGGCAATCTGCGATACAACTTATTAGTATCTTTACCCATCCCCACCACCTCCAACCGCTGCATCTTGCGATCGAAATTACCAGGCAATGCCACATCATAACGACTCGTCACAATCACCCGATGCATCACCCCCGACTTAGTAATGCCATCTAGCAACGCCCGCAAAGGCTCCACCACCGCCGCCTTCAGCATCGGCTGACCATCACTGCGCAGCTCCAGATTGTCCTCAAAATTATCCAACAAAAAGACAATGCGCTCATTCTGTCGTTGATCGGCATCCTGCAACGCCGCCATCAGCCGATGAGTTAAAGATCCCGCAGCAGCTAAAGCCACAGTCTTGTCGGGGTAATATTCACACAGCTTATTCACCAACAAGCTTTCATCAAAAACACCCGTAAAAACCAGCTTGTGATAAGCAGGCATTAATCGATCGAGCAACCGACAAGCGATCGAACTCTTCCCCGCTCCTCGCAAACCATGCAGCCAAATCCCCAAATTATTTGGCGATTTCAACTCTTTCAAACCGCGCTGCAAATAGCGCCGTCGCCCCACAAAAGCATTCTTGCCCGCCACCCGCACCAAACCCTGCGGATCCAAGAACTCTTCATCGGCACTAGCCTCTGCTGGCCGACACCGCACACCATCGGCTGGCGGCACAACCAATGCCACATCCTAAGCCCCAAACTCCGCATAGAGCCGCAACAAACACCAGTCTGGCACCTCTTCCCTAATCAAATCTTGGTAAGTCAGCACCAAAGATTCAGCTATCGTTTCACCCGCCGCCAAAGATTTATACAACAACATCGCAGCTGCGATCGCCCCCTGATCAGCCACCGGACGACCCCAACCCAGTACCGCTGGCGCTCCTTGCTGCACCAAACTCGCCGCCAACGAAGTAGGCGCACTCTGACCAGTCCGACAACCCGACAAAAACATCAATGGTGGATAGCGCAGCCGAAACACATCATCAAAATCGGCGAGCTGGGCATCGACCCGATTTCCTTCTGGTGACTCCGTAATAAAATACGGCACCCCATCACAGATATTGGCATGACCACTGAGATGAAAAATATCAAAATGATGCTGAGAAAATCGCCGCCAAAACCCCTGTAATTCTTCCAAGCAGCCACTTTCTTCCACCCGCAAATCCATCGCTAAATCTTGAGTCTCCTGCAAAATCAGTGCTTCTTCTGCCTCAAAATCTAAACTAGGCGATACATCGATCGGATCCGTAGCCATAAACAACGTCCGCAATTGACGCGGCGCTGGCGCTCTAGAAGTTTGGGATTGACGAAAATCACCCATCACCCGCACCGGGATGATCGATCGAGCTACCAAAAACCTTTCATAGAACATCACCTCCCAAGGCAATCCCCCCAACTGTTCTTGGGCATCGATCGCCAGCACCAAACCGCCACGATTTTGGGCGATTGCCTGCGCCAACCAGCGCTCCGTACCATCTAGCCAATCAAATAACTTACGCCCCAACTGCGCTAAGTGCGGATTAGTTTTGGTGAAATCTCGATCGATAAAATCATAAAGTCCTTCAATCTCCGCCAGCTTTAGCCTTCTAGATTGATACTGGGTCTGGCCTGGCAGCCAATAGCGTAGCTCGGCGAACTGTCGATCGATCGGCTTTAATTCCAGGCAAACAACATTCATCCGACTACCGCTGCATTAATATTTTAATGTTAGCCTCGCCCTCTCTAGTTTGGCTAGGGTATATCCAGATCATGATCTACTGGTTCTGTTTATGAAATTTCCATAACCGGAGACCAGCACCTGCAAAACCAACACCAAAAAGTACTCCAGATACGACGAAAAACAAACTAAAACCTGTTACGAAATAGCCGACAAATCCGATAATGGTCGAAAGTATCCAGAGAATAGACACCCAGCGCGGTAGCTTGTTGGCCATCCAGGATCCGATCACGAACAAGATTAAACCAGCGGCGAATATTAATGCTCCGATCGCATACACCTTAATCCCAGAGATGGTGCCAGTCTGAATCACCGCAATACCAATGATCGCTAGCAAGAATCCTCGAAATCCCCACCACCCAGATTCTTGGCGCTGAAACCTATACAAGCCCATCATTCCAAACAGGAGAAATATGTCGGTCAGTAGGTAAAGAAGTTCGATCGTTATACTAGGGGAGCTGGGTAAAAACGAGTTAACACCCCGCAGAATTCCCGCTATAATTGCGGCCAGTCCGCCCCACCGAATTAGATTTGCGCTAGACATACAGTAAAGCTCCTTTGCCCAGAGGTGCAAGAGTTGAGCCTCAAAGGATTAGCCGGATTAATATTCAGTCTAAAAAATCTGAGATCGATCGATAGTCTTTGCCAATAACTTGTAATAGTCGCCACTGCAAAAAAATAGCTACCAGCTTCTATGGATTGACCTTATCAAAAGAAATGCTTATGAGGGCATTGCACTTATGAAGAAGAACTAATCTGCATAACGTTCC
>CAXTSZ010000136.1:0-3226 GCA_964247125.1 uncultured bacterium
TTAGATTCAATCGCACTGATATGCTTTAATCGATCTAAGCAAAGAAACACAAATCTTCAGTAGATAGAGTCTTTCGCCAATCTATGCAGCTATAAACCTTCATTATCTATAGCAAAATTAGCAAGTGTTCATGGGGTCATACAATAATTAGCCAAAGTCTATGTGTGAAAAGCTTATAGAGCATTTGACACCCCCGTAAACACTTACGTGATTTTGTTATCTAGCGGCAACAAGCCCAATTTTATCTCGTTCTAAGTTGCTAACCACATTTGGCGAAATCAAGTAGCCACAGAGATGTTCACCAGCTACGATCGAGTGGGTACGTTCTACCCGACAATCGCCTAAAGCCGTGGCAAACATTTCCAATTCATGGCCACAGACCATCGGAAAAGAATTAGCAACTTGGGCGATCGCACAATTATGTTCCGTCAAAATAAAGCGCTGGGAGTATTCATCGGTCGCGCCACCAACCGCCGGTATCGACTGAAACTCAGCCATATAACCCTCCTGTCGCCGCAATTCCACCAATTTAGCTACCCGTTCTGGCAAAGATCCCTCACCCAGCTGCGCTCGATAAGTCAAAGATTTCCGCTGCCAATGTTTTTGCAAAATGCTGCTAGCTTGGTCGTAACCCAGATTATTCACCAGCGTATCCAAAAACGAAATCACAAACTCATCGTATTGATTGGGAAACTGCTCGCGCCCTTTTGGACTAAGTTGATAGACATGCTGTGGCCGCCCAATGCCACTGGCGATCGAATGAAACACAATCAGTCCATCAGTCTGAAGATCTTTGAGATGACGGCGAGTCGCTTGCGGACTAATTTTCAGCGTCTCAGCCAAGTCTTGTGCCTTACCCTGACCATGGCGTAACAAAAATGACAAAATATCTTGCTTGGTAGAATGCTCAATCATGGAGGATTTTACTCAGTTAGCGACTTAAACAACACATTGATTGTTAAAGTGATCTATGATTTAATTTAACAACATGCAAGTTGTCTTACTTAACTATAGCGCGAACCTCGGCCAGCGCCTAGTCAAGTTATATTAAAAACCCCTAAAGAGTAGCAGATAGGCGACCAATGAGTTCTAGCGTCACTAACCTCGTCAACCAGCCCTACAAGTACGGTTTTGTCACCGATATTGAATCTGACAAAATCCCCCGGGGCTTAACAGAAGATACTGTCCGGCTGATCTCCTCTAAAAAACAAGAGCCAGAGTTCATGCTGAACTTCCGGTTGCGGGCTTATCGCAAGTGGTTGACCATGACCGAACCGACTTGGCCGCATGTGGACTATCCACCGATTAATTACCAAGACATTATCTATTATTCAGCACCCAAGCAAGCCAAAAAGAAGCTAGACAGCTTGGATGAAGTTGATCCAATTTTACTAGAAACCTTTGAAAAACTGGGCATCTCGCTGAACGAACAAAAGCGGCTGGCTAATGTGGCAGTTGATGCCGTTTTTGATAGCGTATCGATCGCCACCACTTTCAAAGACAAACTCGCGAAAGTCGGCGTAGTCTTCTGCTCAATTTCCGAAGCCCTGCACGAACATGCCGATATCATCGAGAAGTATTTAGGCTCCGTCGTACCGATCGGGGATAACTTCTTTGCCGCTCTCAACTCTGCGGTGTTTAGCGATGGCTCTTTTGTCTACATCCCAGAAGGCGTTAAATGTCCGATGGATCTCTCCACTTATTTTCGGATTAATAGTGGTGACAGTGGTCAGTTCGAGCGGACGCTGATTATTGCCGAGAAAGGTGCCAGTGTTACCTATCTCGAAGGCTGTACGGCTCCAGCTTTCGACACCAACCAGCTCCACGCCGCAGTAGTGGAATTAGTAGTGCTAGATGATGCTGAAATCAAGTATTCTACCGTTCAGAACTGGTTTGCCGGGGACGAAAACGGTAAGGGTGGGATTTACAACTTTGTGACTAAGCGGGGCTTATGTAAAGGCGTAAATTCTAAGATTTCTTGGACGCAAGTCGAAACTGGGTCGGCGATTACTTGGAAATACCCCAGCTGTGTGCTGATTGGCGATAACTCGATCGGGGAATTCTACTCGGTAGCGCTCACTAATAATTTACAGCAAGCTGATACCGGCACCAAGATGATTCATATTGGTAAAAATACCAAGAGTACGATTATCTCGAAGGGGATTTCGGCGGGTAAATCAAAAAATAGTTATCGCGGTTTGGTGAAGATGAACCCCACTGCCAACGGGGCACGAAACTATTCGCAGTGTGACTCAATGCTGATTGGCGATCGAGCGCAGGCTAACACTTTCCCTTACATTCAAGTCCAAAACCAAACCGCCAAGGTCGAACACGAAGCCTCTACTTCTAAAATTGGTGAAGACCAACTATTTTTCTTCGCTCAACGGGGTATTTCCCAAGAAGACGCGATTTCGATGATGATTAGTGGTTTCTGTAAGGATGTGTTCAACCAGTTGCCGATGGAATTTGCCGTTGAAGCAGATAGGTTATTGAGTCTGAAGTTAGAAGGCACTGTTGGTTAATTAGTATTCTGCCGGGTAGGTATTTCCTACCCTATTGATTAAGGATTTTTAACCGCAGAGGCGCAGAGAAAAGAAAGGAAGAATAAAATGCGAACAATAATACTTCGCCTAATATCTAAGAAGTTTTTAGCAGCCCAACTCTGCCAACCATCTGGACTATTTGGGAAGCTTATGATGGCTGATGTTCTTAACAAGCACAATGAGAAAATGAATCATTTTGCTGTCGAACGGTTAGATATTCAAGCAACAGATAAAGTTTTAGATATTGGCTTCGGTGGTGGGGTAACAATTGAAGAAATGTTGAAAACGATCGACACTGGTAAAATCTATGGTATTGATTTCTCTCAGGTAATGGTAGAACAAGCCAAACAGAAATTTAAACCGGAAATTGAGTCCGACAAAGTATCAATCGAATTTGGTGATGTGAAACAACTCCCATTTACTGAAGGCACATTTAACAAAATTTGTACAGTTAATACTATTTACTTCTGGGATGAGCCACTAGCTAATCTAAAAGAAATCAAACGAGTGTTAAAAAGTGATGGTAAATTAGTTATTGGTATTCGGTCGGCTGATAAAATGAAAGAATTACCAGTTACTCAGTACAACTTTAGACTATACGATCCAGAAGCCGTGAAGGATTTACTTGTAGAAGCTGGATTTACCAATGTATCGATCGATCGTCGAGATCGAGATTTAAGACT
>CAXTSZ010000137.1:0-3210 GCA_964247125.1 uncultured bacterium
GGTTGGCATGTTGGGGACCCATGACTAAATCTAGCTCGGGCACCCGACGGAGGAGGGCTTCACCTTCTTGCTGTGCCAGACAACCGGCCACTACCAAAGTCAAACTGGGGTCTGCGTGTTTGCGTTCGACCTGCCGACCCAGATAAGAATATACTTTTTGCTCGGCGCTGTCCCGAATGGTACAGGTATTATAGATAATCAAATCCGCCCTAAAAGGATCATCTGACCACTGGAATCCCATCGATTCGATGATACCTCCCATGCGTTCGGAGTCGGCTTTATTCATCTGACAGCCGAAGGTGGTGATGTGATAGCGGCGGGCGTTGGTGGCCATTTATGCAAAAATTCGAAAGGTCGGCTTTACTATTTTGGCACTAACTGTTGATTTCGGTGTCGATTCTACTCGGCAGCCGCACTAACTCCAAATACACCGCTCATCAGTCTAGAGAATTCATTGCACTGGCTGACATTTACCGGCCCGAATGAGACCAATGCGTTTAGCGATCGCTTCCTCGCGCGACGCATAAGGTCCCCATTGAGCCGTAACCGCTGTCAGGTCAGCAGCATCAGCCACAATTTGACAGGTGCCATCAGCAGTTTTAACAATCAGCCAGTTTTGATTAGTAGTCATAGTTTTAAAAGGTTAAGACCGGAGTAGTTCTAACTCCACTTTATACTCACCATTCGGAATCAGCAGCATCTTAGCTTGCGCTAACTGATAACCAGGAGCTTGCACCACTAAGGTGCCTGGAATCAAAAACCACGCTAGCCGAAACCGCTGGCCAGTTCCGGGCAGTCGATCTATCTGGGGTTTAATGGTGACTTGTGCTTGCTTAATTGTTTGATGAGTCACCCGATCGATCACTATGATCTCGATCGGCTGATATAGCCAGGTCAACAAGCCACTGAGCAGGCTCGCCAAACCGGCGGTAACTAGATACTGGCGGTAGTGTTTAGCGATCGGCAACATTAGAAATTTTGCGCAAACCAGTCGATCGCGGCTCTAAAACTTTTTGACCAATGCTGGGAAATTTCACTGCTACTGAAACCTTGCGATCTGACCCAAAAACATGAGTGATTTCGCCCACCCCAAAGGTGCCATGCAACACTTTTTCGCCGACTTTCCAGATCGGTGGCGGGGATGCGGCGGCTTGCTTTTTCTCGGCAGCTGTGGGCGGAGCTACCTTGGGGCGCATTTTGCCAATTTGATTGCTCTGGAGTAGCTCGCGCGGTAGTTCGCTTAAAAACTGTGATGACACAGCTGGCTCGCGCTGACCATACAAGCGGCGGGCGCGGGCATAGGAAATGTAGAGAATCTCTTGGGCGCGGGTGATGCCCACGTAACACAGCCGCCGCTCTTCTTCGAGGGCAGCGGGGTCGTTGAGCGATCGATAGTTGGGGAATAGTCCTTCTTCCAGTCCCACCAAAAACACGATCGGGAACTCCAGACCCTTGGAAGAATGCAAGGTCATCAGCGATACCGCTTTTTTATCATCCAGATTGTCTAAATCCGAACTGAGTGCCTTGGTCGTTAAGAAATTCTCTAGGCTAGCTTCTTCGGTTTCTTCTTGAAACTGCGTCGCCGCATTCATTAGCTCTTGCACGTTTTGCAACCGATCGGCAGATTCATCGGTGCCTTGCAGATGCAGCTCTTGCACATAACCAGAATCGGCCAACACCCCGGCGAGTACGGCAGTGACGGGACTAGTCACCATTTCCTGTCGCCATTTGTTAATAATTTCCACAAAATTCAGCACGCCTTTGGCCGATCGACCCGCCAAAGTTTTCACCGAAGTTTCGTCATTAATGATTTCCCACAAGGGCACGCCCATCTGTTGAGCAGCATTTTGCAAACTATCGATCGTGGCTTGCCCCACGCCACGGCGGGGCGTATTAATCACCCGCAACATGCTCACAGTGTCATCGGGGTTATTAATCACCCGCAGGTAGCAAACAACATCTTTGATTTCCTTGCGATCGTAGAAGCGCAAGCCGCCCACAATTTGGTAAGGAATACCACTGCGCACTAGACAATCCTCGATCGGACGTGACTGGGCATTCGTCCGATACAACACCGCGAAATCGCTCCATTCTAGCTCCGAGTTTTCCCGACTTTGTTCTTGGATTTTATCCACTACAAACTCGGCTTCTAAGATCTCATTATCAGCCTGGTAGAGATAGATCGGCTCCCCGGCTTCCCTGGTGGCTTTCAGTACCTTATCAATGCGCTGGGTATTGTTTTGAATTAATTCATTAGCCGCTTGGAGGATGTTGGCCCGCGACCTGTAGTTTTCTTCCAGCTTCACCATTGTCCGCGTGTCATCGTCATGCAGACCGTCCCCAAAGTCCGACTGGAAGTTCATCAAAATCGTAAAGTCAGCCATCCGAAAAGAATAGATCGACTGGTCAGCATCACCCACTACAAAGATCGATCGATTTTGCCATTCATTAAACACTTGGGCATTGGTACCATTGGTCGCCAGTAGTTGAATCAATTGGTACTGAGTCTGATTGGTATCTTGATATTCATCAACTAAAATATGTCGGAATTTTTGGTGCCAGTAGGCCAGAATCTGCTCATTTTGTTGAAATAACTTCACTGGTACTAACAACAGATCATCAAAATCCAGAGCATTATTCTGACACAAGAAATCTTGGTAGAGCTTATAGACTTCCGCAATTACCCGACCATTGTAATCCTGTTGTTCGCGGGCATAGTCATCGGGGGATAGCGCTTTGTTTTTAGCATTGCTGATGGCATAACGTACCGCGCGTGGTTCAAACTTCTTGTCATCTAAATTGAGGTGCTTGGTGACAATTTGCTTAATGGCTCCTTGACAGTCGCTATCATCAAAAATCGTAAAATTCTTTTTCCACTGCCGACCTTTGTCATCGACATATTTTTCGATATCAAAGCGGAGTATTTTTCCTAACAAGCCATGAAAGGTGCCGACCCACAAACGCTTAATGTAGGTTTTGTAAATGTGAGATTTGATCCGAGTTTGCTCGGCTGGCGACAAAGCACTCAGCGGCTTATCGAATTTTTCGATCGCATACCGCTGGGCAAATAGCAGCTCAATCCGTTCCTTCATCTCCCGTGCAGCTTTATTCGTAAAAGTTACCGCTAGGACATTCTCCGGATCAACCCGATGGGTCAGAATCAAGTTGGCAATCCGATAGGTCAAGGCCCGAGTTTTCCCAGAACCAGCT
>CAXTSZ010000138.1:0-3106 GCA_964247125.1 uncultured bacterium
TACCGCTGATAATGCCACTATGAATTGGAATAGAAATCGATCAATTTAGTCAAACTTTCTTCTAAGATTTGCATATTTTCTGCTCCCAACAAAGCTAAACATTCTGTCTGCATTTGATGCTTGATTTCTCGAACATCTTGAATCAGTTGCCGACCAGTATCAGTAAAAGCGATCGGGTGAGCGCGTTTATCTTGTAGATCGATCGTCCGCTTGACGTAACCTTTTTCCTCCAAATCGATCGCTAGTTGTCGCATCGATTGTTTCGTCATCCCCGCTCTTTCTGCCAAAACTGCGATCGAGGTTCCGTCAGGATCGAGATTTGCCAGTAGTGACGTATGCGCTAGATTAATTTGCTCATAACCACGTTCGCGCAGCTTGACGACAGATTGGTTCGCAAACGCTCGATATGCTTGCAAAATGGTGCGTCCGATATGTTGCTGGTGCGGTTCATCTTGCTTTGGCACATCTGAAAGCTGCTTCACCATTAGATTTTATGTGGATCTGGAATATAGATATTTTACATGGACTTGACGAAAGCAATTTGGACAGGTAGACTGTCTAAATTGCTGTTAACTCAATCAAGTGAGGTAATTTTCTCATGCAGGATCGACAACTCAATCTCGAACTAGCCCAAAAATTAATTGCTGCGGCGATCGATGAAGCACACCAACAAGGGGTAAAGATTGCCGCTAGTGTGGTCGATCCAGGTGGTCATCTGGTTTCGTTCGCTCGGATGGATACAGTTACTTACATGGCGGTAGAGATGACGCGCCGCAAAGCTCTGACTGCGTGCAATTTCCAAATTCCTAGTGATGCACTACAGGCGATCTGTCAGAGCCAGCCTGCGTTCGCCGTTGATTTAGCCAAGAATGCTGATATTTGTTTGCTAGGCGGGGGGCTACCGATTGAGATTAATGCTCAATGTGTTGGGGGATTAGGAATTGTTGGTGCAAGTTCAGAAATCGATCGGGCGATCGCGGAAAAGGCAATTGCCATCCTGCTATAGCTAAACTAGTAAAAACATGATGGATTTATCAGCGATCGAACAAAAAATACTGGCTTATCCAGATGCCTGGAATCAGCACAATCACCAGCAGATGTCAGAATTTTATACTGAAGATGCTGGTTTTATTAATGTGTTTGGTGAATTTTGGCAAGGACGGGCAGATATTGCCAAACACCAGAAACCACTTCATCAAACCGTCTTTAAAAATAGCCATTTATCATATACAAGTGTAGAGATAAAACAGATCAAACCCGATCTTATTATTGCTTATTTAACCTGGGAAATGCGAGGGCATACCACACCGAGCGGGAGTGAGTTACCAATAAGATCGGGAATTATTACGCAGATGATGATCGATCTCAATGGCGATTGGTTAATTGTTACTGCTCAAAATACTGAAATTGTCAAACCATTCGAGACGATTTCGTTTCAAAAATTATAGTTACAGTAAAAGAATGCTGGGTGACTTCCAATACGGTTCGGTTAAGCAAATATATTAGTCCGCGTAGACGGACTTTGCACCACGAGCGGCGGTTTCAACCGCTGACTAAATCACTAACCGAACCGTATTGGGGCGACTCTCACCACATAGGTTTCAGCCAATTTTAACTCGTTGGCGGTAGCGGAGCGTTTGCTTTAGCAATAGCCTCTCCTAGAAGAATCCTGGCACACTACGCGATCGATAAAAATGCTATCCGCCAACGATCATTTACGAGACCGTTGGAAAAAGTCCCAAATATAGCTAGTCGCATCGATTTGATTGCTAGTAATCCCAACCAAAGCTGCTGGTTGATTTGCACCTCCAGGCCAAGTGTGACCTCCACCGGAGATGGTTACGCGGACAACTTCCTTGCCGCTTTGACAAGTTCGATCGTCAGCAACTTCGACTTTTGTCCCATCAGCAGGAGCATTACTTGGCAATGTTGTGATCGATGGCTTTTTGGTACAGCCATTTTTAGTCCGCCAAAAATCGGTTGTTTCAGCCACCGGCAATATCGTCCCACCTTCGCCTCTGGTCATCGTCCCACCCTGCCAAGGGACAAATCGATCGACAGGGCTATTCATCGTCAACATCGCGACTGGTGCCGAAGATTTGCAAGCAGATGAGGGTGGGGCTGCCATCGTACTCGCTACTGATGCAAATGCCGAGATCCGATCGGGTAATTCACAAGCTAATCTTTGAGTCATAAACCCACCATTAGAGATGCCTGTAGCATAAATTCGACTTGCATCAATTTGATGATTTTTTTGGATATCATCAATCATCGCCCGAATAAAGGCAACATCATCCTGAGTGGGCAAAGTTTTACTATCGCGCCCATCATTCCAATTGCGATCGATCCCCGCTGGATAAGCAACGATAAATCCCTGTTTTTGCGCTAAACCATTAAATTTGGTAGTCTCAGCGAACCTTTGTGGTTGTCCGTGTCCGCCATGTAAACCGATGACTAATGGTACTGATTGACTAGGTTTTAGAATGGCTGGAGTATATAGATAGTATTCGCGATCGATGCCACCGACGTTCAATTTGTGGGAGATGAGTCCAGTAGCACCGGACGATTGAGTCGGATTTGGCGACTGTTGTTGGCGGCGTTCTCGATAGATTTTAATTCGTTCGCGAATTCTACTTCCTGAAACATTTTCTTGTTGTGCTCTAACTTGATTGCCATCTACTGAGATGGTTAATAATCCAATGACAGGTAGAAACATACAAATCCAACGGAAATAATTTAGCATGGAGATCGACACAAGTTTATCGATCGTTAGACATATAGATTGCAATAAATAGTTCCCCAAATGTCACTATGTTTGATTTGTCAAGCTAGATCCCATGGCTCTAGCTTTTGCAGTGTATGCGCCTCATACTGCTCAGATGTGATGCCAGTTGGTTCTAACTGTGGTTGGGGTAAAAGTGGTTGAGTCATTAGTTTGCTCCGATCGTAACATCACCTCTTCTCATATTGATGTCTCAATAGTCCGCAAGGCTTCCCATTGAGCAACGGCAAAGCCTGCACCAGAATCTGCTCGATGACTGAATAGATATAATTACCTCACGAGATTCTCACACTTTAAACCTAAGATGACAAGTATTGAGGAAAA
>CAXTSZ010000139.1:0-3042 GCA_964247125.1 uncultured bacterium
TCCACCTCATCGTTGCCCCCACCATCAGCGACCACACCGCCGCCAAATGGTTGTCACTATGGCGTACCAGCAGTCTCGGCACCGAACCCGCCATGGAACTGCCATTGAGGTTAATGAGTACGGCGATTGAATACAAAAAAGACCCCAGCAAACGCCAACGCCTCTGGCTCAACCTACCCAGCGAAGAACGTCCCATCCTCGACCAAGCCCTCAAGCTCTCCGACTAAATCTCTGCCTTAATTTCCCCAGCAAAGAAAGTTCAATCCTCAATCAATTCAACGTTGAGGCTAAATCGACAGCGCCAAGATTGCGATAGCTAGCAGCACTATCTTTGACATACTCCATCACTATATTTTGGAGAATAAAACCGTGTTCCGTTGACTGAATTAAAGATCGATCGAGCAGGGAGTCCAGAGCTTCGATAATAGTCCCATGCGCTTCACCCGGCAGATCGGCAGCTATTTTGTGACAGGTGGCCGGTCCAGGGTAGTTAGCCAGCCAACAGATCATCATTTTTTCAACTTCAGACAATCGATGAGATTGTGCCGCCAATAAATCTTTGATTTCGCCAAACACACCCGGCACTTGCAAAAAATCGGCAATATCATTGTTGAAAATATCTTTAATAGTAGTTGAGACAATTTCGAGGGCGAGGGGGTTGCCATGATATTTAGTAATCAATGCTTCCAGCTCCAGCGCCGAGCCAAATACACCTCGAACATTCAAGATTTTAGCGGCTTCCTGCTGCAAACCAGCCAGCTTCATGACCCGTACCAATGACGCAGGTCCTTGCAATCGCCGCATTTCTCTCACTGGTTCGCGCCCAGTTACCAACAAACAACTTTGATGTACAGATGTCCCAATTCTGCGGAAAAACTCCCGATAGCCATGGTGGTGGAGGTGATAAGTACCAGTTAGAGAACCACTTTGCAAAATAGATTCGACACTATCCAAAATAACCAGGCAGCGAGAAGCCTGAAATAAATCAAGCAGTAGGGTAATTTTCTGACCCAAAGTCACAGGTAAATCGATGGCTGTTGTCGCCGCAAAAAGCTGGATCAATTCCCCCACTAATTGCTCAACCGCTGGCGCTTCGCACAGACTGCGCCAAATTACATATTCAAACTCGCCCGCAATCTCCCGCGCCACCTTACTAGCCAAGGATGTTTTACCAATACCACCCACACCTAAGATAGATACGAGACGAACGCGATCGCACACTATCCATTGCTTCAGAGTGGCTACCTCTACAGATCGACCCACCATGATTGATGGATCTGGTGCCTCACCCCAGTCATAATTAGCAGTCCCAGCTCTGGTTAAAGGCATGGAACCTACCGCTTCTTGCCAATTAAGACCCAGTACCTGACAAAAAGCTTTAAAAGCAGCAGGTTTAATGGGTTTACCATGCAAAAAACGCTTCCAACTGCCAATCGAGACAGCTAGTTTTTCGTCTCTTTCCCAATTCATGGTGGGTTTCAAGATTTTACTAGCTTCAATTAACCATTCAGGACGATCGATCGCCCAACCACGCTCAATTCTGGCTTGTTTAATGCGCTGAAGTTGGTCTGGGGATATTTTGAGACTAGCCATTCGTGATAATGATCTATTTGTCAAGCACAGCTAAGAAGCTTAAAAGTGATCCTAAACTGTACTTGCAGCATATCAGTAAATGTCAGTAGTCTTGGTAGTGAATTGCTATAAAGTTCCAGCCCTAGTAATGCTCCTCGCTTTAAACGAACCGCGTTAGCCGAGGAATTTTTGCTAGCAATCAGCATAAAGCTTGACAGAACTTAATTAGCAATCTTAAAGACTGTTATCCAATAAATCAAGTCACAAAGGTAAACATGGCTACAAATATTCTAAGTACCGCAGCTGGTGATGGTGAGTTAAAAGTTACGGTCGATGAATTTGGCGTTTTTGGCAGTTCATCGGGTAGTGGCGGTAATGCCTTATATGACCCATTAGGTGCCAAAACTTCTGCTAGTACGACATTTCGTTCCTACGTTGCCCTCGGAATTATTGGCAGTAATGGGAGCACTGGTACCAGAACTGAGCTAAACCCATCGGCTAGCACGAATGAAGCCTTCACTAATGCCAACGCCAATACGGCCAATAGTACCTTCACTGTTGGTGGACTGCAATTTCAACTCAAGCAAACCACTGGAGATTTATTAAATAGTACCAGAGTTCGTACTGGCAGCCGTTTTGATCAAGCTTATACCGTCACCAACACGACCAACGCCGCCATCAATTTCGATCTAGTGCGCTACGTTGACGGCGATTTATTATTTGATGGTAGCCTAGTAGATGGCGGCGGCAAATTCGTTCAAAATGGCCAAGACATCTTATTTGAGACCGATAGTGGTGGCACAGGCCAAACAGATGCCACTTTCTTTGGGATCACCGGTAGTGGTGGCACCATTCCCACCACTAATCGCTTCGAGTTAGATTTTTATAGCACTTTATCTAGTAACATTTTGAGTGGTAGCACACTCCGCAACACGATCGTCCGGGGTGACAGTAACTCCGATGGCTTTATTGATGCTGGCTCTGAATATGATGTCGCACTGGGCTTGAGAAATGTTTTTTCCTTGGCACCGGGAGCATCTACCACCTATATATCAACTACTCGCTTTGGTTCTGGGGATCTGACCCAACTGGATATTACCCCACCAACGGGTGGCGTAACTGCTTTACCCGCCACCACCGTCGGCACCAATGTCACGTTGGTTGAGAATTTCACCGACCCCAGTGGTCTCCGCAACTACGATAGCTATGTATCGACTAACGGTGGCGCTTTTACGCAATTTGTCACCGATGCCACGAATCTCACACAGGTTTTTACGGGTGTAATTGGTAACTCGTATACTTTTTACAGCTTGGCTACCGATAATGCTGGGAATGAACAACTGGCAGCCGATGTCCCTAGAACTACCACTAGATTAGTTAGCGAGGCACCAGCTGGCACCCCTATCACACCGATCACTACCGCTCCCGGCTTAGTACAACTGAATCCAGGTACCAGTACTAGTGCTACTA
>CAXTSZ010000140.1:0-3040 GCA_964247125.1 uncultured bacterium
AGAAGAGAAAGAGACTTAGTTCACAATAGAACTAAGTCTCTTTTGATTTGCGGACTGGAGTCTAGATTAGTACCAGATTATCTCGATGTACCACAGTATCTTCACCGATGTAACCTAGGATGGTTTCGATATCTATAGACTGATGGCCATGGATTTTGTGAAGTTCTGTGCTGCTGTAATTGACTATGCCGATCGCAATTTCCCGCATCTCAGTATCGCAAAGTTGAACTGTATCAGATTCGTCGAAGTCGCCACTAATTTTGGTAATACCTGCTGGGAGCAGAGATTTTCCTTGTTGGGTGATGGCTTGAATAGCTCCTGGATCTAGGAAGATCTTACCAATTGGTACTGATCCATGAGCCAGCCAGCGCTTCTTAGAATTATCTATTTTTGCTTGTGCTGTAAAACAGGTACCGATCGACTCCCCTGCCAAAATTCTAGGAATATTTTGGGAATTTTTACCATTAGTGATAACAGTGGTCACACCAGCGCTAACTGCAATTTTAGCGGCTGCAATTTTAGTGCCCATGCCACCTGTACCCCATTCAGATCCCTGACCATCGGTATCTATTGCTAGTTCAGCTATGGAATCTACGACAGATATTTTTTGAGCGTTGGGATTATTTCGTGGATCAGCGGAGTAAAGATGATCGACATCTGTGAGCAAGAAAAGCCATTTTGCTTCAATTAAACTAGCTACCCGAGCGGAAAGGGTATCGTTGTCGCCGAACTTGAGTTCTTCTACTGCGACCGTATCATTTTCATTAATTATCGGGACTACATTAAGCTTGAGAAGCTCTTGGAGAGTGTTGTTAATATTTTTATAACTCTGATGTTTTTCTAAATCACCTCTGGTGAGTAAAATTTGGGCGACTGGTAGGCCGTATTGACTAAATAAGTCATCATAGACCCGGATCATGCGGCCTTGGCCGACTGCTGCTGCGGCCTGTTTGAGTGCAATCAGTTTTGGTTTAGTAAGAAGATTTAATCTGGTGCATCCTATGCCCACCGCGCCAGAAGATACGAGGATGACTGAGTATTCCTGACGCTTTAAATCAACAATAGTTTCGATTAGTGCGGCAATAGCTGCTAGTGCAAGATTGCCATCAGGACGGGTTAAGCTGGAAGTCCCTATTTTGATTACTATTACTGGTTGCATAACGCCTAGTGCTTGTGGAGAAAACTGGGTTGTTGAAAATATTGAAAACAGTACGCCGTAAATATTAACATTGTAGTTAGCAAAGTGTTAACTAATGTAAAGAATAATATCTAATTTCTCAGAAATCGGGGACGATCATGCCGCCATGAATTTATAAATCACTGGCCGAAAAATTAGAGCGCTAGCCCGAAATGGGCTTGCGCTCTTAGTTTTAAATTTATTTTTGCTATGTTTAAGACCTTTATATAGGCTGGTCTCATTCTTAACTATATTATAATGCCAGACAAAGTTGAAATTATTTTGTTTCTTAATGTTTTATTTACATTTCCATAATTGAGAATCATTAACTCTTTTGATAGTGGGAAGTATTGGAATGTTTGAGAGAGACACCCATAAGCTGTGCGAGGCTAAATTCGGCCTGTCGGAGTAAATGAAAGCCAGAGGTGGATTTTTGGGAGGCGATTGGCTCTACTAGAATAGTGAATATTCCTAATCGGTTACCTGCTAAAACATCAGTAAATATCCGATCGCCAACCATTGCCACTTCTTGATAGGGTAGATCCATGTCATTAACGGCCTGACGCAGCTTTTTGCGAGAAGGCTTGGCCGCTGATAAAAAATAGGGAAGGTCTAGACTGTTGGCGATCGACTCAATTCTGCGCCGATGTGGGTTATTAGTCACTAGCCATAGCTGGGCTACTTGGCGGATCTCGGCGATCCATTCTAAAATTTCTGGTTGGGCTATGCTAGTTTTGACTGAAATGATGGTGTCATCAATATCCAAAATGAGTCCACGCAGTTGATAGTGTTTGAGTGTGTTGGGGGTTAGTTGCAAAATGTTGCTACCCAAAATCAAATCTGGCTGCAAAAGACTAAAAAGCATTTGAATTCCCACTCATTTTTTCTGAATCTGCTGGCGACCAGCCCGAATGGCTCTGGTGGCTTGCTCGTGTTCAGCATTGGTTTTACTGAATACATGAGTTCCATCATACTTGGCTACAAAAAAGAGCATGTCAGTGCTGTTTGGTGCCAGCACTGCTTTGAGACTGGCCAATCCTGGACTGGCGATCGGACCGGGTGGAATGCCGGGAGTTGTGTAGGTGTTATAGGGATGGGGTTTACGAATTTCCGAAAAATAGAGCGGTCGATCGGGTGTTTGTTTAATACCAAAGGCGTATTCGACCGTAGGGTCAGATTCTAGTTTGATGCCCTTACTGAGACGGTTGACAAAGACTCCGGCAATTTGGGGCCTTTCTGTCGGAATTACTGCTTCTTTTTCGACAACGCTACTGAGACTGACCCACTGTAGCAGGGATAGATTGGATTTAGACCCTTGTTCTGTGTATGCCGGTAAAGCATTTTTTTCAAATTGCTTGAGCATTTGATTGACAATACCTTTAGCTGTGATACCTTCCTTGGGAATTTTATAGGTATCAGGAAACAGAAAGCCTTCGAGATCTTTAATGCCAGCTGGTAGCCAGGGAAACTTATCTCGGGGAATTTGCTGAGTGACAGTAATGAATTCTGCTGCTGTAAAGTACTTTTTATTGTCTTGAAAGTACTGAGCCATTTTCTTGATGTTGGAGCCTTCGGGGACTGTAAAACTTACTTCTGTGACCTTGCCATTCCAGATTTTGTTGGCAACATCGGGCAGTGATTGGCTGGGCGAGATTTGGTAGCTGCCAGATTTGGCGCCTTTACTCTGACGAGAAAAAACGGATGTCCAAAGCTTCCATGCAACCTCAGACTTGATCAACTTTTTGGCGGCTAGCTCTTTGCCGATCGACTGTGCTGAACTACCTGACGCAATATCAAACTGTACCTCTGGAATGTTTGCTACTGCTGGCGGGGCAATGGCATCATTCCACCAAGCTGATAGTC
>CAXTSZ010000141.1:0-2915 GCA_964247125.1 uncultured bacterium
TCGGTGGAAATTAACAGTGAAACAACTTCAAGTGCATGATAGTCTACATCGAACTGTGGAAAATTCTTCGCGATGATATTCCGCTCGGCTAGATTAGTACAGCCAATCCACACTGCAAAAAATCCGATCTGAAAGTACAGAAATCCAGGGCGAGCGAAAAAACCCGCAATTTTGTTTAAAATTCGGCGATCTGCTCTCACACCCTGTTTTTGGCGATCTTGATGGCTGGCGATCGTCTCAACGTTTTTGAGAACATGCCCTGGGATGGGAATATTCGCGCTTACGCGATCGGCTGTGTCAGATTGGCTAATTTCAACAATAGGATGATTTTTCATATAAGCAGCCTGTATGAACCGGATTTACAATAAGTAGCGACAATCGATCTAGTCTGACTCTCTCACCCAGACTGAGACAGAGCCGCCATTACACCGGAATTCTGCCCAACCATCATCATTGGTGACGATCGGATCTTTGACATGTTCTGTAATATCTACATAAGTACAATTGGGATGTCCGATGTTCATCGATTTACCGCCACCTTCACCATTAGTCAACACCACCGCCATCCCACTAGGATGCTCCGCGTCACCCAATCGCGTCCACCCGATCGTGCTCGGATGGTCGAAATAATCCTGTTGTTCGCCATAGGCATAGGTTTGACGGGCGTAGAGAAACTTGTCAATTAGGAACTGATGAGATTCCATCCAGATTTCATACTCTTCACCATCCTTGCTATCCTTATAATGTGCGCCGTAGTAGTCGCCATAAAAAATACAGGGATATCCGGCCTCTCGCAGTAAAATTAGGGCATAGGCGAGGGGTTTGAACCAAGCTTCGACGATCGATTCTAGCGACTGGAGCGGCTGAGAATCGTGATTTTCGACGAGAGTTACAGCCAATGCTGGTTGCTGCTGAACTAGAGTATTATCAAAAATCTTGGTCAGATCATAAGTCTCACCTGCTTGGCTAGCAACATGAAAATTGTAATGTAATGGTGCGTCAAACAAGCTCACATTACCATTAGTTGTTTCGATAAAACTGTGGAGCGCATCTACTTCATACGACCAATATTCACCCACTGCAAATAGATCGCGTTTGGCATAATCGCGCACGTGTTCGATCCACTTTTGAAAGAATTCTGCGGATACGTGTTTGACAGCATCAAACCTAAAGCCATCAACATTAGTAGTGTCATAACACCATTCCCCCCAGTAATTGAGTTCTCCCACTACTTCAGGATTTTCCATGTCCAGATCGCAACCCATCAGGTAATCAAAATTACCTTTTTCGAGATCGACATTTTCATCAAAAGATTTGCCTTTGAGTAAGTAAACGGCAGATTCACCTTCATTAAAAGCATTGTAATCGATCGCGTCAAAATGCCACCAATGCCATTCCATCTTGGAATATTTGCCATCACGTCCAGGAAAAGTAAAGTGCGTCCAAGCTTTAATATGTTGGTACTCACCGACTGGCTCAGTTCGATTTTCTGTACTAAAAGGAGTTGCTTCCATCTCTTCTTCTAGATCTGCACCCAGCTTGTGATTGAACACCACATCAGCATAGATCCGAATCCCCGCTTTTTGGGCAGTCTTAATCGCCTGAACGTACTCATCTTTGGTACCATATTTCGTCCGTACCGAGCCTTTTTGGTCAAACTCGCCCAAGTCGAATATATCGTAAACTCCGTAGCCGACATCCATGCCACCGCCTGTGCCCTTGTATGCAGGCGGTAGCCACAGTGAAGTAATCCCAGCCTTTGCTAAATCAGTCGCTTTTTCGGCAACCTGATTCCAGAGGCTACCATCTTCAGGGCAGTACCAGTGGAAGTACTGCATCATCACACCATTGGGGTCTGACATAGTTATTTGCTCAGTTGAAGGTTTACAGCTTTGTCAAACTAAAAAAGCTTTCCTAAATTTTCTCCGAAACTAGATCGGCTTGTCTATTATCCATTAGGAGGATTTATTAGTTCAGCAAATATATACCTTTTGAGTGATTTATTTGGAGGTAGGAATTGATATAACTGGAGTGTGTAAGCTGCAAAAGGTCGTTCGCGTAGCGTCGGCTCTGGCGAATCGACTAAAATTTACCACCGAGAGTTTTCTAATTTTAAGTAGTATTCGATTCCAGGGATCGATCGTAGTTTAAGCACATCAAACTAGTTAAATTTATTTACACAGGAAAATAATGAGCGATCTAATTGTTGTTGGTTTCAAGGATGAGTTTAAGGCAGATGAAGTAATGAGCGAACTCAGAAGGCTCCAATCAGAGTATTTAGTCGATCTAGAAGATGCCGCTGTTGTGGTCAGAAATCAAGAAGGCAAAGTCAAAATCAAGCAAGCTCAAGAACTAGTCGCGGCTGGTGCTCTTAGTGGTGGCTATTGGGGACTGTTGCTCGGAGTGATTTTCTTTAATCCGATTTTTGCCTTGGTTGGTGCTGGTGTTGGGGCACTTTCGGGAGCATTGAGCGACATCGGCATCAATGATGATTTCATGCGGGATCTAGGCAGTACGATCGAACCAGGCACTTCGGCGATCTTTGTGCTAGTCCGAAAATCTACACCCGATCGCGTGTTGGCAGATCTCAGCAAGTTTGAGGGCAAAGTTTTACGCACTTCCCTATCAAAAGAGGATGAAGCAAAACTTCAAGCTGCTTTGACAAAACATGAAGCAATACCAGCAATGCAATCGTAATTAAGCAGGAATCGGCTCTATCCGATTGAGAGATGGTTAACTTCAAAATCATCAATATAAATATACCGAACGACTGATTTGTTCAACAATAATTTCTATTAGAATTTGTCCGAGGTGTGTAAAAGTGGATCGATCGCAGCATAACGCTTTGAATTTATTAATCAAACAGGAGAATGACCATGCCAAAAATTATGGCTGAAGGCAAGACTTTTGAAGTT
>CAXTSZ010000142.1:0-2701 GCA_964247125.1 uncultured bacterium
TGCCGAGGGTGCTGGTGGAACTGAGGGTATCTAATCCGGCGATGCTGGAAAATTGTTTTTCGAGCGGGCGCGAGACGGACGCGGACATGTTTTCGGGGCTGGCTCCGGGGCGGGAGGCGGTGACTTGAATGGTGGGATAATCGACGTTGGGGAGGTAGCTGATGGGGAGGGTTTGATAGCTCATCCACCCGAAGATCAGGATGCCAATCATGACGAGGGTGGTCATGATTGGGCGGCGAATATAGAGTTCGGAGAGGTTCATGGGCAAGTCTCGGTTTTGATTTGCTGGACTTCGGCGGGGGTCACCATCTCAATCGAGCCAAACAACCCACACCTATTATTTCTGACCATCAGGACTAGGCGATGCCGCTGGTGTATTAGTTGAGGATGATCGATGTTTCCCTGAGCGTTTGTGTGGTCGAGCTGTTGGTGTTGGATCGCCAGAGGCTTTGTCGGGAATGGGATTGACAATACCCCCAGTTTTTGCACCCGTATCGGGTTTCCCTGCTCCTGGTTCTTTGACCTTCACCTGAGCACCATCCACTAAATTAGCCTGACCGTCGGTGACGACTTTATCGCCAGCTTTAAGTCCTTTCTGGATTGCATTCAAGCCATCTGCCGCACTAGTTGCAACTACTGGCGTATTTTCCACTGTCATGTCTGGTTTAACAACAAATACAAACTGACCATTCGGGCCATTCTGCACAGCTTGGGATGGCACGACGATCGCGTTAGGTGTCTCACTCAGAGTCAGGGTTGCGTTAACGTATTGCCCAGGATATAGCTTCCCATCGGTATTATTGAAGTCACCAATTAACTGAATCGTGCCAGTGGTGTTGTCTACCGTGTTATTGACGAATGAGAGCATTCCAGAGATAGATTTGCTGTCGGTATCTGCGAGTTTGATATCTACCGGTAATTTGCCACCTTTCATCTGTTTTTGCACTTCAGCGAGGTTTGAGGCCGGTACCGCAAACGAGACTTGAAGGGGATTAACTTGCACGATCGTTGCGAGCGGATTATTGCCACTGGGTTGAACGACATTCCCAACTTGGACGAGGATATTCCCGATCCGACCATCGATCGGGGCGTAAATTTTGGTATATCCCAGTTGGACTTGGGCATTTTTCAAGGTGCCTTGGTCGGAAGCTATGCCGGCTTGAGCATTGCGAATTGCTGCTTGATCTCCCCGGACTACGGCTCTAGCATTCTCGATCGCCACTCGATCGCCCTGCACCACTGCTTGGGCATTTTTAATGGCGGCCTGGTCGCCCCGGACTGTAGCTTGAGCATTCCGAATGGCCGCTTGATCGCCCTGCACTACGGCCTCCGCATTGTGAATAGACTCGATATCCGCCTGAATATTAGCGGCGGCAATCTGACCATTTGCTAAATATTGTTGGGCTTGATCTTGACTGACCGCACCCTGTTTAAGTAAATTGCCATACCGTTGGCTTTGCGCTTGGGCATATTTAGATTGGGCAATATCCTTGGCGAGAATGGCTTTAGCTTGTTTTACTAGCCCTTGGTCTTTAGCCAAAGTTGTTTGAGCCAGAGTAATTAGCCCGGTATCGCGATCTAAAGTAGCTTTGGCCTGCTCAATTACTTGTAAATCTTTAGCAAGGGTGGCTTGGGCTTGGGCAATTAATCCTGTATCTTTATCCAACGTGGCTTGCGCCTGTTGCACCAGGGCCCCGTCCTTGAGAATTACGCCCTGAGCTTGCTGAATCGTTGCTGCTTGGGATTGTTGATCGATTGTAAACAGCAATTGCCCTTTCTTAATTTCCTGGCCTTTTTTGAAAAAGACACCATTAATCCGGCCACTAACTTGCGGCGTTACCGATACCGTCGTCCCTGGCTGAACAGTACCGATCGCGTTAATCTGCACGGGGACAGTCTTTTGGATGGCGGTAGCGACTAATACTGGCGTAACTTTGAGCTTTTTGTCAAGTTTTTCTTTCGGAGCAGAGCTAGTACTAAAATTCCGAATCCCCACAAAGCCCAAGGCTCCGATCGATAGCACTAGCCCTAACAACAGAGCAGTTTTCATCCAAGAGCGAGCCCCTGGTGCCGAGGGTTCCAATTGTGCGGCTGCATCTGGTGATATGGGGGTCTCGATCATGACCAGCGCAGAACTATTCTCTGGCTGAATTTCCTTGTCCTCTAGGCCATTTAAGTCCTGGGGTAGCGGATTGTTATGAATAGTTGGGGTGCGATCGGTCATAATGTTTCCCGTCTAGTTCTTCGTACTTTAATCATAGAAGTTAAAATTCGTCTTAAGTAGGAACAATCTTCCTAAGATCACTATCTACAAAGTACCTATATACCCATGACTTTTTTCCTAGTCATTCCTTGGGAATATGCTAGTTTTGATTTCTGTTAATTTTCACATTGCTCATCAAGTAGAGCAGTGCCATCCGCACCGCCACACCGTTAGTGACCTGTTGGCTCACTAAGCTCAACTCTGGATCATCCATTAAATCTGAAGTGATTTCCACCCCCCGATTCGTGGGACCGGGATGCATGATTTTCACATCGGGATGACATTGTGCTAGCTTCTCTCTGGTGATGCCATAGACCTGGTGGTATTCATGAAGACTGGACAAGAGGTGCTGCGCCATCCGTTCCTGCTGTAGCCGTAGGGTCATCACAAAATCGGCATTGATCAAGGCGGGTGCTAGTTGCCAATGAATAAATAACT
>CAXTSZ010000143.1:0-2629 GCA_964247125.1 uncultured bacterium
GTAATTGCGTCTTGCATTATTTTAAATTCCTTAACTGATTTACTGTAGTCGCTTTGTTTAATGACGGATGAACGAGCAATTAGCCCATTGCACCAATCACGTAGTCGAAGTATGCACCAGCTTCAGCTGCATCTTCTGCGGACATCATCCCTACAGCAGCATCTTTCATAGCGCGAACGCCGCCGACAACTGCATCGATGGGAGTACCCAAAGATTTGTACATTTCACGGACACCAACGATCCCGATTTCTTCGATCGGAGTTACATCACCAGCAACTACACCGTAAGTGATTAGACGTAGGTAATAGTCCAGGTCACGTAAACAAGTAGCAGTCATTTCTTCGCCGTAGGCATTACCACCAGGAGAAACAACATCAGGACGTTGTTGGAAAAGTTTGTTGCCAGCTTCTTTAACGAGACGCTCACGAGAGTCAGTTAGAGATTGAGCAATCCGAAGACGACGCTCGCCAGAAGTCACGAAGGACTTGATCCGGTCTAGTTCGCCGGGGCTGAGGTAACGAGCTTCAGCGTCTGCATTGACGATCGCTTTGGTGACGATACTCATTATTAGGTATTACTCCAAAAAAAGTTATTAACCAGTTGTTTATAGCTGGTTTTACCAGTCAAAATACGGGTAAGAGCCAACCCCCATAGTATCCAAATCGCCGGGATCAAGATATTGGCAGTTGTTCAGTTACCTTCCGCAAACATTTTGCGATATTTGGGCGAAAATCTATAGGGTGCTGTAACAGTTCTTGACATACCAATAACATACAAGCGTATTATCATCATTTTTTGGTTTCTCCTGTGACACTCTGATATGCTATTGGTTTGTGCCGTTCGTATTGCTCACCTGCTTCAATGACATTAGATTGGATTACGCCAGCTACTCGTGTACGCAATTTGCCACAGTATGTGTTTGTCCGGTTGGATGAACTGAAAGCTAATGCCCGTCAACAGGGTATTGACTTAATAGATTTGGGCATGGGAAATCCAGATGGAGCGCCGCATGAATCGGTAATTGCTTCCGCCAAAGCTGCTCTTGATCACCCAGATATTCATGGCTATCCACCTTTTGAGGGGCTGGGCAGTTTTCGCCGGACAGTAGCTGATTGGTATCAGCGTCGTTACGGCGTAACTTTAAACCCTGAAAATGAGGCGTTGCCGCTGATGGGTTCTAAAGAAGGTTTGGCACATTTGGCGATGGCTTTCATCGACCCAGGTGATGTGGTTCTGGTACCAAATCCAGCTTACCCTGTGCATTTTCGGGGACCACTCATTGCCGGTGCCGATATTCATGAAATGCTGCTGACTGCTGAAAATGATTGGGTAATCGATTTAGCTAAGATTCCGGAGGATGTCGCTCGCAAAGCTAAGCTACTGTTCTTCAACTATCCTAGCAATCCGACTGGAGCAACTGCCCCCCGCGAGTTTTATGAGGAGATTGTGGCCTTTGCTCGTAAATATGAAATTATTCTGGTGCATGACCTCTGCTATGCGGAACTAGCCTTCGATGGATATCAACCTACTAGTTTGCTAGAGATTCCAGGAGCAAAAGACATTAGTGTTGAATTTCACACCATGTCCAAAACCTACAATATGGCAGGCTGGCGCATCGGTTTTGTGGTGGGTAACTCGAAAATTATTCAGGGTCTACGAACGATTAAAACCAATTTGGACTACGGTATTTTTGCAGCTCTACAGACAGCTGCGGAAACGGCTCTTAACCTACCAGATGAGTATGTTTCCCAGGTTCAAAACCGCTACCGCGAGCGCCGCGATTTTGTGATTAAAGGTCTGGCCGAATTAGGCTGGAATGTGCCTGTCACCAAAGCCACGATGTATTTGTGGGTACCTTGTCCGCCCGGTATTGGTTCCACAGAATTTGCTCTCAGAGTTTTGAGTGAGACTGGAGTGGTACTAACTCCGGGTAATGCCTTTGGATCTGGCGGTGAAGGTTATGTGCGGTTGAGCCTGATTGCCGATTGCGATCGACTAGGTGAAGCGATCAATCGATTGAAGAAAGCGGGCATCACCTATAACTCCTTCCGGTCAAGTGAGACCCAGTAAAATCTATACAGTATGCAATTTCTTCTAATAATTCCCCGCAATTATGAGTGAAACAATTTTTAGTCGGATAATCCGCAGAGAAATTCCCGCCGATATTATCTACGAAGACGAACTAGTTCTAGCTTTTCGGGACGTGAATCCCCAAGCACCAGTGCATGTATTAGTAATTCCCAAACAGCCGATCGAATCATTGGCAACTGTCAATACTGATGATCAGGCTGTTTTAGGACACATTCTTTTAATAATTAAGCAAGTTGCTATTCAAGAAGGATTGACTAATGGCTATCGAGTGGTCACAAATATTGGTAATGATGGCGGACAGACTGTTTCTCATTTACATTTTCATGTGTTGGGTAAGCGCACTTTGGTTTGGCCACCTGGTTAGTAGATGATATCTCTCTCGACAAAGAATTTATATTTGTCAACACTCTTTACAAATATAAATGTTTACTCTAATATGGGGATCAGTGGCGTAAGGCCACATCGAATCTAAAAATTCATCGTAATCATAAAAAAATGACAACTACTTTACAACGTACTGAGGCACCCAATGTTTGGG
>CAXTSZ010000144.1:0-2429 GCA_964247125.1 uncultured bacterium
CGCTTTACAAATATATCCCCTCCCTCCCTTTGTGTCAAGTACTTTCTTTTGGGGTTTTCTAGAAGTGATAATTAATGACGACTGCCATAAGCGGCTTTAGTACACTAACATTGATGGGAGAAGAACCTGTGGCAGCTAGTTGACATGCCAAAACATGTCTGGCACAACAGGGTATATAAACAGCTAAATTATAGTTTCTACAAAAAGGTTGGGTCGTGAATATTCAAATTGGGAGAGGTAAAACTGCTCGCCGTGCCTATGGCATCGACGAAATCGCCTTAGTGCCGGGACACCGAACGATCGACCCCAGTCTGGCAGATACACGCTGGCAAATTGGTGGTATTGAGCGAGAAATTCCGATTATCGCTAGTGCAATGGATGGGGTAGTTGATGTCAAAATGGCCATCGAGTTATCTAAGCTAGGGGCACTAGGGGTTATTAACCTGGAAGGGGTTCAGACTCGTTACGCCGATCCAAATCCAATTTTGGATCGGATCGCAGCGGTAGGAGTGGATGAATTTGTACCGCTAATGCAAGAACTCTATGCTCAACCGATCGATCCAGCGCTAATTGAGCAACGCATTAAAGAAATAAAGACTCAGGGTGGGATAGCAGCAGTAAGTTCAACGCCAGCGGGGGCAGCCAAGTATGGGGAGGTAGTGGCTAAAGCAGGAGCTGATTTATTTTTTATTCAAGCCACCGTGGTGTCTACCGAATTCTTTGCACCAGCTGGCATCATAGCCTTAGATTTGGCTAAATTCTGCCATGACATGCCAATGCCAGTAATTCTGGGTAACTGCGTTACCTATGACGTAACAATTAAGCTTCTAGAAGCTGGCGCAGCAGCGGTGTTAGTAGGCATTGGTCCAGGAGCGGCCTGTACATCGCGAGGTGTATTGGGAGTAGGAGTTCCACAAGCAACAGCGGTAGCTGATTGTGCCGCAGCCAGAGATGATTTCTTCGCCAAGACAGGCAAGTATATTCCGATTATTGCTGATGGTGGTTTAGTAACTGGCGGCGATATTTGCAAATGTATTGCTTGCGGAGCAGATGGTGTCATGATTGGCTCGCCTTTTGCTCGCGCCAAAGAAGCACCTGGTCGGGGTTTCCATTGGGGAATGGCCACACCCAGCCCCATCTTGCCCAGAGGAACTAGGATTAAGGTGGGAGCAACAGGTTCTTTAAAAGAAATTTTAGTGGGGCCGGCCAGACTTGATGATGGAACACATAATCTCCTAGGCGCTCTGAAAACCAGCATGGGAACGTTAGGAGCAAAGAGCATCAAGGAAATGCAGCAAGTAGAGGTAGTAATTGCACCATCTCTATTAACAGAGGGTAAGGTTTATCAAAAAGCTCAACACCTGGGAATGGGTAAATAGCGTTCCAAATGTGGGAATAGTTTAAATCGATAGGATCGCCCACATCACTTGATATCTACTGTTACAATTGAGGCTAACGGAGACTGACGTTTCCGTTCACTCCTCACACCACTACTCCGCCTGAAACTTTGTTTCGGGCGGTTCCTTGCAATTAGCAGCAACTGTTGCGGACTATTACAGCTTTTGACTACGCCCAGGTATTCAGTTTTCGGTGGTAAAATATGAGTGGAAGGTCTAATTTTCGATTTTTCCGCCGTTAGTTTGGCGTTTTGCCTGTGGTAAAATTGCCTGAAAACTTGGACTATTAAGATAAGGAATTACAGTAATGGCAGCACCAGCAGTTACGGATGCATCTTTTAAAGATGACGTTCTCGATAGTGATGTTCCGGTATTGGTAGATTTTTGGGCACCTTGGTGTGGCCCCTGCCGCCTAGTTGGACCAGTTGTAGACGAGTTAGCCCAGCAGTATGAAGGCAAAGTAAAGGTTTTCAAACTGAATACTGACGATAATCCTAACGTGGCCAGCCAGTATGGTATTCGTAGCATTCCTACCTTGATGATTTTCAAAGGTGGGCAAAAAGTAGAAACTGTGGTTGGAGCAGTGCCTAAAACCACTCTGTGCAACACAATTGAGAAACATCTGTAATTTTCTATGTAGTGATAATAGCTTTTTATTTGCAGTGTAATTAAACAGCTATCTCTATGCCGAGATAATTTAAATTTATTCCGCAAGCGCCTTTGGTACAATCCTGAAGGCGTTTGCTTTTGCCCAGAAGTTGATATTGATATGGATATTCCTAACTCCTTAAAACAAGACTTAGATGACTTAGTCGATCGACTATCTACACTGCCACACCATAAGTGGATAGCTAGAGCATTATCAACAATTGTCCGATTAGCAGAGGAGGAAGTAGATCGGCTGGATTGGAAGATTTTGAGTGCCGCGATCGAAGATATGGAACGTGCCTTTCAAGTCTTTTATGACTATCGCCATGTGCGCAAAATCGCTGTTTTTGGGTCGGCACGTACTCCTGATGATCACATTGAATA
>CAXTSZ010000145.1:0-2263 GCA_964247125.1 uncultured bacterium
TTTCCTTTAATTCCCCTCTCTCTCTGCTTTTCAGCTACTTGTGTCCGGCAGTCAGGTTTAACCCACTAGAGCTTTTTGCACAGATACCAACCGTCTTGAGTCCCTGATCGATGAGGGTGTAGTCGGCAATCGCTACTAGTCCAAAGGTTCTCGCTTGCCTTTGATGGTGATGAAACGTCGTTCGATCGCCACTTATTTAGGTCTTACTTCCAAACATCATCCGTGTAACTAAGCTTCGCCATAATCGATCGGGAAGAATAGAGTGCAGGAGCAAGTAAGCTTCACCATACGGGGAGTATCGTAATCTTTGCGATCGATCGGTGGCTGCCCGATAAATAGTTTTAGCCACCCCTTCCGGCTCTGGCAAAGAATCATTTAATCGCTGACTGAACTGTTTAACTCGATCGACTAAATCGGCGTATAGTGGATGACTTACCCAATCTGCACCGCGATTGATAAAATTGGTTTTAATTCCACCTGGCTCAATGATTTTCACCTTGATATCGAACCGATCTAATTCATAACGCAGAGCTTCAGAAAGACCTTCTACAGCCCACTTGCTAGCATGATAAGAAGACGCTAACGGAAACGCCAGACGACCGCCAATTGAAGCAACATTGATAATTACGCCTCCATGCTGTTGTCGCAAAATTGGCAACACAGTTTGGATTGTGGATACCAATCCAAACACGTTAGTTTGAAATTGGCGGTCTAATTGCGCGGATGTTATCCCTTCAAGTGGCCCCATCAGCGCGTAGCCAGCGTTATTTATCAATACATCAATTCGACCAAAACGCGCTACTGTCTCACGGACTGCCACTTCAATCGTTTCAGGTAATGTGACATCAAGGCGCGGACAAATAACATTCTCTGCATTTGCCCAATCTCCGACATCCAGGGGAGATCTCATTGTTGCTGCTACATTCCAACCTTTTTGGAGGAAGTATTTCGCAGTTGCCTCACCAATGCCACTTGATGCACCTGTAATTAAAACAGTTTTACTCATGCTTAATATGACTACCAGGAATCTAAATATCGATCTCCAGTAGCTTAAACGGTGGAGTATACTCCATAGTCAAGTGAAATTTAGGAATTTTAGGTGACTCTAATGCTCATTGGCGAACTATCGAAGCAAACAGGGTTATCAAAGGATACGATTCGGTTTTACGAAAAACTAGGATTAATTACTGCAATTAGCAAGGATGAAGGAAGGAAATCTTATAAAAGATACGGTGCAGAAACGATCGAGCGTCTATCAATGATTGTTCAATGTAAAGGACTAGGCTTTACACTCGGCGAAATCAAACAATTACTTGATGATTGGGGTGGTGGTGAAATATCTAAACGAGATTTAATTGAAATTGTTGAGCGTAAAATTGAAGAAGTTATCAAGAAGAATCAACAACTAGAATCGATCGAAACTTATCTAGTCAATAAACTCAGCAAACTAAATAAAGAAATTTTGGTTGATTGAGTGCATCCCAGTTTTTTTCTGATGAAAGTTACCGGATGGCAATACTGCATGGACTAATTAGAGAAATCGAGTTGTGAGAGAAAATCGAACTTATTCTTCCAACCTGAAAGCAAGCTTTGTGAAATATTGCACGGCTGACTTGAGATTGGGTTCATTCACGATCGCATCCCCGCACTTAGAAACTTCACCAGTCGATCGATCGCCACTTGAACCGCTTCAGGATCTGTACTCTGGAGCAGTGCCAGCGGTTGCCCAGCTTCAGATTGGACTCGAACTAATGCAGCAATTACCAAATCGAACTTCCAGGCGATCTGAGATCTCGATTGCTCTGGCATCACACGTTGGAACACATCCAAAAATGCCTCCATTGATGCCGCAAATTCCCCCTCCACTATACTCTTGAGCGGTTCTGGTTCTGCCCAACAACGACCCATAAATTGAGTGTGGACGAGTAAAAACTCTCGATCTTGAGTCAAAAACTCTAGACAGGGTTTGAGTACTGCGGTCAAGATTTCTTCTACCGATGGCACTCGCCCCCCCGCCTGAAGTTGTTTGAGCAGTGCCAATTCTTGCTCGACAATAGGACGAGCAAACCGCTCAACCACGGCTCGAAATAGCTCCTCCTTTGAACCGAAGTGGTAGTGAACCGCAGCCAAATTGACATCTGCCTCACCGATCACATTTCGTAATGTGGTGCCAGCAAAGCCTCGCTCGGCAAAGAGCCGTTTGGCAACACTAATGATTTGTTCTTTGGTGTCGATTGTTGTAGTGCCCACAATTTTCTGCATT
>CAXTSZ010000146.1:0-2093 GCA_964247125.1 uncultured bacterium
ATAAATTCAGGAAATCGATCGACTAAGTTCAGAGAGCTTTCAGCACGAACTGAGATAGTTAAATCAGTGAACCAGTTGGGTTCGCCCAAACCACCTTCTATCGATATTCGATCGGGAATTCTATGAAATTAACTTCTTTACTTACAAGTGCTGCAATGTTGGGCTTAGTTACTGTCGGTAATGTTGCCCCCCACACATTCACTCCATCGATCGGGATAGTTGCTAGTGCTGCTGAAGGCCCCTCCGTCCAAGAAAAAATCAGCTTAATTACTAAAAATAAGGGTCAAATTGGTGGTGGCGATCAACTTCGTCGGTTCTTCTATGGCGATTTAGAACCACTTGGAGTTCAACCTGGTGGGGCAGGAATGGTCGTCAATCTATACAACAAAGCCAATAATGTCACTTTCTCCTATTGCGCTACTTACGATGTCGTAGTTGCTGTTAAAAAAGGTAGAATAACTGCATTTCCAGCAAGTGAAGTCAAGTAATTGCCTAATTTGTTAGGTTTCAGTTATTAGTATGAACACTATTACTGGAGGGGTAAAAGGTGAAATGAATCGAAATTTTACCCTTATACCCTTTTATTTTTTGCAGGACATTGACTAGAATCTAGGTATTGCTGAATCGATCTGGGAGACTGGGGGACTTGGAGACTTGGAAATTTGTGAGTTTCAAAAGTGAGCAGTTATAGATTGAATCGGCGACACGATCAAGTCCATTCCCCCCCCATCATCAATTATTAATTATTAACTATTAATTATTATGGATAGAGATACGATCTTATTACTACATCCATTTATTGCTGTGATTGTGGTATTTCCATTGATTGGCATAGTTGTCAATCGTGCGCTCCAAACTCGTCAGCGGCGGTTACAGGTATCGACTGGTGCAAAAAGTGCAATTCCGCCCAGTGCAGGCCCCGAACATGCTCAATTAGGTCGGTGGCTGACTGGTTCGGTCGTGGGTATCGTCCTCATCGCATTTGCCAATGATGTGTTCGGCCATATTATAGATAAACAAGTGTGGGTGCAAAATCCATTCCAGGTTATCTTAATCAGCCTTGTTTTTGTGGCGGCGATCGCCTCATTATCATTACTGTACCGTGCAAAAACCAGACTGTGGCGGAGTGTATTTGCCATCCTTACCAGTGTCGCGCTAATTGTTTTAGGTAGTCAGGATGGTGTTTATCGGAAAACAGAACAGTGGTATATTTCCCATTACTATTATGGGATTACTGCGGCGATATTAATGATTTTTTCCCTAGCGATCGTTAGAGAAATTTATCAGGATCGCACTCATCGGTGGCGAAATATTCATATTGTTTTAAATTCGATCGCATTGCTCTTGTTTATCGGGCAAGCATTCACCGGAACCCAAGCATTGCTAGAAATTCCCCCTGTTTGGCAGAAGCCTTATGTCGGAAAGCTCTACGAGCAGCAATGTGACAAAAAGCCCTGTACCGTTCAATCGGCTCCAGCTTTGAAAATACCTAAATAACCGCCCAAACACGGATAATTAGAACCAACGAGATCGAGGAAAAAATAGATGACAGCACAACATATCCTGTTGGTTGAAGATGAAATCAAACTCGCCCGATTTATCGAATTGGAATTGCAAAGCGAAGGTTATCGCGTCAGTGTGGCACATGATGGGATGTCGGGACTATCTTTGGCGCGAGAGTCAGAGCCAGATTTAGCGATTCTGGATTGGATGATGCCCGGTTTGACTGGGGTAGAACTTTGTCGGCGACTGCGATCGACTGGAATTAAGATTCCGGTAATTTTGCTGACGGCTAAAGATGAAGTTGGCGATCGGGTGACTGGTTTAGATGCTGGAGCCGATGATTATTTAGTCAAACCGTTTAGTATTGAGGAGCTATTAGCCAGAATCCGCGCTCATCTGCGGCGTACCCAGGAAACGGATACAGATTTGTTGCAGTTTGAAGATTTGAGCCTCAATCGTCGTACCCGTGAAGTCCATCGGGGGCAAAGATCGATCGAGTTAACCGCAAAGGAGTTCGATCTACTGCAATACCTAATGAGTCATCCGCGCCAGGTATTTACTAGAGAGCAAATTCTCGAAAATATTTGGGG